>JAEZLP010000012.1 GCA_023415235.1 Bacillota bacterium
TTAAGGATACCAGTTAAGATGTCAGCCAGGCAAGGTGTCCGGATGTATCCGATACGCTGTCCGGATAATTCCGATAGGCTGTCCGGATGTTTCCGAAATCAGTGTCCGGATGTCGCCGAAATACGCACTTTTCTTCACGGGCCCTCCCCAGTGGTTGTGGAACCTCCTTTTTTCTATAGGTTTGATTTAATATAGTTTATAATGTTTTGTATATTACCATCAGAAATGTAATCGGCCTTGTTAAGAAGCATACTTTGATCACCTTCTGCTATATGGTCAAAGTTAATAAGCTTCTCGCCTCGTTCTAATAATCTCTCTTGAAGAATCTCGCTAGGAATCTCAAGATATATCAGCAGACACTTTTTCGGAGAAATGATGTCTCTTATTTCATTTAGAAACTCCATGTGCCTTATCCCATCAACAACTAAATATTCCCCAGGTTTTTTTGATATTGCATAACCAAGAAAGTCTCTGGCAAAGTTATTCCACCCTTTCCTGATTTCTCGCTCCCCTGCTTCTTGCAACTGTTCCCTAGTTGGAGAAAACTCACCATTTTTATGTAGAATATCTCGTAGAAAATCACTAGTTGAGCAGCGTAACCAATTATTCTCTTCGGCTATTATTTTAGATACGTATGTTTTGCCACTGGCAATTTTTCCAGCAATACATAATACATGAGGATAATTTTCAATTTTCATCTGTATCGCTTCCTCTCGATAAAATAATGGCTCAATGGTCATCCATGCAGTTCTACTGTGTTTATTTACGTTGAATTGCGGTATTTTTAGTAAGCTTTTTATATCAATTAAAGTTGCATACCTACATTCCCTTTTTTCTTCCCAAAAGCTCTCGTCTATTTTTAAGCGATCATTATATTCATTTCTAATTTTCTCTAAATCTCTTTGGCCGCTAAGGGAGAAATAGTGGACTTTTCCTGCTTCGAAGATAGCTACTATTCCACCGCCAGACTTCTTTAATAAGACAATATCTCCTGGTTTAACCTTCTTAAAAGGCGCTATTGAGTTAATACTGTAACGTGATTCAATAGTTTTTTCTCCGGACAAAATGCGTGATAAATATGGTTCAACCATAACGGCTAGATGAACTACTGCCTTTTTATCCTTATTTAACTTCTCTATCCAATATGTATTTCCTTCGGAAATGACAAGCTTATTCAGATAATATATGATCCCGTTAATGTCTATTTTCGGCTTATCTAATCCATTCACCATATTCTTTTAACTCCAAATCTACTATAGCATGAATACTATTCTGAATTTTTCTTATTTGAACCCTTTGAAAATCAGGTATTATTTCATCATATTCATTCTCGAATGACATCACTATATCACTATCATAAAGATGCTCTAAAATCATGAAAAGAACCGGTATATTCGTGCAGTAATAAACCCTATTTCCGCTAGTCCAAACATTTATTCTTTCGTGGCCTTTAAATCGCCGGCTCACCGAGGGATAAATATCGTTTTCATATAGGCTATCCAGCCGTATATTAAACTCTTCATCCTCAGAAAAGGTACTTTGGCGCAACTTAAATCTTACATTCCCAATGCTTTTTTCTGTCCAACCACCATTTCTAATTATAATCCCAGTAGCACTATTATTAATAGATTTTTTTTCAGAACGATGGGTAATAAAAAAGTCTCCCCGTCTCCAACATATTGGATAATTATTAATGCCATTAGATTTAAACACATTTTGCTCAAATGGAGGGGTATAATACTCGACGCATAAAGATTCGAATTGGAGTTCCTTAAATCCAAGTTTGCTAATATATATATTAATATCTTCACGCTCGGCTATAATGGACTCGCGCGTAAGCATCGGTGGGAATACACCATAAACAAGGCATTTATCATCACCAATTATATCGCTTATATCAAAAAACTTCTTATAATATTCGGGATACCATGGAGGATCCATTACAACTAAATCGGCATGAATTTGATCTACTTTCAGCTCAGTGTCTAAATCATAATTCAAATTGCAATTAACAACGTGTGCATTCACTGGCAATATTTCTTTACTAATATGCTTATTCGCATTGAAGTCAATAAGAAATAATTCTACGTCTTTGCAATTACTTTTACAATAATGTCGAAATAGTGAAGGCGATCCGATAAAAGCAATACGAGTATACGAACGACTATTTATTAATTTGTCAATGTGCCCTACAAATATTTCTATTCCATTATCACTAAAACGCCAGTCAAAATCAACCTGATGAGGTACTGGAAGGATTTTTTGATAACGATCATTATTCTGGCATTGTTTTGGTAATAAAATGCTATTCACAATCTGTTGATACGTATGCTCATCAAGAATTCCATTTTTATGTATTCTGTTTAATGAATGAACTATTTCAAGAGGATGGATTCCCGCGCACTTAGTAACAATACTATAGAAATCTACGGTGTCTTCAATACCGTTCTTAACAGTAGCATCTATCAAATCAATATAGTCATCTTCCATATTGACCTCCTGATTTAAATTAATGAAATGTCGCAAATTCTTTGGGATAGCTGATCTTCGTTGTAAATAGCTCTAAGTTGCTCCTGCCATTCTCTATGAACCACCATCTGATTGAGCATAGCAGTTTGGTGAGATGTGCCGATACGCTGTTCCACCGGAGAAAATAATACTATTTTTAACGGAACTATCCTTAAAGGTAATAACGGGTGTATTTTTTTCAGGCGATTAATAAAATCATTAACTTTATCGCTGATTCCTTCAGTATTTTCAGTAGTAAATGTAACATATCCGTATATATCAAGCCCCATCTCAAGATACCTACTGAAAAGTTCAAATTGTTGCTTATAAAACGCCTTATCTAAGTTGGTATTGAAATTAAAAGAGCTTTCATCAAAACCTTTAAAGCAACCAACCTTTCCGTAGTGTGGATATTCACAAATAAGCTTCTTTTCTTCTTTTTTCAAGAATTTGAAAAAGTAATCCGTTGTTAAAGTATCATCTGACCATAAATAGACTTGTTCTCTCAAACCGCGTTTATCCAGCGCTTTCATTGTATCAACTAGCCACTCTGGCACTAATTCTGGGTTTCCGCCGGACAAATCAAGTAAACGAACCTGACTACCATCTTCTAAAAGGAGATCTATCATTTCTTGAGCTGTAAATGATGACGAGTTTATCTGATTCCCCTTTTTTAAGCTGTCGGGCACAAAACAATACCAACAACGAAGATTACATGAAGCAATTTGAAAAACTTGGGCTTCGACAAGATCAACATAAGGTATTTTTAGTGATTTTGACATTGGATCCATTGGTAGCGGATCAAACCAATTGTCATCAAGCAGCCTTTTGAAATGCCTGATCCTTCCGAACCCATTACAATTCGGAGGTCGGCTCAAATCCTTCTCTTGGTCGCTTCCGGAAATCCGGGCCAGTAGGAATTCTCGTTTATCCGCATTATATATGCTATCCCGACATAACATAAACTTGTCTTGTGCGCTCATGGTCTAACTCCTTTTATAAATACATCTCATTATATTTGAACATTATAAATCGAACAAAAATGAAAACTAATAAACTTATCAAGGGTAGTTTTATTTCCAATTGTTCTATACAACAAAGGAATGCGCCGCGCAGTCTTTTATCATATTAATGCACAGTATTTGAATATATTTCACTATTTTATAAAACACAATCGAACCAATCAGCCTATTGCTATTACTTTACTTTCTTTATGATAAGCAGAAATTCCACCGTCGGTAGATATTTTTATTGCTGTACCGTAAGTTGACAGTTGCTTTGTTGCGGCCAGTCGCCCCCCTCCTTCAACACTCGATTTAACTCTTCTAATAATCGCACCACACGCAATTAAATGCCCATCACTATCGATAATTGTAGCGCCATCAATTCCAATTAACTCTTGTCTCATTTTTCTTGGCATTGCTTGAAATTTCGTTTCACCCACAAGCCTATTTACTATCATTGCTTTATCATTCATGTTTGGATTATTAATAAGTCGGTCTCCTTCATTAACAACTGAATAAGATCCCTTTATTTCCGTTTTATTTATATACCCGATACACCCACCGGTTTTTGAGAACGAAACGTCTAAGGCGGTTAGATACATTGCGTTACGAATGGATTCATTCATATATTTCGATCTATCACTTAGTCTTTTTATTGCGGTCTTATGATCAAATAGTTTCCATTTCCCTTGTCTTTTTGCGTATTTCAGTTCTTTGTCTGCAAAAATTAAAATTTCTCCACTCGATAATAGTACTAATCCTATGTTGTTATTATCGCATTTTTCAGCAAAGTTAATAAACCTATATGGCGCAAATATATCGTCACAATCTGCTGAACCTTCTATTATTTTATGACTTAAGATGTACCCATCACACGTTATCATAAAATATGACGATACTCCGTCAGTTAAAGGGGCAGCGTGGTCTTTGAGCATACAGTTCTCAACTTTTAGCGCCTCATGTTCGTGAGGTTGAGATTTTTGGGTTGTATCAATGATGACTCCAAATGAGGGGTGTTTTCCCTCATAAGTCCTCAATGACCAACTTGTAAATATATCAATGATAGTTTCAATAGTGTTATGTACTATGCTAGATAAATCTTCGCATATTGCTTTTTCCAAACAAATGTCATACATAGCCTCAGTGTAAAAAGCTGCTTCATCAATGCTAGATATTTTCTGCAAGAAGCACTTTATTAAACTGCAATCTTTACCTGTAAAAGGTTGGCTTCGGTTAATAATATATCTTTCTGTACTATTTTTATCAAATTTTAATTTTATTTTGTTTGCAGCTGTTGCAACTAATTGTTCTCCTTTATGCGATAGTACCGTCTCTTCAAGAAGCGTTGCTCCCGAGAACAAAGGTAGAATATGGTTTGTTAATACGCTTCGTTGTTTTTCCTCACTGATCATGGTTTTATAATTCCTCTCAAATTATTACGTACTCACAATTTTACTTTGCTTTATAATAAATTGGATCCCCGCAGCAGCGTCTTATTTACGATTCAGCATTTGCTTCACTTCTTCGATTGAGTAAGGTTTATCTCGCCCGCAATGAATTATCATATGACAGTTGGGGCATACCGGACGAAGATCATTAATCGGATTAACGTCATGTTCTTCATCAAATTCGCTGATGGGATTTAAGTGGTGAACATGGATTTTTCCCGAAAACTCGTCACCGTAAAGGCTCCCCATGTCCACTTCGCATACGGCACAGCTTGTACCATAATGCTCAAGGCATTGCTTCCTTAATGATGGATTTCGCTCATGTACGCTTACCTGGACGGTTTTAATTGCACCCTCCTTTTGTTTAATGGTATCGCTTATTTCATCTGGAAATACAGGTTCTGTTGTATAATCATTTGGTTCCGATGGGAATACAGGTTCTGTTGTATAATCATTTGGTTCCGATATAGGTATGCCTATAAAATCATTTTCTTCAATAATTTCTTTAAAACCCGGTGTCAAATGCTCCCTGCCTAAAATTTCGTCAACTGATGCTCCATCAAGAAATTCTCTCAATCGCTGCCAGTCCTTGCATTCTCGAATCAGTTTGATTTCGTTTGTCCAGGCCTCCTCAGGAGTCATTTTTTTATACTCTGGGCGAAATTCACAAGCGAAAGTGTAAAACCCTTCACCTACAACCTGATTGCTTGTTGGGCCTGAATATATAACCCTTGCAGATATTAATGGAAGCCCTAAATCAAAACAAAATGATGAAACAACGCCAAGAGGAGTTCTTAAACCATAGTGTGGATTAACTTCACGCCCCAAGCGTTTTGAAAGTTCTGTAGCAATTTCCCTGTAAGTGAGTTTCCAATGTTTATTGATTATATTATCAAGCAGTATTTCGGCAAGTTCCCGATCAATGTCTTTTAATTGAATCATAATGAAGTCCTCACTTTTGCACCAACTTTTAGTGATTTTGCATTTTCAATCCAAATGAATTATAACATAGGTTATTGCCATTTTATAGTAGAATTATGGTAGAATATGGGGATGCGAGCTATGTGCAGAGGTGAAAAAAAATATAAAGAAAAACCATTTCATATTTAGCCAGTATAGCTACCGATTAAGAGAAAGCCTAAATATGTAACGCATTATTAAGAATCTATGATTCTCAACGATACTTCCACCTAAGAAATAAAATTCAAGACAATAAAGGGATTACTCTCATTGGATAATTCTTGTAACTTTTCTTTCCTTCCTAGATACAGAAAATTCATAATATCATTAAATTCTTCTGTTTCCAGATCATCTCCCGCTATTATTCCTCTCGCTTTATAAAATGGTAATGCGCTTTCAAAATCTGAATATAACGTACCATTTTCATTAATAACAGCTCCCACCTGAGAAATCTTCATTTTACATAGGAGATACATGTTAGATGGTGCTGTACTTTGTACAATTCTAGCAAGCTCCACGCCTTCTCTTTCGGCTATTCCATTCAGCGCTTCTTCTGAGATTGTCTTCATTTTGATTAATTCACTTTTCTCCGCTTCAACCCATTTGTTTGCTTCATCGACATTAAAAGCCTTCATAATTGCCAAAACCAGCTTGTCTATAATCGAAATATTATTAGGGTGTTTTTTATGTAAAAAAACTAAAACCTTATATCTAATTATTGGAGGAAGCAGTGAAAACGAAGACATCACATCATTTCTTGATCCGAAATCATATTTTTCAAAATGATTTATTAGTAGAAAAGATAACATATCAAATAAACTGTCTACAATATTTTCAAAGTCCTCAATAGTCAAACTCTCTAAATACTGCGTATGTGTTGTCATATTTCCTTTGCCACGTATATTTTCCAGTGCCAATTCAATAAACTCATGATTTGGCAAAGACTTTATTCTATTTTGAATATTGCTCTGGCCTAAAGTCAGTTTTTCATCTGGTTCAACGTCTAACATTTTTCGGATGATAACCTCTGCATACTGCCTGATGGTAGAAATTTTCCCCCTAAAAGAGGTATCCGTATAAAATATATCTCCTATTAAATCGTTAGTTAAACACTTATATTCGTTGTTATTAAAATTACGCATAATAAGCCTTTCCTCCCACTACAAATACATATTCATTGTTATCCCCGCTCTCATTTTTCAGGATAAATTACTGTTCCATTTCGTTGTATATGATAAGCAAAAGAGTTAAGATCTTGAATTTCGTACTCCCAATCCTCCGGTGTATACAAGAGGAAGTCAACTATCAAGTCAGACTTAAGCTCATAATATAGCTCCATTATTGTCTCATATTTATCGCTCAATTCAACGATTATGCACAAATCAACATCACTTGAACCTGGCTGGAATTTTGGAGTGCTGAAAGAGCCAAAAAGGATTACCTTTTCAGGATTAAATCTTTTAATCTTTTCCACGATACAATTGAGGACCTGCCGTTCTTCTTCTTTCATTATATCACCATAGATATTATAACTAATTTTGGAGAAAATTGCTATGGTGTTAAGTCCCCAAGGCCTGATAACCGAGATAGCTCCTTATATGGCTGCAACTTTTTCCTTATATTCTCTGATCAGCTTGTCAAGTGTCGGCCGGGTTACTCCCAGATTTTTTGAAAACTGAACTTTGTTGATTTCTCTTCTGAGATATTTTTCATAATTCTCATTGAAATCTTTCTCGGATATGTTGATCGGACGCCGGCCTTTGAATTTCCCTTGCCTCTTTGCGATCGCTATTCCTTCTCGCTGTCGTTCAAGCAAGTTTTCTCTTTCAAATTGATTTATAGCAGCTATCATCGTGAGCATCAATTTACCGGTGGGTGTATTTGTATCCAGGTTTTCCTTAGCGCTTATTAGGTTTATTCTCTTTTTCTGCATCATATCCACCAAATTCAAAAGGTCCTGGGTGGATCGGGCCAGACGAGAAAAGTCCAGGACGTGAATCGTATCACCCTCCCTGGCAAACTCGATCATATTCTTTAATTCCGGTCGGTTCGTATCTTTAGCCGAAATTGTCTCTTCGAACCATTTTTCAATCCCATATTTTTGGAGGCCCTCAACCTGGCGGGCTTGGTTTTGGTCAGTGCTACTTACCCTTACATAAGCTATGTTCATTGCGGTCAGCTTCTTTCTTTTCTTATATGATTACAATACTCCAAAAGTAAAGTTTGAGTTATAATGTTTCTTACTTTTTGTAAAACAATTAAAAACCAATTAATAATTTACACAGATTCAACTCTTAGGATTATTGAACGTAACGTAAATTAATGTACTCTAAATTTACGCCAAAAAGAGATTAAATTGAAGTTTTTGAGCTGAATTTGACTTATCGGCTAGTTCTGGTGCCCAATCATCATTCCTTTCAGCAATAAAAAAAGGAAGCCTCCTATTTCCCGTCCGAATAGCAGTCATAGAAATAAAAAACTCCCTCTTAATTTTAAAGAACCTTCTGTTGCTTGAGTGCCAATCAACTCCTATGCGATAACCCTATCATCGCGTAAGCTGCTCAAATGATTGCCGTTCTCATCGTTGTACCTCCTTTTTCTCAAAACCAGTCCGGTTGCTAAATCATCAAGCAAATCGAACTTAGTGCTAAAGTCATTGAAATCGTCAGAGCTAAAGGCTCCAAAGTGGATTTGTAGTAACGCCATCACTATGACATAATCAATGTCAAAGTTAAATTCTAGGATTGAGTCTTCCTCACGAAGATCAGCCTGGATATCAATCATTGCTTCATGCTCTCCAGTAATCATAACGAACGGAAAGATATCTTTAAAACATTCTCCATCCTCCATTTGCAAAGATACCTTCCAATTGATATTCCAGTTACACAACATCAGTTCATCTTTCCAGCAATCTAAAATTGTGTTCATTTCTGTACAAGTCATATTATTGCCTCCTTTCTTGCACAAAAAAAAGGGCTTTTATCTCTTAGACGATAAATTTATCTTTCAACGATAAATTTATATCTTAGATAAAAACTCCTTCTTAATTTAAAAAACTTATTAATTTATTATATCTTATTTTCTCTTATGATGTCAAATTTTACTGTATCTTTTTGATTGATTGCAATGGATATTACCTTTTTCTAAATTATCTTCATCGTACCATATTGGGGAAAGGTGCGGTATAATAAAGTGATGAGAAAAGAGATGGTTTTATGGTTGTAATGATTAATAATCAAAAGCGAGAATTTATTGTGTTAGCTGTCACAGGACCGCCCTTAATGATCGATCAGGATAAGCACGATGCTTTTCTGTCCATAAAAACCGAATCCTTAATATACCGATGCAACGAGGGAGCGAGTTAAAAAGTTCGATCGGATTTGTGAAGTTCCTTCCATCGATGAAGTAAGAAGGTGATTATTATGCACATCAATGAAAGCCCTAATCGAGAGCATATTTTATCCGCAGCTCAGCAGCTCAAAAAATTTCACCCGGAGCAAATATGGTTCTTTACCACCTCCGATTTTAACCCGGAAGATGACGAGCCGAATATGCTGGATTTCTGCGTTGTGATGGATACGGCAAAGAAAACAGAGACTATGGCATATGTTTATTCCAGTGTTCTGGTAGACGTCCCTTTCGGGATTTTACTCTACACCCCATCGGAGTGGGAGAAGCATTACCCGGATCCTGGATCATTTGCAAACTATATCAAAAGAACTGGTACGCTTTTATATAAAAACAAAGAGCTGATTAATGAGCATACTATTTCCGCAATATCCGAAGCAAGCGAGCTGGATCCTACCGAAAAAAGTTTTAAGACCACACAGGACTTGATGGATGATCTTGAAAAAGAAGATTAATAGCGATATTTTGTACCGAAATAATTTCTGGGCCGGTTTTTCTGCCGGCCGATCGGACACCACCATATATAGTATTTTGCCCCTTAAAATCGCAACTGTGATTCTTCCGGATTCGTACATTTTGAGAAAAATGGCATAAATCCCTATATTTCAGGGGTTCACGTTTCATCTCTTCCGTAAATCACGATTTTCGGCATAGTTACATATGTCCCATCGATTCCCAGAAGGCCGAAATTTTTCGCCTGCCGGGATAAACGATTTTTAATATTTTAGTAAAAATAATAAAAGGAGTGATCAGTATGCCATGCGAAGGATGCACCCACGCCATGACGATCTTAGATGATGACTGCAAGGAAACCCCAGCTCGCGAGGTCGGGGAAGAAATGGACGCTTATATCAAAGGAATAAATCCGTGTCCTTTCAAAGAGGAACTCGAATAAGGATGGTTTTAGAACTGTCCTTTTTCTTTTAGGATCTTAGCCATGGTTATGTTCAGATAGTCCGTTAGCTCTTGATCACGGAGCACGTACATCTCTCCATCCGGAAAACCAACCATTGTCTCCCCGTCCAAGAACCCCATGATCACGATGCAATTCTCCGGATCATCCGTAAGCTGCAGGACGACGTCCGTGGAGTCGGATAAAGAATCATGATCACTCGGATCGTTTATCTTATCGTTCTCTGTGAAATTCCGGCCATTATAATAAGTGATAAAAGCCGATAATTCATCGGACGTCATCTGATATTCCAGGGTTCCCCCGACCATTCCCTCCACGATCTTTCCGGACATGATCTGATCGGCCAGCAGTGTGAGCGCTTTTGCCTGCATGGCCGGAGCAATGGCGCCTTCCGTTATCGCTGCAGGAGTGACCGGCTCTGAGGCCTCCCAGATCTGTTTCTTATCTCCCCCACCAATAAGATACACTCTCTTTACCTTGGAGAAGTCGTCTTTGATAATGATTATGAAATCTCCGCCAAAATGGGTTCTGGTTTTCAGCGCGTAATTGATGGTTATATACAGGTTTTCTCCCTTGATGGAGTATTGGTAATTCTTATAGTTATCCGCGCTGCTGGCTGATGATCCTCGAAGATCTACGTGATCATCAGCCACGGTGATATGAGAGATATGCAGGCCCTCCATACGCGGATTACCGGCATACATCCCGTACACTCCAAAGGCTGCAAAAGCTATGATCATGATCAACACAATGATTAGTGCGAATTTCAGCTCCTTATTCATCATTTCACGCCTTTTATTCTTCCGTCAACTAGCTGGTATGCCTTCCCATCGCAGTAGAGCGAGTGCTTATTTTTATTTCTGGTCTTGTTTATCCGGCCCATCAGGGAATAGATGGCAAAGGCGATCGTTATAGCGATGATCTTATGAGCTCCGATCAAGGTCCACAAATTAATAAAGTAACCTTTCTGGTAATTAAAGGTCGCCTGAATAAAAAGCGCCGATATCAGGAAGAGACAAATAACCAGACCTCTCCGAGAATATTCTTCCACGATCTTGAGCTTGCTTTTATTAAGAGGCCGGATGACAAAGGAGCATTCGTCCTTCGACCGGGACATACGCACCAGCAGCCGCTCTCCATAGCCGAGGATCTTCCACAGAGTAATAAGAGATGTGATCCATAAAATTATGATCAATGCAGTATCGATAATGAATTGTTTCATGATGATTTTCCTTTCTTTTTTTCTTACTTTTCAGAGTTTGTTGATTCGTGTGTCAGTTTTCGCAGGTACAGGAACGGGAATGCGATGAGGCCGGCAAATATCATTGCATATCCCGGCTGGACGATCACCAAATGTCCAATCGCGTTCTTCAGTTCGACCATCCAGGAGAGCGTCGCGATCATGCCAGCAATATTTCCTACGTCGATGAGTACGGTGATTGAGAAAACCAGGATCTTCGCGGCGCGTCTCACGCCATAGTTCACGTCCTTTTGCTTTGGCTGTTTTTCAGATTTAAGGTGAGTATATATCTGATGTATATATAGCCCCACGACTGGCAGCGTCACCCCGAAGGCAAGATAGATCAGGATCAGAGCCATGGTTTTAATAAAATAAATTGCAAACATTTTGAGTCCTCCACTTGTTAACATTATTCTTTTCGATCTATGATTCAAGTCTCTGTGCTAAGCGCTCAGTGTTATTGCAATCATTGTTATTATCACTTCTTTCCGTACTTCCTTTCAATACATAAAGAATAAAATTTGCACATAAAAAAGAGGCATGAAAATATGGCTAAGCTAATCTTCTTCTGAAGACCGGAAACTGCCATTTTTTAATTCAAAACCTCTAATAACTGTTAAATATTAATTTCCCTGTGGAGTTCAACCCTGTACTCTTTCTTTGTTGTCTGCCCCTGGGTACATATATATTATAACACAAAATTCATCCTACGTCAAACACCCCTCCTATTCGAGACAAAAAGGAAAAAACCACGGTTGGTCCGTGGTCGGTAACGTTAGAATCAGGCGGCTGGTCGTTCCGCATCTCCTACTGCAGTTTCCTGCGGGGTGAATGCTACCCGTTCCTTCCTCAAATCCTTACGTGATTCCCGCCAGAGAGCGGGCCATAGCGTAAGCTACTCCAAAATAATTTTATCTTTTTTCTCGATTTACTTGCTTTCCCCGTATTTGATTCAGTATATAAAGAGAGTCAAGTGTTTTTTTGAAAAAGAAGGCGTATTTACCTCCTTACAGTCTCCTTCTTAATGTGCCGGGAGGGCGGGGCGTTCCTTGCCCTCCCAATTTTGGAGGCCCATATCAAAAGCAAAAAAATTTCCCTGGCCAAAGCTGGCCAGGGTTTTCTTTATATCGACCACATACGATGGTAGATTGCAAGGAACTCTCTCTGGACCAACTTTGAGATTTGGCTTAAGGTCAGCTCGTCCATCATAATATCCAGGTCCTGCAGTTCATATTTGATGTACTCATATCTCTCTCTTTGAGTTAAGATATCAGCCTTTTTTTTGATGATCTGGGCGGCGAGATTATAGGCAAAAGCCTTAAAGAAACTGTCTGAGATATCCTGCTCTGCCGGAGCCAGAATAAAGCGCTCGATAAAAACGCCGCCCTCAGCCGTCCCTTCCATAAACCGGAATCGGCTTCCGGTGGCGATGATGTCCGTATAGGATCCGGCATCCACAAAGAATCCGCCAGTATCTCGCTTTCCTTCGACCGGGATCTGCTGTATCACTTCCAAAATGGTCTGTCTTTCGTGCATCAGCAAGGCCATGATCTTTAATATCAGATTATTTCTGTTTTCAAAAGCCTGCTCTGTCTTAACGTAATCCTTTATAAAAAAGGTTGTCATTAAATTCAACATGGTGGCTTACCATCCTTTCTATTTCAGCCAGTAAAAATATTCCGTCCAAAACTTTGACTCTCTTCGACGATTCCTTCCCGAACCATCTCGGGCCCAAAAAACTAAAAATGGAGGTATTTATACCCAGCCTCCACTTGGCCGGTCAATCCTCCATGCTTTTAATTTCTATATATCTTGTACTACTCATGAGGTTCTATATGCAATCATTTCTTTAACTTTTGAGATATTTTTTTCGTCGAATTTTCCTTCACTGGGTAAGAAAAATATCCGCGAGATACGGTCCATTTCCTTTTCCCGCTGAAGCCACCCAATTTGATTTCCATTTGTGATAACTAGGTCAGACCATCTCTTCCCCGGATGCTGCGGGCCACAAGACAGTTCCGATCCTTCCTCTTTACAATCGATTCTTTTTGCGTTACAATATTTGTAATATATGGATCGGAAGGGCGTCCGTTTGCGAACGGTGCAAGACCAGCTGATGAACATCATGAGAGTGCTTTACGGCACTCTCTGTAATTTTTTTGATTGAGAAGGAGGGTTTTATGTGAGTGCTAATTTTGAGTCTTATATCCAAAGATTTCACTTTACCGAAGAGGGCCGGGAAATGTTCGTAAGCAACATCCAAAATCTTGTACGAAACGCATCTGATACACCCGGAGTCCTCCCGCTTAATCCTGCCTATTTTTGGGACGACAATGACCTTGCGAGGATGGATCAGACAGACAAAGAGAAGCTCCTTGATTGGCTGTGTGAAGAAGCGCTGGCGGCAAGTAAAGCGGCTACCGAAGATTACAATTACGCAGCAGCTCCTGCCTCAATTGAAGAGGTGGAGGAAGAGGTCATGATGATCCAGCTGGCTGGTGCGATCCATCGGGTGCTGCAGCTGAGGGACCGATCTCATCTTTCCGTCGTCTTAAGCGACGAACAAGGACGTCCATATCGGAGGTACTTTGACGGCCGGATTGAGTATATAAAGCAGATGAAAAACAAGGGGAAATAACCCCCAAAATCTGTCTCAAGGCGAATCGCCAATCGATTTCCCATACTTTGCCCGGGAAGAGCTAAAAGCGTTTATGGGGCAGGTTTTCGGCGTTTATAGACCTGGATACGCCAGTTTGTTGCGTTTGTGGAAATTTCAAAAGAGCAAAAATGGGCTGTACGACTTGGAATTTGAAGCGTTTGGAGCGTTTTGCTTGAAAGCGGGTATCATCGTTTGAAAGCGATTTGAGGCCACTTCTAAGTATAAGTTTGGAAGAAGGAAGTCGATTTGCAAATCGATTTCCCAAGCTCCCAATCGATTTTCTCGACTCTTTTCGGATGAGAAAAACAGCTCCAAGAAAGGGAGATTTGTGCATGGAAAACGACATCTTAATCAAGAAATTTTTAACTCCGTGTTGCGCGATTTGCGGAAGATCTCACGAAATCGAGATCCGAAAAAGAGACTCCAAAATGCTCGTCCGGGGTGAGCCGATTGATTATGAAGAGATATATTATCTCTGTCCGGACGGCGGCTATGCGGATAATGAATATTGTCCAGCCGGGATCATGGATGAAAATTTATTGAGGGCCAAAGACGCATATCGGAAAAATATGGTCTGCTGACGTCATCCGAGATCAGGAAGATCAGGGATAAATTTGGATACACGCAGGAAGAATTTTCGATCGCCTTGAAGCAGAATCCGGACACGATCGCTCGCATCGAGACGAAGGAGATCCAGGCCTATGCTCTCGATATTTGGATCCGTAACTTCTATCCGAGATGAGTGTGAAGGCACAGATTTATAAGGAAGGGTTGGTTTCAAAATCGAATCTGAGCCTTCTTGAATCGATTCTGGAATCCGTCTTCTATGAAAAGCAAGAAATCGTTTTTGGGGAGGTTTCGGGAGCATCCAGGCTCAAAATCGTCCACCTGAATGGATTGGCAAACACAGTTTTACAAAACAAGGTCGATTGTGATTGAAATTCGAGGGGTTGGGCGGCTTTTCGGTTTGGAGGCGGGATGGTGCGTTTGTACCCCTTTTCTGCCCTCGTCCTGTGATAAGCTTGGAGGAGGGAAGTCGATTTGAGAAACGATTTGTGTCCCTCAGATTCGACCGTGGATATGACTTTTCTTTACTATCGTGTCGTAATATGTTATAATACATAATGAAAATTCCGGAGGGTGATAGAGTTGGATGGTCGCATTTCAGCGGACATTTATCGGGCCTGTAGGCCGCGAATCTTTCAAAGTTCTGCGAGAAAAAATCGTAGTTCTTACTCCAACATCAAACCGACATAGACGCTTCGGCGTCACATTATACAAGTGCTTGTGTAAGAGCAAAGAGGCCGCGGGAACGCGGTCTTCTTTATTGAGAGGGGTGGTGAAATGCAATGTCCATACTGCCAAACAGAAAGGACACAGGGGTTCCTCCAAAGTAAAAGTGCGATGCTCTGGAGCCAGAAAAAGCAAAAATTGTTATTCCTCCCTCTAGCCGAGGATGATGTGCTTTTCGACAACATCGATAGCGCTATAGCTTTCCGGCCCTGATCGTACTTTCGGGTATGCATCCACAGCATATCTCAGAGCCTTCAAGCTTATTTTATACTGACTTTCTGATTTATCCCGTATATAGTTAAAAGGCCCATAGGGCCTTTTAAATTGAATAATCTATTCTTTTTAACTGAACGCTCCTGCGAAATCTTCTTCGCCATTCATTCCGCCAGGAATTTCACAAAATATCCGGCCTTCTTCCTCTTCCCGCAAACTGGCATATGCGACGGAGAAACTCAGACATCTAAGGATCGTCTCCAGTTTAGCTCTCTCTCTTTCTTGATAAGCAATCGCTTCAGAGAAATCAGAAAGCTCGTAAGATTTATCCTTTGGCAATTGAGCAACTTTTTCGAGCTTCGTCTTGTAATAGTTTGCAATGCTTTCGCCATATTCGTTAAACTGATCAAAGCGCCCCCAGAGGCCGCAATCCATGTCAATGGCGAGCGACTTAAAATGCGCAGTGGCGGCCGAAATAGCATTGTCCACTAATTCTTTATGCTCTGCAAGCATTGATCCCGGATTTTCTTTAATATATTTTTCATCGCACTGCCTAAAGCGGTTCCAGGTAAGATCATCGTACGGATAATCACAGAAAGCGTCGACGTCAACACAGAATGGCTCAAATTCATTTGCAATACGGCGATTTTTGTCCAGAAATTCTAACGCTTGTTCGTATGGCAGGGTTATTTTCCCTGGCTTTGGCGCCGGTTCCTGGTTCAGTGCATTCGGTAGATTTTCTAAATGCGTCAGGAAATCGCTGATCAGTACATCAGTAACAGCCAATGCTTTGAATCTGGACGCGATCTTCTTATCTTCGAGCTTTGCAGCCTTTTTCTCGTCTTTCTTTACCGATAAAAAAGCCAGCGCGAAAAAGATCAGCACCACAACACCAATCCCGATCCCGATCTGCAAAAAATACGGCTCAAGCAGTTTGTATGTGCCATATAAGATACCAACCACCATAATAATCGGCGCGAGAACGATAATTAGTATCATTAATAACGGATCATTTTTCATGAGCAATCTCCTTTTCTTTTTTTGCAATTAGAACTTTATGATGTACTCCCCCCGCCTCTAAAGCGCAGGTTTTCTCACTCGGCTTTTACAATATTATACAATATTACTCCTAATGTGTCAATTTTAGTCAATTGACATCAATCAGTGCACATTCTTTCTCTTCAGCACTACGATATCTCGCACATTTTCATCGCCCTTAATTAATTATATTTTACATACCTGGCCTCTGATTGCAGGTCGGCTCCAGCTCCTCTCCCCCTTACCCCCCTGTAAAAGGCCCTGCGGGGCCAACCAGTTTTCCTTCGTAGTCTTTCAGACTACTTCGAAAAACCCGTCGCCTTTGGCTCCGGTGTGGAGTTCCCCGACTAGAGCCCATAACTCACGGAGACTCAAATAGGATATAGTATACAGCGCCCCGTTTTTCCAACTTTGAGCACTTTTTACCACATTCTTCGTACTGTAACCAAAGGAATTGCAAGGGTTTCAGCAATTTCTTTTTGTGTCATTTTTCTCTTTTTCATCTTGCGGATCTGGGCGGCAAGCTCGGCCTTCTTTTTCGTCTTGTTTTCAGTATAACCAAGGACTTTCGCGGCTGTATCACGATGGCAACCGACTTCGAGGGCGATCATTTTCACGGACAATCCTTGTTCAGCGAGACTGTAGATCATGGAATCCCTGTGATATTTGTCTGCATTCCTTTTTTCATCTCGTGTCTTATTACGCCCTTCATTTCTGTCGGTTCTCGGATAGATACCATATTTGTCCTGCTCCTCGGCATTAATATACAGCCAATCAATCAAGGTTTCATTTTTAAAGAACAGACAGTCATGATCGTCTATGTAATCAACGATGTTCTGATACCGTTCTTTTTGGAACTTGAAAAATTGGTTCAGCTCGATGAGTTTTCGGCGTGCTTCAGGACGGTCCATGAGCTGGACCGCTGCATTATAATAAACAAACATGAGGAGATCCCGCATCTCCTTGCCGGCGCTGCGGTTCCTGTCTTGAATAAGCCCTTCCACGAGCTGCATCCTTTTTACATTGACCAAGCTGTGCTCATTTCTATGTTTTTCATCGATCTGGATATTGGTATGCTTCTGCTTTTTCGGCTTAGTAATTTTGATTTCAGAGCGTTCTTTTGGTACGTATGGCGGCAAGTACGCTTCGAGCTCTTGGAGCGTGAATCGCCCACCTAAGACAGCATATTGGCCATAAGTGCCCGTCACCGTGTTATAACTCCCCGGAAGTCTGTATAACCCACACGGACGCCCGGATGCGGCTGCATCGATTTCCAGACCTTCCAGTTCTTCTGGATATTCCACGAGAAGATCCTGGATCTTTTGAACAAGTCCTTTGCTCACGTACTTATATTTGCCCATCATGGACCGGAAAGCCTGCTCTAGCGTAAACCACAACTGAATACCTCTACCGCTCTTGTTGATGAGTGAAGGCTCTGGAAATTCACCGTAAGTAATCAGATCTCGATATAAACGGCCCAGGAAGAAATCGGCAAGCCGATTGGCTTCGTCAACGGGTTTCCCATGGCAATCTATATCTAAGATGATATTATGGAGTGAAAAGACATATTCATTTTGCCTTTTATTGAAGAAGAAATCATTGGCCGTTACGTAGGTATCCTCTTTCCTGAGTGTTATTTCGGCGATATGATCCATTATCTGATTATTGTCACAGATGCCAACGCAGAGAAAATCCTCCCGGTGCTTTACATTGAAATGCACCCGGCCCTTATAATCTCCAGCGTAGGCCTGTCCAAAAAATTCGGATAAGGTCTTTGGGACGGTCTGAACATACTGTTCATATTGAAAGTCATGTGCGAATGCGACGGACATAAAAACACCTCAATTCCTTGAAATTTGAGGCGTTATGCTTGACATTTTCGTAATTTTAAAATATAATACCTTTTGCGAAGAAGGATATTAAGTATCTTATTACTAAGTATCGAAGCAAAACACCGAAGGGGTGAGTGTTGGTAGCACTCACTTCTTTTTTTCAATAAAGCAACATTATTTGGTCCGCACATTTCCCCTTTAAAAAATTGAAGTCCTGGTGTTTTTCAAGTGTTGATATGAGGATCAGTCAGGAAGGTGTTGGTAGCACCGACCGACAGGGCTTTATTGCTGGCCTGGTTCAAAAAAACCAAAAAGGAGCTTTTCATTTCTTGCACTCAATCGTGCATTGAAATAAAAAACTCCTTCTTAAATTCGAACGCCTGTTTATAATATGGATTGTCAGAAAGTAAAAGTCAACTTTCTCTATTTCTATGTCAAGTTTATATGCTTGACAGTTTGGTCTTATGTTTATCCCACACCCCTTCTATCATGAAACTAATTTTTCTGTCCAGCTAAGTATAGCCATAACAACATTTGAGATTAGTAAAACAAATAAAAGTCTCCCAGACTTTATTAATCAGTTTGCTTTTGAGGCTGAAAAAGAAGTATATATAAAGTATGTCTTATATAATTTGAGAAGGAGGTTTTGGGCTATGATTAAGAATTCTTAGAAAGAAACAGTAAAATTGGACTTTTAAAAAACAACGTGATATTATACAAAATATGAAGCCACCTTATGGAATTCTGATGCTCTATTCTGAATTCCATGGTAATAAAAATATGGACATACTTTGTCCGCCAAATTGAAAATGTAATAAGAATTCCCTGGTCATCCAGGGAGATATAGAGAAAGCCTTTCTCTATAGTGTGTAAAAATTCTATCAGGGCTATCCCTACTGCGGATACCCGTTACTCACTATGGAGCGAAGGCTTTTTTGATTGTGAAAATTGTAAGGTATTGGCTTACTTTTGCAAGAAAGGAGAATTGAAAATGATCAACATTCAACAAGTGTACGAGGATACAGATGTTTTAACTGTCGAAGAAGTCGAAGAAATCCTTAGAATTTCAAGAACAAAAGCCTATGAGTTTGTTAATTCCGGTGCATTCCCGGTTAAAAGAATTGGTAGAACTATTCGTATTCCAAGACGTAGTTTCTATGAATGGCTAAATAGAAATTAATCCGCTGATCCTGCAGGAAGGTATAAAAAATCCTGCAGGATCACTTTAAAAATACAAAAGGAGCAAAACAAATGCAAGATGTTAAAACATACATTGATAAATACCAAGTATTAAAGTCCAGGAAACAAGGTTCTAATGGAACCAAAGAAGACCGCTGGCTCGTTCGGTATAAATACTACGACGAAAATGGGAAAAGCCATGATAGTAAGAAAAGCGGTTTTACAACAAAGCGTGAGGCAACAAAATTTGCCGATTCATTAAAGGGAGATCGGGTAATCGTCGCACCGAATAAAATGAGTATGAACGATCTATTAAATCTTTGGTTTGATGACTACAGGAGCGATGATGATCTGGCAGAGAATACCATCCTGTGGCACCATTACAACCTCTTGTATCTTCGCAAGGAGTTAGGTGCCAAGAAGCTTCAAGAGACAGATCTTGCAGTCATTAATAGATTTTTTGAGGTGCTGAAAGAGCCTCAAGTGAAAAAGAATGGGAAAAAGATAGTTCTTAGCAAAACATCGATAAAAAACATTCGCAGAACGCTTAGACAGGCTTTTGATTTTGGAGTAGAAAAGGGCTATGTCTTGAAAAACCCTCTGCTGGCCCAGAAGAAAAAAAAGAGCACAAAAAAGTCCCTCGACAGTCAAGGTTCAACTTTCGTAGCTACAACGATTCCCCAGATCAGAATCATTGAGTTGATCGAGAAAATCGAAGATCCCATATTTAAATTGGTAATTGCCCTGGCTGGCTTGCTCGGCCTCCGTCGAGGTGAAATCCGAGGGCTCTCATGGGGCGATATTGATTTCGAAAGAAAGATTTTGAACGTCAGAAAGCAACTTCACGCGAGAGCTTCTGTTAGAGGCAATTTAAAGACGCCTTACAGCATTCGGACACTTCCACTTTCCGACTATGTAATTGGGCTTTTACTAACCGTAGAAGAGCTGCAAAACCAAGCGAAAATCACACATGGAGAAGAAAAGTATTCTTCAAACCTTATTTTTTTGCATTTGCGGGATCCGAAGTACATCGGCAAACCATACTCAACAAATTTCTACTCAGACTCTCTTGAAAACGCATTAATTAAGAATGAATTTTTACCAATGCGCCTACATGACTTAAGACACTCTTTTGGTTCAAATCTTCTTTATCAAGGTGTTGATATCATTACCGTTTCCGAGCTGATGGGGCATTCTTCTGTGGCAATAACACTTGACGTCTATGCTCATGTTATTAAAGAGCATAGAGCAGAAAAAGAAAAGATGATTAACCTAAACATCGAAGATACTGTTAATCAATATAAAGACAGTTCTAAAAGTGTAGAATTATCCAACATATCACCCAGTAACACCTAATTCTAAAGTTCCCTGGGAAGGTTATGGGAAGATTACAATAATAAGAAGCAAATGGCTCTGGGCTTTAATAACCCAGAGCCATTGCATTCATTGGCGGAGAGCACGGGACTCGAACCCGCGGGACTCATCGTCTTACTCGCTTTCCAGGCGAGCTCCTTAGCCACTCGGTCAACTCTCCATAACGATTTCCCGATGCAAGCTCGGGCTGGTGACCTTTGTAAGACACATCTAATAATCTAACATAGATTCATTGAAAATGCAAGTCCTTCCGCGAGAAAATATTTGCATTCAAATTACGGAATTAATTGAATTTTTACCCACAAAATTTTAAGCCCTGCAAGTAATTGAAGTATAACCTCTTCGCAGGCAGTAATTAATGCTAAGAACCGAGCTGCATTGGGGATTGATCCTGTTAAAAAGAAGTCCGATGGACCGGCCATCGGACTTCTTTGGATGGTTTGTGATTAGATGGTATTTACATTAAAGAGAATGCTGATCTTTTCTCCGTCATACTTGCTGATCGTTATCATGATACCGTACTGGTCCTTGTCACCCATAAGGATAAAGGAATCATCCCTTTTATCCTCCACGGTGATATTGCCGTCCTTCAGGATGTCCTTGCAGTACTCCGCCGCTTCATCAAACGTCATTCCGGTCGTGAAGATAATGCCCATCGCATTTGACGCTCCGTCGGCGTTCACATTGACAATATTTGCATCCTCCGGCAGTGGAAACACTTCATCGGGATAATCGTCCGGGAGACTCAGGTTTTCTCCTGTTTCCCCAAGGCTCACCTCTATGCCTGTGTTTTCCGCTTCCTCCAATGATTCCTGCGCCTGTAGGGCCGCATCTTCTGCAGCATCCTGGCCGCCACCGCCGGAACAGCCGATCAAAGCTGAAGCGAATACGATCAGGATAAATAAAGCCAGACTTTTTTTCATATGTTGTCCCCTTTCCATCTGCGTAATCGTGACTTAAATTCCGGCAGCCCTGTTATTTATACTTTTCATACGTTCTGACTACGATCAGTACGGTCTGCTCTCTTGTTGTGGTTCCTTTCGGATTTACAAAACCGTTGCTTCCCTTTATAAAACCATTCTTATTCATGAATTTAACAGATTCGAGCGCCCAGGAGGAAATCTGTTTTTCATCGCTGAATTTCTCTGCTCCCGCGGTGCTGAAGTCCGCATTTGGATTGATTGTTTTCACGGCGCGAAGCATCATTGCAGCCACCTGCTCTCTGTTTGTCAGGTCATTGGGTGCAAATTTGCCGTTTCCTATCCCGTTCACAATTCCCAGTTCATAGGCCTTATAAATCTGCGGATTCCGGGTGTCGGTGAAAGCGCTTGTATTGCTGTAGCTGGCTTCCCCTACGATTTTTTCATAGAGCTTCATAATGACTTCACACAATTCTTCCCGTGTAATCGGCTGGCTCATATTATCCTTAATCTTATCTGTGATAAACCCATATTCATCCGCCTTGTCGAGCTCGGCAACGGCCCATGAACTGGCTCCGCCATAATTTCTCTGATAGGCGCTGATTGCGGTGGAAGCCACGTTGGAATAAGGGGAATACACCGGATCTGCGGCAATCCTGTTCCCATATTCATCTTCTCCCGCCACGGGGTAATAACCGAACCTCACGCGGAACTGATATACATTCGCCTTGATATCGATTTCTCCATTGATCCCCATGTCCTGAGGATTCATATCGATCACAGGACCTACCAGGAATTGCACGGCTCCCGCCGATTCCCAGCTGCCGCTTCCGACCTTGCATTCCACCTCATAAAACAAATCCGCCCCATATTCCGCGCCATCTTCATACAAGGTTTTTACTGATGCAGGAACATTCATCTTTAACGTGAAATAAGGGTATCCATCCACATCGTTTTTCACTTCAACCGCAAGATTTTCCGGCGCCTGAATCCCTTTAAAGGTTGGCCCATCGGCGTAGATCATGCCCGACGCAGCCATGATCAGGCAAAGAGCGACTGCAATTATCCTTTTCTTCATCCTTCTCAACTCCATTCTTTGATTTGTACCTATACTGCTCTTAGATTTGTACCTATACTACCATGCAGCGCTCCGGATATTTTCTTCAATAAGTCCATCATTTTTTCAAAAAGTACCCTTTTATGCAATAATAAAGCGGAAATGACGGAATCGCTTTCCGTGATATTTCCCGCATAAAAAAATGTCCGTCTTAAAGACGGACAAGGCAGATAGACGGTTATGATTCCTTTTTCCAGTATTCCTTCGGCGACATGTTCATATTGCGCTTGAAGACGGTTGAGAAGTGACCGGAATTCACAAAGCCGCACATTCTTGCGACTTCCTCCATGGTGTGTTCTTTTTTTCTGAGCAGCTCCTTTGCCTTATGCAAGCGGATCTCCATCAGGTATTGGTATGGTGTCTGACCGGTGCTTTCCTTGAAAACCCTCTTAAAATGGCTCGGGCTCAGATAGATCAAATTGCAGATATCGCTGATTTTGATATTGGCGCTGTAATATTCCTGCATGAATTCAATCGCCTTGTCGATATAGGGATTATCCTTGCCAACCCGATTGATATTTCCCCCATCCTCAGCGTTCAAATCCCGGATGAGCTGAATCACAAGCTGCGCGCAGATGCTTTCCACCATCAGGCCGCAGGTCTCCCCGTGATTCATAATCTCCCGCTGGAGGTTTCCGATCAGGTCCAGGACCTGCTCGCTGTAGGTATGATGGGCTCTTATGAACTGAAATACCTTTCCCCCGGCTGTTTCCGCAGCGACTTTCCGGAAGAAATCTTTATTTACAGCAATATGGATATACTTTCCCTGCTTTACATTCTCGTTGGGCAGGCCATATACCTTCTGCCACGGCTCAACGACTAACAGGCTTCCCTTTTTCGTATGATAATCACGGTCATCAATTCTTGTGATCGGCGCTTCCGAGAAAAAGAGGATAAAGTGGTAATCATCGATGCAAATCACCTCGCCGGTCGTGAATCTTTCAGGCTCAAAAATAGCGATATGCCGGCATATGGTGGATTTGGTTCTCGAATACAGGTCCGAGGGTATCACGTCGATGAAATAACGGAAATCCTTCGTATTTTTGCCCGATGTGTCAGCCATGCTTCCATTCCCTCCGTAAAGATATGTGATAGTTTGATTATACAATACTTGGATTGGGTTGCAACTAGAAAAAGAGGCTGGCTGATTACGAAAATTATTTTTTTCAACGAAATTAAAGAGATTATTGAATTATCTGCCATAAATATTTGAATTTCGACTTAAAATGAAGTATAATTCTACCAATGGGAGGATATTGCGTGTTTATGGAGATTACAAAGCCGAACCTGTCCTTTGATTTATGGAGAGAAAAGATAATCCGAGTCTTCTACATCATTGTCGTCTTGATCTTTGCTGTAGAAGTCGTGGTTTTTATTGCTTTCCAAAGCTTTGGTCTTCTCGGCAAGCTTACGGGCGTTCAGTACATTCTGCGCTATATTGTAATTCCGGCTGCAATCAACCTGATCCTGGTTACCGTTTGCCGAAGAGTTAATAATATGAGTATCAAGACGTCAATAAAAAACTATGCGGTACTCGTTACATTATCCCTAATCGCCTCAGTCATCGCCTATGTTCATTACGATGTGGGAGGAATTCTTGCCACCTTCGCTTTTCCTGTTTTTCTGACGATCTTGTTCGGTCAGAAGAAATTCACGGGAACGATCACGATTTTTAACGGGGTCCTGCTTACCTTGGCAACAATTCGGGCGGCTACTTTCAGCGACTCCCTCGATTTTTATCTGAATTCGGCCGTATCCTATACCATTTTGATTTCGGCCTATCTGGTCAGCACAGTGCTGATTGAGTATAACAAGGCAAACAACGAATATATTTATTCAAGCTATAAAATCCAGCTTTCTCTGAATGAACTGGCCAAGAACGATTCTCTCACCGGACTTTACAACCAGAAAACCTTCCAGACTCTGCTCAAAGCAGCCATGGAGAAGGCAAAAGCCTCGAAATCTCCCATGTCGCTGGCGATCATCGATCTGGATGATTTTAAGGAAATCAATGATAATTTCGGACATCTGGAGGGTGACCAGGTGCTGCTTCAGTTTACCAATCTCATCAAACAGCAGTGCAGCGACGGTGAAGCATATATTTCCCGCTACGGCGGTGATGAATTTGCGGTGATCTTTCCCAAGGCGTCAAAAGAGCTTGCCTATCTGCGGCTGGAATCCTTGCGCCAGCGCTGCAGACAAGTGCCCAGGGATAAGGTTCGGTCCGGCGAAATCAGTTTCAGCGCGGGGATTGCCCATTACCTCGAGGGGGATATGAACGAGACGCTCCTGTTCCATCAGGCGGATTCCGCGCTATATCAGGCTAAGGAAAACGGAAAGGGCCAGATCGTAGTCTATCCGAATTAAGGACATGTTTGTATCGAATGATTCCTTTCTACTGCATAGAAAAAAGCTTCTGCCGGTGGCAGAAGCTTCATTTTTATTTCAATGCATTTCTCACTGCGGCCTTCATCTCTTCGGTATTCAGCACTTCCTTATGCCGTATTTCCTTCGTTTCCAGGCCGTGCAATCCGGCGGGGATTCTCACACCGGTTTTCTCATGGAGTGCGCGTACGTTTGCAAATCCGTCTTTTTCGATCTGCAGTCCGATTGATGCGGCTACGCTGTCCGCAAATTTATAGGCGCTTGCCGTGGAAGCAATGACTGTCGTGGTCCGGTCTCCGGTTTCCTTCCTGTAATCCTCATAGACCTTGCAGGCTACCGCCGTATGGGTGTCTACAAGATACCCGTTCTCTGCGTACATTCTGCCAATAGCCGAATTGGTCTCCTCTACAGTGGCAAAGCCCGCCCAGAAATCACCGAGGCCATTTCGGATTGTTTCGTTGACCTGATACTTCTTATTCTTTTCCAGACTCTCCATTAAAGCAGAGATTACGGCGCCGTCATTGCCGCTCAGGTGGTACAGAAGCCGCTCCAGGTTGCTGGAAATCAGAATGTCCATACTGGGGGAGTTTGTGAGGTAGAATTTCCGCTCCACGTCATAGATTCCGGTTTTGATGAAATCGGTCAGAACCTTGTTTTCATTGGAGGCGCAGATCAGCTTATTCACCGGGATACCCATCTGTTTTGCATAGTACGCAGCCAGTATATTCCCGAAATTCCCCGTAGGAACGACGATATTAATCGGATCGCCGGCCTTTATCGCGCCCTCCTCCATCAGCTTAGCATAGGAATAGACATAGTATGCAACCTGCGGAACCAGTCTGCCGATGTTGATGGAATTTGCAGAGGAAAGCTTATATCCCATGCCGGAAAGCTCATTGGCAAAATTCGCATCGTTGAAGATCCTTTTGACACCTGTCTGGGCATCGTCGAAATTTCCGCGAATCGCATAGACATGGGTGTTTTTCCCTTCCTGGGTGGTCATCTGTCTTTCCTGAATCTGGCTGACGCCCTCATTGGGATAGAAAACGATGATTTCAGTGTTCGGCACATCGGCAAAACCCTCCAGAGCCGCCTTGCCGGTATCCCCGGAGGTAGCCGTGAGGACTACAATCTTTTTGTCTTCCTTCTCCTTCTTCATTGCTGTCGTCATCAGGTATGGCAGAATGGACAGCGCCATATCCTTAAAGGCTGCGGTTTTCCCGTGATAGAGCTCAAGAAAATATGCGTCTCCGGCTTTTACCAGCGGCACAACTTCGGTGGCTTCGAATTTTGTATCATAGGCTCCCTCGATGCATGCCTTCAGCTCGTCTTCCGTGTAATCGGAAAAAAAGCTCTTTATGACCGCAAAGGCGATCTCCTTGTAGGTCTTTCCTTTCATTTCCTCCAACGTAGAAGGCAGCGCCGGTATGCTTTCCGGAACGAAAAGCCCCTTGTCGGCGGCGATCCCCTGGATCACTGCCTGGGCTGAATTTTTTGCGTCTTTGCTTCCCCTGGTACTGATATATTTCATCACTCATCGTCCTTTCCGAGTATTTATTGGTTTATTTAATTCCGGGCGGCAGCTTCCGTCCGTCATTCTGTAATTAATAATAAATTCTATCAAAAAATATATAATAGTACAAGGCAAAGCGGTAAAAAGAACGTCTGCGCTGTGCTACTATTGAAAAAACTATTGCATTTTACGGCGTTTTGCAGTATCATTAATTACTGTGAGACCCGTTGGTCAAGTGGTCAAGACGTCGCCCTCTCACGGCGGAGTCAGGGGTTCGACTCCCCTACGGGTTACCAAACACAAAAAGGACATCCATGCGATGTCCTTTTTGCGTTTTTGTTTACATAGATGGGGAGTCGAACCCGAACGGGCGCGAACGTCGGGAGAAAGTCCGGCGGACTTTTGAGCAGTGAGCGGTCCAAGCCCGCTCTCTGAGCGGGCGTAGGACGGCAGATGCGACCAGCAGGAGCAGATGCGAACTCCCCTACGGGTCAGAAAGCTCACTTTGATTCGTTCCAGCAAGCTACTTAAAGAAGTCCTTCATTTCTTCTATGGTCACATCGTATCCGGCTTCCTTTGCAAAAGTGATGAGCTTTGCTTCCGTCGCCTCTTTCAAATTCTATCATTAAATCGGCGCACCCATCATGATGTTCCCCATTTCATCACAGGAAAGATCTTGCTGTGCACCTTCAATCGACGCCATGGCACAGGCGATTCCAATAGACAAGACGGACAACATAATAAAACTGTCTGTTTTTCCTCCTGCCACCAGATCCAGTTCGCCATTGGAGAGTTCTTTGTTGTTTTCCGCAAGGCTCCGGAAGAACTCCTGCATTTCTTCTATGGTTACATCGTATCCGGCTTCCTTTGCAAAGGTGATTAACTTTGCTTCCGTCGCCTCTTTGCCGGCTTTTTCGCCATCCTGTATAATGGCGTAAAATTTCTCGTAAAGAGCTTTGTCCTTTGACACTTTCTCATAAAGTTCCTGCATCATAGCTATCATTGTTTCTCCTTTCATGTTTACATTTTTTCCCTTTTCATTCACTATATCATATTTTTATATACGAGGTAACATAATCTTTATTACAGCTATTGTAAAAATATCAGGCAGTATTAGCGCCCGGTATTTTGTGTTGAATCAAATTTGGACACAGTATATAATGTTTAAGGTAATTATCTCTTGGGCAGAAGTATGGAAAGAGGAATTACCATGATTTTTTAGACTGTAATGCAATACCTGATACGGAGGATAAAATAATATGGATTACAACAAATTGGCGGAGCTGCTTTTTCCGCACATTACAAAGGATCCCTCAGACTACGAGAGGATCTATCCGGAAAGAAAGCTGCCTCCCGGTGCGAAGGTGACCAGGCTGGGTCCGAGTCCCACGGGGTTCATTCATCTTGGCAACCTTTACGGCGCCTTTGTGGATGAACGGCTGGCCCATCAAAGCGGCGGCATCTTCTACCTCAGAATCGAGGACACTGATGACAAACGGCAGGTGGAAGGGGCCGTGGAGGCGATCATCTCGTCTCTGGAATTCTTTGGCGTTACCTTTGACGAGGGAGCATCCATGGAAGGAGACCGAGGAAATTACGGGCCGTATTATCAGAGTCAGCGGGCGGAAATCTACCAGACCTACGTGAAACAGCTGGTTCAGCGCGGACAGGCCTACCCCTGCTTCTGCACGGAGGAGGAGTTGAACGCCATTCGCGAAGAGCAGGAGCGCTTGAAGGAAAATCCCGGCTATTACGGCAAATGGGCCAAGCATAGAGACCTTACCATGGAGGAAATCGAAAGCCGCATGGAACAAGGGCAGAGTTTCGTCGTGCGTCTGCGGTCCAAGGGCACCCATGACTGCGCAGAGGAGGACATCCGGATGATCTCCGTCGGAGATGGGATCCGGGGTACGCTGACGATGCCGGAAAACGATCAGGACGTGGTGCTTCTGAAGGCAAACGGTATTCCTACCTATCATTTTGCCCACGTGGTGGACGATCATCTGATGAGAACGACTCATGTGGTGAGAGGAGCCGAGTGGCTGCCCTCCCTGCCGATTCACGTGGAGCTTTTCCAGACGATGGGCTGGCCGCTGCCGGTATACTGCCATACGGCGCAGCTCATGAAAATGGAAGACGGGAACAAGAGAAAGCTTTCCAAGAGAAAGGATCCGGAGCTTTCCCTGGATTATTACCGCAGTGAAGGATACCATCCAAAGGCGGTCAGGGAATATCTCCTTACCATTTTGAACTCCAATTACGAGGAATGGCGCATCGAAAATCCGGATGCCCCGCAGGACGCTTTTGAATTTACCGTAGAAAAGATGAGCAACTCCGGGACCTTGTTTGATCTGGACAAGCTCAACGATATCAGCAAGGATGTGCTGGTGAAGCTGCCGGCAAGTGAGCTTTGCAGCTTCCTGATCGACTGGGCGAAAACCTACCGGCCGGAGCTTGTGAGCCTGTTCGAGGGACGGGAGGATTACCTGATGCGAATTCTGGATCTCGGGCGGACAGGGGACAAGCCGAGAAAGGATTTCATCTTTGCAAGACAGATGTTTGAATTCATCAGCTATTTCTATGACGACTATTTCAAGATCGAGGATGCCTGGCCGGAAAACGTCAGCGAGGAGGATGTGAAAATCATCCTGCAGGCATATCTGGCTTCCTATGACCACGGCGACGATCAGACCCAGTGGTTTGACAAGATCCGCGAGATCGCAGCTGTCAACGGATATGCCGCAAAACCGAAGGACTACAAAAAGAACCCTGATTTATACAAGGGACATGTGGGAGATGTAAGCACCGTAATCAGAATCGCGCTCATGGGACGCGCCATGTCGCCCGACATCTGGGAAATTCAGCAGATTCTGGGGGAGGAAAAAACAAAGGAAAGAATCAAAAAAGTTTTGTAACACATTCAACCGCCTCTTCATAAATTATACTACAACATCAATATTTTTATAGAAGCAGGTGATTAAAAAATGTCAGAAGGATGTGGACTCCTTGGCGGAGAAAGGGATATTGATACCAGCTTACTGTTCTTCTTCTTGTTACTGGTAATCATATTCTGCAACTGTCGCTTTGTCTAACTTTTACACAAGATAGAAAAGCGCCTGCGGGCAGCTTTTCAAACCGATGACAAACCCGACGCTGGCCGTCGGGTTTATTATGCGCAAAAGAGTTCTTACATAAGGTGAAAGGATTCCTTGGCATAAGGTGTCAAGGAATCCTGATCATAAGATGTAAATGCCCGGCGCTGGCCGGGCATCTTTTTTATTGTTATTCCGCAAGATATTCTCTCGTAAGCCGTCCCAGAATGGTCATCCCTTTGTCGATGTCTTCCAGGGACATATTGGAGAAGTTGAGCCGCAGCTCGTTGTTTTTGATTCCGCTTGGATAGAACGAACCGCCGGGAATAAAGGCCACCTTCTCAGCCAGAGCTCTGCGGAGCAGTTCTCTGGAATCCTTGTTTTCGGGAAGCTCAAGCCAGATAAAGAGTCCTCCCCCGGGAACCACGTAATGGGCTTCCTTCGGGAACTCCCGCTCGATCACTTCCATCATCCGATCCCTGCGCTGCTTGTACAGACCCGTGATCCAGCGGATATGCGCGTCCAGATCGTTATGGGTGAGATAGTGGGCCATCTGCCTCTGTGCAATTGCCGAGGAGGACAGATCAGCGGCATTCTTCAGGAGCAGATAGCTTTCCATCAGATTGGCTCTTGCGCAAAGCCAGGCCACTCTCAGTCCGGGACAAAAGGTTTTGGAAAAAGTGCCTACATAAACGACCTGTCCTTTTTTATCATAATAGCTCAGGGGCTTTTCCAGCTTCTCCTCAAAGGAAAGCTCGGAATACGCAGCATCTTCTATGACGGGGATGTCATAGGAGGATATAAACTTGATGAATTCCTTCCTGCGCTCCTGAGACCAGCTTCTCCCTGTGGGATTCTGAAAATCCGGAATGACGTAGATCAGCTTGACTCTGTCCCCATATTGTTTCAGCGCCTGCTTCAGCGAATCCATGACGAGCCCTTCTCTGTCGGTGGGAAGTGCCACCAGCTCCGCCTCGTAAGCTCTTAAAGCATTTACCGCGCCCAAATACGAGGGCGTTTCAAATAATACAACGTCGCCCTTGTTGATAAACAGCATACTGCTCATATCCAGCGCCTGCTGGGACCCGCTGGTGATCACCACCTCGTCAATTCCGTAATCCAGACCGAATTTGTCGCGCATCCTGCCGGCAATAATTTCCCGCAGCTTTCCGTATCCGCTGGTGGAGCAGTAGCTCAGGGCTTCCTTCCCCTCATGGTCCAGCACCTGGATAAAGGACTCCTTGATCTGTTCCACCGGATAGGTCTCCGGGGACGGGAAGCCTGCGGAAAAGGAGATCATATCCGCTGTTTCCGTCAGCTCCATGGCGTTCAATAGGGCTTTATCCTTCAGACACTCCATTCTGCTTGCAAATTTCATTCATTTCACCTTCTATACATTCCAGCTGTTCAGGTATTTCTCCTGCTCCGGCGTAAGCTTGTCGATTTCAATTCCCCAGGCTTCCAGCTTTCTTCTCGCCACCAGATCGTCGATCTCGTCCGATACGTCGATTACTTTATTTTCAAGCTTTCCGCGGTTGTTCAAAATATACAGCGCAGAGAGGCACTGTACCGCAAAGCTCATGTCCATGATCTCCGCCGGATGTCCGTCCGCCGCCGCAATATTGACAAGCCTTCCTTCTCCGATGACATTGACCCATTTCCCGTTGGTCAGCTTGTAGCCCATGACGTTCTTTCTGGTTTCCTTCTTTTCCACTGCAGCCTTTTCCAGCCCTGCCATATCCACTTCCACGTTGAAATGACCTGCGTTGGTCAGGATGGCTCTGTCCTTCATGGTCAGCATATGCTCCACAGTGATCACATGCTCACAGCCTGTAGCGGCCACAAAAATATCTCCGTGGGGCGCCGCCTGCTTCATGGTCATCACATCGTATCCATCCATTTTGGCTTCAATGGCCTTGACCGGATCGATTTCAGTTACGATAACCTTCGCTCCGAGGGATGAGGCTCTCATGGCAATTCCCTTGCTGCACCAGCCGTAGCCTGCGACGACAACGGTTTTGCCGGCAATGATCAAATTGGTATTTCTCATAATGCTGTCCCAAACCGACTGCCCTGTTCCATAGCGGTTGTCAAACAGGTGCTTGCACTGGGCGTCGTTGACGGCCACCATGGGGAACTTCAAAATTCCTTCCCGCTCCATGGCCTTCAGCCGGATGACTCCTGTGGTGGTTTCCTCACAGCCGCCCCAGGTCTCTTCGCCGAGCTCCGGTCTTGTACTGTGGATCAGTCCCACAAGGTCCCCACCGTCATCGATGATGATGTTGGGCTTATGTTCCAGACACATTGCAATATGTCTGTTGTATTCCTCCTCGGTAGCCCCGTGACAGGCATAGACCTTCATGCCCGTCGCCGCCAGCGCCGCCGCGATATCATCCTGAGTTGACAGAACGTTGCTTCCGGTAACCGCCATGTCCGCGCCGCCGGCTGCCAGCACCTCGCACAGGTAGGCAGTCTTGGCTTCCAGATGGACGGAAAGAGATATTTTCACACCCTTGAAAGGCTTTTCCTTTGCAAGCTGCGCTTCCAGTCCGTTTAAAATCGGCATATTGTTTTTGACCCAGTCGATCTTCTGTCTTCCCAAGGGAGCCAATCCTATGTCTCTGATTTCATTCTGTTTCATTCTTCATCCTCCGTTGATTACGTTTCCCCGTTGCGCGGGTATTATTACTCTATTCAACCACAATCTCAATCTGATGCTCGAATTCCCGGAGCCTTTTTCTTCTTTCTCTGTAGTCCGGCATGGTCTGTTCCACGATAGACCAAAATTTTGCGGAATGATTCATCTGCTTCAGGTGGGCAAGCTCGTGGACCACCACATAGTCGACGACCTCCTCCGGCACAAACAGAAGCCGGTATGTAAAATTGATATCGCCCTTCCGGTTGCAGGAGCCCCATCTTGTTTTTGCGCTGTTGATCCTGATCTCTCCGTGGCGGAGCCCCATGATATCGGAGAAATATGCGCATTTCTCCCGAAGGTGTTCTTTCGCCTTCTTTTTGAATTGGACGGCTTCCTTTTGAGACAGTCGGACGGTTTTTTTCACTGCTTGTCTTTCAGACAATTTGTTCTGAGTGGCTTCGATCCAGGTTCTCTTTTTTTGAATAAAGCTTTCAATAAATTCAATGCTTGTCCTTTGGGGCGCTCTTACTTCGAGGCTGCCGTCGCGTTTTACATGGAGCGCCAGAGTCTTCCTGTTGGAACGGACTAATTCATATTCCAGCATGACGGCTACTCGGAAAACAGGTCTTTGGCGAAGGCGCCGCTCGCGTCCACGTGCCCCATCAGGGTTTCCGCAGTTTCGCCGTCCACCAGGAACTGCACCTGTTTTACTTCATCGAAGGAGTTGAGCAGGGTGTCGACAATCTGGCTGATCAGGAACACCTCCTGCAGGGAGCCGCCGTTGAGCCCGCTGCTGTTCAAGTCAACAAAGACCGTATCCCCTTGAAGATAAGCGTCGTTGAATTGAATCTGATCAGTAATCAACGTGCTGTACCCTTCCTCCGGCGGTGACTTTAGAAGCTCCAGAGCCTTCAGGTAAGCTTCTCCCGGTTTTGCCGTCATCTCGCTTTGCACTACCATGAATTTCTCCAGAGACTCGTCTCCGGTAGCGATGTATTCCTCATTGGCAAAGAACAAGGTAACGCTGTAGCTCTGATCAGCCGGAACATCGTTTCCATCCGGTCCGTCCGTTCCGTCATCCTTGCCGCAGCCTGTGAACGAGAGTAAACCCAGAACCATAACCATACACAATAAAGTCAATAATACTCGTTTCTTCATTTTTTCTCCTCCCCCTTTAATCCGCCTGACGGAGCGAGTCCATCGGTTCGATATAGATACCTTTCAGCGGAATCGCGCCAAGAATCTTGATCTGAAGCCGAATGCTCGGTTTTTCCCGGTGTTCGTTGTATAAATCGATAAAGCCATTGTATCTTTCGCTTTGCAGCTTGAGTTCATCCTCCAGCTCAGCCAGGCTTTCTTCCAGCTCCCGAAACTCCTCGTCCTCGCTCAGGCTTGGATTCAAGTGGGCCAGCTCCAGAAAGCGATCCACCAGCGGCGTGACATTTTCCGCGCATTCGCTGATCACTTCCCTGTCATCCGAACAGCAATAGCCTCCACCCAGCTCATAGATGTCCGCCAGAAGCTCTCCCGCATCCAGACCCTTTTGGTCGGCCAGCTCCAGAAGTTCCAGAATATATCCGGACCTCGTCTTCAGAAGGGCGTCCACCCGGACCCACTGCGATCTTGCGTCTCTCTTGTATTTCTGCAGTTTTCCTGCAGCGGCCTGCATCCAGGCCCAAAAAACCATAATGATTCCTAAAATAATATAAAGCATGCTGTCGCTCCGTTTTATTTTTATTGTACCAATTATTTTACCATCTTTTCCGCTGTTTAGCGAGATGTTTTTCTTCCTGAAAAAAGTCTGCGGTACGTTTGGTACCACAGACTTTTTATTTCCTCATGATCATTATGTGTATAATTGTTCAAAATCGGAAGCGAGCACATTCAGAAGTTCAAGCATCCTGTTGGCGTTGTTGATCGCCGCCCCGTAATCCCTCCGGTCAATGGCTTCGTTGATGCGGTCCAGCACCTGTTCAAAGGCGGTAACGTCGCTTGCATACACGTCCTGCAGCTCCGGACCGACTCTCTCCCAGACGGTCAAGGCCCGCCTGTAATTCTGAAAGGCTTCCGGCCAGTCGTTCTGTTCCACATTCACGATGATTTGACGGGCAAAAAATGCCAGCCTCATCAAATCTGTCGGAACGATCACATGAAAGAAATCTAGCGCGTCCGCCATCAGCTGGGTGATGCGGTTGGCCATGGAAATCGCTGAAAAGGTTCTTCTCTGCCGGATGTTCTGCTCCAAGGCTCCGACTGCAGCATTCAATCCGTTGATTACGTTTCTGGGAACCTGCGCATCCTCCATGATGGGAATCAACGCGTCCAAGTCGGCCCGGATCTCTTCGGTTCTTCTCATTGCGCTGTCCCAGTCGGTCATGATCACGTCTTCGATCACGCTTAAAGCATTCGCTACAATGGTGACGGCCTGTTCCGGAACCGGCGGAATATCCGGGATAATAATGGTTTGACCTACTTGTATCATATTTGGATCTGCGATTTGCGGATTGGCTTCAATCAACTGAGCAAGCGGTACGTCAAATTCTTTTGCAATTAAAAATAATGTATCATTCGGTTTTACGATATACTGTTGCATGATTACTCCCTCCAGTAAGTTTACAGCATTGTCTGTATTCAGAGTTAGCTGAACAATTCAGGAAAAGCCTGCTTCATGCACAGCCTTTGCTGAACTGTTCAGCCGCCCTTATTCATAATATGTTGAAACTCTTTTATTGTCACAAAGCTGATCTGCCTGCCTGATGTCCGACCGTCTGTTTGACCTTCTCGGAATTCTGGGAATCTATCTGGACGACACCCAAAAGGAATGCAAGAAAAAAACAGAGACAGTTATGAAACCGCCTCTGTTTTATCTTTGTTAGCAATTTTTATCGTTTCTAAGGTCGTTGTTGTTTCTGGTGTTCTGTGCGTTTCTGAAATCGTTGTTGTTGTCGTTCTGAGTGTTCCTAAAATTGTTATTCCGGTTGTCCTGAGCGTTTCTGAAATTGTTGTTTCTGTTGTCCTGTGCGTTGTTAAAGTCATTGTTGTTGTTGTTTTGAGCATTTCTGAAATCGTTGTTGTTTCTGATGTTGTCCATAATAATATTCACCTCCATTGATAAAGTATTCTCAATTCGGCAGTGAATATTCTGTGATAATCCCGTCAGATTTATAAGATTTTGGATTGTAGGAAGGAACTCCAATGATGAAAACCCAAAAAAACAATAGTATTTCAAAAGAATAGCTCCTTTGAAATACTATTTTTAATTTACATTTTTATCGAGGTCTATTCCACCGTAACGGATTTGGCCAGGTTTTTCGGCTTGTCGATGTCGCAGCCTCTCAGCTTGGCGATGTCGTAGGCAAGCAGCTGCAGGGGCACTACGGACAGCAGCGGAGTCACCTCGTCCATGCAGTCCGGGATATAGATCACTCTGCTGGCCTGCTTTTCGATGTCCTTATTGCCTTCCTTGGCAAGGCCGATGACGTAGGCGCCTCTTGCCTTGACCTCCTGGATGTTGGAAAGCATCTTCTCGAAAAGACGATCCTGAGTTGCCAGCGCGATAACCAGAGTTCCCTGCTCGATCAGAGCGATGGTGCCGTGCTTCAATTCTCCCGCCGCTATGGCAAAGGAGTTGATATAGGAGATCTCCTTCAGCTTCAGGGAGCCCTCGAAGGATACGCCGGAATCAAGACCTCTTCCGATAAAGAAGACCTGCTCCCTCTTGTACTGCTCCTTGGCGATTTCCATGATTAAAGCTTCCTGCTCCAGCAGCTTTTTCAGCTTATCCGGAATCAGCTTCAGCTCTTCGACGTAGCGGTTGTATACCTCCGCATCGAGAATGCCCTTGGTCCGGCCCATATATAAAGCGATCAGGTACATGCACATCAGCTGGGTCGTGTAGGCCTTGGTCGAGGCAACCGCGATTTCCGGACCCGCCCAGGTATAGAACACATCATCGGACTCTCTGGCAACGGAGCTACCCACCACATTGACCACGGAAAGAATCCGGGCGCCCTTGCTCTTGGCCTCTCTCAGGGCGGCAAGGGTATCCAGGGTCTCACCAGACTGGCTGATGGCGATGAACAGGGTCTTGTCATCCACAAAGGGATCCCGGTAGCGGAATTCCGAAGCCACATCCACTTCCACCGGAATTTTCGCCAGCTTCTCAATGATGAATTTACCGACCAGCCCTGCATGATACGCGGTACCGCAGGCGACGATATAGACCTTGCTGAACTTTTCCAGGTCCTCTTTTGTCAGGGATATGCCGTCCAGCTTGATATTTCCGTCGTCATCCAGCCTTCTGTTCAGAGTTTCATACAGTCCCTTTGGCTGCTCGTGGATCTCCTTGATCATGAAGTGGTCGAACCCTTCCTTTTCCGCGGCGTCCGCATCCCAGGTCACATGGAAAACGTCCCTCTTCACGAGCTTTCTGTCCGCATTGTAAATCTTAACGTCGTTCTTGGTCAGTACGACGGTTTCATTGTTTTCAATGAGGTAAATCTTTCTGACATGCTTCAGCAGGGCGGGAATATCCGACGCGATGAAGTTGCAGCCCTCGCCCAGTCCAACGACAAGGGGGCTGTCTTTTCTGACCGCTACCAGCTTATCCGGCTCCTTGCTGCAGACGACAGCGATTCCGTAGGCGCCTCTCATCTGCTCGACGGCTTTGAAAACGGCATCCACCAGGTCTCCGTCGTAATACAGGCCGATGAGATGAGCAATTACCTCCGTGTCCGTTTCCGAAGCAAATACGATCCCGTGCTCCTTGACGAGCCATTCCCGCAGCTCCACATAGTTTTCGATGATTCCGTTGTGGACGATGGCAACGGTGTTGTCCATATTGCTGTGGGGATGGGCGTTTACATCAGACGGCGCTCCGTGGGTGGCCCATCTGGTGTGGCCGATGCCCAGTCCGCTGTTGAAATGTTCGTTTGCGATAGCAGCTTCCAGATTTGCGATTCTGCCTTTATATTTCCTCACCTCGATCTTGCCGTTCTTATACACGGCTATGCCTGAGGAGTCATATCCTCTGTATTCCAGCTTTTTCAGGCCGTCAATAATAATGTCGCTCGCGTTTCCGTCACCGATGTAACCAACGATTCCGCACATATGAATTTCCCCCTATCCAAATCTTTTCGTCAGCAAAGATGCCAGGTTTTCTGCCAGCTTTGTGATCTGCTCAATATCCTTACCCTCTATCATGACTCTGACCAGCGGCTCGGTGCCGGAGGGACGAATCAGCACCCTTCCTTCGCCGGCCATGATCTCTTCCACTCTCCTGATTTCATTGCTGATCTCGGGATCGGTCATGTACTTTTTCTTATTTTCATTTTTAATTTTTGCATTCTTCAGCACCTGGGGATAGATGGTAATCTCATCCGCAAGAACGGACAGCTTCTTTCCCGACGCCTTGACCGCATTGATCAGCTGCAGCGCCGACAGGATTCCGTCCCCCGTGGTTGTGTGGTTTAAAAAGATGATATGGCCGGACTGCTCTCCGCCGATGACGCAGCCGGTCTTCAGCATGCTTTCCAGCACATAACGGTCTCCCACCTGGGTGGTTTCCACATTGCACCCGATGCTTTCGATGGCTCTATGGAAGCCGATGTTGCTCATTACGGTTGCCGTAACCTTGTCACCGGGAAGCTCTCCCCTGTCCTTCAGCATTTTGGCGCAGATATAGATCATCTTGTCTCCGTCGATGAGACGTCCAAGCTCATCCACCGCGATCAGCCTGTCGGCGTCTCCGTCGAAGGCCAGCCCCAGATCCGCTTTTTCCATAACCACCCGTTTCTGCAGGTCCTCCGGATGGGTGGATCCGCAGTGTTCGTTGATGTTTAATCCGTCAGGCTCGTTATGAATGGCCGTCACGTCGGCGCCCAGCTCGCGGAATATCTTCTCCGCCACACGGTAGGACGCTCCGTTTGCACAATCGATGATCAGCTTCATTCCTTCCAGGCTGATATCAACGGTGCTTTTCAGAAAATCGGCATACAGGGAAAGCGCATCCTCCTCTGCCTCCAGGCAGCGGCCCAGCCTATCGCCGGTAATGTGGCTGTTGACGTCGATATTTCTCAGAATGATATCCTCGATCTCGTCCTCGATCTCGTCGTCCAGCTTGAAGCCTTCGCCGTTGAAGAACTTTATCCCGTTGTATTCAAAGGGATTGTGGGATGCAGAAATCACAACTCCCGCATCTGCTTTGAAATATCTGACCAGATAAGCAACGGCCGGAGTCGGAAGGACCCCCGCCTTAATTACATTTCCTCCCATCGCCAGAATTCCCGCGCTGATGGCGTCCTCCAGCATATCTCCTGATATTCTTGTATCCTTCGCGATGAGAACCACCGGTCTCTGCTGGTCTTTGCTGAGCACATAAGCTCCGGCCTTCCCAAGATTGAATGCGAGCTCGGGCGTCAGCTCCGAATTCGCAACACCTCTGACTCCGTCTGTTCCAAAAAGTCTGCCCATGTTTAACTCCTTATTTGTCGATGAATCAATGCTTATTCCGCCGGATTCAACGTGATGTGAACCTCCGCCGGATCTACTGTAATGTGTCCAAGTGTCTTTTCGTAACGAACCTGCACCTTTGCCGTAGCGGAGATCAGGGATTCCGTATCCAGCAAAAGATATGGCTCGAGGTCTTCTTTTTTCAGTCCGGCAATGACAACCTCGCTGCCGGATGCCGTGACAGTGATCTGCGGGGTCGTAATCGAGATTCGGGAAACCTCTTCGATTCCCTCCACTACGATTTCATCCGCTGTATAGGTAAACTGTTTTGTCGCAACGGGCTTGATGGTCATATCAATGGCCAGGTTTTCATATCCCGAGGCAAATTCGACGCCTTCCGGAAGGGCAATCTGAAGCGGTACCTTGGATGTGCTGGCAACCGCGCTGATGTCCACGGGCTCCGCCGTCAGTTCTGTGATCCCAGCCAGCGCTTCCGCCGAGCCTTTGATCTTAACACTGTCCGGAATGTCCATATTGATCACTTCGTAAATCGGCGCGACTTCTCCGGTGACTTCCACCGTCAGCGGAACCTCCTTCACCTGGGAAAGCCGTGCGGTCACATCAATAAAGGAGGAAGATAATCTGACATTGCTTACCACGTCTCCCCCGCTGTTTACCGCCACCGCCTTCGCCTGAACCGTCGTGCCCTGTGCTGTAAGCTTGGAAGTATTCACCTCCGCCTTGATGTAGGCCACTGCGGAAACCTCCGATTTCGCTCCGGAAACCAGGATTTCCTCAGGCGACGTGGTAATCTGTCCGGCTTCGATGCCATCTTCAAACTGGCCGACAAAGTCTATTCGAATGGGTTTGGCCACCTCCACCAGCTCCTCGATCACAACGTTGATCTTGATGGGCTCCACTCCCATAATGGTCGCGCCATCCGGCGCTTCTACCGTAACCGGAATATAGTTCTTGCCGATGCTGTATCCAAACAGGTCGGCATTTGCAATAATGTCGGAAGCCGATATCTTGGTCAGCTCCGCTCTTTTCGCCTGGAGCTTTACGCCCACCGTGTAGGTTGCCTCACCGGAAAGGGCAAGGCCTCTCGCTGCAAGACTCTCCTCGTTGAGCAGCTGAACCGGAATATCGCTGTAGGTCTGTGTCTTCATCGGATCGGTAACCTGAATCACATAAAGCCACAGGACGATGGCGATGACCACGGATAATACTTTCAAAAAATTATTGCTGTTCAATAAATTACTACTGTTCAACATCTTTGCGCCTCCTGAACTTATCAAGGAACGGAACCTTGACTCTTTCCACATGGATCTGGCTCAAATAAATATTGAGCAGTGTTTTTTCCACTGTTTTAATATCGAGGAAACGGGTCAGCTTGCCGTCCACGGCGATGGAAATGATTCCGGTTTCCTCAGAAACTATAATGGCAATGGCGTCCGAGTTTTCGGTGATTCCGATTCCCGCCCTGTGTCTGGTTCCCAGTTCCTTTGAAAGTGTCTTGCTCTGGGTCAGCGGCAGCACGCATCCCGCCGCGAAAATCCTGTCTCCCCGTACGATGGTTGCGCCGTCGTGAAGTGGCGCCCCTTCATAAAACAGATTCCCCAAAAGCTCCGTAGAGATTTCGGCATCTATCCTTGTGCCCGTTTCGGCTATGTCGTTGAGTATGGTTTCCCGCTCCATGATGATCAGCGCGCCCACTTTATTGGACGAAAAATAGTCCACCGCCTTTATGATTGCGGCGGTGATCACCTTGGCTTTCTCCTTATCCATTTGTGCAAACTGCGGTTTGATGAATTTGCTTCGGCCCACATATTCCAATGCGCGTCTCAGCTCAGGCTGGAATACGATAACCAGAGCGATTACGCCCAGTGTCATCGTATTTCTTAGAATCCAGTTTAAGGTATAGAGATTGAATTTATCCGAAATAACGGTTATCAGAACCAAAATCAGCAGCCCTTTGACAAGCTGCAGCGCTCTGGTTTCCCTTATGAATCCCAATAATTTATAAATCGCGAAAGCTACGATTGCCACATCGATGACATCCGTGATCCCTACGCCGGAAATAATGTTATTGAATATTTCTGACATATCTCTTCTCCCTTAAGAAAATACCGGCTCGCGTAAATTGTCGGTCAAGGCAAACTTGTGAACCGGCGCAGCGGAACCACAAACACGGGATTTGCGCCTCCTGATTGCCTAACATTTATTCTACCTAAAAAAGTGTGATAATTCAATATATTTTGCGGCGAAATATTATTGTAACATGAAATGATTTTCTTCGGTTTATAAGGAAAAAAGGAGACGGTTTTGCAACCGTCTCCTTCCTATATCCAATATTAATATCGCGTTTCCAGCAATCCGTAATCGTTATCCTTTCTCTTGTAAACAACGTTGACCGTACCGGACTCCATATTGAGGAACACGAAGAAGGTGTGCTCCAGAAGCTCCATCTGCATGATGGCTTCGTCAATGGTCATCGGTTTGAGATCAAACTGCTTTCTTCTTACTACCCGCATTTCCTCCAGCTCTTCGTCGGCAACCTCCGGAATCTCCTCGAAAAGGAATTCCTTGTGATCCTTGTGCTTGCGCTGAAGCTTTGTCTTGAATCTTGACATCTGGGAAGAAAGCTTTTCGACAATCCTGTCGATACCATTATAAACATCATTTGTTGTCTCTTCCGCCCTAAAGATAGTCCCCTTAGCATTAATCGTCGCTTCTATCTTTTGCCTTCCTTTCTCCGCGGTCAAGGTTACATTGGCTACGATGTCGTTGGAGAAATACTTTCCAAGTCGATCCAGCTTGGATTCGATGGTGTTTTTTAGATGGTCACTGGCGTTCATGTTTTTGCTCGTAATGATAACTTTCATTTAGTGCACCCCCTATGGCAATTAAGATTAGAATTATCTTGAGATTGTATACTACAAAACCCATGCCATTCCTTTTTTTCAAAGGAAAATAATTATTCAAACAACATTCATCGACAGTTACTCCACAATTCTGACAATTCATTCCAAGATGTGCCAATTTTGGCCATTCTTAATTTGTTTTTCCTGCTGTTGATATTGTGGATAAGTCTGTGCATAATTGAAAATCTAAGATTTTGATAGTGGATATTTAATTCGCCACGCTTTATACATTTTTATACATGGGCAAAACGTTTTACTTCCGTATTATCCTTATTTTTCAAGGCGTAAACCAACTAATAAATATTCACCAATTTTCTTTTCCTTTCTTTTTTATTTTTTTTGCCTCTTGAAATTGCATTTTCGAAGTTGTGGATAAACATTGTCGAAATTTCGGGCAGTTTTGCAGAATACAAATCAAATATTGGAACCGCCTAGCTGACCTGGTCTTTGACCCCACACCCGCCTTTTGGCATTTTTGCCAAAGGTCTTACATCTAAGCTACGCCATGATCACTGCCGCCTTGCGGTCCAGCTTACGTGGGTCCCTTTGCCCGTAGCTGGCCTGGACTTTCAACCACAGACCTAAGCGGCTCTAATACTTGTTTGTATATACCCTTATTCTTTGTCTCTACTCAATATTTTCCGGACAGGCCCTGAGATTCGCTCCCGATGCAAAGGTTATGACATACACCGAAGAGGCACCTGCCGCAAGCAGCACCGAAGCGCAGGCGTCCGCCGTGCTTCCCGTGGTATAGATGTCGTCCACCAGCAGGACGGTCTTGCTCCTGACTCCTTCTATTTTATCATGAGGAACGGTAAAAACCTCCCGGAGATTTCTTTTTCTGTCCGAAAGCCCAAGACTGCTCATGGCTTTCGTTTCGACCTTCCGGACCAAATATTTTTCGCTGTACGGCACATCCATACGCCCGGCCAGACCGAAGGCCAGGATTGCCGCCTGGTTATAGCCTCTTTTGTTTTGCTTTTTTCGGAACATGGGAACCGGAAGAATCAAATCCGGCTTCAGCTCCTCCAGCCTTATCCTGTCATACATGAGCCCCGCCATCTTCCTGCCCAGATATGCCTGATCCCGGTACTTGAACCGGTGCAGCAGTTCCCGCTCCGCAGAGCCGTATTCCACGCAGGTGAAGCCTTTTTCAAACACATGCTCCGCTTCCAGGCAGTCGGTGCAGAGCTCGGGCCTGTAATCCTCCTGCAGAATTTTTCCGCAGCGGTCACAGGTGCGGCTGTTGGCCCATTTCAGAGTTCGGACGCAGGAGTCGCAAAGGGCGTAAGGCCTGCTGTCATCTATAATATTCCCACAATTGATGCAATATATGTTGGAAGGATAGATTAAATCGAGAAATCCCTCCCCTAAAGACGACAAAATCCTCTGCAGAGGCCATTGGAACATGTTCATATCCTGTCTCCCGAAAGGAAGGCGGAAAGCCGCGCGGCCAATCCGGAATAACGCTCTGTAATCCTGTTATTGTCCACCATGGCGTGCATCTTATTTTCCGATCCCACCAGGATAACCGCTTTTTTCCCGCGGGTTACGGCAGTGTACAGCAGGTTTCTTGTGGCCAGCATGGGCGGAAACCAGGACACGGGCATGATCACGATAGGGAATTCGCTGCCCTGGCTCTTGTGCACCGTAACGGCGTAAGCCAGCTCAATCTCGTCCAGCTGGGAAAAGTCGTATTTGACATAACGGTTGTCATCGTAAACCACTGTAATTTCATTGAATTCCTTGTCGATGGTCTGGATGTAGCCTACGTCCCCGTTGAAGATTCCCTGTCCTGTGGTAAAATCCTCGAGCCGTTTCCATTCCATCTGGTAGTTGTTCTTAATCTGCATCACCTTGTCTCCCTCGCGGAAGGTGCGGTCCCCGAAGGTTTTCTCCGCCAGCTCTTCGGAAGGCGGATTGAGGACCTTCTGCAGCTCCTTGTTCAGATTGATGCTCCCCAGCAGGCCTCTTCGGACCGGGGTAAGCACCTGCATGTCACGAATGGCGTCGCAGCCATGGTAATAGTCGGGGAGCCGCTTGACGCACAGGGATTTGATGGTTTCCAGCATTTCCTTTTCGCTCTTTTTCCGCAAGAGGAAGAAATCCTTATCCCTTTCGTTGCAGTCGGGATACTCTCCTCGGTTGATCTTGTGGGCGTTGACGACGATGAGGCTCTCCTTGGCCTGGCGGAAGATTTCCGTAAGCTTGACCGAGTAGATCACCTCGCTGTCGATCATATCCCGCAGCACGTTTCCCGCGCCCACAGAAGGCAGCTGGTCCGCATCTCCCACAATCACGAGTCTCGTTCCCGGACGGATGGCGTTGAGCAGTCCGTTCATCAGCAGAATATCGATCATGGAGGCTTCATCGATGATAATGGCGTCATAGAGCAGCGGATCCTCGCTGGTTTTCCCAAACCGCATGGTGTCCTCGCCCTCGGAGTAATAGTATTCCAGCAAACGGTGGATGGTGGAGGCGTCATAGCCGGAGGTCTCGGTGATCCGCTTGGCCGCTCTTCCCGTGGGGGCGGCGATGGCGGTGGAAAAGCCGCTGTGCTCAAAGATTTTCATTATGGTATTGATGATGGTAGTCTTTCCGGTTCCGGGACCTCCCGTGATAACGGTTACTCCGTTCTGAAGGGAAGCCTTTACCGCAAATTTCTGGTTCTCAGAAAGCTGAATCCCCGTTTCCTGTTCGGTTGCCGAGATCAGCTGATCTACATTGGTGCTGACGGGCTTCAACGGCGCATTGTTCAGATTGATCAGACACCGGCAGACATTCTGCTCCGCCATGAAGTAAGGCATGGGAAAGACCACAGCGCGGCCTTCCAGATTCTCGATATGCAGTTCTCCTTCAAAGGCAAGCTGGATCAGCGTCTCGTAAACCTGCTCCGTTCCTACCTCAAGCAGCTCCGCCGCGTTTTCACAGAATAGCTTCTGGGGCACATAGGTGTGCCCTTCGTTGACGAAAAGCCACAGTGCATACTTTATCCCGCTCTGGATCCGGTACTCGGAATCCTTTGCGATGCCCATTTTTTCGGCAATCTTATCCGCCTTTTTAAAACCGATTCCGAAAATATCATCCACCAGCTGATACGGATTTTCCGTAACCGCCCGGATGGTGTCCGCGCCGTAAACCTTGTAAAGCTTCATTGCATAGGGGGGAGCGATTCCAAACTGCTGAAAGAACAGGGTAATCTCCGCAAACTCCTTGTGGGCGGCAAACGCCTCGGAAACGGCCGCCGCTTTCTTTTCGCCGATCCCATCCACTTCGGTCAGTCGGCGGGGCTCCTTCTCAATGATTTCAAAGGTGTCCGCCCCGAATTTTCTGACGATGGCCGCAGCGGTTTTTTTGCCGATTCCCTTGAGCAGGCCGGAGGAGAGGAACCCTTCGATCCCTTCATGGGTGCTGGGCATTTCCTCCTGATATTCGGTAAAGGCAAACTGCTCTCCGTAGGTAGGATGGGTCTTCCACATCCCTCTGAGGCTGTAAGCCCTGCCCCTGTCCGCTCCGGGAAGATAACCCACGGCAGTGAACTGCTCCTCTTCGTTTTCAAGAACTGCAATGGTATAATAGTTGTCCTTGTTATGGTAGATCACTTCTGCGATGGATCCGTGTATTTCTATCATTTCTGTGATTGTTTCCTTTCGGCAAGAATCGGTGTTTTCCTCATGATATCCTACGAAAAAATGTCTGATTATAGCTTTGGGGATTCCGTCGAATGAATAATATTCATTTTCTTCGCTTATGATTTTCCGCCGCAATTTCCAGCAGCGTGTCCCTTTGGTTCTTTTCCGGTTCGGCGTGGACCACTTCCAGAAGAAGCTTTAAAATCCTGCCGATCTCAAGCCCCTCTCCGATGCCCGCCCCGATAAGATCGTTTCCGTCCACCGCCAGATCCCCGATAAAAATTGGTTCGCCGAGGCGCAAGACCTCTTCATACAGGCTCCAAACTCTCCGGAGGGCGCTGTCGTCCTGCCAGAATACCCGGCATTGCTGCTCCGACACAGCCATAAGATACCGGAAGTCCTCGGACCCGACCGTGTTCAGCAAAATCTTCAGCACTCTCTTGTCACGGATTTCGTCAAGCCTGTACTCCCGTCCCGCGGCATATTGCAGCTTTCGTTTCATATCGTTGGAGTGACCCAGCTTTTCAATGGCCTTTGTCGCCCTGTCCGGAGCAAAACAGCCATATACCAGCGCCAGTCTCAGGCTCAGCTCGGGATCCGCAAGATCGATGCGGTCAGCCAGTACGGCAAACATCCGAAGCTCTTCCTCGCCCGCGCCGTTCATGCAGTCTTCTCCTAAAATGTACGGCAGCACTCCGGTTTCCATCATGAATCCAAGGCCCTTCCCGCAGTGCCGTGCTGACAGCGTCTTTGAGAATTCGTCCAGGATCCGCTCCGTACTGATATATTGCAAAAGCCCTGCCTTTTCTTTCATGGCCTGAAGGGTTCCGGATTCGATTTGAAAGCCCAGCTGAGCGGCAAAACGAACGGCTCTCAGTATCCTGAGCGCATCCTCCTCAAAACGGATGCGGGGATCGCCGATGCCCCGGATCAGACCGCTCGCGATATCCGATTGCCCGCCAAAAGGATCTACAACCCCTCTGTCCGGGCTCACCGCAATGGCGTTCATGGTAAAGTCGCGGCGTTTCAGGTCCTCTCTGATATCCCTTGTAAACGTCACCGTATCCGGCCGCCTGTAATCCTTGTATTCGCCGTCAATGCGGAAGGCCGCGATATCTGCGGTGACATCCCCCTCCGTAACCCGCATGACGCCAAGCTTTTTATTTACTACGGATGCATCAGGAAAAAGCGCTTCCAGGGTTTCTCTGGAAGCGTTGCTGGTCAAGTCCCAATCTTCCGGTTGTCTGCCCAAAATGAAATCGCGGACGCATCCGCCTACCGCATAGGCTTCAAAGCCCTCATCCTCAATGGTTTTGATCATATGGGCGATTTCCTTCGGCATCCTGATCATTCCGGTTCTCCTTCTTAAAAGGTCTCGGGTTTGTAAAGCCTCCTGTTGTCAAGGGTCCATACCCGGTCGGAGAATTCTCCCGGGAAGGTGGCGTCCAAGGCCTCCTGCATATCGTACATCCTTGCGTCTATCATATCCAAATAATGCAGGATTTCCGCTTCTGGAAACAGGGGTTTTTTCGGGCTTCCGAAATCCGGCTCGTAATGGTGGGACAGGATCATATGCTCCAGCATGACGGTCTTTTCCCTGCCGATACCCAGCTCTTCCGCAAGCCGGTCGATGCTCTTGATCCCCTGAACCAGATGACCCAGAAGCTGCCCTTCAAAGGAGTAGCCCGAGGCCATCCCCATGGTGTCCGCATCGATTTCATTCAGCTTTTCGATATCGTGTAGGATGACTCCGGCTGCCACAAGGTCTTTATTGAGATTGGTGTAGACCTCGCACACCCTTTCCGCAGTCATCAGCATCCGCTTCATATGGTAGAGCAGCCCGGCAAGCTCCGCATGGTGGTTTTTCGCGGCGGCGGGGTAATACATCAGCTTTTCCTGATGATCCTCCAATACGCGGAGGCAAAGTCTTTTCAGATCGTCGTCCTGCATTTCGCCGGCTTTTTCCACGATAAACCGGTACATGTCCGCGGCTTTTTCCGGGGCAGACTTGATATAATCCATCAGCTCCACATTGTCCTCCGGCACCGATTTTCTGATCTTCAGCACCCGAAGCTGGCGCATCCCGTTCCATTCGGTCACGCTGCCCTTGATCTTGATGATGTCGCCCTCTCCGATTTCATTGAGCGCAGGAAGCTCCGCATCAGCCACATCCCATTTTTTCCCCGTCAACTCGCCTGTTTTGTCACACAAAACCAGATCAAGATATTGTTTCTTGTTGGAGCCTATCTTGATCGCAATGGCTTTAACCATAAAAAAATCCTGTATCTCATCATCGGTCCTAAGCTGGCCTATGTAAAATTCCTTCACTATGGTTTTCCTCCTTTTTCGTAATACTTTATTATATACCAATATCCCGATCCCGGGCAAACGATTTTACCCGCATTAATTTACATATATTTCCATTCATAGTATATTCCTTCCTGCCGCATATGTCAAAGGATTCTTTCTTCTCTTTCGACCGTCTCCTTCTTAATTTTCTTTTATTTTTCGTTTCTTTTGGTATAATAAGGGTGAGAAAAACGGCGAGGGCGCCGCAATGGAGGAAAATATGAATAAAATCGGACTTGTCCGGGTGGCTGCCGTAACCCCGGTTATCCGGGTGGCAAACCCCGAATTCAATACGGAAGAGATTATAAAATGCGCAAGGGAAGCAGACAAAAACGGAGCAGGCATCGTTCTGTTCCCGGAGCTTTGCATCTCCGCTTACACCTGCGGCGACCTGTTTTACCAGGAATTCCTGTACAGTAAGTCTATGGAGGGTCTGAAGAAGATCGTCGACGCCACAAGGAAGCTTTCCGCCGTCGTTGTAGTAGGTTTCTACATGCGGCTTGACAATAATCTGTTCAACTGCGCTGCGCTGATTCAGAACGGGAAGATCAAAGGAATCGTACCGAAGATGTTTCTGCCCAACTACAAGGAATTCTACGAGGCGCGCTGGTTTGCATCGGGGATCAGGATCTCGGAAAACGTCAAGTCAGTCCGCCTGTTTGGCAGCGATGTTCCCTTCGGCCATCTTGTTTTTGAGGATGAAGAGAACGATTTCAAGCTGGGCATCGAGGTCTGCGAGGATCTATGGGTTCCCATTACCCCCGGGTCCAACCTTGCCTTAAACGGAGCCCAGATCATTCTGAATCCCTCTGCCAGCAATGAAACGGTGGCCAAATCGGATTACAGAAAAAATCTCGTAACTCTGGAAAGCGCAAGAAACATCTGCGGATATGTCTACACATCCTCCGGCGTGCACGAATCCACCACGGATCTGGTGTTCGGCGGTCAAAAGCTCATTGCGGAGAACGGCATCAGCCTTTCCGAGAGTCCTCTTTTCGAGAGGGAGAGCTCCATCCTTTACGGCGACATCGATTACGAGCGCATCAAGTTTGAGCGGGCTTACAGCCAGAATTTTGAAGGCTTTACGGCGGCATTCAGCAGCCATATCGACTATACGAAGGTTCCCCTGGAGCCGGTCAGAGTTTTGGATACCAGTAAGGACACTTTAAAAAGAACCTATCAAAAAAATCCGTTTGTGCCTTCCGATCCAGCTACCGTGGATCAAAGGTGCAAGGAAATTTTCAGCATACAAGCTGCGGGCCTTGCAAAACGAATGGAGCATACCCGTTCGAAAAAGGCTGTCGTGGGAATTTCGGGAGGCCTGGATTCCACCCTGGCCCTGCTGGTTTGCGCTGAGACCTTCAAGCTCATCGGCAAGAAACCCCAGGATATTATTGCCGTGACCATGCCCGGCTTCGGGACTACGGGCAAAACCTACAACAACGCCCTGACCATTATGAAGCTGCTGGGAGCCGAAGTGAGGGAAATCCCTATTCGGGAGGCGGTCACACAGCATTTCAAGGATATCGGACATGACATAGATCTCCATGACGTAACCTATGAAAACTCCCAGGCTCGGGAGAGAACCCAGATCCTGATGGACATTGCCAATAAAGAGGGCGGTCTGGTGGTGGGTACCGGAGATCTTTCCGAGGTTGCCCTTGGCTGGAGCACCTACAATGGCGATCACATGTCCATGTACGGAGTGAATTCCAGCGTTCCCAAAACCCTGGTCCGCTTCGTAATCAAATGGGTCATGGACAACCGCCTTTCTGGTCCCAACGAGGAGAAGGACTACAGTCTGGATAACAATCTGCTTCGGAAGACGCTCCAGGATATCATGGATACGCCCATCTCTCCGGAGCTGCTTCCGCCTGACGAATCGGGAGAAATCGCCCAGAAAACGGAGGATACGGTGGGGCCGTACATCCTCCATGACTTCTTCATGTATTACACCATCCGTTTCGGAATGTCCCCGAAGAAGCTGCTCTACATTGCAAAGACCACCTTTGCAGGGGAGTATTCGGAGGAATTTATCAAGAAATGGCTCACTGTTTTCTACCGACGATTTTTCTCCCAGCAGTTCAAGAGAAGCTGCATCCCGGACGGCCCGAAGGTGGGTTCCGTCAGTCTTTCCCCGCGGGGCGACTGGAGAATGCCAAGCGATGCGGATTCTGCGGAATGGCTTAAAGAGCTCTCAGATTGAATTAAAAACTAAATCGACAAAAACCTCGGGCTGCGCCCGAGGTTTTATTTCTGTTTTCAGCATACATGGTCCCGGATAAACTCGTCGATCATTGCACAGGCTTCATCGCTGCTGCCGCTTTGAAAGATCATATGCCCTCCCCGGGGGAGCTTTTGCAGGTTCTTGCCGCCCCTGATCCTGTCGTAAATATAATCGGCGCTTCTGCAGTGGACCGTATCATCGTCCATAGCCTGGATCACAAGGGTTTTACAGGTGATGTTTCCAAGCATCGGTTTGGTCTTTGAAAGCAGCTTCAGAAATTCAACCATGGAAGCGATAGATTTGTCTGTTGACGCTGTTAGATATTTTTTCCCAAACTTGCGAAAATCCCTGAACAGGTTGGCGACAATAATCTTCGGATTCCAGTAGTAAACCGGCATATTGACCGTCACCAAGCCGGAATACCCGTAATGCCAAAGATTTACGGCGATCAGGCCGCCCATGGAAAAGCCGACGACGATGACCCTTGAACAGGTTCGGGCCAGCTGGAGATAGGATCGTTCTGCAGAGGCGATCCAGTCTTCATGTGTTGTTCGGGAGAGATCCTTTTTTGAATTGCCATGGCCGGTTAGGAGCGGACATGCTACCGGATAACCCTTTTGCCGGAGATAATCCCTCAGAGGGCTGACCTCTTCCACGTTGCCGGCAAATCCATGAATCAGCAGCACTCCCGTATTTTCGCTCATACTTTCCCCCCAATATAACGACCTCCCGCCTCCAACCGGAACTTCTGGTTCTCTTCGGCGAGTGTGTCCAATCAAATAATACCCCTATAGTGTAATATTACACTATAGGGGTATTTATAGTCAACTCTTTCTTTGTTATTTTATGGTATCCAAATAGTTTTTTATTTCCTGCAGTTCAAAGGATGAAAACAATCTCCTGTCATCCTGATCCAGAACGCGATAATGCTGGGAGACGATGTTCTGCTGCACCTTGTAACGGAATGTCTCCTCCAGTGTTTTCCACCAGATCTTACCACCCATGGTTTTCGGATAATTGGGTTGGGAATCCTGAAATGCCAGTGCCCGGATTATGTCTTCCGCTGCTCCTCCAAAGGCCGCCTCCAGCACTTCGCTCCGTTCAAAGATGGTGCAAAGAGCGACGGCTCCCGTCCAGCCAAGCGAAGAGCGCCCTTTTTCAATCTGGACTAGGGTTTTTTTTGAGATCCCAAGGATATCCGCCATTTTTTCCTGATTATAGCCGTATTCCGTACGAACCAGCTTCAGCTTTTCATCGGCTTTTTCCACAAATAGATTTCTGTTCATTCTCCATCCTTCCAGATTATGCTCCGATCATTACGCTTAAATACAATAATCACCCTGTTCCCGGAACAGGGTGACCATTCATTGACTATTTCTGTTCAAAATCCTCTTTGCTGGCGCCGCATAGCGGACATTCGAAGCTGTCCGGAACATCGGCCCATTTGGTTCCAGGAGCGACTCCCTGTTCTTCACAGCCGTCGGCCTCTTTGTAGATGTATCCGCACACTGTGCATTCATATTCTGCCATTGATTGATCTCCTTTCCGAATGAAATAGTTGGTTTTTCCTTTGAAAATTTTTACAACACTATTATACCACTTTTTTTCCATCTTAAAAGTCGAATCTGAGAGATTTTGCTTTTTCCCGGATCCGGGCAGTTCCGGACCTCCTGCTTATTGATTGAGATCCGGGTCCTCGTCATCGCTTTCCCGGTATGCTTCCAGCATAACAACGGCCTTGAAAAGATCGCCGTCGATTTTTATCTCAAACCACCCATTCTGCAGCCTTATCAAATCCTTGGCGATAGCAAGCCCCAGGCCGCTTCCCTCGGTGGTTCGGGATTCGTCTCCCCGCTTGAAGCGTTCCATTAGCTCGTCAGCGTCGATATTGAGCTCCGTTCTGGAAATGTTTTTCATCTCCATAATCACATTGGGAATCGTTCCGTTTTTTCCATTCTGCTCCTTCAGGTCGATATAGACGCGGGAGTTCTCCTGGGCATATTTCAGAACGTTTCCCAGCAGGTTCTCCACCACTCTCCACAGCAGCTGTCCGTCGGCCCGGACATAGTATTTTTCCTTCTGTGCGTTAATCCTGAATTCCAGATTGGAGGCTTCGATCCGATCGCTCATTTCCCCCAGCCCCTGATTGATCAGAGACAGCATCTCCACCCGTTCAAACTTGACCGGGATGGCTCCGCTGGACGCTTTGGCCGCATCAAAGAGGTCCTCCGTAAGCTTTTTCAGGCGGATGCTCTTCTGATCCAGAATTTCCAGGTATTTCGGAGCATCCGGACTATCCAGTCCTTCCTGCTTCAAAAGATCGATATAGGTTATGATGGAAGTCAGAGGCGTTTTCAGATCATGGGAGACATTGGAGATGAGATCGGTCTTCAATCTCTGATTTTTCAGCTCATTCTGGACCGCAACATTGGACGCCTCGGAGATTTCGTTGATGCCTCTGGCCAGCCGGTCCAGCTCTCCTTCCCCGTCCGCCTTGATCTTATAGGTCAGATTGCCGTTCTTCACTTCTTCAACGCCCTTCTTGATCTCTTCATACTTCCTGACCCACTTGGGCGCGAAAATGATGACAAGCCCAGCGGCCACCGGGGCGAGCACGATGGTCGCGGAAGCGACGCATACCGCCAGCGTCACCAGCACCACCTTTTTCATTACGCTGCCGCCGTGATAGAATTCTCTGACTCCCTTCCAAAGAGCGGACAGGATGATGTAGGTCAGGGAGTTTTTCAAAAATCTTCCCGCCTTGATATTTCTTACGACGGAAAGGATGAAGCAAAGGCCGAATCCTGCTGAAAACAGCCCGACGATAGCACCCAGTGCAATCGACAGGTAGAGAGGGCTGCTGCTTTTGTAAATCACCCCGCCGATGCCGATGCCGTAAGTAACCGAGCTCAACATAAACTTTCCGAACATCAATCCGCCGCCTACGAACAAAAATCCGATGATCAAAAGCTGCAGCTCGGTAAAGACCCTGTCTGCCCAGTAAACCGGTACGTTGCCCTCTTCATCTCTTCTCCCCGTCATTACCAGCAGGTAAATCAACAGGATCAGAGCGCCTGCGGTACAAGCGATAACCATCGGAATCCATCTGAGGATTTCCGCTCTTGCTTGGCTGAATTCGGCTTCCTTCTCATCCAGAAAGCTTTTGCCGAAGGAGAAATAGACGATCAGATCCGGGTTGTAATAATCGTCCAGCCTTGACTCCAAATGCCTGTCGTAATTTTCTGCGAAGCGGTTGTCTCCGCCGCTGGAAGAAGGAAATTTCGTCAGAGTATCATTTTCATAAATCAGATAAGACTCCTTCTTCTTGACATTGTTAACCATGGCAGTACCGGCGGGATTTGTTTTATCGCTGAGGTTCGTTATGCTGTAAGTCCCGTCCGTAGCAAAATAGGTAAAGCCTTTTATTTGATCCAAATGTTTTTTCAGAGCCTGATATTCTCTCAGGTCGTCCATAATCATCTGTCTTTTTACTTCCTCGATCTGTGCCGAATAATCCTCCGCAAACTGCTTCCGCAGCCCCGGCTCATCAAAATCCCGGCCGCCGTAGCGTTGATACGGCAGTTCCCCCTCGATAATCATATTGCCGGAATAGTTGTAGCCGCCGTAATACAGCGATCTCAGCGCTTCCTCCATCCGATCATCGTGAATGGTCATCCCTTCCTTGATGTATTCCTCGCTTTTGTATTGGTCGAGCAAATAAAGAATATCGTTGAGTTGACGATCAAATTCCATCTGGAATGCGCTGCTCTTTTGGTAGCTGTCGAAAAACAGGAGATCGTCGATCCCGCCTTCGTAAACGGTTCTGCTTGATTGATCGAAAATTGCCGCGCCCCCTGCCAAAGCGAGAAGAAACAGCACAACACACAGGAAAAATGCCGTTCTGTCCAGCATTCTTCTCCGATTAAAGTTTTTCAATTTTATATCCAATACCCCACACCACCTTCAAATATCTCGGATCCTTTGGATTGATCTCAATTTTTTCCCGGATCCTTCGAATATGAACCGCCACCGTGTTCTCCGGATTGAAGGACGGCTCGTTCCAAACCGCCTCATAAATCTTATCCATGGAAAACACCTTGCCGGCATTCTCTGTCAATAACTTTAAAATTCCGTACTCAATGGGAGTGACCGGCACCTGTTCCCCGTCTACCGTGACGGTTTTTGCCTCGTCATCCACAACCAATCCCCCTGATTTAAACACCCCTGTTTTTTTCTCCAGGCTTCCCAGGCTTACATACCGCCGCAGCTGTGATTTAACCCGTGCAATCAACTCCAGCGGATTGAAGGGCTTCGTAATGTAATCATCCGCGCCCATGTTCAGCCCCGTAATCTTATCGTAATCCTCCGACTTCGCCGAAAGCATGATGATCGGAATGTTCTTTTCCTCCCTGATCTTCATGGTGGTTCTCATTCCATCCAGCTTCGGCATCATAATATCCATGAGGATCAGATGAATCTCTTCTCTGCGGACGATATCAAGGGCTTCCACACCGTCATAGGCCTTGAAAATTCCATACCCCTCGTTCTTCAGATATACCTCGATTGCCCCTACGATTTCCCTGTCGTCATCGCAAACTAAAATATTCATCCCGATTCCTCCTATTTGTTATCCTCAATCACCTGATTCCCCCTTTCCATCGCTGCGGCACCGCGGATACCGCCGCCTATATCAGGAGGATATCAAAACTTTCTTAACAAAAGATATTGCATTTTCTTACAAAATTATTAAAGTTCGGCGAATAGATTATACTATTCTCTATCAAAGTACACAAACGAAAAAGAAAAAATCTCTTGAAAAAGGCTGGCTGAAAAAGAAAAAATCTCTTAAAAGAGACTGGATGAAAAAATAATAATTTTATCTTGACATCCTGTTTTTAACAGCATATACTACTAAAAAACAAGAACTCAAACCGTTGATTGAGAAGAGTAAGCGTGGAGCTTCATTTCACAGAGAGCCGCTGGTGGTGGGATAGCGGTAAAGGAAACCAGGCCGAATGGACTCATGAGGGCAGGACGAAATCAACTGCGAAAGCAGTTGCCAGTAGTGCCTGACGGGATCTCCGCCCGTTATCAAGGGAGCGTGTATAGTTGTACATGGAACGAGTGGGCGCTTGCGCCAATCAGGGTGGTACCGCAGAAGTTTAAGCTTTTGTCCCAGAGAAATCTGGAACAAGAGCTTTTTTTATTACATGAAAGGAGTGTATGAATATGAAAAGGATTCCCCACAGACTCTATTTGACAGAGGAGCAGATGCCAAAGCAATGGTATAATCTTAGAGCAGATATGAAGGAGCTGCCCGATCCCATCATCAATCCGGGCACCATGAAGCCCGCCCAGGTTGAGGATTTATATCCCGTTTTCTGTGAGAAGCTGGCGCAGCAGGAAATGGACCACAAAACCCGCTATATAGATATTCCGGAGGAAGTTTTGGAGATGTACAGGATTTACAGACCTTCTCCTCTGGTTCGCGCCTACAATCTGGAAAAGGCCCTGGATACCCCGGCAAAAATATATTTTAAGTTTGAAGGCAACAACACCTCCGGCAGCCACAAGCTGAATTCAGCCATCGCGCAGGCCTACTACGCAAAGGAGCAGGGCCTGGCCGGCCTGACCACGGAAACGGGAGCAGGCCAATGGGGAACCGCGCTTTCGGAAGCCTGCGCCTACTTCGGGCTTCCCCTTACCGTCTTTATGGTAAAGGTCTCCTATGAGCAGAAGCCGTTCCGCAAGGCCGTGATGGAAACCTTCGGCAGCACCGTCATCGCCAGTCCCAGCGACACCACCAATGTGGGCCGCAAGATTCTGGAGAGCGATCCAACCTCCGGCGGAAGTCTGGGCTGCGCGATCTCCGAAGCCATTGAAAAAGCGGTGACCTCCGAGAATACCCGGTATGTTCTCGGCTCCGTGCTGAATCAGGTGCTGCTGCACCAGTCCATCATCGGACTGGAAACCAAGGCGGCTATGGAGCTTCTGGGCGAATATCCCGATATTGTCATCGGCTGCGCTGGCGGCGGCTCCAACCTTGGAGGACTGATCGCCCCGTTCATGCAGGATAAGCTTACAGGAAAGGCAAATCCGAGGATTGTTGCGGTGGAACCGGCCTCCTGTCCGTCCTTTACCCGGGGCAGATATGCGTACGACTTCTGCGATGTGGGGCGGATCACGCCGCTTGCCAAAATGTATACCCTGGGCTGCGACTTCAAGCCGTCAGCCAATCATGCCGGCGGTCTGAGATACCACGGAATGTCTCCGGTCCTCTCCAAGCTCTATCATGACGGATATATGGAAGCGGTTGCCGTTGAGCAGACAAAGGTATTTGAAGCTGCCACCCAGTTCGCCAAGCTGGAAACGATCCTGCCGGCGCCGGAATCCTCCCACGCAATCCGGGCAGCCATCGACGAGGCGCTGAAATGCAAGGAATCCGGCGAAGCAAAGACGATTCTGTTCGGACTCACCGGAACCGGATATTTCGATATGACCGCCTATGCCTCCTACACGGAAGGAACCATGTCGGATCATATTCCCACAGACGAGGAGCTTGAAATCTCCCTGTCCCAGCTTCCCAAAATACCAGGGATTCAAGAGTAAGCCCGCCGGAATAGCAATAAGCGCAGGTGCAACAGGTGTAACTTATGGAAAATAAAAACGCAGAGTTCTTTTCGAATTCTGCGTTTTCATTTTGGAAATATCTTTCCGCTTTATATGAGTTTTTGAAATGGATTGCTCTGTTTCACCGTAATCGGTTTTTCGTTACCTGACCGCAACGTCCGCTGCGCCGATGGTTCCCCTGAGGGAAGCAAGATAGGCGTCGGATTCGTAATACGCAAGAGTTTCCTTTGCGGTTTGCAGTCTTTCCTTATACCGGAATTCCTCGATGACCGACTCGTTGATGGGGTTGGCGATGAAGGCCTCCAGATTTGCAATCTTTTTCTTCATCAATTCCACATCGATACTCTGCTTGTTTTTGAGCCGCTGGGCATACCAGTCGCTCGCCAGGATGGTCTCCTTTTTAAAGAGATCTCTCACCTCTTTGGATTCCAGCGTGTGTCCCTGGTATTCCCCGTAAGCCATGATATGAAGCAGCGCCTTGATGGGCGGAATGGCGTCCTCGACGCTGCCGTCCCGGAAGTAGTTCAACGCCGCCTTTTTATGACCGTTGGCAATATTGAGCACTCCGTCTGCAAAGGCCTCGAGATCCTGCTTTTCCGGCTGCAGAATATCCTCGCTGAAAATGGATTGGGGCTCGTCGAAGATCTTTCCGAGATATTTATAGCAGAATACGTTGGTCATGCGGTAGCCAAGCCTGCTTGCGGGAATATGCACTCCGTTGTACTCAAAATCCTCCACCTTTTCCAGCGAGCCTTCCCGGATGAGCTTCTCCGGATTCCGATCCGCTTCCTTCAGTCTGGACCAGATTTCCGGCACCAGCATGGAGATGTCATGGTCCACCTTGAGACTGGGTCCAATATGACCCGCCGGCGTGGTAAATACATGATAATCGCCCAATACGTAGGACAGAAGCGCGCTGTTCAGGTCATAGACCGGCAGAAGCATATTGAAGGGGCCTTTCGTGAGGGCGCCTTCCGACCCTGCCCCGGTTGTCGATGGAGATTTTCCCGTCAAACTGCTGATCAGGTCCATGAACAGTTCCGGCAGCTCCTGATAATGAATCGGGTTGTATACGCTGAGGGGCGGTACCTTCTTTCCATTTTCCACGCTCGGGGGATTGTTCCTCCGTCCCGGCAATATGGCGTGGACAGGCATCAGAACCGGTTGATCCAGCGGTATTCTTCTTGCAAACCGTTCCCCGACCTCCGCCATATAGAGCTTCATCGGATTCATGAAATCCGATCGATGCTCCAGGTATCTGGGATTCTTAGTGCGGGCTCCGTCCACGATCCTTGGTTCGGAGGAAACCACGCAGTATTCATCGGTGCAGCTGCAGTCCAGAAATGATTCTATATGTTTTCTCACCGGCTCCGTATAGGCGATATAGCCCATTACGTCATTTTTCAGATCTTCCACATCCGACTTGGTCAAGGGTTGGTAATTGGTCGCAAACAAATTGTTGCTGGACAAATCCCTCTCCGCCTGAAGATCGTATCCCTTATGGATCGCGTCATCCGGCCTCTGGAAGAAGCGATACTCACAGTTGGCGACAAATTTAAAGCTGCTGTTGGTATAATTGGGATTGACGTTTTTCAGCTGGTCGGCAGGAACCAGGACAGAAGCGGTAATGTCATCCTCCATCTGTATTTTCTCACTGGGCATGAAATCCATACGCAGCTTGAAGATTCTCCATGCCTTGTCGTCCCGGAATCCTACCCTCAGATAGCTGGGTCTGATTTTCCGGCCGTCGAATTTCAGTTCGTTTCCTGGTTTTCCGTTGATGAAATCTACGGAGAAATGCTTTCTCCAGTCGTTTCCCCAGGACTGACGATAGAATCTCTTCACCATGAAGACCAGCGCCTTTACATGGTTTGGGATCGCCTCAATATAGGCGTTGTATTCATCCGTATAAAGGGGAGAAGGAGTCAGCAGCTTGATCACGGAACCAAGGGTCCTGTCGATGGACAGGATCGGCCTGGCCGGTCTGGTTCTGTCCGGATCGTCCTTCCAGCGGTGACGGTAATCGAAATTGAGAATCTCCTCCACATGGTCAAGGTCCTTTTCAAGATCATTGACATGATAGGTTCCATAAATGATGGAATTGCTGATGGATTTAGAGATCTCTGACTTTCCTCCTCCCGAAACGGTGCATGGCTTGTGGCAGAAGGTGCCTTCCGCTTCGGTTGCAACCAGCTTCCACATGGGAGCTTCCGGATGCTTGTCAAGATAAATCTTTTCCCCGTTGGGCAGGATATAGTAGTAGCCCGGCAGCAGCTTCAGCTGCCTTGTCTGATCCTTGTAATCCCATTTTATTTCGTTTTTATAAAGATCGATTCTGATGTTCTCGGGCAGATAGATGATTTGGCTGTTCTGCTTGTCGATTCCGTAATGATCCTCCTGCAGATCCATCAGCGCCCCGTATTTTTCAATCACCTCGTCAAAGCAGTATCCCTCCAGACTCGCGTCTTCGCTTGCATTGTAATGAACTCCAAGGTTCCTTTGAGGATATGCGACGGTGCCTCCGGCATGCTCTTCTTCTACGTTTCCATAAAGGTTGGCGGCAAAGCTGATTTGTGTTTTGATCTCTTTTTTGGAATAACCATAGTAGTTGTCGGCTATGAGAGTTACCGCCACGCCGCTCTTATCCCTGCAGGTGAGCTTGAAGGCGTTTCCGTCGTTGTACAGTTCGTTCTCATCCTTGTAGCACATCCCGTCCCGACGCTGCCGTTCCGTCGCGTTGTCGAAATGGGGCAGTCCCAGATCGATTTTTCTCATTTTAGCCAGATGAGGCGCCAGCAGGATATAACCGGTATGCCCGGACCATTTGTTCACATCCAGACCGGAATCATTGCTGTGGAAGCTGGGATCACCCATATTTCCGAAGACCGATTCGATGAAATCCAGATTGGATACAAAGCTTCCCGGAGCTACGAAGAGCACTTCGGCTCTCTTTTCATCCAGCACACCGGGCACTCTCGGCGAAACCAAAGGTTTGATCATCAGGGAAACAAAGGTTTTTGCCTTCTCCGGCTGATTCATGGTAAAGGGCAGGAGCTTCAGATCCTCGGGCGGATTGATGGCCTCCCGATAGAGCCTTACAAAAGCCTCCTTGGGCACAGCCTTCTTGTCATATGGTATGGGAAGACCCCCCTCCACGATATGAAAGGAGCCCTCGGTGGTGCGCCTGTCGTTTCGGGGATTGTGCAGCACGCCCTGCTTGATGCGGTAGCTGTTGATATATTCATTGCTGAAAGTATTGCTGTCCGGAGGCAGCGACATTTCCCTGGCCAGGCCATAATGGTCCAGAGTGAGGGAATCACTCACAACCTTGGGAGGATTTTCACTGTCGCCGAAATAATTTTCGAAGAATTCATTGATTCGCTTGTAAATGCCCACCTCGTTGACATCGACCATTCTTTTCTTCTCTTTATAATCCTTGATAATATCTTCAACAAGATCGATGAAATAGGTGTCGGTTTCATCCTGATCTTTCTCGGAACGATAAATAGGCAGACCTAGGGATGCCAATTTAAAGTTAATATACTGGATCCTGTCTTCCCTGCTGTTTATGGGGTTGATATCTCCATAGTCGATCCCCAGTTTTTTTCGAATTGACATCTTTAACCTCCTTTTGGTAACTTCTTAGTTATGTCATTGGCAATTTATTATTATTTTTAGTATAACCATTGTTATTTTTATGTCAAGTTATTTCATGAATTATACAGTATTTTTCTTGCTTTGAGTATCGGCTAGCTCCATTCCCGTTTTCGTCGCCGCAATCCCGCCCATGGCTGTTTCTCTCAGCTGAACCGGCAGCAGCTTCCCAACCTTATACATCGCGTCGATGATTTCATCTGTGGGGATCTGAAATTTATGCCCGCCCAGCGCCATGTCCGCGCTGAGCAGCGCGTTTACCGCCTGTGAGGCATTTCTCTGGGCGCAAGGGATCTGGACCAGCCCCGCCACCGGATCGCAGACCAGCCCCATGATATTGATCAACGCCAGGGAAAAGGCTTCCATGGACATAGCCGGAGTTCCCCCCTTCAATTCCACCGCACCCGCAGCCGCCATTGCGCCAGCGACGCCGCACTCCGCCTGACAGCCTCCCTCTGAGCCTGCAACCGTTGCGTTCTCCACGACAACAGCCCCGATGCCAGATGCGGTGATCAGAGCCTTAATCACATCATCCTCTGTTTTTCCGCATTTTTCGCCTACTGAAATCAGTACGGCCGGAACAATGCCGCAGGAACCCGCGGTGGGCATGGCGCAGATTTTTCCCATGGCTGCGTTTACCTCACTGCAGGATAAGGCCCTGGCCATAACGGTATTTATGAATCCTCCGCACAAGGTATCACCGGATTGGGAATACCGGTACTGAACCGAGGCAATTCCTGTAATCAGGCTTCCTTCTGTGGGCAAGGGCTGCTTCAGTGCTCGTTCTGTGGAAGCCTTCATGATTTCGTAGCGGGCTTTCATGTTTTCCAGAACAAAAGCCCTGTCCACATCACTGTGTTTCATTTCATTTTCGATGACGATTTCATGGATCGGCACCTTGCGCGCCTCCGCCATTTCAAGCAGCTGCCTGCAGCTGTGATACATCGTGATTCCTCCTATCCGGGTTACAATTGGATAAATTTAACCGCATAAATATCCGGGTTGCTTTCTATTTTTTTCAAGATATCTTCCCCGATCACATCGTCCACTTCAATGACGCAGGTGGCTTCCTCGCTGCGGCTTTTCCTGCTGACTTTCATCGTTGCGATATTAATGCCGTTTTCCGCAAGAACCGTCGTGATATGGCTTAAGACCCCCCGCTTGTCCTGCTGGCGGATAAAAAGCGTCGGCAGATTGCCCGACACCTCCACGTCGTAGCCGTCTATCCGGCTGATTTGAACCGCTCCGCCTCCCAGGGACGATCCGTCCACCTTGCAAAGAAGCTCACCATTTCTATAGAATGAGATGCGAACGGAATTTTCATGGATTTCGGGCAGCTCCACCTCATGGAATTCATAGCCGAGGTTCGCTTTGTCCGCGATGGAATAGGCCTGGGCGATGGCTTCGTCATCCTCCCGGATTCCCATTACACCGGCCAATAGCGCTTTGTCCGTCCCATGGCCCTTGCCCGTTTTGGCAAAGGAGCCGTGAAGGCCGAAGGATACAAAATCAAAATCGTCCGCCAGTTTTGCGGCGATCCTCGCCAGTCTTGCCGCTCCCGCCGTATGGGAACTGGAAGGTCCGATCATGACCGGACCTGCAACCTGAAAAATACTTGCTCCCATTCGAATTCCCCTTATTATTTATCATCTTCGGTCCCGGAACAGCAGCCGCTCTTCCCGAACGTGAAAAATCTCGCACAATATGCTAAAAATGCTACGCCCACAGCCAGATAGGTTCCCAGAAAAATTAACGATTTATTGTTCGACCTCATGATGATCCCCCCTTTGTCCTTCATATTCAAAATCCTCCCCTTTTATTTAATCAGTTGATATTATTATACCACTTTCTGGAATTAATAATATGGAACCCCGTAGATTTATCATATTTTTCGCCGCTGCAACAACAACGCTTGGTTTTATCTACCCGCAGATGTTATTTTCAATCCAACAATCCCAATGATGATCAGGCTGATAAAGATCAGTCTGGCAGGGTTGACTTGTTCCTTGAAAAGGAAGATGCCAAGAACAACCGTACCGACCGTGCCGATCCCGGTCCAGATCGCATAGGCGGTTCCCAGCGGCAGGTTTTTCAGGGCCAAAGCCAGAAAATAAAAACTGGCGATCATGCCAAGTACGGTAAGTATGCTGGGCGTTAGTTTTGAAAATCCCTGGGAAAACTTGAGTCCCACAGCCCACCAAACTTCAAAAAGACCTGCTGTAATCAAAAAAATCCATTGCATAATCTCGATGCTCCTCCCTTAATGATAAATTGACAGTTTTATTAGGCTCCGAAAAAGCAGAGATGACAGAATAAAAAAAGCCCGGGGGATATAGAAAATATCTCCCAGGCTTTTATCCTTCCGTGTATGCGGTAAAACCGCACGTCTTATCTCGGACCAGTCCAGTCTGAATTTATGACTGCGGAACCCTATAAAACATTTTAATATTTATTTTTATAATAGTATATTATCAAAAACTGAGGAGTCAATCAAGGGGTTTTGCTCAATACTCACTTATTCGCTTGATGATCGCGGCAGTTTCCGCTCTGGTAGCCTTGCCCTGCGGGTCAAAATAGAAGCCGTTTTTGCCCCTCATCATACCCGTCAAATAACAGAATTTAATCGCGTCCTTTGCCCAGTCCGAAATCTGTTCCTTATCGTTGTAACCTATGGAAGTCCGGGACAGATCAACCGTTTCGTCATCAAATTTGAGCATATATCGATATATCATCACGCTGATCTGCTCCCTGGTAATAAAATCATTGACTCCGAAATTGCCGTCGGGATATCCTGTTACAATTCCGTTTTCAGCTGCCCAAGCCACTGCGTCCGTGTACCACTGTCCCCTCGCCACATCATGGAAATCGATTGTAATGCCGCTTTCCGTAGTTCCGTTGAGGCGATACATGACGGTCACAAACATTGCTCTTGTCACTTTTCCGTTGGGGTCAAAGAGTGAATCAGAAATACCGTTCATAAAGCCTTTATTCCATGCCCATGCAATGCTCTCCAAGGCCCAATGCTCCTCATCGACATCCTTGAATGGCGTTATAATATTATCGTCCTTGCTGCTTCGGCTTTTCTTCTTGCCGCTGTTTTTGTTCCACTGGGCATAGAGGATTACATTGGAAGTGCCCATTGTAAAGTTGCTTCCGGGGGAATATGCTGTTCCGCTGCCGTTGGCGGTGGTGTTCCATCCTGCAAAGGTATAGCCGCTCAGTGTCAGTCCCCCAGTGTTGCCCAGAACGGTAACCTTATCCCCGTTCCTATAGCCTTTATTGTCAACGGGGACGGATCCTCCGGTGCTGCCGTTTCCGTTATATTCAACCGTATAGCCCTCAATGGCGGTTTCCGTCAGCTTGTAGAGATAGATGCTGCTGCTTTCGTCCTTTGAGTTGGTGAAATAATAGGGATCGCTTCCGGCAAGATAGAGATTGTATATACTTCCGCTGTTGCTGGATTCAATATAGAGCTTATGATCAGAATCATTATAGATCCAGTCCGAGTAATTGGAGTCTTCTTCCGTTCCGCTGACCACCAGACCTGCGCTTCCCTGGCCGCTGCTGGGACGCTGCAGATAGCTGCCTCCGTTCGTTACATCGTAGCCCTTTTCGTCCATGGTAAAGGTCCAGATCATATCGTTTGTGATTCCCTCAGGAACCAGAGCGCTGCCCGAAACCGTTACCGCCTGACCGGCAAGGTAGTTCGTGCTTCCGCTGGTGTAAGTCGTTTTTGTCAGGGCCACATCCGCGTCGCCTCTGGCCACGATGACATATTTGGCTCCGCTCTCAATCGAACTTGCCAGCTCGTAGGACTTGACCGTGACTACAGGCGGTTGATTGTCGGAGGTTTCCGTCAGCTTGTAGAGATAGATGCTGCTGCTTTCGTCCTTTGAGTTGGTAAAATAGTAGGGGCTGCTTCCGGCAAGATAAAGATTGTATATGCTTCCGCTGTTGCTGGATTCAATATAGAGCTTGTGATCGGAATTGTTATAGATCCAGTCTGAGTAATTCGAGTCTTCTTCCGTTCCGCTGATCACCAGACCTGCGCTTCCCTGGCCGCCGCGAGGACGCATCAGATAGCTTCCTCCGTTCGTCACATCGTAGCCCTTTTCGTCCATGGTGAAGGTCCAGATCATATCGTTTGTGATTCCCTCAGGAGCCAGCGCGCTGCCCGAAACCGTTACCGCCTGACCGGCCAGGTAGTTCGTGCTTCCGCTGGTGTAAGCCGTTTTTGTCAGGGCCACATCCGCGTCGCCTCTGGCCACGATGACATATTTGGCTCCGTTCTCGATCGTACTCGCCAGCTCGTAGGACTTGACCGTTGTCACAGGTGGATTGCCCGAAGCTTCCGTCAGCTTGTAGAGATAGATGCTGCTGCTTTCATCCTTTGAGTTGGAAAAATAGTAGGGGCTGTCTCCGGCAAGATAGATGTTGTATTTGTTTCCGCTGCCGCTGGATTCTATATAGAATTTATGATCGGAATCATTGTAGATCCAGTCCGAGTAGGAGGAGGATCCTTCCGTTCCGCTGATCAACAGACCTGCGCTTCCCTGGCCGCTGCTGGGACGCTGCAGATAGCTGCCTCCGTTCACCACATCGTATCCATTTCCATCCGAGGTGAAGGTCCAGATCATATCGTTTGTGATTCCCTCAGGAACCAGAGCGCTGCCCGAAACCGTTACCGCCTGACCGGCAAGGTAGTTCGTGCTTCCGCTGGTGTAAGTCGTTTTTGTCAGGGCGACATCAGCCGCGCCCCTGGCCACGATGACATATTTGGCTCCGCTCTCAATCGAACTTGCCAGCTCGTAGGACTTTTCCGTTGGCGTTGTCGGGTCCACTGCAGTTCCCAGAGTATAGGTGGAAACCGTGGTGCCGCTCAGGTTCTTGTAATTAAACTTTATTGTCGTCTCGTTTCCGTCGTTTATAATTTCTGCAAATAGTCCGTAGGCGCCGTTACTATCCGTATACATACAGCCTAAGTTGGCATATGTGAAATTGATTTCTTTTTTGTTGCTGGTTGAGCTTGTATACTGAATCTCATCCCCGGCAAATTTTACGGTACCGTAATTGGGATCACTGACCGAGTGATTGTGTCCCCACAGGAAAACCACGTTGCTATAATCATTCAGCAGGTCGATCATCGCCGAAGCATTGGTCGTGGTTCTGCTGCCGTAGTAATGAATCGGATGATGGGCAATCACAAAAACCGGCTTATCGGAATCAATGGACTCAAGCGCTGTTTCCAGAGCATTCAGATCACTGGTTGTATAATTGCCATTGACATCTCCCCCCGTGCCTGTGCTATCCACTGCGTATATCGCGTAATTGTCGGTATTTACGGCCAAACCCTCAGCATGTCCGGACCCTGAATCATGGTTGCCCTTTCCCAGTATTGAAGTAACCCCGGGGAAAACTTCACTGACGATATTGGCACAGCTTTGAGGCGTAGTTTGCCCGCTATAGCTGTAGTCTCCCCCGAATATTACATAATCCGGCGTTTGAGGAATTTTTTGAAGCCAGCTTCTCAGGTCAGATGTTTTGTCATGGACATCAGAAGTAAATACCAGATAGTTTGTCGTTGTATCGGCATATACATCCGGGATCGGGCAGGCAGCAATGGATGCCATAATCAATAAGGCACTTAAAACATAACTCCCGATTTTTTTAACTATTCTTTTGCTTGTCCAGTTTTTACACATTGTAATTGAATCCTTCCTTTCGTATGTTTTGGAGTAATAAAAAACGCTCTCCTTTTCTGTAAAACTTTTCAGCGAGCGTTGTTACAATCATTACAAATAGAAACAGTTACAATTACGATGATTTGTTTTGTATCCGTTTTACCAAACCCATTTCTCCGGTTTTGAATATCGCCATAATAAGCTAAAATATTTATAGCCGCAAGATTGAATTTTCCATCATTTTCCAACATTTGTCGCGTGTCCGGAACACTTCCTAACAAAAAAACAAAAGGCCATGCCGGATGTATAAAAAAATACAAATTCCAACATGGCTATTTCGGCTTGTTTCGATCAGGTTCTCGCAAAAACCGCGGGAAATAATCGACCATTAAAATGTGAATTCAACCGTCTTTTGATTGTCTGGTAAAAAAATTAGTACTCATCGGTTCTGATTTGAGTACTAATTTGCTATTTTTTTCTCACTCCCACTCGATCGTTGACGGGGGTTTCGGCGTTATATCATACATAACCCGATTCACTCCGTCCACTTCCGCCACGATTCTTGTGGCGATCTTTCTAAGCAGCGGATAAGGAAGTTCCGCAATTTCCGCAGTCATCGCATCGCTGCTCAGGATCGCTCTGATTGCAATCGCCTGTTCATAGGTTCTCTTGCCGTCCTTTACGCCTACGCTTTTGCATCCCGGGCAGACGGTGAAATACTGCCATATGCTTTCTTCCAGTCCTGCGTTTTTGATTTCCTCCCGCAGTATTGCGTCAGACTCCCGAACATACGCAAGCTTTTCTCTGGTGATCGCACCCACAACCCTGACTCCGAGGCCGGGGCCCGGGAAAGGCTGTCTCCACACCTGGTCGTGTGGAATGCCAAGAGCTTCTCCGACCTGTCTCACCTCATCCTTGAAAAGCCATTTCAAAGGCTCAAGAAGTTCAAAATCGATATCCTCAGGTAAGCCCCCCACGTTGTGATGGGACTTAACAACACCTTTATTCGAAACACTTTCTATGATATCGGGATAAATGGTTCCCTGAACCAGAAAATCCATCCTGCCCAGCTTTCGGGATTCTTCTTCAAACACACGGATGAATTCCTCTCCTATGATCTTCCGCTTCTGCTCCGGATCATCGACTCCCGCGAGCTTGTCTAAAAACCGATCTACGGCATCCACCGAGATCAGCTTCATGTTGAATTGTTTCCCGAAGATTTCAGCAACCTGCTCCGGTTCGCCTTTTCTCATCAGTCCATGGTTTACAAACACACAGGTCAGTTGATCCCCGACCGCTCTGTGCACCAGTGCCGCCGAAACAGAGCTGTCCACCCCGCCGGAAAGGGCGCACAGCACTTTCCTGTCTCCAACCCGAGTTTTTATCTGTTCCACCATATCATCGATAAAGGCCTGAATCGTCCAATTTCCGGAGAATCCGCACTGATCGAAAATAAAAGCTTTGACCTGCTCCTCCTCTTTTTGGTTTCCCGACTCCAGAACAGGAATTCCCAACCTCTTCAATGCCTTCGCCTTATCAGATGTATCCGGTTCGGTCGCTTCCTCCTCACCAATAAAGATAAGCCCCTTTGGGTCCATCTCTTTTATTTTATCCAAGCCGGTATTGTACTGCTTCACTTCACAGTATACGTTGGCGGCTCTTGCTATTTTGGCAACCTGCTGATTATTGTGTGCCCCAAAATCCAAAACCAATAGCAGTTCTTTTTTCATTCGTTTTCCTCCCGATTTTTTATCAGCTAAAGTCATTGTTTTAGAAGTATAACACGCATACTCATGAAACGCAAGCAATGCATACCTCTGCCATCTTTGGGCAAAATATCCGATATAATGCAGTAATATTAGTATTACTCGAAAGCATTTTATTATATGTAAGGAAGGACAAAAGGGTGGTTTTATGAAACCAATATCAAGAAGGAAGAAACTTATTTTTCTTTGCGGAATCTTGATGCTTCTGGTGTTGCTCTCCACAGCAGGCGTCTTTGCCGGCGACGACGAAGTTGATGATTCCAGTATGTTCTACGGTACTGGATGGGCCTTGCTGCCTCCCATTATCACCATTGTGCTGGCGCTCATATTCAGAGAGGTGTATTCCGCACTGTTTATCGGTATCCTTGTGGGTTCCCTGATGTATGCAAACTTTAATTTCCTCGGTATGCTTGATCAAACGATCGCGATCATAAGCAGCAGACTGGGTGACAATGGCGGCATCATCATCTTTATTGTTTGCCTGGGCATCATTGTGGCATTATTCCAGGCCTCGGGTTGCACCACCGCTTTCGGCGACTGGGCATATCAGCATGTGAAAAGCAAAAGGACAGCGCTTATCAGCACCACACTGTTGGGACTGTTCTTTGTCATTGACGACTACTTTAATGCGCTTACCACAGGCAATATTATGAGACCTGTAACAGACGCTCACAAGGTCAGCCGTGCAAGGCTTGCCTACAATGTAGACTGCACATCGGCCCCAATATGCATCATTGCGCCGGTCTCATCGTGGGCGGCAGCCGTTGCGTCTTATGTTCCTCCCGAAGTGGATGCCGACGGATTTTTACTTTTTATTAAGTGCATCCCTTATAATTTCTATGCGATTTTAACCCTTTGCATGCTGTTCACACTGGCTATTATCAACTTTAACTTTGGACCCATGCGGACATACGAATATCTTGCCGAACAAAAAGGCGATATTTACGGCGGAACAGGAGATCTATACGCTGCATCCAAGGCAGTTGACTCAAATCCTGACGGAAGAGTACTCGACATGGTACTTCCGGTCATAGTCTTGATCGGAGCCTGCATTTTCGGTCTGGTTTATACAGGCGGCATCCTTGAAGGAGCCGGTTTCATCGAAGCGTTCAGCGCTTGTGACGCATTCGTTGGATTGCCTATCGGCGGTCTCATCGCTCTGGCATTTACCATCATCTATTATTTCATTCGCAGAGTCATAACCATTGCCCAGTTTACGGAAGCAATTCCGAACGGGGCTATTGCCATGACCCCCGCCTTGCTCATCCTGACATTCTCCTGGGGGATCGAGGGAATTTGCCGTGAAAGCCTCGGTGTAAGCGTTTTTGTCTCAGACACATTCGCAAACAGCGCTTTCCCGATGATGTTTCTTCCCGCTATTATGTACATTCTCGGCGCTTTCGTATCCTTTGCAACCGGAACCTCCTGGGGAACCTTCGGTATCCTTATCCCGATTTCGCTAGCTATGTTCGGAAATTCAGTAGCTGATCCTCTTGCAATCATTACTCTTTCCGCTACACTGGCAGGGGCTGTTACCGGTGATCACTGTTCACCGATTTCCGAGACCGCTATCATGTCCTCAACGGCAGCTCAGGTAGACTTCATGACACACGTTATGACACAGCTTCCTTACGCGCTGTTTACCGGGGGATTCGCGCTTGTGGGCTTCTTCCTTGCAGGATTTATTCAGAACGTCATCATTCTTCCGATCATGATCGTAATCGTGGTTGTCGTTCTGATATCCATGAAGAAGGCGTTGAAAAACAAGCCGATCAAAGAGCCGATCAAATATGTATCTCAGAAGGCAAGAGAGATGCAGGCGTCGTAGGCAGCTTTACGTCAAAATCAGTAAGACGGATCTGTTTCAAGTATTGGGGTGATCCAAAGAAAAATATGGTCGAACAAATAGGCGACCCTGCTGGGCCGCCTATGTTATTTAATCAGTCATACAAAATATTCTTTATTCCCACCAGAATCGTTTATTCGATTCCCTTGTTGGAATCGGCAAATCGCTTGTTCTTCTTCCCTGTCGTCTTTTCAAACTCCTCTTTCCGCACGTCGATCTTCCGGATCCGGTTTCCTCGCTTTCCTTACCCCATACAAGGCTTTCATTCACATAAGGAATTCTTGCAAGATAGTTTTCAATTTCTTCCGGATATACGTTTTTTCCATTCTTAGTGATGATGACATTTTTAATCCTTCCGGTAATATGAACATAATTATCCTCATCAAGGTATCCGATATCTCCTGTATGGAACCAGCCGTCCCGAATGACCTCCGCAGTCGCTTCGGGGTTTTTATAGTAGCCCAGCATGACATTGCCGCCTTTGGTACAGATCTCCCCGATACCCGTTTCCGGATCCGGATTATGAATCTTCAGTTCAAAGCCCGGCGGCGGATATCCGGCAGCATCATTCTTCGGGTATTTATCAGGGTTCAGGGCGCAGATCGGCGCACATTCGGTCAGTCCGTAGCCCTGTACCGCATTGATACCGAAATCCCGGATTCCTTGCAGGATATCAGGATCGATGGCTGCGCCGCCGCAGATGATTATCCTCATTCTTCCGCCGAACAGTGCGTGGATCTTCTTGAAGAAGATGGGCGCAAGATCAATTCCGATCTTCTTCATCTTCTTATTCATTGCGATCATTCGTCTCAAGGTATCGGCCTTACCGGATTTTTTAGCATTCTGCCAGATCTTTTTATGTAGACTTTCGACGATCAGCGGCACGCACAGGAACATGGTCGGTCTCGCTTCCGACAGATTCTTGACTATATATTTCAAGCCTTCGCAATACGCGATGGAAGCGCCGAGATACAGCGGCATCAGAAAACCACAGACGCATTCATAGGTATGATGAAGCGGGAGCACAGAGAAAAACACATCCTTCGGAAAAACCTCCAGCATCGTGGGCGACGCCATGATTTCCTCCACGAGGTTGCCGTGAGAAAGCATAACTCCCTTGGCGATCCCTGTTGTCCCTGAGGTAAACAGGATGATGCTCATGGCATCCTGGAAGATCGCTTCGTACTTATGGGTATAGATGATACACTCAACTTCCGCTTCCTTGATCAGCTGCCCCAGCTCGGAGGCCCCAAGCTCTTGTTTTTGATATCTTCCACCCTTTTCACAGCATATTCCATTTCTTTTTCTTTGACTGCCTTATACTGACTGGCCTCCATTTTGTTTCCTCCTTTGCCGTTCACTGCGATTGCTGTGTATCGCTTTATTTTATAGCTATTTTGCTCGACTCAATAAAGAAACCGGTAGAGAATTCTTCTTTACCGGTTTGCAGAGAAACATCATTTATGCAATTATACCATATTCTATTCTATCTTGATTCTTCCCTTGCTCACCGCATATATTTACTTTTCCTCCTATATAATATAATACGCAAATGGGAAAATCAAACAGTGGAACGCCGGAATTTTTTCGTCATGCCAGACACTGCACTCTCAAGGCGCAGGAAAAATTTCGCAGTACACAGCTTTGGCGACCGAGTACGACAGGAGCATACACCATCGTATGTGACTGAGTACGAGGAAGTCAAAGCGCAGTAATGCGGAATTTTAACAAGCCTTTATTCCCACTCAATCGTTGACGGTGGTTTCGAAGTAATATCATAAACGATACGATTGACTCCCTTGACCTCGTTTACGATCCGGTTGCTTATCTTCTCCAGCACATCGTAGGGGATCCTTGCCCAGTCGGAGGTCATGCCGTCTACGGAGGTGACGGCCCGGATACCGACGGTGTAGTCATACGTCCGGAAGTCGCCCATGACGCCTACGCTGCGGATGTTGGGGAGTACGGTGAAGTACTGCCAGATTTCACGCTCAAGGCCGGCATTTTTAATTTCCTCACGAAGGATCCAGTCGGATTCGCGGATGATATGGAGCTTCTCCTCGGTAATGTCGCCGATGCAGCGGATGGCAAGTCCGGGACCCGGAAACGGCTGACGCCAGACGAGCTCGGGAGCAATACCGATCTCCTCGCCCACCTTTCTGACCTCATCCTTGAAAAGAAGTCTCAGGGGTTCCAAAAGCTCCAGCTTCATATCCTCCGGCAGGCCGCCAACGTTGTGGTGGCTTTTTATGACTGCCGCTTCGCCGGTACCGCTTTCGACTACGTCAGGATAAATAGTTCCCTGAAGCAGGAAGTCGATGCCGCCCTCCTCTTCATAGAGCTTCTTGGATTCTTCCTCAAACACACGGATAAATTCCGTGCCGATGATCTTTCTCTTTGTCTCGGGGTCGGAAACACCGGCCAGCTTGCTGAGAAACTGTTCCTGAGCGTTGACCCTTTTGATCTTCATATGGAACTGCTTGCCGTAAACCTCCATAACCTGATCCCCTTCGTTCTTGCGGAGCAGGCCGTGATCCACGAAGATGCAGGTCAGATTGTCGCCGATGGCCTTATGAACCAGTACCGCTGCAACGGAGGAGTCCACACCGCCGGAAAGGGCGCAAAGCACCTTTTTGTCGCCGACGATCTTTCTGATCTCTTCGATTTTGGTCTTGGCAAAGTTGGCCATGGTCCAGGTTGGTTCACAGCCGCAGACATGGTACAGGAAGTTCTTCAGAAGGTCCTGACCGAAGGGGGTATGGTGCACCTCCGGATGGAACTGGACGGCGTAGAGCTTTTTCTCCACGTGTTCCATGGACGCGGTGGGGCAGTTGTCGGTAAAGGAAGATACCACAAAGCCTTCCGGAACCTGCTTGATATAGTCCGTATGGCTCATCCAGCAGATGCTCTCATCTTCAATATCCTTAAAAAGCAGGCTGCTGCATTCTCTGTTTTCCGCGCTGCTGCCGTGCATGAGCTTCACTCTTCCGTATTCCTTGTAATCCGGGCTCAGCACCTGACCGCCCAGAACATGAGCCATCAGTTGGGCTCCGTAACAGATTCCCAGGATGGGAATGCCCATCTCGAAAAGCTCTTTGGACAGGGTCGGCGCGCCTTCCTCATAAACGCTGGCCGGTCCGCCGGTGAAAATGATTCCCATGGGCCTGCTTTCTCTTACTCTTTCCAGGCATTTGGAGTAAGGCACGATTTCGCAATACACATTGGCTTCTCTGACTCTGCGTGCGATCAGCTGATTGTACTGACCTCCGAAGTCAACCACTAAAATACCATTAAAATCCATTCTTTGTTCCTTTCCAATATCGTTACTGATGATCCTTCTATCTTATCTGGCTGGAGGCCGTCTCCTTCAGGATAACGTCGTGGGCTCCGCCTTCCACTATGCTTGTGGCTGATACCAGGGTAAGCTTTGTGTTCTTCTGCAGCTCAGGAATGGTGAGAACGCCGCAGTTGCACATGGTGGATTTCACCTTGCTCAGGGAAAGCGTCACGTTGTCCTTGAGAGAACCGGCATAGGGCACATAGGAATCCACTCCCTCTTCAAAGGAAAGCTTTCCGTCGCCTCCCAAATCGTAGCGCTGCCAGTTTCTCGCCCTGTTGGAGCCTTCACCCCAATATTCCTTTACATAATTCCCGTTAATGTTAAGCTTGTTGGTGGGGCTTTCATCGAAACGCGCGAAATATCGTCCGAGCATCAGGAAATCGGCTCCCATGGCAAGCGCCAGGGTCATATGGTAATCGTATACGATACCTCCATCAGAGCAGATCGGAATGTAAATTCCGGTCTTTTCGTAATATTCGTTTCTGGCTTCCGCAACCTCGATAACCGCCGTCGCCTGGCCCCGTCCGATGCCCTTCTGCTCTCTGGTGATGCAGATGGAGCCTCCTCCGATTCCCACCTTGACAAAGTCCGCTCCGGATTCCGCAAGAAACAGGAAGCCGTCCTTGTCGATCACATTGCCTGCTCCGATCTTAACCTTTTCTCCGTAATTTTTTCTTACAAACGCGATGGTCTCCTTCTGCCATTCGGAATAGCCTTCAGAGGAGTCAATGCAGAGTACGTCCGCGCCTGCGTCTACCAATGCGGGAATTCTCTCCTCGTAGTCCCTGGTATTGACTCCGGCTCCCACCATATATCTTTTACCGGCATCCAGCAGTTCATTCGGATTTGCTTTATGGGAATCGTAATCCTTTCGGAACACGAAATAGACAAGTCTTTGGTTTTTATCGATAATCGGGAGTGCGTTGAGCTTATGATCCCAGAGCATGTCGTTGGCTTCTGAAAGCGTGATTCCCTCATTGGCGTATACCAGGGAGGAAAACGGGGTCATGATGTCCGCAACCTTGGTGTCCAGGGACATTCTGCTGATCCGGTAATCCCTGCTTGTGACGATTCCCAGAATCTTTCCGTCAGCCGTTCCGTCATCGGTGACCGCCAAGGTGGAATGGCCTGTTCTTTCCTTCAGAGCCAGAATGTCCTTCAGGGTCTGGTCCGGTCTGAGATTGGAATCGCTGCGGACAAAGCCCGCCTTATGGCTTTTCACCCTTCTTACCATAGCCGCCTGGCTCTCGATTGGTTGTGAGGCAAAAATAAACGAAATTCCACCTTCCTTTGCCAGTGCGATTGCCAGCTTATCGTCGGATACCGACTGCATAATCGCAGACACCAGTGGAATATTCATGGTAATTTCCGATTCTTCTCCTCTTTTAAACTTTACAACCGGGGTTTTTAAACTCACATTCTCCATCTTGCACTCTTTCGAGGAATACCCTGGTACCAGCAGGTATTCATTAAAGGTGCGGGACGGCTCTTTAAAAAAATAAGCCATTTCGATCATCCTCCTATCATTCTATCCTATATTAAACATGTATTATTAATCTAAAATTGATTTCTTTGATTATATTCCCATCGGTGGGCTTTCTCAATCTTTTTCACAGGAAAATCAAGGGAACCTTATCATTCGATCCCGTTAAGCAGCAAAAATTCCTCCAGCGTCAGGTTTCGCTCATAGATTTCCTTTGCGGCGGCCCGCCCCACGTACCGGATATGCCAGGGCTCATACTGGTAACCGGTGATCTCTTCCTTGCCCTCCGGAAAACGGATAATAAACCCGAAACGGTGAGCGTTTTCCGCAAGCCACTTTCCTTCCGCAGTCCTTCCGTAATCATTGGAAAGCTGGTAATCCACACTGGGAGACGAGACGTCGGCGGCCAATCCCGTCTGGTGCTCGCTTTGTCCCGGCTTCGCGCTGTACTTGTTCGCCGCAGCTTCCCCCTCTCTGCTCACATAGCTGTCGTAGAGGATTTTCTGAAAGTCGTAGGACCGATACGCCGTCGTCATTTTCAGCTCGACGCCATCCATAGCCGCCCTTTCCACCAGCTGGTGAAAAGCTTCCGCAGCTTCGCTTCTGAGATATCTGGTCGTCTCGGAGCGGTCCGGGACATAATACCGGATCGATGTGAGATCATCAGGCTTGTAGCCCTTATCAATGGGATTCTCCTTGTTGACGAGAATCAGCAGTCCCTTTTCCGCAGCTTCCTCAAGGGCAACCGTCCTGTCTCGGTTATCTGGAGCGGGATATCCATCGTTATCGACCGTTTCTCCCGGATTCAGGCCGGGCTCGTCCGCATTTTGGCCAGACGTGCCGTCGTCCGCAGGGGTTTCCTCCTCCCCGCCGCTTTCGGGGTTTTCCACTGATATCTGTCCTCCTGATTGGTCAAAGAAGCCCAGAGTCCAGAAATCGTTTGGTCCGTTGACGATCCAGACAAAACTCTCGATCAGCAAGAGGGAGATAATAATCAGTGCTTTAATTCTTTTCTCGTAAAACATGTCCGCCTATCCTATCTATGTTGAAAAATGAGTGCTCGCTAAAATAATTATGTGGAGTTTACAGGTTCTCTAAACGATTTCCCATAGAATCTGTATTAAAGTATTTTACATCATACATCGACTTTTTTCAACATGAAATAAGCGGACCGGGCAGGATTCGGCATCCTGTTTATGCAAAGAGCTCCCCGCATAAAGCGGGGAGCTCTGAAGCATTTTATTCTGATTGGATCGGGGCTTACATCATGCCGCCCATTCCTCCGCCCATTGGAGGCATCGGAGGTTCGTCCTTCTTGATTTCCACTACGCCTGCTTCTGTTGTAAGCAGCATTGCAGATGCGGATGCAGCATTCTGAAGCGCGGATCTGGTTACCTTTGCCGGGTCAACGATACCGGCCTTGATCATATCTTCATATACTTCGGTGGAAGCATTGAAGCCGACGCCCTTTTCGCTGTCCTTTATTCTAGCTACGACTACGGAGCCTTCAAATCCGGCATTTTCAGCAATCTGTCTTACGGGTTCTTCCAGGGCTCTCATGATAATGGAAGCTCCGGTCTTTTCGTCTCCGGTAAGAGTTTCCACATACTTCTGAACCGCAGGGATGGTATTGACAAGGGCGACTCCGCCGCCGGATACAATACCTTCCTCAACCGCAGCTCTCGTTGCGTTAAGCGCATCTTCGATTCTCAGCTTTCTTTCCTTCAGCTCGGTTTCGGTAGCGGCTCCAACCTGGATCACTGCTACGCCGCCTGACAGCTTGGCAAGTCTTTCCTGAAGCTTTTCTCTGTCGAAATCGGAAGTGGTCTCTTCAATCTGGGTTTTGATCTGAGCAATTCTAGCCTGGATTTCCTTTGGATCTCCAGCGCCGTCAACGATGACTGTGTTCTCCTTGTTGACCTTTACGGTGTTGGCGGTTCCAAGCATGTCAAGTGTGGCTTCCTTCAGGTCATAGCCCAATTCTTCGGAAATAACCTGACCGCCTGTCAGAGCTGCGATATCAGCCAGCATTGCTTTTCTTCTTTCACCAAAGCCCGGCGCCTTAACCGCAACGCAGTCGAAGGTTCCTCTCAGCTTGTTGACGACGAGAGTAGCCAGCGCTTCGCCCTCCACGTCTTCCGCGATGATCAGCAGCTTTTTGCCCTGCTGCACGATCTGTTCCAGAATGGGGAGGAGTTCCTGGATATTTGAAATTTTCTTGTCTGTAATCAGGATATATGGATTGGATAATACGGCTTCCATTTTCTCTGCGTCGTTTACCATGTAAGCGGACAGGTAGCCTCTGTCAAACTGCATTCCTTCTACGACCTCAAGAGTGGTTCCCATGGATTTGGATTCTTCCACGGTGATAACCCCGTCCTTGCCGACCTTTTCCATCGCTTCAGCAATCAGGCCGCCGATTTCTTCGTCTCCTGCGGAAACGGATGCAACCTGCGCGATCTTTTCCTTGGTTTCGATCTTGTGCGCGAGGCTCTGGATTTCATTTACCGCAACATCCACGGCACCCTTGATTCCTCTCTTCAGGATCATTGGATTTGCGCCAGCAGCGACATTCTTAAAGCCTTCCTTGATGATGATCTGTGCAAGAAGAGTAGCGGTTGTGGTTCCGTCTCCCGCAACGTCGTTGGTTTTGGTAGCAACTTCCTTGACCAGCTGGGCGCCCATATTCTCAAAAGCGTCCTCCAGTTCAATTTCCTTTGCAATGGTAACACCGTCGTTGGTAATGAGCGGTGAGCCGAATTTCTTTTCAAGCAGAACATTTCTTCCTTTGGGTCCAAGTGTTATTTTTACTGTATCGGCAAGCTTGTCAACACCAGCCTGCAGCTTTCTTTTAGCGTCTTCGCCATAATTAATTTCTTTAGCCATGATAGATATCTTCCTTTCCAATTTGTTCTTTTATTAATTTCCGTGAATCCTTCGGGCTGATTGTCAGCCAACAACAGCAAGAATATCTCTCTGAGACATGATGGTGTACTCTTCGCCGTCGTACTTGATCTCAGTGCCGGCATATTTGGAGAAAATAACCACATCCCCAACTTTTACTTCCATGGGGACTAATTTTCCGTCTTCTGTTGCTCCAGGGCCTACTGCAACGATTTCGGCCATCTGGGGCTGTTCCTTCGCCTGACCTGGCAGTACGATGCCGCTTTTCGTTTTTTCCTCTGCCTCTAATCTTTTAATAACAACTCTGTCGCCTAATGGTTTGATGTTCATTCTTTCAATCTCCTCTCCTTGATAGTAATTTGTGCACAAATTTTGTATATTCTTTTTATTTTTTACCTTGTTAGCACTCATAATTGGTGAGTGCTAAATCTAATTTAATACGTAAGGCTAAAATTGTCAATAGGTTTTTGCTAAAAATTTCTTACGAAATATCACAAAATTTATCGGAGCTATGTCCGGGCAAATCAGTCCTGCCCGCCAGCCTTTCGCTCCCCGCAGGCCTATAAAAATGCGGTTTCTAAAGCGATGAAAAGCCATGGCAGGAAAATAGCGGGAATCATGTTGGCAACCTTGATTTCCTTTACTTCAAGGAAGTTGAAGCCAAGGGCGGCAATCAGCAGACTGCCCACCGCGGACATCTCCGTAATGATCTCCGTGGTCAGCATATCCTTGATGAATCCCGCGCCCAAAGCGATGGCTCCTTCGTAGAGGAAAACCGGTATGGCGGAAAACGCTACGCCGATTCCCATGGTGGAGCTAAATACGATGGCGATGACGCCGTCCAAAATGGATTTGGCATAAAGCATTTCGTGGTTTCCCTGAAGGCCGCTCTGCATTGCGCCGACGATGGCCATGGAGCCTGTGCAGAAGAGAATGCTGGCTGTTACAAAGCCCTTGGCAAAGTTCCCTTCGCCGAAGCCGAATTTCTTTTCCGCCCAGAGTCCGAGCTTGTTCATCCCTTTGTCAATATCGATCCACTCTCCGATAATGCTGCCTGCCACCATACTGATGATCAGCATCATTACCCTCTGATTTTCCATTGCTCCTGAAATCCCTATGTACATGATCGATAGGCCAATCGCCTTTTTGATGATAATTTCAAACCGACCCGACAGACCCTTGATTAAAAACCTTCCCGCCAAGGCGCAAATGACGATAGCAACTCCATTTACGATTGGTCCTAGCATAATTGTGTCCTCCTTTGACTGCTGTTCCATCTATGTCCTTTTTATTTTGTTAATAATAACCAAAACTTATACCTTTTTATTTTCCCTTGCATAATAAAACAGGTACTGCTGAGCGATTCCGCCGAACTGTCCGAAATGCTCCTCCGCATACTCCCTCATCCGCTTCAGGTTTCCTTCTTCAATCCCGTATACCTGATGCATGACCCGTTTGATCCATACGTCCAGCGGGAAGCTTTCCCGTTTCCCCATGGAAAAGAGAAGGATGCAGTTTGCCACCTTTGGTCCGACTCCGCTGAGACCAAGGAGGTATTCATAGGCCTCTTCATAGGGAGCATGTTCCATCCGCTCCAGGCTCCTGCCGCCGTCGGCTGCAATCTGTTTTGCAGTTTCAATGACATACTTGGCCCGGTAGCCCAGCCTGCACAGGTCTAAATCCTCGACCCTCAGCTCAGCCAGAACCTCCGGAGCGGGAAAAGAATAACGCATGACGTCCCGGTAAATCCCGATGGGGCTTCCATGGGCGGAACAGAGACCTTCTACGCATTTTTTGATTCTTGCGATATTATTGTTCTGGGATAGGATAAAGGAGATCAATGTCTCCCACTTGTCCTGCTTCAGGATCCTCATTCCGTATCCGTATCTGATCGCCCGCTCCATGGCGGGGTCCTTCCGGGATAGCGCCTGCTTGATTTCGCCGTAATCCCTTCCAAGATCCAGGTAATCCTTCCAGATATCCTGAAAGTCCTTCCGGGTTACGTTATTTAATATGATCGAACCGTCAATACAATTGATATTGACGGCTCTGCCAAAAGCAACGCCTGTATAGCTTCCGTCATCCTCCCGGTTCCAGCGAAAGCACTGGCCGTTGTCAAAGGTATGATCGGGGTGAAAGTCACTGACGCCGCTCACGACTATTCGGTTGTTTTCTTCTATTATATTCATCTCAATCCCTTGATTTCAATATCCACGGCTTTGATATGGAATGCCGTCATGGTTCCCACCATCCTGCCCACTTCCTTTTGAAGCTCTTTTGCCGCGTCCAGGATCCGGAAGCCGAACCTGCAGATCATGGAAACGGTGATCTTCATGCCGTCAGGATTGTTCTCAATAGAGACTTTGGTCACCGCGTCCACACCCTTGGTTTTTTCCCCAAGGTAATTCACCAAATCCACGATCACTTTATCCGAAATGGAGTAATCGCCCATATAGCTGTAGGTTGGGCGAACCACCGTCTTTTCCGAAACGGAAGCTCTTCCGCCTCTCCAGCCCCTGATGATTCTCAAAGGGTCGAGGAAATATCCGGAAAATTCCCTCTTCAGCTGGAATGTGGGAACCGGAATAATGTGTTTTCCCATCTCATGGCGCTGCTTCCTGGCCGTCTCTCGTTCTTCTTCCGTGGTAATTTCCTCGATATAAATGATTTTCTCCAGTTCCGAAAGATCAAGGTGCTCCGCAATCCGGGAAATCATCTTCTCCGAGGTGCCCAGAACCAGGATGGAGCCGGGGGAAACCTCCCGTATCTTTTCCATGACTGCCCGCCGGTGCTCCTCGTCGGTAAACAGCGCGGTTTTGATTGCCGCAACCTTCGTATTCTGACGCTTGGCCGAGGTCCCTTCCAGAATGGAGCTTCCATAGATAAACAGCCCATCGTCAATAATGCTTTCGATATTCAGTTCCTTGCACAGGTTCATCGCTTGGTAGCTTTTACCCGTACCGCTTTTTCCGACTAATCCGTAGACTTTCATTTGTCACCTCTCAAGTGGACTGCTTTCGGCTCCTTTGTATTGAAAAAAAACCACAGGGTCAAATTGTGAAAACTGTCTTGTTAATTTGACAACCTTCTGATATAATAATCCTGCTTGTTTAATTCATTTGTAAGGAGGAGTTTATTATGGCATATGTTATTAATGATACTTGCATCAGCTGCGGAGCATGTGAACCCGAATGCCCAACAGAAGCTATTTCAGCAGGCGACACCAAATATGTGATCGACGCTGACAAGTGTATTGATTGCGGCGCATGCGCAAACGCATGTCCGGTTGATGCTCCAGTAGAAGGCTAATTATATAAAGACTCTATTGAAGAATGAATAACCGTTTCGAAAGAAACGGTTATTTTTTTAGTCGAAAATAATATGAAATTCGCCTTTGCTGAATACCGGATCTTATTGGTTTTGGTTTTGGTTCTCTTCCTTTTCCATCTGCTTGTTGCGGTTGATGTAGTACGCAAGAGAATGAAGGCTGTCGGAAAGATGGACGTTTTCCATGGCGACTCCCTCCGGAACCTGCAGATCCATGGGCGCAAAGTTCCAGATCCCTTTGACGCCGCCGTCACAGAGCTTATCCACAACCTCCTGCGCGCTGTCCTTGTTGGTACAGATAATTCCGATATCAACGGTATTGTTTCTCAGGAAGCCTTCCAGCTGATCATAGTCAAGAACTTCGATATCATTGATCCTCAGGCCGATCAGCCTTGGATTGACATCGAACATGGCAGTTACCATGAACCCGGATTTGTAATAATGAGTATAGTTGGCGATAGCCTGCCCCAGATTACCCGTTCCAACGATAACCATCTTGTATTCCTGGTCCAAGCCGAGAATCGAACCGATCTCATTGTACAGGCTTTGTATATTGTATCCATAACCCTGCTGACCAAAGCCTCCGAAGTTGTTCAAATCCTGCCTGATTTGAGACGCGGTGTAACCGATCAGATTGCTCAGTTCATTGGAAGAAATTCTGTCTACATTTTTCTTTTGAAGATCAGCCAGATACCTTCTGTATCTTGGCAGTCTTTTAATTACTGCCCTTGAAATCTTGGAGTGATCCTTCATGTATCCTCTCTCACTTATCTATAGATTTGTCAATATATTGTCAATGTTTAGACTATTATAGCATTATTTTTTCTTGCATACAATATTAAAAATGGCGGAATAGCCATTGCTATCCGCGGCTTAAGAGGAAAAACCCGCTTATTCGCGGGCTTCTCTGGGAATGTATTAGTTTATCTTCTCTTCTACGTACTTAACGATATCTCCGACGTTTTGGAATTTTTCCGCTTCTTCATCGGGAACTTCGATTTCAAACTCGTCTTCTATCGCCATAATGATCTCAACAGCATCCAATGAGTCCGCTTCCAAGTCCTTCATAAGGCTTGTTTCAAGAGTAACGGCTGATTCATCTACACCTAACTGCTCAACGATAATCTCTCTTATTTTTTCAAATGTCATGTTTTACCTCCATGTTTTCAAGCAATTTAACTATTCTAGCCTGCTATTCTACCAATGCTCAAACCTATTATAAGTTACTGTCTACAATACTGCAATAACTTTTTATAACGCATTTGTAGAATTTTTAGGTTTTCCTTATGCCTCCTCACAAAGTGCAATCCATGTCTCATAGGTTTCTGCGATTAAATCCTTCAAGCGGTTGAGATCACTTTGATAGACCGCTATTTGCTCGTGATCCGTATAGACCTCTTCCTTGCACATTTCATTCTGGATCCACTCAATTTTTGCTTCCGTATCGGCGATGCTTTCCTCCAGCCGCTTTCGCTCTTTTTCCAGTCGCTTCTGCTGAGTCTGAGCTTCCTTGGCTCTGCGCCTCTCCTCCATGGAGGAGAGGCCGGACTTTTCTCCGGGAACCGTACTTTGCTCTTTCTCGGAACCGTACGTCGTAGAGCCGGTTCCCGCCTTCTGCCCCAGCTCCTCCAGATAGCTCTTGCCGGAGCCCAGCGATTGTTTCTTTTCCATGTAGTAGTCGTAACCGCCAAGATAATTTACGACGCCCTGTTCACCCAGCTCGACAATCCGGGTGGGCACCCTGTTAAGAAAATATCTGTCATGGGATACGACAATCATTGTTCCGGGAAAATCCATCAAGGCTTCCTCGAACACCTCCTTGGAAGCGATGTCCAGGTGATTGGTCGGCTCGTCCATGATCAGCAGATTCGCACCCGAAAGCATGAGCTTCAGCAGCGACAGTCTCGCTTTTTCACCTCCGCTCAGGGATGAAACTGTTTGAAATACCATATCATTTTTAAACAGGAAACGTCCGAGCAGGCTCCTGACCTCGGTATCGGTGTAAAGGCGATAGGCGGAGTGAACCTCCTCCAGTACTGTGTTGCCTCCTTCAAGAAGACTCTGCTCCTGATCGTAGTAACCGAAGGATACATTATGGCCAAGTCTGAGATATCCCTGATCCGGCTCTAATTCTCCCATGATAATTTTTAAAAGAGTGGTCTTGCCAATACCGTTTGGCCCTACAAGACATATTCGTTCGCCTCTCTTCACGTCAAGTTCGACATTTTGAAATAACTGTCTCCTCTGATCGCCTCTGCCGAAGCTTTTGGATAATTCTTTGATGAGCAGAACATCGTTCCCGCTTTGGAAATTCTGTCTGAATCTGATTTTCATTTTTCCTTGGGGGGAAGACGGTCTCTCCAGGCGTTCGATGTGTGAAAGGCGCTTTTCTCTTGAGCGGGCCCTCTTCGCCAGTTTTTCCGTGCCGTGCTGCTTGAAGCGTCGGATAATCTCCTCCTGCGCCTGGATTTCCTTCTGCTGGGCTTCATATTTCCGGATTTCATCCGCTTCTTTTCGCCGTTTCTTTTCGGCATAGGCGGAATAATTCCCGTCATATGTAACAAGCTTGTGGTTCTCGATCTCAAAGATAAGAGTCACGGTCTGGTCAAGAAAATACCGGTCGTGGGAGATGACCGCGATGGTTCCCGAATAGGTTTTCAAATATTGCTCCAGCCATTTTAAAGTGCCAATGTCAAGATGATTGGTGGGCTCGTCCAGAAGAAGCAGATCGGGTTTTTTCAGCAGCAGGGCTGCCAGCGCCAGTCTGGTCCTTTCCCCTCCGCTCAGAATAGAGATCCTTTTATCGAAATACTCTTCCGGGAACGCCATGCTGTTTAGTATTCCATGAATTTCGCTTTTATACCCGTATCCGTTTTTATTTTTAAACGTTTCCGTCAGTTCGTCATACTCATGAAGCTTCCTGCCCACATCCTGCCCACGGGCCGATTCCTCTGAAATTTCATGGGCCAGCCTTTCCAGCTCTCTTTCCATCTCAATGACCTCGGAGAAAATGGACAGCATCTCCTCATATACGGTTTTTTCCGACTGGAAGTTGTCGCTTTGTCTCAGATAACCGATTTTAATGCCGGAGGACACAAAAAAATCACCCGAATCAAAGGCAAGTCTCCCCGACAGGATGTTCAGCAGCGTTGTCTTCCCCGCGCCGTTTGCGCCTACGATACCGATTCGGTCTCCCTGGTTGATATGGAAGGAGGCGTTGGTCAGTATGGGGTCGATTCCATATGTTTTTGTAATATTATTGGCAGATAATATAATCATATTTTGATCAAGCATTCGGATTGCTGAAACAGCAATCTCCATCCCAGCAATTCAGGCTGCTTAAGCAGCAACCTCCATTATTAATATTTCGGCTATAATGCCAGATTGGGGTAGGCATCCAGGAAAAGATCATCCTCCATGCCCGCCTTGTACTTGTAATAGGCAGCGGCGGCAATCATCGCGGCATTGTCCGTGCAGAGCACAGGAGAAGGATAATACAGCGCAAGACCTTTCCTGCTGCAGGCCTCCTTCAGCATGGAGCGCAGAAGGCTGTTTGCGGCTACTCCGCCAGCCAGAACAATCTTGTCCTTTTTCATTCGTTCCGCGGCCATCACTGCCTTTGCAACGATTACCTCCATGACGGCAAGCTGGAAGCTGGCAGCCGTATCCTCCACGTTGGCCGGTTCTCCTTTGAGCTTTTGCGTATTCAGATAGTTCAGAACCCCCGTTTTGATTCCGCTGAAGCTGAAATCAAGACTGTCCTTTTCAAGAAAAACACGCTTAAATTCAACGGCATGAGGGTTTCCGGCCTTTGCGGCCTTATCGATGAGCGGTCCGCCTGGGTACCCCAGACCAAGCACCCTTGCAACCTTGTCAAAGGCCTCGCCGGCTGCGTCGTCTCTGGTACGTCCCAGTACCTCATATTGATTGTAATCCGTCACGTCTACGATGCTGGTATGTCCTCCCGAAACCACAAGCGCCATGAACGGCGGCTCTAATTCCTTATGTTCAAGGTAGTTGGCGCTGATGTGGCCCTGGATATGGTGAACTCCCACCAGCGGCTTTTTCAGAGCATATGCCATGGCTTTTGCAGTTGCCAGCCCGATCAGCAAAGCGCCCACCAGACCAGGTCCATGTGTGACGCCGATGAGGTCCACTTCCTTTAAGGTTATGCCTGCTTCTTCCAACGCGTTGTCGATTACCGTATTGATGTTGTCCAGATGGTGCCGGGATGCTATTTCGGGCACTACACCGCCGAACACCTGATGAACCTTGATCTGGGAGGCGATCACGTTGGAAAGCGCTTCACGGCCTTCCAGGACCACTGCCGCCGAGGTTTCATCACAGCTGGATTCTATTCCTAATGTTACGAACTTGTTGTCTTTCATTCTTACTCCATATTTGTAAATCGGTTCTGCATATTTAAAATGCAACGGTCATCCGCTGTAAGATGCCTGCAGTTTTCACAGGATTGATAGTCAATCATATTGAAGGAGGTAACATCATTTCTCCTTGAGAATCTGCTGCACTGCGAGGAAGCCGTGAGCATTTCATCATTCAGATCATGATAGTCTTCATAATAATTATTTCTGATTTTCATCGGTGTTTCTCCTCTCAAGATCACTAATATTTACACTTAGTATTTCAATCGAGGAAAAATTTATGAGAAGAAAATATGGGCATCATTTGGGATTTATTCCGTACGCCACATTATTATAGCATCTTCTCCGTTGTCTTCATAATAATTTTTTCGCAGCCCGGCCGGTACAAAACCAAATTTTGAATAAAGGGAAATGGCCGGTTGATTGGATGCCCGGACTTCCAGCGTATGGCTTTTAATCCCGTTTGCCACGGTATGGGAAAGCAGCACGGACACCAGCGCCTCGCCGATGCCCCTTCTCCGGAAATCCGGATGGACGGCTACGTTGGTAATATGCCCTTCATCCACAATGCACCAGAGTCCCGCATAGCCCACCATCCTGCCGTCGATTTCCGCAACGATATAAAAGGCCAGCCTGTTTTCCCTGATTTCCTTTTCAAAGGATTCTTCGCTCCAAGGCGCGGAAAAGCAGAGAACATCCATCTCTGCCATAGGTTTGATATCTTTCTCTTCTGCTTGCCGTACGACCAGGTCCATTAAGCCTTTCCCTCCAGCTTTCTTTCCGCCTCCGCCTTTCTCATATAGACGGGTTTGAGATCATACAGACTCTTTTCTCCCCCTGCGCGGAGAATATCCAATGCCATTCTTGCCACAGAAGATGCTTTCTGCAGTCTTATGTCGTCTTCCGCAAATAGTACTCGTATATTGCTGTTTAACGATGAATCCTGCCATTTCAGGATTTGCTCCCCATAAGCGGCGATTCCGTCACCAAAGAAGGTGATCTCATCCGCAGCGGCTTCCAGCTTTTCAAGCAGGTCGGCAAGATCATAAGCCCCGCCTGGGACCACTTCCCTGAAGCAGCCGTCTTCGGTCCATTGATACGCTCCGCCGTAAACCTGGCTGCGTCTTGCATCAAAAATAGGACAGATGACGCCTCTGTATTCGGGGGAATTATATAGGAACGTCTTTAATGTGGGTACGCCGATGGTCTCCAGCTCCAAAGCCTGGGCGAGCGCCCTTGCGGAGGAAACGCCGATCCGGATTCCCGTAAAGGAGCCCGGCCCTTCTGATACTGCAATATAATCCAAATCGTCTATTGACATTCCACGTTTCTCCAGCAAAATATCCACCATAGGCATCAAATTCTGCAAATGATTCATTTTTTGGTCAGAGGCTTCCATAAAAACCTCTTCTTTTTCATTGACCAATGCCACGGAGGCCTCTGCGCCCGTGGTTTCAATGGCAAGTATGTTCATTCTCTTATCCTTCGACATCATAAATTCGCTCTTCTTCTCCCGCTCCGTACTCGATCCTGATTGTGATTGCATCCTCGGGAATCAGCTCTTCGATCTGATCCGCCCACTCGATGACGCAGACGCCTTCTCCGAAAAAGTACTCCTCATATCCCAGTTCGTACATCTCTTCGAGGTCGCAGATCCTGTAGACGTCAAAATGATAGAGGGGCAGTCGGCCATCCGTATACTCCTGGACAATGGTAAAGGTAGGACTTGTAATCATCTCCCTGATTCCAAGCCCTTCCGCAATAGATTTGGTAAGGGTGGTCTTCCCTGTGCCCAGCTCGCCGATCAAGGCGACCACATCGCCGGGCTTCAGTTTCTTTGCCAGCTCCAGTCCAAATTCTCTCGTATCCTGTTCATTCTGGATTACTTTTCTCATTTGTCAACAATCACTCCGGAAATCGTCTGTATTGTTCGGGGTCCTCTTAGCTCGATCCTTCTTCCCTATTTATGCAAATACCTTGCGATTGATTTATAGGTTAGGAAGGTTACGATGGAGTTGATTCCCGCTTTCAAAAGATTGAAGGGCAGGATCACCGTACCAAGCATGGCAATGACCGCTTCTCTCGGAACGCCCAGATAAATGGGGGTAATGAGCAGATTCCAGAGCAGCATGCTCCCCGTCATAATTATTGTACCACATACCAACGCGATTACCGCATTTTTTCTTGTCTTGTGTCTTTTATAAATATGTCCTGCAGCCAGAACGAAGGCCCCTGTGGCAACGACATGCATGAAGAACCCAATGAGTCCGTCTCCGCCAAGGACGAAGGCCTGAATAAAGCTGACGATCAGCGTCAGTACGAAGCCTGCCAGCGGTCCGAAGGCAAACGCGCCGATAAAGATCGGAATGTCTGCCGGATCATAGACTAGAAACGGCGCCGGCGGGAACGGAATCCTGATCAGCAGCACCAGTACGACGGAAATAGCGGCAAGCATTGCCATTTTAGTAATTTTTGTTGTTCTTTCTGAACGATTCATTTCAAATTCCTCCTTTAACATTCTGTCCGATGCTTTAGCAGCGCTGACAGAATTTAGGCTAAGAAATCACAAATCTTTGATTTGTAGATTTCTATCGTCTTAACATTCTGTCCGATGCTTTAGCAGCGCCGACAGAATTTAGGCTAAGAAATCACAAATCTTTGATTTGTAGATTTCTATCGTCGCACATTCTGTCCTACGCTTTATTAATCATTGGACTTTAAAATAGATGGAATCTGTCAGGTCATTAAAAAAGCCTTGAAACTTCTTTCAAGGCTAAATTGCACATTATAGGATGACTCCCTATGTGTGTTTCTTTCATCCGGACTATACCGTCGGTATCGGGATCCAACCGATTCATGCCTGACAGGCTCGCGGACTCGTGGCTTTATGCCCATTACCGCCGGTGAGGACTCGCACCTCGCCCTGAAACAGATTTACTATGTTATTATATTCCCGCGCTTCTTGTATGTCAAACAGTAATTCCTTCAAATTCCGGGAAAGGAATCGCATGATTCGGAAAAAGCCAAGCTGGCAGCTTGTTAAAACTCAATTTTATTCTTTTTGGCAAGATCCTCTTTTTTATTGGAATTCCAGCCGCGAATCTGTCTTAGATCCTTGGTGATCAGCATATAGGCGTATGAACCAAGGAAGGAAAGAACCGCAAGAAGGGCGACGACCATGATAATCCGGATTTCCAGAATCGGTTGCTTTATAAATTCAATAATCATAAAAACCACCAGGGCGGCGCAAGCGCCCAAGCAGACAATAATCTGAATCACACAGATGATGAAGGCATACCTTCGGGTTCTCTTATTTGCCGCCGAATCAAGAAACCGTGAAAATTTCTCAAGGAAAAGAAAAAAGTAACCCAAAAGCTTATTTAAAACGGATTTCATTGCTCTTCCTCTCGGATTTCTTCCTCTCGGAGCTCTTGCTTGCGGACTGCCTTGCCGTCCGCAAGCTCAAAGATGGCGTCCGCATATATTTTTGCGCATTTTATCAGATTGGCCACGGTAATATGTTCATTCTTCTGGTGGGCAAGCTCCGGCTGGCCCGGAAAATCTGCTCCGAAGGCCACCGTGTTTTTCACCGCTCTGGCGTAGGTGCCTCCTCCGATAACCAGGGGCTTGCAGTCCATGTCACCTGTGTGCCTCTTATATACATCCATAAGAGTGCAGATCATCGGATCATCCGCCGGGATGAAGATCGGCCCCTTGTGTTCCTTCTTTACAATGCCCAGATTGTATTTGTTCACCACCGGCAGAATCCCATTGTAAACCGCTTCTTCGTCGCCGGTGACCGGATATCGGACATTGACCGTAATAGAGGCCGACTCGTCGTCGATATTTAAAAGTCCTACGTTAAAGATCAGTTTGCCAGAGGGTTCGTCCTCAAAGCCGCAGCCGATTCCGCTGCCGCAGAGATCGAAGCCGATGTAGTCGTTGTAGAAATCGATGAAATCCCGCACATCCTCGTTGTCCAAGCTGATCTCATCAAAGAATTTCATCAGGATGGAAATCGCGTTCAATCCCTTGCCCGGTCTGGCTCCATGGGCGGAAATTCCCTGTGCGGTGATCTCCAGGTTTTTTCCGATCCCTTTCGTATTGAGCTGGTATCCGGTTTTCTTTCTGAATTCCGCAGCCTTTTCCTTTACGTCATCATAGGAATCGGCCTTGATCACGGCCCTGGCAAAGTCCGCCACCATGTTCGGCGCGTTTCCCCCCGTCATGGATCTCAGAGAGACGCCCTTTGCATTGGCAGGTGTTTTTCCGAGCTTCTTGGCCAGATCAAAGATCAGCAGACCCATTTCACCGTGAATCGCCGGGAAATCACCATCGGGAGAAAATCCGAAGTCCGGGTGCTTCACCCGCTTCAGATAGTAATGCATTCCTTTCCAGCCCGTCTCCTCATCCAAGCCCAGGATTAAGCGGACCTTCTTTTCCGGAACAATCCCCGCGTCCTTCAGCGCTTTCATAGCGTAATAGGCCGCAACGGTAGGTCCTTTATCGTCAATGGCGCCACGCCCGTATATTTTATCATCGACCAGCTCGCCGCCGAAGGGATCATAGTCCCAATCCTTGCCTTCCGGTACTACGTCCAGATGACACAGAATTCCCATGATCTCATCGCCGGTTCCGACCATATCCCCTTCTTCATCGTAAAGATATCCCCCGAAGTCGATATGCCCGCCGTAGTTGTCGATGTTTTCCGTATCAAAACCGTCCGCCTTGGCTTTGTTCAGCATATATTCCAGGGCTTCATGGACTCCCGGGCCGAAAGGCTTGTCTTCAAGGGGCTCCCCCGCCATGCTTTTAATGGCGATGAGCTCCTGCAGGGTTTTGATCATTTCCTCCCGGTAGTTGTCAATCAGGTCTAAGTATTTCCGTTCCATTGCACCGGACCTCCCAATGATTTATATCAATCTCATTATCTTAATCTTATTCATTCCGCAGTTCGGATATTCTCTGCTCCCAGAATGCCGGAAATATCCTCGAGGGCCTGCTGCGCCCGGGGAAGATGTCCTGATTCGGCCAGAGAGGGATTCTCCTGCATGGTATTGTCAAGGGGTATGATCGTGTAAACATCTTTTCCGTTCTTTTTATACTTTTCTACCCACAGCGGCACTGCGCTCATTTCCACCGACAGAATCTGCCCGCTGCTTTTCATGTATTCCATCCTCACTTCCGCAATCATGCTTTGTTCGGTGTATCTGTTGTCCAGAGTTTCGGTCCGCTGGTTTGATATAAAGTTTCCCATGGAATAGAACACGGGAACCTTTTTGTCCGTTCCTTCCGGGGTCAGCATTTCAATACCCTGAAGTACATGGGGATGAGAAGCGAAAATCATATCGGCGCCGTATTTTGCAGCTTCCATCGCAATATACTGCTGATATTCATTGGGAGAGCGCTGATATTCCTCTCCCCAGTGGAAATAGCATATCACGATTTCCGCACCGTCCGCCCTGGCGTTGTCAATGCTCTGCTTCACCTTTACCATATCTTCGTCCAGCGTGTTGTAATTGAAGGTATTCAGAAGCTCCCATGCCTCCGCGGAAATCTCGTTTCCGTTGATGGTAGCGCTGTCTCTGATTCTCGGCGTTTCATATAGATAGGCTACAATGCCGATTTTCACATCTTTCACGTCAAGAAGCGCATAGTCCTTTTCTCCGTTCAGCCGGGTTCCGGCGGTTACCAGTCCCGCGCGTCTTGTGATCTCAAGGGTCCGTTTCATACCGGACAAGCCCTTGTCCATAATATGGTTGTTGGCGGTCAGCGCTACGTCAAAGCCGGCCTTCTTCAGGGCACCGGCAAGGCTTTCCGGAGCATTGAATACTGGATAGCCCGTATAGGGTTCTCCGGCAAAGGTTGTTTCAAGATTGCACAGGGCCAAATCAGCCTGCTGGATGTATTTCTTTACATACTCGAAGTTATTGTCAAAATTATAGGTGCCTGTGGCCTCATCGTATTGAGCAGGGATCTGGGGCTTGTGGACCATTACGTCTCCAACGGCGGAAAACAGCAGGGATACCGGCTGTTCCGTTTCCACCGCAGGCGGAGTTGACGGGACTGCCTCCTCGTCCCGCTCATACAAAAGAGGTGGGATTATGATACATAGTCCCACCGCCAAGATTGCCGCTGTTAAAATAAGAATAAGCTTTTTCATTTTATACGGATTCCACTCCGGCTATTTCAGGATACTGTTCTTTTAGAATTCTTTCAATTACTCCCTTTAGAGTCATCTGGGCGCCCGGACATCCGTGGCAGGCTCCCTGGAGCTTGACTTTTACAATATGATCTGCCGTGTATTCCACAAATTGTACATCCCCGCCGTCTCTCTGAAGAAATGGTCTGATGTTTTCGATTGCATCCTTGATATTCTGTTCCATGATTTCCTCCTTATTGCCACGTGGGCTCGACTGTGTGTATATGAACAAATTCACCATTTGTTATGGTCTTAATTGATACAGACTTGATCGGATCGCCGTTTTCATCGAAGGTAATGTTCCCCGAAGCGCCGGGAAAGCTCTTTGTCTTGGCAAGTTTATCCCGGATGACCTGGCCGTCCACCGAGGTTCCTGCCGCTTCGATGGCATTTATAGCGAGAAGATAGGCATCAAAACCCAGCGCAGCTTCGCTGGGCGGATTCATCTCCTCACCGTATTTTTCCCTGTAGGCTTTTAAAAATACTTCCGTATTCTCCGTAATGGCCGCTTCAGGATCAAAATAGGTGGAAAAGACCGCTCCTTCCACAGCCTCCCCGCCGTCCTGCAGGAAGCTTTCTTTTTCCCAGCTGCCGGTTCCCAGTAAAGTCATTCCCGCTCCCATATCCTTTGCCTGCTTCATAATTCTTATGGCGTCCTCGGTTTTGCTGGCAAGCAGGACCACTTTTGCTCCCGCATCCTGAACCGCTTGGATTTGCCTGGAAAAATCCTTCTGTTTATGGGAATATTCTATGACTGTTGCGATGGCATTTTCGTCAGCGGTAAGCTGTACCATCTTATCCGAAAAGGTCTGGGATACCGCCGCGGCGTAGTCGTCGTCCGCATCACGGAAAATAGCCGCCTTGCTGGTTCCCAGCTGCTCTACCGCGTACTTTGCCAGGGCTACCCCTTGAAAGGACTCCACGAAGCAGGCTCTAAAATACCATTCGCTGCTGCTTGTGACAAGCGGATTTGCCGAGGTGACTGCGATTGCCGGAATTCCGGCCTTGGTGAAGAGCTCTCCTCCCACCAGGGAAAGGGTGCTGCCATAGCTGCCCAACACGACGGAGACTTTCTTGTCTACCAGATCCTGGGCGGCAAATACCGCCACATCCACATCGGATTGATTGTCTGCGTAAATCAGCTCAACCTTTTTCCCAAGAACCTCCGGAAACAATTCATGGGCCAGCTCGATTCCCTGCAGTTCCAGCTTTCCATGCTCCCGGTCCTTGCCTGACAGAGGCTCGAACACTCCGATTCTGACTATGGCCTCTGTTTCATCGCCGTTATCAAGGAAAGCGCTGCTGAAATTTTTAAATGTAGCGCAGCCCGTAAGAAGCGTGGTCACCAGGATGACAAGCATGAGGATTGCTGCAGCTTTTTTCTGTATCCTTCGCATTGTTTTCTCCAAATATTGCGTTTATGGTTCTACGAATGATTTATACACGAACGTATCGCCCTGAATGGTCTTGATTACGGCAGGCTTGATCGCGTCCCCGTTTTCATCAAAGGTGATAAACCCGGTCGAGCCTTCGAAATCCTTTGTCTCTGCAAGCGTATCTCTGAGGGCGGGTCCGTCTGTTGTCCCGGCCTTCTGAATCGTTTCGAGCGCAAGCAGGTAAGCGTCGAAGCCGAGGGCGGTTACGCCGGCAGCCAGAGTGTTTTTACCGTACTTCTTCTCATAGGCGTCAAGAAATTTTCTTGTCCTTTCCGTCAGCGGGGCAGCAGGATCATAAGAGCTGGAGTAAACAGCGCCTTCTGCTGCTTTGCCGGCAATTCGAATTACCTCAGGATTCTCCCAGGTATCGCCGCCCAGGAACGGAATCGTGATTCCGAGCTCTCTTGCCTGTTGCATGATCAGAGCGGATTCCGTATAGTTGCCCGGAAAGAAGATGGCCTGAGCGTCAGAATCCTTAATCGCGGTGATCTGAGCCCTGAAATCATTGTCGCCGGTATTGTAGCTGCCTGCGTTTATAATGCTGTTTTCATCAGCCGTCAGCTGCTTGAAGTTTTCCGAGAAGAGCTTGACAAGCGTTACGGAATAGACGCTGGACGCTTCCTGAATCACAGCGATCTTCCTGTAGCCTTCCTCAAATGCATAGCTTGCCATTACTTTTCCCTGGAATGGGTCGGTGTAGCATACTCTGAAGTAGTATTCATTTCCGAGAGTTACAAGCGGATTCGTGCAGGATGTTCCGATCGCAGGCACCTGAGCTTCTTTGAAGATCGGCCCCGCAGCGATGGAATTGGTGCTGCCATAGCTTCCCAGTATAATATTAGCGTCAAAATCATCCACTAGTTTTTTTGCCGCGTTTTCAGATTCGATTTTGTCCGATTTATTGTCAACGTACTTCAGTTCAACAGGGATTTCTCTCCCATTGATGATTGCGTTGGGATAAAGTTCATGGGCGAGGTCGATACCCTGTTTCTCCAGTTCGCCACCGGCGGCATTTGCGCCGGTCAGAGGCTCGAATACACCGATCACAACCGTCTCAGGAAGTGTATTTTCGTCCTTGGCCTTGTCACCGCTGCAGCCTGCCAGAAATGCAGACAGCAACAGCGCAGCTGCCAGCAAAACGGAGACCTTTTTCATCGCTTTTACTCCTTCATAGTTACTCTCCCAGATACGCCTTGCGAACCTGATCGTTGACCAGCAGTTCCTTTCCTGGACCCGAAATCGTGATGACTCCGGTTTCCATTACATATCCATAATCGGCGATTTCCAACGCCGCCTTCGCGTTCTGCTCGATCAGGAGCACGTTCACTCCCGCATTATTAATTTCCCTTATGATGCTGAAAATATTCTTTACGATAAGGGGCGCAAGTCCCAGGGACGGTTCGTCCATCATCAGCAGCTTGGGACGGGCCATCAGGGAGCGTGCCACCGCCAGCATCTGCTGTTCGCCGCCGGAAAGGGTTCCCGCCACCTGCCATTTTCTTTCTTCCAGCCGCGGGAAAAGCTCAAATACCCATTTCCTGTCCTTGGCAATTTCCGCCTTGTCTTTTCTGGTGTATGCGCCAAGGGAAAGATTTTCATCCACCGTCAGGTCCGGGAACACTCTTCTTCCTTCCGGAGTTAGTACGATACCGCTTTTGACGATATCCCTCGTTTTATCATTGGTAATGTCTTTTCCGTTGTAAATGACCGCGCCGGAGGTTTTCTGAGTCAGGTTCATGATCGCTTTCAGCGTCGTGCTCTTTCCCGCTCCGTTTGCTCCGATCAGGGTAATGATCTTGCCGTCTTCCACGTTCAGACTGATGCCTCTCAGGGCGTGAATTCCACCGTAGTGGACATTTAAATCTTTAATTTCCAACATTATTCATCCACCCCCAGATAAGCTTCGATTACGCGCGGATTGTTCTGGATCTCAGTCGGATTGCCTTCCGCAATTTTAACCCCGTAATCCAGAACATAGATCCTTTCGCAGATTCCCATTACCAGCTGCATATGGTGCTCGATCATCAGAATGGAAAGATCAAAATCGTCCCGGATCCTGCCGATAAAGTGCATCAGATCATCGGATTCCTGCGGATTCATGCCTGCCGCGGGTTCATCAAGAAGCAGCAGAGAGGGCTTGGTGGCCAACGCTCTTGCGATTTCAAGATGTCTCTGCTTGCCGTAAGGCAGCGAGGACGCAATATCGTCCTTGTTTTTTTCAAGGCCGAGAATGCGCAGAAGTTCCATGGATTCCTCTCTCATCTGCTGCTCTTCTTTTCGGTTCAACCGGAAGGTGGCAGAAAAGATATTCGCTTTGATATTCATATGTTTTGCAATCAATACGTTTTCAAAAACAGTGAGGTCTTTGAAAAGCCTGATATTCTGGAACGTTCTTGCGACTCCCATTTTGGTGATCCGGTCCGGAGTCAGGAGCATCGTTTTTGTATATTTTCCCTTGTTTTCCCCTTGGTAAAGCTCTTTCATTTTTCCGCGGGGATAGTTGGTTATAATCAAATTATCGTTCAGATAGAGCGCTCCGTTGGTCGGCGCATACACGCCGGTAACAACATTGAAAGCCGTGGTTTTGCCGGCGCCATTGGGTCCGATCAATCCGATGATCTCACCCTTCCGGACCTCAAGGCTCAGGTTGTTTACAGCAACAACTCCTCCAAACTGCATTGTGATATCTTCCAGGCAAAGTACGCTCGGCTTGGCATTATCCATTCAGAGCACCTCCTTTTTTCGAAGGATTTCCCGAGAATCTGTTTCTGATTCTCTTGAAGAAGTTGATCAGACCGTCCCAGGAAAATTCCTTCTGGCCCATGATCCCTCTTCTCCAGAAAAGAACCACAAGCATAAGGATGATCGAAAAAACGACCATTCGGAATCCGGTACGGAGAAGCGGTACCTGAAAATCGCCGATCATCATAGTTTGATCGAGGAAACGCAGCCACCATTCCTTTGCCGCGGTGACCAGAAATGCGGCAATAATGCTTCCGGTAACGCTTCCCATGCCTCCGATTACGATAATCAGGAGGATATTGTAGGTCAGCATGATCGGGAAGGTGGTCGATGTAATCGCTCCAAGGTACATTGCCAGCAAACCGCCGGAAATACCCGTAAAGAATGAGCTGATGATAAATGCCATCTGCTTGTGGGTCGATAGCCTGATCCCCATTGCCTCCGCCGCAATCTCGTCCTCCCGGATCGCCTTGAAGGCCCGCCCGTAGGAGCTGGTGAGGAGCAGCACAATAATCGTAATGCAGATCGCCGCAACGATAAAAGGCGTATAATAGGATGGATTTCCGGGAATGCTGTTGAGTCCCAGCGATCCATTGGTAATGCGGTTAAAAGGCGAACTCCCTACAAGGATTCGGACGATTTCAGAAAATCCAAGAGTGGCGATTGCAAAATAATCACTCTTGAGTCGCAGTACCGGAGCGCCGATCAGAGCGGCAAGGAGCGCCGCCAGCAATCCTCCCGCAATCAGGCCTAGCCACAGCGGAAGCTCTACATTTGCCAGGGAATCGGTGATTCCGTAAAGATAATATACATTTGGCTTTTTTTCCACCGGTATGGTCAATACCGCGTAGGTGTAGGCACCAATCGCCATAAAGCCTGCCTGTCCGAGGGAAAACAGCCCGGTGAACCCGTTGAGCAGATTCATGGAAACAGCTACAAGGGCATAGATCGTACTGAGCTGCAGCACGGTTCTAAGCATGGACGAGCTGGAGGTTGCCTCGCCGACATAGACGATAAAAGCGGCGATTGCAAGGGCTGCAATGATGGAACATATGATTTTTGTCTTTTTCTTCATAATCTACACCTTCTCCGCTAAAGTTTCGCCAAACAGACCTGTCGGCCTGAACATGAGCACTGCAATCAGCAGAATGAATGTGAAAACATCGCTGAATTCCGAATACCCTGCCGCTTTGATAAATGTTTCGCAAAGGCCGATCAGGAACCCGCCCAATACGGCGCCCGGAATGCTTCCGATCCCGCCGAATACTGCCGCAACGAAGCACTTCAGCCCCGGCAGAGATCCTGCAAGCGGAAATACGGACGGACGCGGAGTAAAGTAAAGCATGGAACCCAGAGCCGCCAGAAAACATCCGATGATGAAGGTGACGCTGATTACGGTATTGATCTCGATTCCCATCAGCTTCGCCGTCTGGAAGTCCTTGGACACGGCCCGCATGGCCATTCCGATCTTTGTTTTCTTGATGATCGCCATCAGAATGATCAATGCGCCAATGGTGATGATCGGTGTTATGAATGTGACCACCGAAGTGGAGACCGTTCCGAACGTCAAGGTTTTGTTCAGAAGCGGGATCGACGGATACTGCTTCGGCAATGCCGAGAATAAATAAGTTGCGAGATTCTGCAGCAGGTAAGATACTCCGATGGCCGAAATCATGATGGACATTCTCGGCGCGGACCTCAGCGGCTGGTACGCAAGCTTTTCTATGACAACACCGAGAATTATCGTGCTTATGATCACAATACCTGCAGAGATATACCAGGGTATCATGAAATCAACCATCGCAAAGATCATGAAGTATGCCGCCATCATAAAAATATCGCCGTGAGCGAAGTTAATCAGACGCAGAATACCGTATACCATTGTATATCCGATCGCAATGAGGGCATAAATGCCACCGATTGAAATGCCTGCCAGACAGTATTGCAAAAATGCTGTTGTGGTCATTATTAATTTGCCTCCTAGATTAATTTTTTAGTTTGTAAAGATGTACCAAGCATGCAGCTTGACACATCTTTGCAAACTGTAGAAACAGCGGTGGGAGGTCGATAAACCCCCCGCCGCGTTATCGTACATATTTTGCAAAAATTTTCTGCGTCAAGCCCTTCTCAGGCTGCTGTTATTCTACAGTCTGAGTCTTTATGAACTTGAACTCCTTGCTTGTGACGGATTCTTCCGTAATTGTCTTGATATAAGCTGTATCCTTGATCGCATCGCCGTTATCGTCGAAGGAGATCGCTCCGGTAACGCCGTTAAAGCTTACTTTAGCAAGGGCGTCACGGATCATCATGGAATTCAGCTGTTCAGCGCCGCTTCCATCCAATGACTGGAGAGCGTTGTAAATAGCCATATACGCATCATAGCCGAGAGCGGAAACCGCTGCAACGGTGTCAGTATTGGCGTTGAAGGTTATGTTTTTAGGATCAGAATTCAAGTATGCCTTGAAGTTGCTTACAAATTCTGCAGCTACAGGATTGCTGGTGTCATTTTCATCAAAGAATGTTGAGAATGCAACTCCAACGGAATCCTTAGAAATAATCGTTGCATTTTCCCAAGTGTCGCCGGCAAGTATCTGCGCATTGATTCCGTTTGCTTTGATCTGAGGCAGAATCAAAGTAGCTGTGGTGATGGAAGACGGGATGAATACAACATCAGGATTAGCAGCCTTGATCGTTGTCAGGATCGCATTGAAATCCGATTCGTTTGTCTGATAGGTTTCGTCAGCAACGATTGTTCCGCCCTGTTCTTCAAAAGCTTTCTTGAAGTATCCCGCAAGACCTGTGGAATAGTCGTCGCCGTTCTGGCTGATGACCGCAGCGTTCTTATAACCCTGCTCGGTTGCATATGTAGCCATTACAGTACCCTGGAACGGGTCAAGGAAGCATACTCTGAAGTAAATGTCATTACCGAGAGTAACCTGAGGATTTGTGCAAGATGCGCCTACCGCAGGAACGCCTGCATCAGCAAAAGTCTGGCTTGCAGCAATCGATACACCTGAGCCATAGGAACCGATTACAGCAACTACGCCCTGGGAGATCAATGACTGCGCGGCTGTTACAGCAGCAGTCTTGTCGGACTGGTTGTCAACCTCGACCAATTCGATTTTGTACTCTTTTCCATCGATGGTCACAGTAGGAGCTACGGTATTGGCGAAGCGGGCTCCAAGAACTTCCTGCATTCCACCGCCGCCATTCTCACCTGTGGTTGGTTCGAAAACGCCGATTTTGATCACGTCGCCTTCCACAGCAATGCTCTTTACTGCAGAATCATCTGGTGTTTCCTCATCAGCAGCCCCGCCGCCGCAACCAGTAAGGAATGCGCTCAGCAGCATTACGACTACCAATAATAATGAGATCTTTTTCATTACATGTCCTCCTTAAGTTGTTGCGCTTTTTCGCAACATAGATTATACATCCTGCTTGTCCCATCCGCTTGATCAGTCAGGAGAGACAACCCTTTCCATTATACCAATTCTATAGAAAAAGTAAATAGCATGCTCAGAAATTGATACAGTCGAAAAAATGGAATATTTTTCTTGTTTTCTCGAAAAAATTCTAAAGACCGGCAATGAAACCCCACCGGTTGAGAAATGTCTGCATATTTTTTTCAAATCCCTGCAAACTAGGGTAATGGAGGTGATTATTTTGCAAGGACAATTAAGTCAAAAAGAAAGAATGCTGCTGGAGGATATGAAGAAGGAGGAAGAGCTCTGCGTAGTCAAGTACCAGAATTACGCGCAGCAGGCTCAGGATCAGGAATTAAGCCAGCTGTTCAACCAGCTTGCCGGCAAGGAGCAGAACCATTACGATACCATCAATCAGATTCTGCAAAGCGGAGGCCAGGGTCAAGCCGGTCAGCAGAACCAGTCTTCCCAGGGCATGTCCGTACAATCGGGCAGCCAGACGGTTCCATCTTCCGCAAAAATTAACCTGAGCCAGATGGGATCAGGGGGCAGCGGCGATAAATATCTTGTACAGGATATGCTTTCCACAGAGAAGTATGTATCCAGCGCCTATGACACCAGCGTATTTGAATGCACACAATCAAACGTCAGGCAGGCCCTTCAGCACATCCAGCAGGAGGAGCAGAATCATGGAGAACAGCTATATCAATATATGAGCAGCCACGGCATGTATCAGGCTCAGTAGCTGCCAACTCCATTATGAATGGAAGGAATCTCCTTAATACAGTTAATCATACAAAAAACGGCGCCGTGCAAAAGCATGGCGCTGTTTTTCTCTTTCCGCAGGTCCTTCCCGCTTTATTCCTTACAAACGATTCTTACGTTGGGGGAATTGGTCGCAAATACAATCGTGGCGTAGCATAGGTCAAATTCCATAACATCGCCCACCTTGAATTCCCGTTCAGCATCCTCCACGTCCATGATCAGATGGTCGCTGCTGGCCCCAAGGACTTCGACCCCCTTATCTCTCGGATAAATCATATCCGGATATGCGACGTCCACTTTGCCCAATCCAAGCAGCGCCCTCTTTCTGACGCCGCGGTCCTCATAGGTTCCCACATTTCCGAAAGCGTCATAGGACAGCTCTCCTATGGGGTAGCTGGGCTTGTCCTTCAATTCTATGATTTGAGCCTTTAACGTAAAGGCGTCCTGATACATGAAGCTCATATCCAAATGGTACAGATCCCTCAGATCCTTGGCAAGGATAATGCCTTCCCCAATTCTCAGGTTGTTGATCCTCTTCGGCATGGTGCCGTTCAACACCATCGGGAAAGAGGAGGTTGCGCCTCCGGATATGATGTCCAGCTTTCTTCCGATCGCTTTTTCGATTTCTTCCGCGTCCGCAATCAGCTCGTTCATCTTCTCCGGCGTGGCCTTAATGGAGCCGTAGCAGCCCAGGTTGGTTCCAACGCCCGCAAGATACAGCCCGTCACACCGGTTTTCCACCATAAGCGCCGCATCGAGAAGCTCCTTTTTATCCCAGAAACCCTCCCGCAGATCGCCCAGATCGATCATGAGGATTACTTTATGGACCTTCCCCTGCTTCAGAGCTTCTCTGTTGAGAGCCTGAAGAACCTCAATCTCGCTGTTCAGACTGATGTCGGTGATTCTCACCGCCTCCTCAATTTCGCTGAGCATGGGAACTCGGATCAGCATATAAGATGCCTTGATGCCGTAATCGATACAGGCCTGAATTTGCTCCAGTCGGGAGGATGCGATGAAATCAACTCCTGCTTCCGCAAATTGCTTTGCCCCTTCGGGGATTCCCGTAAAGCCCTTGATGACTCCCGCAAGTCCGATCCCAAGCTCGCCGCAGCGTTTTACTGCCTGGTCCACATTGTTTCTAAATTTTTTCAGGTCCAGCTCCACCATGGGATAACTTACTTCATTGCTCATTTTTGTCTCCTCTTTGATTAAATAAATGGTTACTCTGCATCAAATCAATGATCACTTTGCATTAAATGAATGATTACTCGGAATCTATGGTTTTATTGGCGTCCACGAAGCGCTTGATCTTCTTTCCGGTGGTCTTTTCAAATTCCTCTTTCCGCACGTCTATTTTCCGGATCCTCTTGAAAAACGGAAGCTGCTCGTTCAATACGTCGATTTCCTTCCAGAGCAGTGCGGCGACATCTTCGTCGGTATAGTTCTCACCCAGAGCATCCTTGACTTCGTCATAATCGGCCCTGATACTTGCAAATATGAGAGTTTCTCCGGATTCCTCGCTGTCTTTTCCCCATACGAGACATTCATTCACATAAGGAATTTTGCCGAGATAATTTTCGATTTCCTCCGGATAAACATTTTTGCCGTTCTTCGTGATAATGACGTTTTTTATTCTTCCGGTGATATGAACGTAATGATCCTCGTCAATATAGCCCAGATCCCCCGTGTGGAACCATCCGTCCCTGAGGACTTCCGCCGTGGCTTCCGGATTGTTGTAGTATCCCAGCATAATATTTCCGCCCTTTGCGCAGATTTCTCCGATGCCTGTCTCCGGATCGGGATCGTGGATCTTCAGTTCAAATCCCGGAGGGGGATAGCCCGCTGCGTCGTTCTTAGGATATTTGTCCGGATTCAGCGCGCAAATCGGAGCGCACTCGGTCAGGCCGTATCCCTGGACCGCGTTGATTCCAAAATCCCGGAAACCCTGCAGTACATCGGGATCAATGGCTGCGCCGCCGCAGATCAGAACCTTCATCCTGCCTCCAAACAGCGCCTGGATCTTTTTAAAGAAGATCGGAGCCAGATCAATTCCGAATTTCTTTGTCTTTCTATTCAGTTTGATTATCTTTCTTAATGTGTCCGCTTTTCCTGATTTTTTTGCATTCTGCCAGATTTTTTTATACAAGCTTTCGAAGATCAGCGGCACGCCTAGGAAAATGGTCGGTCTTGCTTCCGAAAGGTTCTTGACGATATGTTTCAGCCCTTCGCAATATGCGACAGATGCGCCCCGGTACAGCGGCATCAGAAAGCCACAGGTGCATTCATAAGTATGGTGGATCGGAAGCACGGAGAAGAATACGTCCTCCGGAACAACTCTGAGCAGCGTTGGGGACGCCATCAGATCCTCCACAATATTGCCGTGGGACAGCATAACGCCCTTGGCGATGCCTGTGGTTCCGGAGGTGAACAGGATAATACTCATGACATCCCGCTCAATCTGCGCGTCAAGAAAATCTCTGTTTCCGCCTTCTACGAGGAGCCTTCCCGCTTCTTTGATCTCCTTCCAGGAAAACTCAGTCTCATCGCTGATTTCGGCATCCATATTGATGAGAAATTTCAGGTTTGTTTCGCCTCCGGCCTTCATTTCCTTGAAAACCGACTCATATTTTTTCGAGTAGATGATACATTCCACATTGGCTTCCTTGACCAGCTGTTTCAGTTCGGAAGCCCCCAATTCCTTATCGAGAGGAACCACGATCCCGGTACCGCATACCACGGATAAATACGAGATCGCCCATTCGTAGCGATTGTCCCCGATGATCGAGATGCTCTTTCCTGCGAGACCCATGGAATGCAGCGCGGTTCCCAGCGCATCCATATCGGATTTTGCTTCCTTGTAAGTCACTCCGCGATAGGGTCCTCCCACCTTGTCCTTTACATGAAAGGCTACGTTGTCTCCGTACAGTTCCACGCTGGATTCCACCATTTGTTTCAGGTCAATGATGGGCCTGATATCCCGGTACATGATGTATTTGTCCGTGCTGTTTTTAACGTCTTCCACCCTTTTCCGGGCATACTCCATCTCTTTTTCCTTTATTGACTGATACTCACTGGCGTCCATTAATCTTCCTCCTTCTTAAAATTTCGCGGATACGGATCAGGCTTTTCTGGCCGCATACCGCTTGATCTTCTTGGTTGTGGTTTTCTCAAATTCTTCTTCTCGTATTTCAAATCGCTTTACCCGTTTATAAAGGGGCATGTGCTCATTGATCTCGTCGATCTCCCTTTTCAGGATCCGCCTCAGCTCTTCTTCGGAAACCCTGCCGAACTTCTCCTCGATTGCGGGATGGTCCGGGAAAATCTCCGCCTGGACGACGGTGTCGCCCGTCTTTTCGTCTTCCAATCCCCAAACGACAACCTCGCGGATATAATCGCTTTTGCTCAGGTAGAATTCCACTTCCTCCGGGAAAATATTTTTTCCGTTTTTTGTTACGATGACATTCTTCTTTCTTCCTGCAATGTAGAGAAAACCATCCTTGTCAAAGTAGCCGTAATCTCCCGTATGAAGCCAGCCGTCAACCAGGACCCTGGCTGTCTCCTCTGGGTTGTTGTAGTATCCGATCATGACGGAATCCCCTTTGCAGATAATCTCTCCCACTCCGTTCTCATCCGGATCGATAATCCTTATTTCCGTCCCGGGCATAGGCAGTCCAACGGAGGCCGGCTTATAATACCGGTCCTTGTTCACCGCAATGATGGGGGCGTTCTCCGTCATTCCGTAGCCCTGGAACATGGTAATGCCCATTGCGTTGAAGTCTTCAATCACCGTGGGATCTATGGCCGCGGCTCCGGAAATGAACATCCGCATGTGACCGCCCATGGCCTGATGAACCGCCTTGAACAGTTTCTTTGTTGACTTGATATTGAACTTGCCAAGCTTCTTGGAGAGCTGAATGGCGGTTCTCATCTTGTCCGCCTTGCCACTCTGTTCGGCCTGCTTCCAGACCTTTTTATGCATGGATTCAAAGATGAGAGGAACCCCAAGCATGACGGTCGCCTGAGCCTCCGCCATATTTTTTACGATATATTTCAGACCCTCGCAGATCGCTATGGTGCAGCCCTGATAAATGCAGGTGAACACATGGCAGGTCAGCTCATAGGTGTGGTGCATCGGCAGCACCGACAATCCGGTCTGGTTATCTGTTACATTCACATATTTGGACATATTGTAAACATTGGCGGTAATATTTTTATGAGACAGCATGACGCCTTTGGCCATTCCGGTGGTGCCGGAGGTGAACAGCAGGGCACACATCGCTTCCCGGTCGATTTCCGCGTCGATAAAATACCGCTGTTCTTCCAGAAGAAGCCGTTTTCCCTTTCTCTGGAGCTGCTTCCAGGAAAGCCTGTCGTCCAGATGCTCCGGTGCATCCATACTGATGACATATTCCAGGTTGTCCAGTCCCTGCATCGCTTCTTCTATCACAGAGCCGACCTTGCTGGAGTAGACGATTGCGCTGGCTCCGGAGCGCTCAAGAAGGTTGCGAACCTCCTGGGCAGGCAGCTCCCTGTCCAAGGGAACCACTACGCCGACTCCGTTGACGACGGCAAGGTAAGTCACCACCCATTCGTAACGGTTTTCCCCGATCAGCGCCACTTTCTTTCCCGACAGCCCCAAATCCATCAGGGCTGTTCCCAGTTCATCGATATCCGACTTGAACCGGGTGAATTTTACCGGCACATATTGACCGCCGGGCGCATTTTTTACAAGAAAAGCATTTTTGTCCCCATAGAGGGACGCGCTGGTATTGATCATATCCTTCAGGTCTCTGACAGGCCTGCATTCGTATTCTTCATCCTTAAATCTGGAGCTGTTCATAGATGCTTCCTCCACTTCTTTAGATAAGCTATTTTACCATTATATAATTACGGAATCAACACCAACAGACGGATTAAATGGCAGCATGCAACCGCCGATGAGCCGGTGAAATAAAACACGGAACAATATGCAAAACAGACTATGATGCAGCGAACTGTCATAGTCTGTTTCATGAATCGTTATTGGGCGATCAGATCCCGAATGGTCAATGGTCTGCTATGATTCGGATCAGATCGCTGAATATTCCATATCCGGTCTGCTGTATCTCAGGATCGTGTTCTACGATGGTCACGGTGCCCATAAGATCCGTCGTAATGGACACCACGGAGGAAGTGCCTGTAATCGCCGCCAGCAGGTCCTCCTTATCGATTTCCTCCGGCGCGACCCTGCCGACAATTTTCCCGTTTTCGAGAAAGCCCCGGCAGAGAAGCTTGATGGCCTTGCCTCTCGCCTCGGCGTCTTTGATCTGTTCCAGCGTAATGTCTTCGATTCCCTTACGCTGTATCCCGTAAGGCGTAATCCCGGCTCCCATCAGTACATTGAGCAGCGCTGCGGTTTTCGCCGCCGCATCCCAGCCCTCCACGTCCAGAGAGGGATCCGCTTCCACAAAGCCTCTTTTTTTCCCTTCCTTGATGGCATCGTCATATTCTTTCCCCTTCGCAAGCTCCTCAAGGATGAAGTTTGTAGTGGTGTTCAAAATCCCCTTTACCTCGGTCACCCTGCACATCATCAGGGTCTTTTCCACCAGATTGAATACCGGGGTGCCGTCCATGACGGTGGTCTCATAATGGAAACGGACTCCCTGCTGCTCCGCCAGTCGTTTCAGCTCATCAAAGGCCCAGGCCACAGGCCCCTTGTTTGCCGTGATCGCATGCCTTTTCCTGCCAAGGGCGGCCTTGATATGATCAATGGCGGGCTGTCCTGTAAAAATGTCCAGCGGTGTGAGCTCAAGCAGCGCGTCATAATCGATCCGCTCTGCGATTTCCATGGAATTCAACCGGGAAAAGCAGGGATTTTCCGGATCAAAGCGCTGTAGTGTTTCCATTTCCGAAAGAGCTCTCCTCAAATCCACACCCGCTTCGCTGACCAGGCTTCCCCGGCTGCCGGTGGCAATTGCAGCAACTTTCACGCTGCAATCGTATGTTTTAATGATTTCTTCCTCTTTCGCCAGAAGCAGTTCCGCAAATGCTCTGCCGGCATTTCCGAATCCGAGCATTGCAATCTTTAATTCTCTCATCACTTTTTCCTTTACCGGAGCGCGAAATGTTTATCTCTCCTCCGCAAACTCCTTGACGGCCTGTATTGTTCTATCGATGTCGTCCATTGTATTATATGGAGCAAGACCGATTCTTATTAATCCGCCCTGTTGGGCAAGCTTCAGCACGTTATTTGTGATTTCGATGGCATAAAAATCCCCGTCCCAAACAAAGATTCCCCGCTCTGCCAGAAATACGGCCGCATCGTGAGAATTCTTCCCGCGGATGGTAAAGGACACGGTGGAAGTTCTCGCGTATCCTTCCGGTGGTCCGTATAGAGTCACTCCTTCGATTTTTCTAAGCTCAGAACGAAGCTTCGCCGCCATGGGCTCCTCATAGGCGTCAATCGCCAGCATGCCCGCTACGATATTTCTTCTCTTTCCGGTCAATCCTCTCAGCTTTTCTTCAAAAAACTGTTCATGTCTTGATCCAATGTCTGCAATGAAATCCACGGCTCCAGCGACTCCGCAGATGGATTCGAAATTCGGCGTGCCTGTTTCGAATTTCTCCGGAATCATTGTATTGTCATCGGCCAGTACGCGAATGGTCCTAACCTTCTCAAGAACCTCTCCCTTTGCGTACATGACTCCCATATGTGGACCGAAAAACTTATACGCCGAACAGACCACAAAATCAGCGTCGATGTCTTTGACGTCCATGACCTTATGGGGAGCGTAGTGAACCGCGTCGATGATGACCAAAGCTCCGACCTCATGGGCCATGGCGATCATCTTTTTCACATCGGTAACCGTTCCGGTTGCATTGGACGCCCAGTTGATCGCAACCACTTTAGTTTTATCCGATAGTTTTGACCTGTAGTCGTCCAAATCCAGGGTATATGTATTCAGGTCGATCTTTACACTTTTTACTACAATCCCCCGTTCCTCAAGAGTTCTCAGAGGCGAGCGGTTGCTTTCATGGTCGATATCCGTGATAATGACCTCGTCAGCCGGCTTCATGTCCCTTGCCAAAGCCAGCACCAGCTTGAAATTGTTCGTGGAGGAGCTTTCACCGAAAGCAACTTCCTCGGGCCTGCAGTTAAAAAACGCCGCCAGGGTTTCTCTGGCTTCCATATGCAGCGCCATAGTCTCTTCGGAGGTCTTAAAGCAGCCGTGGGCGTTTGCATTGCGATAGAACAGGTAGTCGCTGATTCTGTCTACGACGATTCTTGGAACCTGCGACCCTCCGGGGCCGTCGAGAAACGCCGCCGGTTTTCCGTTTACGGACTTGCATAGGCAGGGAAACTGCTCTCTGACATAATCGATATCAAACTTGAAACTCATCTTTTTATCTCCTTTCCAGGCATCCAATCTACACATCTTCACTTGTTTTCGACTATGGTTTGTTTTTTTCAGTTTAACATCGGTTTTGGCCGGTTTCAATTGTACCTGCTGAAAAACGCCGACCTGGTTTTTGTAATTTTTACAATAGTTTTACCCTCCCCTTATAGACAGGCGCCTCGACCTTTAATATAATGGATTCAGAAAGGACGGTTCTAAATCATGCTGACGGTAATGGAGCTTCTCACTTTCCCCTTGTTCCGAAATTTCAGGCTCGTATCCGGTTACGGCGGACTGTACAACAGGATCACCGGAACGGGAATCTTTGAATGGGAATCCTCCTACGAGGTTGAGAGGAACTTCGAGCAGGGCGAGTTTGTCATTACGACGCTGTCCCTGTCCAAAAACGACCCCGGCCTGGCGGAAGCCAGCATACGGATGCTGATTGATAAAAAAGTCAGCGCCATTGCCATCAAGGATATTTATTTTCGTCAGATCTCCGAGGAATTAAAGTCGTATTCCGACGACTGCCGTGTTCCGGTTTTCTTCTTTTCAGAGACCTTTTTCGATGACATCATCTATACGATCAAGCATACCCTGCTGACACAAAGCAGGGATTTCAGCCATGACGAGGAGATCGATGACCTCCTGGACAATCGCCGTTCTCCGGAGCAGATAAGGAAAAAAGCCCTGGAGATCAATCCATTCTTCCACTCACGCATCCAATGCTGCTATGGGCTGCCGAAGAAAGGCCACAGTTGGCAGAAGGAACGAAAGCCGTTCCGGCCGGACCCGGAGGAAATCGTCTATTCCGTATTGGAATACCGCCGGGGGCTTCTCGTGATATACACCGAAAGGACACCTTCCGCACAGGAGGATAGGTTCTTGTCCTTTCTTGAAAATTCCGGGCTGAGACAGTGCTTGACAAACATTGGTCTCGGCAGCGCTGTAAAGGGACTGGAGAATCTGGGCGCATCCATTCAGGAAAGCTGGTTCGCATCGATCAGCAGTCAGATCGATCAGACTGAAATCCGTCGTTTCCGGGATGCGGGGCTGGATCAGATTCTGCTGCCCTCCAAGGACGCTCCCTGGATGCGAAACTATTATAAAAGGCTTCTGGCCGTGATAGAGGGATACGACGCCAGACATGGGGCCAGTCTCATGGAGACCCTGACGGAGTATGTCAGCTGCGGAGGCGATTTCAAAATGACGGCGGAAAAGCTGTATCAACACAGCAATACCGTCCGGTACCGGATCGATAAAATACGGAATCTGTTGTCCCTAGGCAGCGAAGTCGATTCGTTTTCCCAGCTTTCCATTCTCGTTCGGCTGGATAAAATCTATCGGCATGACAACTTGGGATAATCTGCATGACGACCCTGGATAAAGAAGAAAAAAAATGCTGTGCGAATTTCCGCACAGCATTTTCTGTTTAAAGCTTATCGCCGTTAACTATTCCCAATCTCAACAGTCTACAGTTTTACATCGTCATAGGCATTTTTGCCATACAGCAAGCCGCCGATAATGGCGATCATACAAATCACGACAAAGATGATGAACTGTGGGTTTGTCAAGCCGCCGATCAGCACAAAGAGGGAACCCAGGGTTGCGAAGATCGGGAATACGATTCCGTACCACACGCCCTTGACCTTGCCCTCTCTCCAGAGGCGGAATACCTGATAATATAATACGATGTACAGCAAATAGCTCATGGAGATCGCAATTTCGGCAATATCTCCGTTGATCAGCAGGCTGTATTCGTTTTGCGCCCAATGGATCACCCACCAAACTCCGCATACTGCAATTGCAAATAAGGCTGAGTTTACCGGCATATTGATCTTGGGGTTGATCTTTTTCAGAGAATTGGAGAAGGGGATCGCGTTTCTCAGCGCCAAAGAATAAGGCAGCCGGATGTATCCCAGAATAACGCCGTTGACGGTACCCATTACGGAAATGGTTACAAATACATAAATGATCGATGCAAAGGTGCTGCCAAACAGAGCGTTCGCCACTGCGGCGACGGATCCGTCTCCCAGCTCCATAACCGCATCCGTTCCAAGGAATCCGGTGATGCCAAGGAAGTACATCAGGTAAGCAGCTAGCACAAACAGCGGAGCCGCAACCAGTGCCTTCGGCACATTTCTTTTCGAGTTTCTCACCTCGTGGGCAACGGCCATGGAAACGACCCAGCCATCAAAGGAGAAGGCAATGGGTCCGATTGCTGCAACCCAACCCAGGGTTTTGGTGGCTTCGATTGCTGCCGGGGTGGGGTTCTGGATCACGGAGATGGGATCACCGAAAATCAGTCCTCCGATAGCGATGGCAAACAGGGGAATCAGCTTGATAATGACCGCGGCCTCCTGGAACCAGCCGCCGATCTTGGCGGACAGGATATTATACAGGAAGCAGATGAAGAACCATATCAGTCCGATTCCGAACTGGCTCATGAAGGTCATCTCCCAGCCCATGGTCAGGCTGACATAAATGCCGACTACCCAGGAGATCAGAACCGTCAGGGTCGGATAGTAGATGAATACCTGAAACCATCCGAACATACAAGCCCATCTTTTACCGATAAATTCGTTGGCATAGGTGATGACGCCGCCGGGCTTGTCGGTCAATGCGGCCAGCTGGCTGAAGGTCAGACACCCGAAAATAATAGTAAACGCAGCGATGCAGAATACCAATACGGCAAGTCCCACATTTCCGCCGGTATAGCCCAACATGTCGTCGGACTTGAAGAAAATACCGGAACCGATAACGATTCCTACGATCATGGCAATTGTTGTGAACAAGCCATATTCGCGCTTTTGCTGCTCCATAATCACACGCTCCTTTAAAATCATACATTAGAAATAAGATTATTCCGTGTCCCCCGCCCAGTTCCTAAGCAAACAGGTCGGATGACAAATAGCGTTCTCCGGAATCAGGCAGGAGTATCACAATGTTCTTCCCTGCATTTTCCGGTCGTTTGGCCAGGAGAGTCCCTGCAAACAACGCGGCTCCGGAGGAGATTCCCACAAGAAGACCTTCCGTACGGGCAAGCAGTCTTGTGGCTTGGAAGGCGTCTTCGGCCTTCACTTTGATGATTTCATCCAGAATATTGACGTTAAGCACTGCGGGAACAAAGCCTGCGCCAATACCCTGAAGTCTATGCGGACCCGCTTCTCCTCCGGACAAAACCGGAGAATCATACGGCTCAACAGCAACTATTTTAACAAACCGGCTCTTTTCCTTCAAGCCTTCTCCGACGCCGGTAACCGTCCCTCCCGTTCCGACTCCGGCAACAAAGATATCCACCTGGCCGTCCGTGTCCTTCCATATCTCCTCCGCGGTGGTTTTTTTGTGGATCGCCGGGTTGGCGGGATTTGTGAACTGACCTGGAATAAAGGAGTTCGGAATTTCGGCAGCCAGCTTTTCCGCTTCTGCTATGGCGCCCCTCATGCCGTCAGATGCCGGTGTCAGCACAAGCTCCGCCCCCAAGGCCATCAGAAGCTTTCTTCGCTCCAGACTCATGCTTTCCGGCATGGTCAGAATCGTCCGGTAGCCTCTTGCGGTGGCAACAAAGGCAAGTCCGATCCCGGTGTTTCCGCTGGTCGGTTCTATAATCACACTGTTTGGCTTAAGCTTGCCGCTTTTTTCAGCATCCTCGATCATCGCCAAAGCAGCGCGGTCTTTTACGCTTCCCAAGGGATTGAAATATTCCAGCTTCGCAATCAATTTGGCATTTTCTGCGCCAACCGTCCGGCTGTACCGGGCAAGATGAAGCAACGGCGTATTCCCTACAAGTTCTGTCAAGTTGTTGGAAATTTTCATAAGAACACCTCCATATCACGAAATGCTTTCCGGCTTTCCTCTGTCCGGAAGCTGGGAAATGATAATCGCTGCAAACATCAGAATGCAGCCTGTGGTTTCTCTCGGCGTCATGATCTCCTTCAGGAGTAAAAATCCGAAAACAGCGGCAAACACAGACTCCAGACTCAGGATAAGGGATGCAACCGTTGGGTTGGTATATTTCTGACCCAGGATTTGGAAGGTAAATCCGACGCCTCCCGACAGGATGCCCGCATACAGGATGGGAATCGCACAATCGATGATTGCAGATAGTGATATGTCTTCAAAGATCAGCGATCCGATAAAACAAATCCCCGCTACAACAGCAAACTGATACATGGACATTTTAACGGGATCCGACACCTTGGGCAGAAAGTGGTCAATGGCCAGAATATGGGCCGCCCAAAATCCAGCCCCGATAAGCACGATCAGATCTCCCGGCGCGATGGTGAAGGAGCTTGTTATGCACAGGAAATACAGCCCGATTGTGCCCAGCGCAACACCGATCCAGCATTTCAGCCCCGGTCTGTGTTTCAGAACCACGCTGAAAAGCGGCACCAATACGATGTATAAGGCTGTGATAAATCCCGTTTTTCCGGCCGAGGTGGAAACCAGTCCAACCTGCTGAAAAACGGTGGCCGTACATAATATGCAGCCGCATACAAGACTGGCCATAAAGAGTATCTTCTTCTCTTCCCTGCGTTCTTCGGGGGTCAGTTCCTTTTTGGCCTCCGTTTCATCCCGAGCTTCCTTCATCGACGACCGGTTGAGGAAATGTACGATCGGAATTAATACAAGCGTCGCAAGCACAAATCTCGTCCAGCTGAACGTAAGCGGTCCCACATAGTCCATGCCCACTCTTTGCGCAACGAAAGCCGATCCCCAGATAATGGCTGTTGTGAGCAATAAGAAATTACCCTTCAATTGCTTCTTATCCAAGCTAGCACACTCCTGTTCACCTGACCGCATAAAACAATTCTTCCTCATATAGGCTGCAGCAGCTTTACGTAAATGCGTCAGGATTTATACATAATGAATAATTCCCTCAATAGTATAGTTCAAATAAATACCAAAAGCAATCATAACAGCAGGATTATTAAAGTTTGATATCATATCATTTCTGTGTCGGTACTATGATTTCCACAACGGTCCCCTCGCCCGGCTTGCTCGCTATCTTGAGTTCCGTACCGAATTTCAGCCTGAGCCTCCCGTTGATGTTCGTCAATCCCGATGATGAGGTGCCTCCGCTGTATATTTCTTTTATTTTATCTTCAGTCATGCCAATCCCGTCGTCTTCCACACGGATCACGGTGTCGCCTTTTTCGTTCCATACACTGATTTTCACATTGCCTCCTTCCGAACGGGGCATCAATCCATGGCGCACGGCATTTTCGACGATGGGCTGAATGCAGAGTACGGGAACCATCACCTGAAGATTTTCGTCAATCGCGTATTCCACATTGAGCCGGTCCTGATAACGAGCTTTTTCGATGGAAAGATAAGCCTTAACAAAATCCATCTCCTTGGAGAGCGTAGTCAGACCCGAGGTGTTGCTGAAATCGAAGCAGCCCCTGAGATAGTCTGAAAAATCCAGCAGCAGCTCTTTCGCTTTTTGAGGCTGGGTTCCGGTCATATGGGAGATGGCGCTTAGCGCGTTGTAAATGAAATGAGGCTTGATCTGGGCCTGAAGAAAAGCGAGGTCCGTTTCATGCAGCTTGTCATACAGCTCCTCTTTCTCCTCAATAAACCTGATATATTGGATGGCCATGATAAAGGACTGGGTCACAGCGAAGGCCACAAGGCCCGCCCCCAACCGGTAGCCCGTGTCAAGAAGCTGCAGATAAACAAGAATATCGTTCACCACAACCGCTACGATGACAAGGGTGCCTGCAAGATAGAGCATCGCCTCTCTTGTTTTGTCCCTGATAGCCAGCAGGGCTACGTAGAAACCAATGGCGCTCACTTTGACAGGCACGATAAGATATACGAAAAACATGCAGGAATATACGTATGGGTCCGTCAGCACAATCAGGAGCATATAAATAAAGCTGACCGCGCACAGCCCTTGGACATAACGCTTGGAGATGTATTCATGGAATATGAAATAAACATAAAGCAGCATAGAGACCGTAAGAACCGGTATGGTCATCGTAACAATTCCGGAGCCGATCTCAAAGGAAAGCTGCGGGAAAATCTCCATGATATAGGTTACGTTTGTAATCAGCCCCCTCAACGCCACTGCGATGCAGAACACGGCAAAGCAAAGAAGCTTGTAGTCCTTTTTCCTGCCCATAAACAGCACCAGATGATAAAGCCCTGAAAAGAGACAGATTCCTACCAGAATCAGGTCGATGGCAGTTTCCGCGGTCTCGATCCGGAAAATATCGTCAACCGTTCCCAATACGAAGCTTTGCCCTACTCCTCCATATACGTGGGTGCGGTTTTCAAGCTGAAGGATGATCTCGATCCGGCTGCCGGGGAGTTCAAACATAAACGAATCCGGGTCAAGATAGCGGAAGGAAGTACCGCCCAGCGCACCGTTTCCGACCAACAGGCTTCCATTTATGTACAGGGCGTACTCCGTATACAGCTCCGGTATGGAGATTGCCATCATTTCTTCCCGGATGTTCGTATCGATCACCAGCCTGTAGGTCGCTTTTCCCTTCGACGGCAGGTTCAGCCCTTCATATTTTGTCCAATAAACCGGAACGGGATAGTTTCCCGTTATCTGTGGAGAACCTGTTTTGAATTCTTCCGGCATAATGCTCCGGTCCCAGTAAAATTCCCAGTTTCCGTCCAGCGCAACATTTCCGCCGTCCTCAAAATCCCACTCCGTGAGGTCCAGCTTTCCCTGCTCCACGACGGCTTTTCGCGACTGGGAGAATTGGCCCAGGAGTAATAACAGCACGAAAAGAATGATGATCGTTCCGACTGCAATCACCAATGGTATTACCATCTGCGAAATTCCGATCCGGTTATTCATCAAACTTCTCCAGTTTTTTGTATATTTTACCATTATAATTGTATCAAAAAAAGAAAGGGATGTCTTGCAAAAAATCAGTTGACATTGTAGCTGTTTCCTGCTATTATCTAAAATCGGTAAAATACTTAAAAAGAAAGGATGAATTTTGTGTCGGCAATATTTGTAAATAAGGCAATAGCATATGGTGTACTGTCGGCATGCAGCCTCCTGGGAATTAGGGTCTGATTTTTCATCCAAAAGCCTTATTTTGATATGGTTTTATTTCCTGACCGCAGGTGATTGTCGCCGTGCGGTTTTTTTGCATGGTTTCGGCAGTACACATACGCGGCATTTTATTTTTCGCATTAAATCAGGGAGAAACCATATATGAAAAGAAATAAGAAAAACGCAGGAGCAGCCAGCCATCCCAAAAATGATGAGGCGGAACTGTTCCCTACCGTTGTTGCAAATATTACGAACAAGCAAATTTTTATCCTGTTTAAAGGAAAACAGATTCCTTGCATGATTCCCGGCGCCCTTGCCTCTCAAAGAAATTCTCTGGCCGTAGGCGACAAGGTACAGGTCAGCCATGTGGGAAACGATCAATTTAAGCTGATCCAAATTCTGCCGAGAGAAACAGCCCTGTATCGGGGAAACCGCCGTTTGCCGGGAGAGGAAATCCTGGTTGCGGCCAATATCCAGTTCTTATTGGCGGTAGTGCCCGCAGAGGATCTGATCCATCAGACGGGCTATCCGGAGGCCGCCTTAATCGCCGCTCGGCGTACGGGAGTCGATGCAGGATTATTTATCAGCAAATGGGATCGGATCGGCGACAGAGCCCAAGCATTGGTACGGGAAAAATCAGCGCTTTACAGCGGCTTCACCGGCCCGGTCTCGATGGGGTCTGCGCAGGAAGCCGGTGAAGAATTGATTCAGGCGGTCAAGGGAAAAACCACTGTCGTAACAGGGGACCGAGGCTGCGGCAAAACATCATTGATTCATAGCATTTTGGCCGGGCTCGGGGCGGATCACGCCGATGGCGTCAATCCTGCAAGCACTCATTCCGTTACACTGCATGTCGGCCCCGGAGAAACCTTTTTGATCGATGTTCCGGGCTTCAGGGACTTCTCCCTGAACCGGATTACAGAAGAGGAGCGTGGCTCGGTTTTCCCCGAAATCGCGCGTCTGGCTGAAAAATGCTATTTCAGCAGCTGCACCCATACCCATGAGGAGGGCTGTCAGGTCATTGAGGCGCTTCGATCCGGAGACATTAAAAAAGAGCGCTACCACGCTTATCAAGGCATGGCCGGATCAAACCCGGAGCCCAAGACCCGAAAAAGTGAAGCTTCGGGAATCGATTATCGCCATGCCCCCTGTACGGAGAGCTTTGTCTGCAAGGTATGCGGAACCCTTGTTATTCCCGAGGGCGCCGGAAGCCGCCACCGCAACCACTGCCCCAAATGCCTTTCCAGTATCCATGTGGATGAGGAGCCCGGAGACCGGGCTTCCCTGTGTCACGGCATCATGGATCCCGTCAGCGTATGGGTACGCAAAAATGGAGAGTGGGCCATCATTCACAGATGCCGGTTGTGCGGCGCTTTCAGCTCCAACCGGATCGCAGCGGATGACAATCCGATGCTGCTGATGTCCATCGCAGTCCGGCCCCTGTCCGCACCTCCCTTCCCGCTGAATGATTTGACATCCTTTCATAGTTGAAAATTCTATATATCAACTAAAAGGCATCCCCAGTTGGGATGCCTTTTGTCGTTCCTTGTCTTCAACCCCGGCAGAGGTGGCTTGATGCCATGCCTCAAACAGACGTTTTTTTGATAATCCGGCTAGTATTTGCCGAATTCCGTATCGCTGAAGCTTATACTTCTTTCTCCCATATTAATGCTGATAGGTTGGTCTGGCTCACCGGAGGCCAATTTTTTTACACTATCGACATTTATTTCTTTTATGCTCTTCAAGCTGAAACTGCTAACCATCTGCTTGAGCAGTTCAGCCTGGCCGGAAAGCTCTTCACTTGCAGAAGCTCCTTCCTCTGCCGTGGCCGAAGTTGTCTGAACGACCTCAGACACCTGCTCAACCGCTTGGTTTATCTGTGCGATGGTACTTGCCTGTTCATTTGAAGCGGATGATATCTGATTAACCAGCTTGGTCGCCTTTGTGATACTCTCGACGATCTCATTCAGCGCGGCAGCTGTTTTTTTCGCAATCAAGGTGCCTGTTTCGACCTTCTTAATCGATCCCTCGATCAGGCTCGTTGTTTCTTCTGCTGCGCTGGCGCTTCTCTGAGCCAGATTTCTGACTTCCTCCGCCACCACAGCAAAACCCTTGCCGTGCTGTCCGGCTCTTGCGGCTTCCACTGCCGCATTTAGAGCCAGAATATTGGTCTGAAATGCGATATCATCAATTACTTTGATGATCTTCGAGATATTTGTAGAGGATTCATTGATCTCCTGCATTGCCTTCAGCATTTCCTTCATCTGATCATTGCCTTGCACCGCATTCTCCCTGGCAGTCATACTCAGCTCATCTGCCTGATTTGCATCCATCGCATTCTGCTTCACTTGAGTGGACATTTCCGTAATGGACGCAGTGACCTCTTCAATTGAGCTGGCCTGTTCCTCAGCGCCTTGGGATAAGGTCTGGCTTGAGGCGGATATCTGTTCAGCTCCTGCTGCAACCTGCTGAGCGGAGATATTGATTTCTCCCAGAGTTAGATTCAGGGACTGTATAATCTCGTTCAAGGACTCCGAAATCTTTGCAAAGTCCCCTTTGTAGGTTCTTACATGATCAATGTTCAGGTCCTTGTTTGCCATCCTTGTCATGATGTCGGTAATTTCCATAACCACGTTTGCAAGAATTGCAGCAGTTGTATTGACAGCATTCGTCAGCTCAGAATAGTAGCCCTTATAGCTTCCTCTGACTGAAACGTCAAGGTTACCCTGTGCCATCTGGTTCATGACCCCTTTGATTTCCTGCAGAGGCTTAGCTACGGAATCAACGATTCCATTTATCCCTTCGATGATATTTATGTATTCACCCTTAAGCTGTCCTGCGTCGCTTCTGGCATCCAGATTTCCTTCTGCAATTTCAAGGGATAGTTTTTCTGTTTCGCGGATCAGTGTCTGGATCGTTTCCATCATTTCAACCGCCGCGGGCAGGATCCTGTCATTTTCACTGCGTCTGCCAACTGCTTTCAGAGTTGTAAGCATCGACATATCGCCGACGGATACTTGGGAGAATATCTCTTGTATTTCCAGAAATCGTTGATTCAAAATGTTGATGGACTCAGCGAACTCCAAAATTTCTCCCTTATAGCTGTCTTTCATTTTTGAAGTAAAGTCATTTGCTGCCATTTTATCCAAAACATCGGCGGCCTCTCCCATCGGCTCAATCAATGCATCCAACATCCTGTTGATCCCGCTGACGATCTCCTTATAGCCACCCCGGAAGTTTTCTGTGTTTCCTCTACCGTTTTTTACGTTTCCGTTGAGAATTTCATTGGTTATTCTCTCCACTTCATCCCGAATGTCTCTGACCGCCTGCATCATGCCTGTGGCTGCCGGCATCAGTTTATCATTCTCACAGCGCTTCCCGACTTTTTTAAATTCTTCAAGCCGACTGAAGTCCCCTTCGGATACCCTGATAAAAACGTCCTGCACACTGAGCAGTCTCTGCAGAAGCGCATTGATCCAGCCGGCAAGCTCTTCAAAACGGCCGCAGTAATCGCCGGTCATGGGCAGCGTGTAATCGTTCTGTTCCAGCCTCTCCAATACCTTGCCTACTTCGTCCAGCGGCTTGGAGATAATTTCAAATGATGCGTTGATATCCCTGCCGATCTTAGAAAAGACGCCTCTGTATTTTGTTACGTCCAGTTGATAATCGATATTTCCACCCTGCATGTTAAGGGAAAGGACTTCAATATCAGAAGAAACCTCCGATATTGCTGCCTTTATTTTTGTAATGTGATTGGCCAGGTCCATAAAATGTTCATGGCATTCCCTCACGTCCTCGTCGCCATCGGCAACCTCGGTGCAGAAACTGATATCTCCGACAGATAACTTTTTTAAATAGGTTTCCAGCTTTATCATTTCACTTCTCTGGTACTCAATAATTTTAGCCTGTCTGTCAATTATTCTTTTTTTATTCCACATCGCAATTATTCCTCCAACTTTATCAGTTCAATGGATCAATATCCTCTGTTTGAAATAACTTGTTGCAGTCAAGGATTAGTTTGATTTCGGATCCGACCTTGCCGATTCCTTTCAGGTAGCTGTTGTTCTGGTCACTGTGCAAATGAGACGGGGAAACAACGTAATCATCGGCAATATCCAGCACCTCCGCCACATGATCAACGATCAGTCCCATCGATGCATCCTGGACCTTGACCACGATGACGCAGGTTCGATCGTTATATTCGGCAGGTTTTTTCTTGAATCTTAATCTGATGTCGATAACAGTTATGATTTCTCCTCTCAGATTAATGATTCCTTTTACATAGTGCGGTAATTCAGGTATTTCTGTGATAGGCTGCATCCCTACAATTTCTGTAACGAATTTGATTTCAATCGCATAAACCTCCTTATCCAGTAAAAATGTCAGGTACTTCCCTTTCTGGGTGTCTTCTTCGAATTCTAATAATTCTTCCTCCATTTCTGGCATGCTTCCGCTCCTTCCTAAAAAATTTACCTTTGTCATATAAAGTATCGGCAGCAGTGACATAAACAGAGTAATTTTGTCCAGTCCAAAAAAAGGACAAGTTTTGACAATAAAGTCATTTATATTTCCTAGTCTGCCAAAATGTGCTAATATAGTTTTAAATTTATTGCACTTGGAGAGTGGCAGAACATGAAAGAAAACGTAACATTCGGAGAGTGTTTTTCTGATATATTGCACACTTTGAATATCAAAAGCAGCAAGTTGGCCCGAGAACTCAATATTGACGCCTCCCTTGTCTATAAATGGCTTCGCAGCGAAAGGATCCCACCGGTAGACTCGCCATATATCGAGCTGTTTATTGGCTATCTTGCCAAAAAGCCATTGAATCCGCAGCAGAAGATGGACCTGACAGAAATAATATCCCGATACGGAATCAATTTGTCCGGGACAAATGACGCTGAAATACTTGGCAAATTGGAACTGCTGTTACGTAACGTTCAACGTCAGGCGATCAGGCTGCGCGACCTCTCGAAAAGCATGAAAAAGGATAACATAGTTGAAACTGAGACGAAGGAACGTTTCAGAGATTGCCTCAGCAGGAATGATTCCGCTTGCTGCTATGACAGTGTTAAAATCATAAAAGGCAATGAAAATGTAATTGCTTCGATGATCGATTTATTGAAGAATACCCCGAGAACCCCATCCGATAATAACAATACGATATTGCTCAAGATAAGCCATGACATAAAATTCAAAGATGGCAACTTAATGACACAAGCCTGGATGCAAGAGCTGTATGCACTGCTAAAGGGCGGCTGGAAGCTTATCCTCCATATCGTATTGGATGATAATGTGTTAAGGACGAAACCCATTATTGAAAGCATACTGACTTTGCTGACGACCGAAAATTTATCGGCATACTATCATTTGAAAGCACCAAACGAAGTGTTTCGCGGGACCGAACTATGCGTCATACCTGGTATCGGCGCCCTGCTTTGTTTCTCCACCTATAAAAAGAAAATGATCGACAGTGCTTTCTTATTCCAATCCAAAGACAGTCTCGAACTTTTGTCCGCCAAGTTTTTTCAGAATCTGAATTTGGCAGAACCGCTTTTCAAATCATACCCTCATCAAAAAACTTTCGCATTTCAGCAGATTATTGCAGAGTATGAAGAAATGCCTGGAGACAAATATGTATTTAAAAGAGGGCTTAGCACCGCCACGATACCACCCGACCTGTATCATAAATATCTGGAGTATGCAAAGCTTCCTGACACGCATTTTTCATATCGAACATTTTTACACAAAAGAAGGCTGGATGCCTTTGAAAAGCATGTTCAGCATTATAATTTCCGGGATATTTGTTTTTGGGAATCGCTCATACAGCTGGTGGAGAATGGCAAACGTCCATTTGATGAAGAGTATCTCTTTGCGGATCGGGCTCCGCAGAAAAAGGATATTATTCGTCATCTGGAATTCCTGATCGAGCTTTTGGAGAAACATGACAACTATAATATTGCTTTTGTAAGCATGTCCCAGTTTGAGTCTCTGTATAACATGAACTGCTTGGCAAAGGGAGACAGTTGTGTTCTCATTGTAATCGAGAACGAGACCGGTTTTGCGGATGGTTTATATTCAAAAATGAATTATTCCATAACCGAAAAAAGTACCGTTCACGCGTTTCAAAATTATTTTAATGATGTTTGGGACAATATCCCTGATGAGCTTAAGAACAAGAAAAACACCATTACTCAGCTGAAATCACTGATCATAAAACTGTCATATATGAAAGATTAGACATTTCGACCGAACTTGAATCAGCAAAAGAGGCTGTCTCAAAATGATTGAATAAATCATGGAGAGATGGCCTCTCTCCATGAAAAATGAAAAAATCCGCATTCTAACTCATAGCTCAATCATTAGCTAAATCAGTTAGGGGTGCGGATTT
>JAEZLP010000046.1 GCA_023415235.1 Bacillota bacterium
TCTTAATTCTGGAAAGCGTACTCAATTGGCACTAGCATTACGAGCGTTTCGAGGGATTTAATACACAGACTTTTGACTATGGGGAAACTCTAGCTTTATTTTTCCCGTCCTAACTTGACGCGATCGTAACGGAAGTGTAACTTGCTATGGAAGAGGCAGGGGTTTAGAATAAATTATATGCAAAAACATTCAGCAGAAGAGTTAGGGGGTTATGGGAAGATATGAAACTGATCAGCAGCAAGAAATTAACAGCCGGCGTCCTTGCTTTTACAATGGCGGCGGGTACATTTCTGACCGGGTTCGCATATCAGGACGGGATCGGAAATGTGTACTACGAAACAAAATCGCAAATCTATGATGATGCTTATTTTTCAAGGCAGCTAGCGGGACACAGCACCAACGGAATAGAGAGGGCTTACTTTGTTAACGCGGATCTTACCGCATCGGACTTGAAGCCTTTCGTTTTTGAAGGCGAGGTCACGGGGAAATATACCATGAACACCATGGTAAATACCTTGGAAAGCCAGGGATACAAGGTGGTAGCCGGTATCAACGGCGACATATACGACACGAAATCCGGAGCGCCGAAGGGCTTGACCATACATAACGGAAAGATTAAAACATCGGGATACGCTCCTGAATACGTCATCTCCTTTAACGAGGATGGCGACGCCTCTTTGGAAAAGGTTAATCTGGGGTATTCCCTGAAAGGGATTATCAATGTGCCGACAACGGTCGCCAATCCGCCGGCAGTGGATCCGACACAAACCTCGGATTCCGGTATTACGACCACTGATGGAGCGGTGAACCAGACGAGCGAACAGCCTGCGCAGACACCGCCTGTAACCCAGAATACATATGTAACGGAAGACTGGACGGCTCCCATCGGATTTTTCAATGTGCCCCACGGAGCGGCAAAAGCGCTGCATCTTTTCAATCGGCAATACGCCGCGTCAACCAATACGTCGGCAAATTCCGTTGAGGTTATTCTGGATGCCGGGTCGGCAGAAAATACGGAACCAACTGTAGGCGGAACCATAACAGCTACTGTTGTGGAGGTCAGAAACGGGACAAAGAACACCCCCATCGGCGCAAGCCAGCTCGTTTTGTCCGCAGCCTTGGATTCTCCCTATGCCGTACCGATCTCATATCTGGTACCGGGAAGCACAGTGGAAATAACAGTTGAGGACTGGAACAACGGCGGACTTAGAGAGAGCATGGAAGCCATTGGTGTTTATTACGTCATGGCTGATAACGGCCGGGTGGTATCCAGCGGGACCAATCCCAATCCGAGAACTGCCATCGGAATCAAGCCGGACGGCTCCATCCTGCTGTATGTATTGGATGGCAGACAGCAGGGATTTTCTGCAGGTCTGGGTTTGACCGACATGATGAAGCATATGATGGCGTTGGGCTGCACCACCGTGGTCAACATGGACGGAGGAGGATCCTCTGTGATGGCGGTTAGGGAAGCCGGAATCGATGCAAAGGCGGCGGCGAAGAATTCCCCCTCGGAGGGTGGCCAGAGAAGCACGACCAACGGTTTGTTTCTCGTTTATAAGGATCGTGGCGGTTCCGGCGCAGAAAATCTGCATACCTATGCGAGCCAGCCTCTGGCGATGCCGGGCGCTGACATCCAGCTGACCACGTATGCCTCCAACGAAAAGTACGAACCCGTATCCCTCAGGGGAAGCGTGGAATACAGCATTCGAGGCGGTTCAGACAGCACTGTGAACGACAGCGGATTGTTTACTGCGGGAAGCGAAGTGGGCACTGTGGTGATTGACGCCGAGAGCGGAAGCTTAAGTACGACCACTCAGATCGATATTCAGAAGGATATTACCTTTGCGACCAATGTGAAAAATCTCGTGATTGATCCCGGGAAAACCTCCGATATCAATGTGACAGCCAAATTTGGATATGCGCCGATCGCCAGCAAGGACAGTTTGTTTACCTTCAGCTGCGATCCGACCATCGGAACGATTGACGCCAACGGCCTCTTCACGGCGACCAATGAAGCGGGAATCTCCGGGAACATTACCGTTTCGTACAACGGTAAAACTGTAACCATACCGGTTCAGGTTGGAAAAGCAATTATCGATTTCAAGGATGTTCCATCCAGCCACTGGGCGTATGAATATATCGGAAGGCTGGCAGCCAGAGGTGTGGTCAACGGAATGGGCGACAACTTCTATCAGCCGGAAGCAAATCTGACCAGAGCGCAGTTCCTGACCATGCTGTCCAAGACAATCTACGGTCTTGATCCATCCCAGTCGGTTCCGGCAGGCTTTGCCGACGTACCGGCCACAGAATGGTATTACAATTACGTCAACTGGGGCTATGCTAGCGGAATTGTCAATGGTATGGATGAAACCACCTTTGCGCCTAACGACAATATTACCAGGGAGCAGATGGCCATCATGCTGAGCAATTTCACCAGATACACCGAGTTGATGCTGCCTGAAACCAAAGCTGGAACGACCTTTACCGACAGTTCAATGATCAGCCCTTGGGCGGCTGAGGCTGTAACCAAGATCGTATCCTCGGGCGTTATGAGCGGATATCCGGAAGGCAACTACAATCCGCAGGGCAAGGCAACCAGGGCGGAGGCTGCAACGGTGGTCTACAAGCTGATTATGATCAGGGATAATATTGCAAAGGCAAATCATTAGTGAGCAAGAAGCAGACGGCTCTGCCTTGAAGAATTAAGAATGTTTAATAATTATACACCCCCAGGCATAGAATGTTTGGGGGTGTTACTATGAAAAAAGGAAAAATTCTGATGATCGTTGTTTATTCGGTGGTATTTGCCATCTTTGTCTATCAGGTTGTCTCTTTGGGCTCCATTCTTCTGCAGAACCGTTCCGCCATGAAGGAGAACGGAATTGAAAGTCTGGCCGGTGAGGATGATGTGGTGATCCGAAGCGGGCTTCCCAACAGCAACCAGCTGGTCTTCAGCTGCAATGTGGACTGGGGGGAAGAGGTGATCCCCGATCTGCTGCAGACGTTAAAAGACTATGATGTGAAAATCACATTCTTTGTCAGCGGAAAATGGGCGGAAAACAATCCGGACCTGCTTAAGCGGATGTTTCAGGAAGGCCATGAGATCCAGAGCCATGGATACAGTCACAAGCTGCCTTCCCAAAATTCTGTTGAGGTAATAAAAGAAGAAATATTAAAGACAGAAGCGGTTATACTGGATATATTGGGAGTGAAAACGAATGTTTTCGCGCCGCCCTCCGGTGATTACGATGAAACGACGATTGAGCTCTGCAGAAGCCTCGGCTACAAGATGGCGTTCTGGAGCACCGACACCATCGACTGGAGGCAAGGTTCCACTGCTGACGTGATCAAATCCAGGGTGCTGAAAAAACGATTAAACGGCGCCATTGTTCTGATGCATCCAAAAGAGGAGACCGTGAAAGCGTTGCCGGAGTTGATTGAAAAAATAAGGGAGCAGAAGATAGACATCGTTCCTCTTTACAGGTTGTCGCGTTAACAGCCAGCCGCTCTGAAAAGGGCGGTAAGACAAAACGAAGAATACCATCAAATTTTCTGATTGCAAAACATAGAAACATGGTATAATTGTAAGAAAAATAAGGAAAGTGGTAGTATTATGATCATAAGCAAAAAACTGAATTGCGGCGTTCGGATTGTAATGGAGGAAATACCCTATGTGCAATCTGTTTCCGTCGGCATCTGGGTGAAAGCCGGTTCTGTAGACGAAACAGCTAAAAACTCGGGTATTTCCCATTTTATTGAGCATATGCTTTTTAAAGGAACAGAGAACCGGAGCGCAAAGAAAATTGCAGAGGATGTGGACAAGATCGGAGGGCAGATCAATGCATTTACCGGGAAGGAAGCGACCTGCTATTATCTTAAAACTCTGTCCAGTAACATAGATAAGGCTGCAGATATTTTAATCGACATGTTTATCAACTCCAAATTCGACGAGGAGGAAATGGAGAAGGAAAAAAGAGTCGTATGCGAGGAGATCAAGATGATTGAGGACTCTCCCGAGGATGACGCCCACGATATCATCAGCGAACTCGTCTTCAAGGGAAGTCCGCTGGCGAAGTCCATCATCGGAACCCCGAAATCCCTCCAGGGGATCACCAGGAAGGATATTCTGAGGTATATCGGAGAGGAATATACCAGGGACAATATTGTCATTTCCGTGTGCGGAAGCTTCAATGAGGAGCATGTCTGCGAATTGTTCGACTGCAAGCTGACGGCGCTTAACGAGAAAAAGACTGCGAAAGCCCATGCGGAAGCGGAATACAAACCGAGCTATAAAGTGAAGGTAAAGGATATTGAGCAGTCTCATATCTGTCTTGGACTGAAGGGCTTGTCTCTGGATGATGACCGGTACTATTCCCTTGTACTGTTGAACAACATCATGGGCGGAAGCATGAGCTCAAGGCTGTTCCAAAATATCCGGGAGGAAAAGGGACTGGCTTACTCAGTTTATTCCATGTCCAGCTCCTTCAGCACGACGGGATATTACAACATCTACGCAGGGGTGAGCCACGACAAAATCAAGGATGCGATTCTCGGAATCCGGGATGAATTGTCGCTTCTTGAAACAGACGGCATTACCGCGGAAGAGCTTCAGACCGCAAAGGAGCAGCTGAAGGGAAGCTATATCTTCAGTCTGGAAAATGTCAACGGGCGTATGTTCTCAATCGGCAAAAACATGCTGCTATTGAATAAAATCTATACTCCGGAGGAGGTCATGGCCAACATTGACGCGGTATCCATGGACGATATCAGGGAAGTATCCCGGATGATCACCGATATCCACAACTATTCCGGCGTGCTCATCGGCAGAAACAAGACAGATCTGAAAAAGATCCTGCATTCGTAAACAAGACTGAGCAACGGAACCAAACAATCTAGGATAAAACGGCGGACCAGAAGGAACCGCCTTTCAAAGAGGAGATTATGGAAGAGATCAGGATCAAGTATCTGAATAAGGAAATCAAGCGCCTGGAATACATCGACGGAAAATCCGATTGGATCGATCTCCGGGCTGCGGAGCGTGTGGAACTGAAAGCCGGAGAGTACCGAATGATCCATCTTGGAGTTGCCATGGAACTGCCGGAGGGCTATGAAGCCCAGATCGTACCTAGAAGCAGCACCTTTAAAAACTTCGGTATCATCCAGACCAACCATTGCGGAATCGTGGACAACAAGTATTGCGGGCCCGAAGACTGGTGGCATATGCCGGTATACGCACTTCGGGATACGGTGATCGAAGTAAATGACCGCATCTGCCAGTTCCGAATCCAAAAGAATCAGCCGAAAATCGAGTTTGTGGAAGTGGAAGAACTGTCGGCGGAGAACCGGGGCGGCTTTGGAAGCACCGGAACGAAATAAAGGCAACACCATTCCGATTCAATTAGAATATGATGAATCATATCACAATGAAAGGAATGGTAGAAAAATGCATTATGCAAATAAAAGACTGAAAGAGACGGGATACGGCAGAAACCGGTCCTACGGTTTTACTGATTACGGCCCCGAGCCCTTTGTGATAAATATCAATGAAGCAGCCCTTCAAAACGATACATTCCGCACCGCGCTGTGGACGGGAAATCACCTGCAGCTCACTTTAATGAGCATAGAACCCGGTGGAGATATCGGAAAAGAGATCCATCCACATGTTGATCAATTTCTGCGGGTTGAGGAGGGAGAAGGAATCGTGGAAATGGGCCATAGGGAAGACAGGATGGATTTTCAGGAAAGAGTAAGAGATGATTTTGTTATCCTGATTCCCGCCGGTACATGGCACAATCTAATTAATACGGGCGGCAGACCGCTGAAGCTGTATTCCATCTACGCGCCCCCCCAGCATCCATGGGGAACGGTTCATGAAACAAAGGAAGACGCAATGGCTGCGGAAGACCATCATCATTAAATACGATCTTGTCCAATCGATTGATAAAAAGTACAAGACATTTCAGGAGTGTTTCTATGAATTGAAATGCTCCTTTTTTCGTGCGTGTTCATATACTGTAGTATTAAATCAAGGAGGTTGACATGATGAACAAGGAGGATAGCTCATTAACGGCAGGCAAGAACGGCCCCGTTCTGCTGCAGGATGTCCGGCTCATTGATAAACTGTCCCGATTTGTCCGGGAGGCTATCCCGGAGAGAGCGGTTTTCGCAAAAGGGGCAGGAGCCCACGGCTATTTCAGGGTATATATGCCGATGAGCGATTTTACCAAGGCTGCTTTTTTACAAGACCCTGACAGAAAAACTCCCGTATTTGTCAGGTTTTCAACCATGACCGGATCAAAGGGCTCTGCCGACACCCTGCGTGATGTGAGGGGCTTCGCCGTGAAGTTTTACACCACGGAAGGAAACTACGATCTGATCTGTTCCAGCTTACCCGTTTTCTATATCCGGGATGCGATTCAATTTCCGGAACTCATGCATGCCCTAAAACCTTCCCCCAGTACGAACCTGACAGAGCCGGCACGATTCTGGAACTATATATCGGAAACGCCTGAGACGACAAATATGATAACCTGGCTTTTCTCCGACTGCGGAACGATGAAAAGCTATCGGCATATGGAGGGCTACAGTATTAATACTTACGTTTGGGAAGCGGACACAGGCCATCGGCAGTTGGTCAGATACCATTGGAAACCGCTCCTGGGTTCCAAGAACATTACCAGGCAGGAAGCCGAGTTTCTGGCCGGTTTCGATCCGGATGCCGCATCGAGGGATCTCTGCGATTCTCTCGAGGGAGGCGAATTAACGGAATATGAGCTTAATGTCCAGCTCATTCCGATTGAGAAGCAGGACCAGTATGATTTCGACCCTCTGGATGCAACAAAGCTGTGGCCGGAAAAACAGGCGCCGCTTCTGAAGGTCGGCAAGCTGACTCTGAACAAAGCTACCGGGAACTATCTGGAGGAGGTGGAGAAATCAGCATTTTCTCCGGCCAATACCGTTCCCGGGATCGATTTTTCCTTTGATCGTTTGCTGCAGGGCAGTATCTTTGCAACCTTGGACGCACATCGGCACAGGCTGGGTTCTGATTTTGACCGGATTCCAATCAATCAGGCGAAATATTCGGTGGGTGCGGAGGCTGTTATGACAGAGAATACCGCTTTTGTACAGGTAGAGGGAAGCATTCAGCGAAGCCAGACCGTAAAAGGAGATGATTTTTCGCAGGCAGGGGAGCACTACCGAGCCATGACGAAAAAGGAACAAGACCATTTAGTGGATAATATCATAGATCATCTGATGTTTGTGGATGAGCGAATACAAAAGAAGGTTGTCGGCTATTTTCTCAAGGCCGACGAGGATTTCGGAGCCAGGATCTCCCGGGGACTTGACTTTTAAGTCAGGTCCTTTTTTCTACAAGAAAATAATTATTATTGCTTGTTTATGGATAGGGTCACATCTTTCTGATATATTAAAGGGGTAACTATCTTGTATGGAACAATCCTGTAAACTACGCCAAAGAAAGTGATACACTGGTCGCATAAAATACGAATGGAGGTAATCACATGTGGATGATATGTGGAATTATTAGTGTGGTGTTTTGCATAGTCGGTTGGGTAATGACTGTAAAAAAGAGTGCTAAAGCATTTTGGGCTTCTGCTTGTTCATTGGCATTCGTATCAATAACTCTTCTTATGGAATATAGAATGGTTTTAAATTGGGTTTATAAGGAAGACTGGAGTGCATTACTTGATGTGGTTCCTTCTATGTTTCCAATGCTAACAGCGTATGTGATTATCATGCTGCTGGCAAATATCTTTCCTATCACTGCAGGAAAGAAACAGAGCTAAGTCCCAGTTTGTGGGGGAGTTTATAAGGCTCTCCTACAAATTATCCTATTTATTAACTTTTTGTTGTATCATAGCTTTTCAGTTCATTGGGTTTTTATTAGCTGAAGGGTATTAATAATACTTTACTATTAAATTCCTGAAAGGTAAAATAAGATTATTACCTTTCAGTTTTTTATTATGGCACGATAATTCGGGATAGACAGCTCCTATGTTTTTTGGAGGTCGGAATGATTCTAAGAGAAGATTTTGAAAAAAGAGAATATGAGATACTATCGCCCTTTGCAGCAAAAGCTGCAGAATCGAAGGGGAGGCAATACGAAGAAAAAAAATGTGACGTACGGACGGATTACCAGCGGGATCGGGACAGGATCGTCCACTCCAAAGCCTTTCGCAGATTGATGCACAAGACCCAGGTTTTTCTGGCGCCTGAGGGGGACCATTTCCGGACCCGGTTGACCCATACCATCGAGGTGTCCCAGATCGCCAGAACCATAGCGCGGGGATTGGCCCTCAACGAAGACCTAGCAGAAGCAATCGCCATGGGTCATGATTTGGGCCATACTCCCTTTGGACATAACGGGGAGGATTTTCTCGATCAACGGCATCCCGGTGGATTCAAGCACAGTGTGCAAAGTCTCAGAGTAGTGGATATTCTGGAAACCGGCGGCCATGGAAGAGGGATGAATCTTACCTTTGAGGTCAGGGACGGCATCCTGAATCACACCGGGGATTCCACGCCTGTTACCCTAGAGGGGCAGATCGTGAAATTCAGCGACAGAATCGCCTACATCAACCACGATATCGATGATGCGGTAAGAAGCGGCGTGATTAAAGAATCGGATCTTCCGAAGGACTGTGTCGATATTCTGGGACACAGCCACCGAACCAGAATCAATACTCTGGTCAGCGATCTGATCCGCAACAGCGACGGCAGAGACCAGATCATCATGAGCGATGAGTGCCGTTTCTATATGGACAAGCTGCGCTCCTACATGTTTGAAAACGTGTATCACAGCAAGGTGGTAAAGAAGGATGAGGAGCTGGATAAAGTGAAAAACATGATCTTCTCCCTTTATGATTATTATGTAAAGAATCCCAAGGAACTGCCCCCGGAAACAAGAAATATGATCGATGAATTTGGCATCGACGAGGTGGTCAAGGACCATATTGCGGGGATGACGGACCGCTACGCATTGAGTATTTACAGCGAGCTGTTCATTCCTAAGGGATGGAAAATCGAGTAGGGGGAATAAATTCCCCCTCTCACACCACCGGGCATGCCGTTCGGCACCAGGCGGTTCAATTCAAATAGTATTCCACACAACTAATGAGTCCTCGCTTTGCGAGGATTTCTTTTGAGA
>JAEZLP010000065.1 GCA_023415235.1 Bacillota bacterium
TCTCTCTACTCTCTAATCAGAAAATCCCAAATTGTACCCCTACTTTAGAGATTTGAAAAAGGGTGTCGAGGTGAGATAATACCTACCCCTTATCACTCAAAACAACCCGAACTCATTCTCATATCTGTTTCCATTCTTGATTCCGATTCAGTTCCAGGTTCTCATTTTGTACTCAGAATCATTATAATTAATTATTAAATAATATTCATATCATAAACGTATGATAATTTCGTGCGGACGTGGGCGACCGCTGTTGTAGGTATAGACTGAGGGCCACGGTAATAATTCGACCTACTTAGTCGGACAAATGCTGTCAACCTTTTTATCCCAATACCTCAACAGCCCACCCATACATTGACATAATATATAACATGATATAATAGTTATATAAGTAATATATATAGATACTGCTTGCTCTTACTAACTTATATACTTATTATAACACATCAAACAGGTCTTGTCAAGTAATAGCTTAATATAATATGCCAAGAGGGAAACAGAATAGAGAGAAACAATAAGACTAATTCGCGCCAAAGGGCTTACCTCTATACTATACCTTTCTTCTCTCCTCTTGGCTCTCTCTGTGCGAGGCTCTGTGGCTTGCGTCAGTGAGCTTGTGTCGTTGCACTCATTGACTTGTGTTATGTTGCTTCGTTGTGTTGCTTCACTACACTTTGTTCAAATGTATAGATACTATAACATCATCACATCATGTACACATACACACACATACACCTACCTCTACTACAACAGCTTGAATGAATCTGTTTAATATGATATAATTAGTATATAAGTAATAAAGCATTAATATGACTTGAAATGGAAGGTGTTGTGTAATGTCTATCTGTATTTACAATATTCAAAAGCAGAATAAACAACTTTGTTTTGTAGTTCATTAATATTCATTATTGCTGACTTGCCTTGACGCAATGACCCCTCCTACCGTACCAGCCTCAACTTAGGGCAATTCAATGCGTAGTAGGTACATTGCACACATTAACGCCACTGTGTTGGGAGGTGTGGGGGCATGACACTGTCTTAGACTAATAAGATATAAATGTCAATTCACATTGGAAATCAAAACTCTTTCTTAGTCATATCAATATGACAATTAGTGAATGGGACTATTATGTTGAGCTGGTCCACACCACTTAGTATAAAGAAGAGGGGTATAGCCAATGTTAAAGAAAATTGTATTTTTGCTAATCTTAATTGGTTTTTTTGCAATACCAACATCTGCTGCCACTGTCCATACCGTAGTGAAGGGTGATACCCTCTGGAAGATAGCACAGAGTTATCGTGTGGGTCTAAGCGAACTAATCTCTGTGAACACACACATAAAGAATCCAGACCTAATCTATGTTGGAAATAAGATTACAATTCCAGAAAAACAATCAATTCCAGAAGCACAAGCAGTAGTGGACCTAGTTAATAAACAACGACAAGCCAATGGCTTAAAGCCTTTGTCGGTTGATTGGGAGTTAGCTCGTGTAGCCCAATACAAAGCTAAGGATATGCACGACAATAAGTATTTCAGTCATACCAGTCCAATATATGGTTCTCCACATAAGATGATTAAGGACTTTGGTATCTCTTATAAATCATCTGGTGAGAACATAGCACAAGGACAGAAAGCGGCAAACGAAGTTATGAATTCGTGGATGAATTCCAGTGGACATAAAGCGAACATACTCGGTTCGTATTCTCATATTGGGGTTGGTTATGTAGCAGACGGAAAGTATTGGGTTCAAATGTTCATTTTGAAATAGAAAACCCAAAACCCGAAACTCCCGAAACCTGGGAGTTTCACTACATATAAATTTCAGCCGCGCGCCACCGAGCGGTTTTCAGACTGTCAATAGTCCAATCGACCTATTTTTTCTGTGGCAATTGTCAGAATTGTCTGACAATTATAAAATCCCATAACTCGCAAATTGTCAGAATTGTCAGACAATTCATGTGGCCGCATAATGATGCAATTGTCAGACAATTCAGAATAAACTTTCTTTTCTATAACGCTTGTATTCTATTATATATCATGTTATAATAAGTTATAAGCAGTTGAGGGAAGGTGATAAACAATGAAGGTCAAACTTCAATTGCTACTTGAAAGTTTGTTGTTGACACTATCATTATCTCATGGTATAATGATAGAGAAGGTAGAGGAAGAACTTTCAAGCACATCGGGTCATAAGTCCCACGAAGAAAAAAGGGACAAAAGACCTATTGCAAGAATATCAAGACCATGATATACTTAGAGTATAAAATAAAAGGAAGAGGTTGATGTAAATGACAAAATTATTCTTAACTGACATGGATGGCACTTTAACGAAAGGTAGTGTGGTCTTAGACCACGCAGGCTACCTAATTGAGAAAGGCTTAATCAAAGATGATGGCTCGTATCAAGCATGGAAAACAGACGTTAAAAATGAAAAGCTAATCGTAGCAGTTGCCGAAAACTATCGTTATCAATTAATTGGTAAAAAGGTTGAAGAGTTAGACGTTGAAGGTTTCATCACTGAATATCTTAAAAAAGATGTTTGGTACTCAACATTACAAAACTTAATCACTGCAAAGTATCAAGGACATGAAGTAATTGTTATCAGTGGTTCTGCTGATTTCTTAGTACAAGAGTTAGTTGGTCAATTAGGTTTTCAAGGTGTTGGCTCAACTTACTTAGTAGATGAAAACGACTGTATGACAGGTGAAGTTGTGGGAATGTTTGGAATGAACGCAAAAGATGAATGGATTCAAAACAACATAGCTTTAAA
>JAEZLP010000004.1 GCA_023415235.1 Bacillota bacterium
GCCTCGGGCTTCCTTCAGATTCCGCCTCACGGTGGACACCCTTGCCTCTGGCTATACACTTCCCGCTACTGGCGTGTTCGGGACTTTCACCCGTTAGACTGCGCCCATGCTGGGCGCACATAAAAAAACGGATAGGAAATAAATTCCCATCCGCATATCCAATCCGTTGCCGATTAAGGTTCCAGCCATTGAATAAAGGCTGTTTTATCCTGGCTGTTGTATCCTGCCCGTCGATAGAACTGGTGGGTGCTTTCCTGTTTGGAACCCGTTAGCAGCATGATTTTATAGCAGTTTGCCCGTTTGGCTATGCCTCTGGCATAATCCAGACAGGCGGAAGCAAATCCCTTTCCTTGATGCTCTCTGGCCGTAATTACATTCTCCACCAAAGCATAGGGCCGCTGTTGATGAGTAAGATTTGGAACGATCACGAGGGTGCAGGAGGAAACGATTTGATCGTTCTCTTCCGCGACGACAATATGATAGCCGTCATCGTTCAGGATGACGGACCAGAGGGTATTCAACCTTCCATTTTGCTTCGGCATCGGATTGCTGTGCAATTCCGTATACAGTAAGAGCAGCTGGTCAAAATCTGACTCTACGACTTCTCTGATAACCATAGTAACCTCCATGGCGGGAAACCGCAAACTTATTTTGCATTGCCGCCGCTTGTTTTCTTCTTTTTCGGTTTGGGAACGGGAGTTACCGGCTCCAGGATGCGAATGATCTCTTTGGCAAATTCCGCATCGTCGATGTCCAGGATGTAATGCTCTTTTGCCCCTTCGTAAGGATAGCCCCGCTCGGCATCCCGCATCCTTTCCGCAATACAGTCGAGCTCCTTCACGTAAACGATATTGTCGCATACCAGCAGGATCGGTTTCTCATTGACATATACCATGTACTCTCCGAACATTTTCCGATAACGGACGAAGCCCTCGCCCCGAATCTGTTCACAGACGTATTCAATAAAGTCCGCCGTAGTCGCCATCCTTCTTCCTCCCTTTTTCCATTTATTCGATCTTCTTCATGGGCAGTGTTTTATAATTCAGTCAGCTCTTTTCAGTCATTCGTTTTTCTTCGTTATTCTTATCGGAATCTGGATTTCCGTAAGGTACTTGTCCGGGTCCTTTTCGTTCCAGGGTCCCCTGTGGCAAATCTGCCGGCTCAGGCCTGCCATTTCATACTGATCGTTGTCGCTGAGCCAATGGGCAAAGGACAGGAAGGCAGGCCCGATATTTTCAAAGGGTCCGTAGACCATGAAGCAGGCCATATGCTCCACCGCCTCCGTGATCCGGAACAGCTTTGATTTCCGATAGGCGGCCGGTTCCTGGATTACAACGCAGACCTCCACATCCACATCCGACTCTTTATATTCGACGTCATGATAAACTGCAAAGCTCATCGTATTTTGCGGCAGCCGGATGCGCTCCTCTTCCAGCTTCCGCTCCAGTTCCTTCCAGAGGTTCCCCTCTCCGTAATAATTCGGAATGATTTTTCTCAGAGCCAGAACCGGATATTCGGGAATTTTTTTCAAAGTGACGTTGCAGTGGATTGCAATCCGTTCTTTTCCCATGTCACGGATCGCAGCATCGATTTTCGCCGATCGCTCCTGTTCCGCTTTGATCACGGACTGAATTTCCCTTTGCTTGTCTTGCAGCTTCTCAATGATGAATTCATCATTCCAGTTCTTCAGGGCTACCGCGATTTCCGACACCTGGAATCCCGAATCCCGCAAGAAAACAATCCGGTGCAGGGTAGGAATCTGATCCACGGAGTAGAGCCGATACCCGGTGAACTTGTCGATCTGCGCAGGCTTTAGCAGCCCGGTCTCATCATAGTACCGCAGCATTCGGATGGAAACCTGTGTCAATTTTGAAAACTCACCAATTCGAAACATGCTTTCCCCTCATATGATAAAACAAGAGCCATTTATGATTTTCTCCCTATAGGATATCATAAATGGCTCTAAGATTCTGCCTAATTTTGGTATTTTTTTGTCCTGTAAAAAATGCCGGAATTAGATCATCGGTTTCAGATCCGGGCTGATGATCAGCTCGGCCTCTGTGGCCTCTTTGATCTGTTCCAGGGTATAGTCGGGATTGAGCTCCTTCAAAACGATGCCGTCCTTTGTGACCTCCATGACTCCCATTTCCGTAATGATCATGTCTACAACACCCACTGCGGTATAGGGAAGTCTGCACTCCTTCAGGATCTTATGGGCTCCCTTCTGGGTGTGCTGCATGGCTATGATCACCTTCTTGGCGCCGACCACCAGGTCCATAGCGCCGCCCATGCCGGGAACCATCTTGCCCGGAACGATCCAGTTGGCCAGATTTCCGTGCTGGTCAACCTCCAGCGCGCCCAGAATTGTCGCGTCTACGTGCCCGCCACGAATAATGCCGAAGGAGGTGGCGCTGTCAAAAAACATGGCGCCGGGATTAACTGTTACATACTGAGCGCCGGCATTGATAATATCCACATCTTCTTTGCCCTTTTCAGCTGCAGGTCCCATGCCCATAATGCCGTTCTCGGACTGGAGAACGATGTTTACTCCCTCCGGAAGGAAATTGGCTACCATGGTGGGAAGTCCGATTCCAAGGTTGACCACGTCTCCGTCCTTTAATTCCTTCGCAACTCTCGCTGCGATGATTTCCTTTATATCTGCCATGGCTTTTCACCTCCTACAATTGCATCCACATAGATACCGGATGTCACCACATTGTTCGGGTCGATCTCGCCAACTTCAACGATTTCGCAGGCGCCTACGATAACATATTCCGCAGCGGCGGCCATCATGGGATTAAAGGTCCTGGTGGTTCCGTTGTATGTGGTATTGCCAAACTTGTCAGTCACCGAGCCTCTGATCAGCGCAACATCCGCCTTCAGCGGCTTTTCCAGCAGATAGTCTCTTCCATCGATGTTGATCACCTGCTTGCCTTCCGCTACGATGGTTCCAACACCCGTCGGAGTCAGGAAGCCGCCCAGCCCCGTTCCGCCTGCCCGGATTCTTTCCGCCAGAGTTCCCTGGGGAACCAGGATGCATTCCAATTTGTCTTCCGGCACGTCGGTGTTCATTCTCTGGGCCACCTCAGGGTTCAGCCCCACATGGGAGGCGATCAGCGTTTTGATTTGTCCGTTGGTCAAAAGCTTGCCCACGCCTCTGCCGGGCACACCGGCGTCGTTGCAGATAATGGTAAGATTTTTTACTCCCTTTTCCACAAGGGCGTCGATGAGAATTTCCGGAGTCCCGCAGGCCATGAATCCGCCTACCATGATTGTTGCGCCGTCCTTGATGGGTGCTACCGCTTCCTGCGCAGTCATGATTTTATTTTTCATATCGCGTTATTTCTCCTTTCGAGTATAAATCGCTATACCAGCTTTCTTTTTACGATTTCAGTCAGTACAAAAGAAGCCACGTCTTCCGCATAGCTGTGAGCGCCGAATCCTGCATCGTAACCCAGCTCCTGGGCCAGCTCGTGGGAAATTCTCGGTCCTCCGCATACAAGGATGACTTTGTCTCTGATTCCTTCCGCTTCCATCAGTTCCACAAGGTTGGTCAGGTTACTGATGTGTACGTCCTTCTGGGTTACGATCTGGGATACCAGAATCGCATCTGCATTGACTTCGATTGCTTTTGCAATCAGAGCCTCATTGGGTACCTGGCTGCCCATATTGATGGCTTCAATCCCGTGATATCGCTCCAGTCCGAAGTGTCCGTGGAAGCCCTTCATGTTCATGATGGCGTCGATGCCTACGGTATGGGCGTCGGTACCGGAGCAGGCTCCGACGATTACAACCGGTCTCTTAATATTTTCAGCAATATATTTTTCGCATTCCAGACGATCCATCACGTCCACCTCAACCTTGGTGACTTTGATGGTTGAATAGTCTACGGTATGCTGACATTTGCCGTACAGTACGAAATAGGTGAAGCCTACCATGTCCTTGGAGTACACAACAGCAGGTTCGTCGAGTCCCATTTTCTTTGCAAGAATTTTAGCCGCTTCGTTTGCTTCTTCGCCGTAAGGTACGGGAAGTGTAAAGGAAAGCTGCATCATGCCATCGTTCATGGTATCGCCGTAGGGCTTCACTTTGGTCAGATCTACCTCAGTTGTTGCGCAGGCCGAGTGTGTTGTATGTGAACTCATTATTTTGCACCTCCCATCATTAACGGAATAAACGGATTGAAGTATTTTTCATCTTTTACGCAGACGCCGGCCAATCCTTTACCGCCGTCCTTCGGTCTCTTGACTCCGCCGAATTTACCCTTCTCAATGGTGGAGAAGAGCCCTTCCTTTTCGATTTCATGGAGCAGTTTTTCCGCTTCAGCAAGGACAAACTGAGCCCGCTTCTGAATAATGCCATCCTGCTTGTATTCCATTTCGTCTCCGATGGCTCTTGCATTATTGAAGATATATTTGGCGTTTTCAATGGAAAGCATTCTGTCCTGCAGATGCGGTGTGTGGATGGCTTCCGTCAGCATTCCGAGAAGCTGCAGGGATTGGCCGGACCAGACCGCGATCATGTTGAACAGGGCATCCTGGATATGTCCCTTGAAAATGTTTCCGGTCATATATTTTGTCGGAGGCATATATTTCAGAGGTGCCTTCGGGAAGATTTCTCTCGCCATAATGGCCTGAGCCAGCTCGTAGAGGAAGCCGTTTTCGATGTCGGGGTCCATTTCGAAGGCATGGCCGAGTCCCATCTGCTCTTCTTTGATATTCGCAAGAACAGCAAACTGTTCGTTGATGAACTGGGAAGCCAGTACGGTATGCGCCGCTTCATAAGCGTCGTCCGTGGTCAGGTAGTTGTCTTCGCCGGAGTTGAAGATGATTCCGCTATATCCGATGATGACTCTGGAGAAATACTGGTCGATCAGTGTTCTCTGCATGTTGATGTCGCGGAACAGAATGCCGTAAAGGGCGTCATTCAGCATGACGTCAAGTCTCTCGATGGCTCCCATCGCTGCGATTTCAGGCATGCACAGACCAGAGCTGTAATTGCACAGCCGGATGTATCTGCCGACTTCTTCTCCCACCTCATCCAGCGCTTTTCTCATAAGCCGGAAGTTTTCCTGGGTCGCGTAGGTTCCTCCGAAGCCTTCCGTGGTCGGTCCGTACGGAACATAGTCCAGAAGACTCTGGGCGGTGGTTCTGATCACGGCGATGATGTCCGCTCCCTGTCTGGCTGCCGCCTGGGCCTGAACCACGTCCTCATAGATATTTCCGGTAGCGACGATGACATACAGGTACGGTTGTCTTCCCTCTCCAATGGTGGCAAGGTACTTTTCCCTCTTTTCCGTCTGTTTCCTTATCTTGTCCAGAGCTTCATGAACGAGCGGAAGGATTTTAGCCTCCGCTTCTTCCTTGGTCGCCATCGGCAGCTTCATGATATCCAATTCTCCCGCCGCCATCTTTTCTGCGATTGCCTGAGGATCAAGTCCTGTCTGGATCATTGCATTTCCGATCCAATATGCAACTCCCTTCGGGAGCCCGCCGCCGTCCATGATGGCGTCAACTACCACGTTGGGAAGGGGGGTGTCAACATCATCCACTCCATCCACTCCCAAAAGTCTCAGGATCGTTCTTTCAGTACTCACCGTGGTGTGGCGGTCAATAAAAGTCTGCATGCTTGCAGCGATTCTTGCAGCACAGGATCTTGCACTGTCGATCACTTTCGGGTCAAGATTCAACTTACTCTTCATCCTTTTTCCTTCTTTCTTTTAAATTTTCTATCAATGCGTCGTTTATAATTTTTTGAATGGTTTTCGTGAAAATACTTATTCAGCGACTCCGGGCAAACACGCTTGTCAGTGCCCTTCATTCATTATTTTTTTCGCATTTTCTATAATCTCATCATATATTCCAAGCATTCTTGCTATATTTAACGCGTCTTTCGGGATCTCCTCATCGTTCTCGGCATGGTAAAGGCGGTAATCCATATACTTCTGTATGATTTCGATCCGTTCTCTGCGGTTTGCGTACCGGATCTCCTTTTCCAGCTTTGTGAAATCAGCATCTGCGAGACCTCTGACCTGCATATTCTTGATTCCCTCCCCTACCGTGACGCTGTCAAAGTGGGTGGTGATCAGGCTGATATACGGTCTGGCCTTCAGGTATCCGACCAAGCTCTTGGTAAGAGCTAACCCCTCGTAGGGATTTGTTCCGCTTGCGATTTCATCGATGAGAATCAGGGATCGGTCCCTGCTGTTGTCCAGGATCTCCTTCAATTCTTCCATTTCACTGCCGAAGCTGGATAATCCCCGCTGTACGGACTGACTGTCTCCGATCAGGATATGGATGTAATTTGACAGTCCCACCTTGGCGGAACGGCACGGGACAAAAAATCCGTACTGTGTGAGTATTGCAACCAGTCCAGCCAGTTTCAGTGACACGGTTTTCCCGCCCATGTTCGCTCCTGTAATACAGGTAACTCCGTCCTCCAGTCTTATGCTGACAGGACAGTAGGGTTTGTCCTTCCGGTTTAGAATTTCTTCCACAACAAGATGCCTGCCCTCTTCAAACTCAATGATGTGCTCTTTGACCAGGTCGGGTTTCACGCAGCGGTGCTGTTTTGCATAGATCGCCTTGGAAAGGGTAAAATCCAGCTCTCCGATCTTTTCGCAGTTTTTCAGCAGAGTTTCGCTGAATCGCCAGATTTCGTTGGACAGAACCTCCTGGATTCTCAGTTCTTCCTCCTCCAAGGTCTCATTGAGGCGGTCGGTCTCCCGGATGAGTTCGTCAATTTCCTCCGTATTCTTCAGCACGAAGGTAACGGACAGGTAGTCCTCATCGCCGGATGTCAGCTCCGGAATCTCCTTGATAATTTTGACCAGCTCCTTATTTGATTTTGAGACACAGTAATCAAATTTGGGGGTCAAGGTGATTCCGTATTTGGTTTCGATCTGCTGCTTGATCACCTTCTGCGCTTTTCTTACGGAGATTTCCAGTTCCCGTTTTCGCTTTCTCAGTTCACCCAGCTTTTCCGAAAATTCGTCGTAAATATAAAAGGTGTTCATCCGGTCTTTTCTGGGATCGATGATATCCAGCAGCTCCATTGTGTCGGTCAGGATAAACTCCTCGGGCAGAGGGCGGCCAGCGGCCTCCAGCAGCTCGATGATCCTTTTCATTTTCAGAAGCAGGCTTTTTATCTCAAACAGCTCCACTACGGAAAGAACATTGTTTTTGCTTCTTTCTATGGTAAAGCTGACATCCTTCATATCCATGAAGGTTTCGACGAGCAGATCGACGGTATGGGGCTCCTCCGTTGCCAAGGCAAGAAGTTCCTCCAGCTTGCGGAATTCATGGTTAAGCCGGTCCTCGTCTCCCGGCAGGAAAGGGACTAGCTCCTTTATCCGTTTTTTCCCGAAAGGGGTCATCACATTGATGCTGTGCATCACGTGGTCAAGGCCTGTTTCACTCCTTGTCTTTGCGTTAGACAGTCTCACTGAATTCCCCTCCCATCTTTACATCGATGACCGGAATTCCTTCCACCGCATTCCTCATCGCTTTCAACAGCGCTTCATGCTCGAAGGAATACCCCGCAGGCGCATGGGGATTCACCGTCAGCGCGGCAACCTTTATATTTGCAAGCACTTTCACCGTAAAACCCTTCTTTCGCAGCTGCTGCCAATGCAGGGAGTCGATGAAGATCTTGGTGGGATCCCTGAGAATAAATTCCACTTTTTTCATTTTTGCGGGATGGATATCGGAAATGACGCTGTTTGTGAGGGCACCCGGAAGAAATATGTAGTCCGTTTCCTCGTCGATAGCCTCATCCAGGAACTTGCCCGCCGAAAGTCCTGTTTTCAGGTCGAGCATTTCGATAGCGTCTCCTTTGATCAACATGATTCTTTCCTGGTCCTGACCGGAGAGAATCAACTTCCTTACGTTTTCCTCAGCAATTCGGGGAAGCTGGTACAGCCCGACGATATGGGCCGTTTCTTCCACTACCTTGTTCATGCTTCTGGAAAGCACGGCTCCCGTGGAAAGGATAATGGCATCCGAGGTATCCGGAGCTGCGATGGACTTTCTGTCCACAGCGCCGTCGATCAGGACGATTTCCGCTCCCAGGGCCAGCATTTCCTCGCACATTTTTTTGTGATCCTTAGTATTGACCGGTCCCGCTATCTGAACGTACCCGCTTTCCGCAACACGGCACAGCATGATCTGCCCCAGGGCTGTGGAGTAATTGGTCATTTTCAAGATTTCCAGGCCGGCATCCGCAAGTTCATAGAGTTTCACAGGAACAGATACGATCGTCCCTGTGTCGAGAAAAACTCTGGGTTTATCTGTCCCCGTTACCAGGTCGGTGCTTTCGCCATCTCTTCCCGTTGATGTAACACCCAATACAACGCCGTCATCCATAGCTTCTTCGATCAGATAATTAAGCGCCGTTGTTTTCCCCGCGTTCTTAGCCATGCCTACGATAGAAAGGGTGGTGTATTTTTGCTTCAATTGGCTTAGAAGACCCATTTTTTTCTCCGATTTTTCCTAAATTCTACTATTCCTTTAAACGCAACAGATGCATCTACAAGCAGCTTCCCCTTTGGAATTTGCCTGTAGATGCATGACAGTTTCTATTTTTTTATTTATGCTTGTTTCTTTCGTGTCTTAACAGATGGGAAGGTTCCATTGCCATTCTTTCACCGTTGAGCAAGCCTGCAACGCCTTCATAGTGATATTCTTTCTTGCCTGTGCAGTAATCGCAGGTGCAGTCGAGCTTCGGCAGATCGGTAGGCTCGGTATAGGTGGTGATAACGCCTTCATAATTTCTCAGGATCACCTTTTCAGGAGACTGGGAAATGATGTACTGAGGCATTACCGGAATCTTTCCGCCGCCGCCGGGAGCATCCACTACGAAAGTAGGCACTGCATATCCTGAGGTGTGTCCTCTCAGACCCTCGATGATGTTGATACCGGCTGCCACGGAGGTTCTGAAATGCTCGATTCCAAGAGACAGGTCGCACTGGTAGATGTAGTACGGTCTTACTCTGTTTCTCACCAGGGCATGCACCAGGTCTCTCATGATATGAGGACAATCGTTGACTCCTCTGAGCAGTACGGACTGGTTGCCAAGCGGGATACCGGCGTCAGCAAGCTTTCTGCAGGCCTCCATTGCTTCGGGAGTCATTTCCTTCGGATGGTTGAAGTGGGTGTTCAGCCAGATTGGATGATACTTCTTCAGCATGTTGACCAGATCGTCTGTGATTCTCTGAGGCATAACCACGGGAGTTCTGGATCCCATTCTCACGATTTCTACATGGGGGATCTTTCTCAGTTCGCTGATGATGTACTCCAGTACATCGTCGTCAACCAGCAGACAGTCTCCGCCGGAGAGCAGCACGTCTCTTACGACAGGAGTCTTTCTGATGTAGTCGAGACATTTGTTGATGTCATCCATACTGCGCGCGCCGTCCGTCTCTCCTGCAAGTCTTCTTCTGGTACAGTGCCTGCAGTACATGGAGCACTGGTCGGTAATCAGGAATAAAACTCTATCTGGATATCTGTGAGTCAATCCAGGGGCCGGAGAGTCCTCATCCTCATGGAGCGGATCCAGCATGTCCGCTTCGCTTCTGTGGGTTTCCGCAATCACCGGAACTGCCTGCATTCTTACGGGACATCTTGGATCATCTGCGTCCATCAAAGATGCATAGTAAGGGGTAATTCCGAGACGGAAGCTTTTTACTACTTCGCCGATGTTCTTTTCTTCCTCCGGGGTAAGGTTGATGATCTTCTTTAACTGCTCAACGGAGGTAATTCTGTTTGCCACCTGCCATTTCCAGTCGTTCCATTCGGCATCCGTTACATTCTTGTAAGCTTCGATGTCCTTCCAATTTCTTCTTTCTGACATTATCGTTTTCCTTCTTTCCTTTTTGTTCCATCGATTAAATAAATTGTTTACGCTCTTTCCTTAGATTAAACAAATAAATTGATCACTGGCGTCAAGTCTTCAAAGGGACGCCCTATGCGTACATTTCCGCAAAAAGCTTTCTCAGGGGTTCGCTCTCTCTCATGACCTGCAGAGTAATGGCCGCATGTCCTTTGCAATATCCGTTTCCAACGATCATGTTCACGTCTTTGCCTACGCCTTCTGCTCCCAGCGCGGCTTTTGTGAAGCTGGTAGCCATACTGAAGAAGTAAACTGTTCCGCCGTCCTTGCAGGCGAGGATGCTGGCCATCTCGGTATTTTCAATATTGACACAGTTGATTACCACGTCAGCCAGCTTTCCGTTTGTCAGTTCCATAACCTTGTTGTAGATCGCGATCGCATCCGTTGCATCCGCAGCGAAGTACTCATCCGCAAGCCCGAGCTTTCTCGCTCTGTCCGTGCTCTTTTCGCTTCCGCCGATGCAGATTACCTTACCGGTTACTCCGGCTCTTTTCTTTGCTTCATACAGGCAGAGAAGTCCTGACTTGCCGCCGCCGCCGATAACCACTACCGTATCGCCGGACTGAACCAGTCTTGCCGTCTGGGCAGGAGCTCCCGCAACGTCAAGTACGGATAACGCAAGGGTCTCCGGAAGGTCGTTGGGAAGAACCGCATAGATTCCGCTCTGGAACAGAATCGCCTTACCCTTGATATCAACCTGGTCAATGTCAGGTCTTACTTCAAGAATTTCGTCGATGACCAGCGGAGTCAGGGAAAGGGATACTAAAGTAGCGATCTTGTCTCCGACCTTCAGGTCTCCAACATAGGCAGGTCCGATTTCCTTAACTGTACCGATCAGCATTCCGCCGGATCCGGTTACCGGATTCTTGTGTTTTCCAGCCTTTGCAACGATTCCGAGCATGATTTTTTTGATCTCCTCGATATCGCCCTTTGCCTGCTTTTCAATCTGTGTAAAGCTGGCAGAGTCAATATTCAAAGTTTGTACATCGATAAGAACTTCGTTGTCGTAAATTTCCATCGTATTATCGATTACGTCTGCAGGCTGCGGCAGTACTCCCTTTGGTGAAATTACTCTGTGTGTACCGTATGGGCATCCTTTTTTCATTTTTCTTTTCCTCCTAGGATTTTCATTTTAATAGTTTTCATTCGAAAAGGGCTGAGAAATCTCCAGCCATTTTTAAACTTTTGCTTTTATATTTGCTAATAATTTATATAGCAAATAGTATGCCAAGGGAGGCATATTGAAAATCACACCATCTCCCTTTTCTCCTGAACCGTTTTTGTTTAAATCCTTCTTTTGACCCGAACCGAAATCGGTTCACGTAAAAAGGGATGGAATGCATTTACGACTTTAGTTTGTCCTTAAATATGTATTCCATCCCGGTGATATAATTAAACAATATTGTATTTATTTTTCTTTCTGATCAGTTGTGTCTGACTGATTCCAATCGCCTTGGCCGCTTTTCTGGTCGAGCCGTGCTTCTCGCAGGCATACTGGATAATATTCTTTTCGAAGTTGCCCACCACATCGTCAAGCTTGATTACGTCGGTTTCACTCATGGCGGAATCCTCAAAATCAACATTGACCTTCTCGAAGAGATCGGTATGAAGCTCCTTCATCACATCCAGTACCGTTATGGTCTCGCCTCTGGAAGTAATCAGAAGCCTTTGAATCACATTTTCCAGCTCCCGGATATTTCCGGGCCAGCTGCATTCCTTCAGGTATGCCATCGCATCCTCCGCAATGGTTCTTTCAACTCCGAATTTTTCCGTATATTTGCTCATGAAATAATCCACCAGCGCCGGAATTTCCGCCTTTCGTTCGGAAAGCGAGGGCACCCGGATGGGGAAAACATTGAGCCGGTAATAAAGATCCCGCCTGAACTTCTTTTCTTCGATGAGCTTTTCCAGGTCCCGGTTGGTAGCCGAAATGATTCTCACATTTGTTTTAATCGGTTCCGTGCCTCCCACCCGGTAAAACTCTCCATCCTGAATGACCCGCAGCAGCTTTGCCTGGAGATCCTGCGGCAGCTCTCCGATCTCATCCAAAAAGATGATCCCGTTGTCTGCAACTTCAAAGTAGCCCTTTTTGCCGGTTGCATTGGCGCCCGTAAAGGAACCCTTCTCGTATCCGAAGAATTCGGATTCTATGAGATTGTCCGATATGGCTGCGCAATTGATCTTTACAAAGGGCTGCATTCTGCGATTGCTGTTCTTTTGGATGATGGTGGCGACTTTTTCCTTGCCGACTCCGGTGTCTCCGGTGATCAGCACGTTGCAGTCGTATTTTGCCACACTGAGAATCTCATCCAGCACGGTGGCCATGGCTCTGCTTTCGCAGATAAAGTCTTCCACCAGGCTTTTCCGGTAGCCTTGGAGCTCAAAGCCTTTTTTGGAACGACCCAGAGGATAGGCAATATTGTCTTCCACCTTCATCTCCGTTACAACTGCCCTTTCCAGGAACGGAGCCATACCCTGCACGATTTGAATATCGAACTCGTCGTACTCCTCAAGATAGCCGTCGGCGCAACGGATGTCAAGCTGACGGGAAATCGCTTCCGTGACATATAAAGCAATATTATAATTGTTGATCAGGTTGGCAAAGCATACCGTCCCTCCCGGTTTCGTCGCAAGAATATTGATGGTTTCCGCCCCGGGTATATCGGCGCAATTGACCGTCAGATCAAACATGGAATCCGCGTTTAGTTTTTGAAGGCACTCCATAGGCTTCAATATATTGACATAATAAATCTCAGAAAAAACGTTGTTCAGCAATAGATCGATGCTTTTTCCCTTCAGCATTACCTCGGATTTATTATCGATGAGGCAGACGATCCTTGCGTCGGGCCCTGCCACCTTGCGGATTGCAAATCCAAACAGAGAGTTGGTCAATAGATTGCTGCCCACCACCAGAAAGTTCTGCTTGCCCTTGGCGCATTTGCTCACGGTGTACATGGTGCCCGATTCGTCGAAAGCGAACAGCAGAAGGTTCAGAGGCACTCCCTCCGGCCTTCTTACGATGGGGAATTCATTGAACAGGATGGCATACCCCTCGGCATCCACCTGATTATATGCCATGTCGATCCTGGTGATCCTGCTGATATAAAGCGGGATAGCTGCAAGTGATGCATTGCAGATGATCTCGTCTCCCACCTGCAGCCCTTTTACATTGTCATACTCGTCTCCGATTTTTTCCACGACGCCATACAGCAGCCCCCCCGTATCTGTGACAGGATTGTGGAGCTTGCCCCTTTTAATTACGATATCGATAATCCTGTCCTTGATCTTCTCCAGATTGTTGTTGGATTCGATGCAGATCTGCTTGAAACTGGTGGCTTCCAAATGTAGCTTTTTAATCGAAACTCTTATCTCATTGGGATAGATTTCCCTGTTATTATCCACTTTCCATGCAGAGGTCGACAGCACGTGCTGAGGTTCAAGAACTCTTTTTACTCCGTAGATGTTCTCCATATCATTTCCGCCCTCCTTTTTTGACAGTCATTTCGTTTCACCCCCGAGAGTGGTGATGCGAAATCGGTTCAGTTTGTGCACAATTCAAGGATAACTGATTGGCACGCTGTTTGCAATATTATTTTTTGGATAAAATAACATTATACGAATTAATCAAAGAGGAGAAAAGATATGGAAAAGATCACATCGACGATTCGATTGAGAATGTCCCATAAAGACGCCCACTACGGCGGAAGCCTTGTCGACGGCGCGCATATGGTCCATTTGTTCGGAGACGTAGCGACAGAACTGCTCATCAAACTGGACGGGGATGAGGGACTGTTCCTGAAGTACACCGACGTTCAATTCCTGGCCCCCACCTATGCCGGAGATTATATCGAAGCATACGGAGAAATCTACGAGGTGGGCAATACTTCCCGGAAGATGAGATTTGAAGCAAGAAAGGTAGTTGCCGCAAGGCCCGACATCAGTCCGTCTGCGGCGGATTTCCTGGACGAACCCATTGTCGTATGCAAAGCGGAAGGAATCTGCGTCACACCGAAGGAAAGCAAGAGAAAATAGTGTATGCCATCCCAAATGACATAGTTTTCCCATCAGAAATGGCCCGGTCTTTATTTGGAGACATGGGCTGTTTCTTTTTTTGTTTGACATTAATACAAAGGAAGTTGCATTCATTCATGACTCCCTCGCTGCATTGTGGTATAATTTGGTATGTTGATTTTTATTTAGGAGATTGCTATGCAAAAAACCAAAAAAATTATTATTATACTGTTCTGCATATGTATTATTACAGCGTCTTTTTCGGGATGTTTATCAAGACCGGAGACTTTGGAAGAAACAGCAGATAAAATGTACAGCTCCTACCTGCAATCGGAAGGCGTCCCTTCCGCCAGTGTGCTGGTGGTTAAGGACGGCGAAAAGCTCCTTGAAAAGTCATACGGTCTGAGAAACATAAAGGCCGGAGAACGAGCAACCCCCAATTCCAGTTACCGCCTGGCGTGCGTAACCAAGCCGTTTACCAGCATGGGTATCTTGCTGCTCTGGGAGAAAGGACTCATCGATCTGGATATGCCCGTGAAGGAGATTCTTACGGATTTTCCAAAGTCCGCAGAAAAGGCAACCATACGCCATCTGCTGCAGAATTCGTCCGGATTGCCTGATTACCAGGATTTATGGCCTTCATACGGAGCGCCCCTCCGCGATAAGGAAGTATATGAGTTGATAAAAAAACATGATCAAAACCGCTTCTTCCCCGGGTCCGACGTTTGCCTCAACAGCGACACCGCCTTTGCAGTACTTGCATTGGTGATCGAACAGGTTTCCGGGATGAGCTATCAGGAGTATATGGCGGAGAATATTTTCAAGCCCCTTGGCATGAATCATACGGTGGCCTTTGTTGACGGTTATAACACTGTTCCCGAAAGGGCTTACGGCACCGTTTGGAGAGATGATCGTTATGTAGTCGAAGACCAGTATGCATACAGCCCGGTTTTAGGCGACGGAGGAATTTACTCCAGCATTCACGACTTATACCTTTGGGACCAGGCCCTTGCTGAGAATAAATTAATCAGCGCCGACAGGATGAAAGAAGCAATGAAAACCGCCAAACCCATCAAAGATTCGAAGGGGGTAAGCTACAGCTGCGGCTGGTATGTGGAAGAGGTCAAAGGGCATCAGATGATTCAGACCTCCGGCGGCACCATAGGCTTCAGCCATATGTTCATCCGTTTTCCCAATGAGAAGGTAACAGTTGTCATTCTCACAAATTGCCATAATAGCTGGAATGTATTAAGAAATGCTGAAAAATTGGCCTTTAAGGCAATGGAAGAGAGCCGGTTTGATTAAAACGGAACGGTGCGGATATCAGCATTACTTTTTGGTAATCAGCAGCAGCTCCGGCGGATTATTTTGCTGATTGATCAGGGAGATGAAAACGCTGTGATATTCTTTGGGAGGCAAGGCCTTTGCAAAATCAAGGAGCTCAGCCTTCTCCAGCCTTCCCTGTTCATGACCGTCATACATGGTTACGGCAACCAGTCCGTCGGGCTGGATCAGCTCCAACGCCTGCTTCACGGCAGGCAGGGTCGTTTCCACCCCGGTAGCTTTCTCCTTTCCGGAGCCGGGAAGGTACCCTAGATTGAAAACCACCGCGGATATCCTTCCCCATTCCATATGCGGAACAAACTCCTTGATGCGGTCATGGGACGCCTCAGTTAAAATGCAGACGTCGAAAAAGCCCTCTTTTGTCAGGAGGGCTTTCGTATTTTTTATTGCGGCTTCCTGCACATCAAAAGCATACACCTTTCCCGACGATCCCACCAGCTTTGCCAGGGCCAGGGTGTCATGGCCATTGCCGGCGGTGGCGTCGATAGCGAAATCGCCTTCTGAAATGTATTCCTTCAGGATCGCAAGCGCAAGCTCCGTTGGCTTCGTAATCAGATTTCCCATGTTCCATTCCTTTCAGATTAGGCTGCCGAGCTCGACTTCTTGGCGATCGGCTTCCTGGTCAATTAGCTGTTGCATCAGCAATTCTTCAGGTACTCGATTTCCTTCTGGGTCAGCTTGCGGTAGTGGCCCTGCTTCAGATGGCCGAGATGGAGTTCGCCGATGGCGACTCTCTCAAGATCCAGCACCTTGTTTCCCACAGCGGCAAACATTTTTCTCACCTGCCGGTTTTTCCCTTCAAAGATTTTGATTTCCACAATAGAATAACGTTCCGCCTGCTTGATCACGTTGACCACGGCCTTGGAGGTAACATAGCCTCCGATATCAACTCCGTTGCGGAGCTTCGCAAGCCGTTCACCGGAAAGCTGTCCCGAAACTCTGGCTCGATAGGTCTTGTAAATATGATGCTTGGGATGGGCAAGCTTAAAGGCAAGATCGCCGTCGTTGGTCATAAGAAGCATCCCCGATGTGTTGTAATCCAGTCTGCCTATGGGAAAAAGCCTCTCTTCGATGTCCGAGACTAGCTCCATCACCGTGGGCCGGTCTCTCTCATCCGCCGTGGAGGTAATGAAGCCGATGGGCTTGTTGAGCATCACGTACACCTTCTTGGCGTCAGGCATTATCTTCCGCCCGTTTACTTCAACCACATCGTCTTCTTTTACGTCATATCCCGGTTCTTTCATGACGGCGCCGTTGATCCTGACCTTGCCCTGGAGGGTAAGCTCGTCCGCTTTCCGTCTGCTTGCAATCCCTGCCTGGGAAATATATTTATTCAAGCGCATTTCCAATACTCCTTATCCTTCATGTTCGGTTTCTAATAACCATTATTTCCATTTCACTTGAGCGCTAGCCGGCCATATTCCAAAGTTTTCTACAGTATTCTAGCATAATTTCATAAAAATAAAAAGCGTGAAAAAAACGAAGCAATCAATAATCGGAAAGGAAGATCGGACAGAGATGCGAAATTAAAAAAGGCGCTGCCGGTCAATCCGGCTGGCGCCTGCTCGTATTACATAATCGGTTCTTTATAGATATTCTCCAAATCGTACTTTTTAATCCGCTTTCTGACGACCTCCGGATCGGTTGTGTAAAGCCCTTTATCCTGCATCCTCTGGAAATACTCCGAGCCGGCAAAGGTGTATCGGGTCATCAGTCCGTCCTTCGTTCTGATTCGTTTGTTAGCGTAGGAGATCAGATCGCCGATGGCAATCTGCTTCGGCAGTTCCAGGGGCCGAATCCCTTTCAGGTATCTGACGGCATTGTATCCGGCCAGAGTCCCTGTGGAAATGGCTTCTGTATGGCCTACGAAAAGTCCCGACTTTTCACCGCCGCACAGCAGGTTGCCGATTCCGGTGACCCGCATCCGGTTATCCCGCTCCGCAACGGACAAATAGCGGATGGAATTCCCTTTTCCTCCCGCATACGGATCGGCATACCGTGCGTTTTCAAGCCCCGGCACCTTCCGCAGCTTTTCCAGGGGAAAATACGGCGTCATAATCTTTGCGTATCCGGTATCCAGAAGCACAATATTTTCCGCATAATCATCCAGGGCATACTGCTGGCAGACCTTCAAATCCAGCTTTTCCTTGGCGACCTGTTCCGCCTTGAGGGGAATGACCACCACGCCCTTTTCGTTCAGCTCCTGTTGAATTTCATCGGATAGGGATGACTTTTCCAGTTTTCCGGAGCCGCTGAAGGCGCCTAATGCCCCGTCCTTTCGCTGTCCCATGATGTCGTTTCTGCCGGCCTTTTGCGTAATGCTGACCCGCGGCCCGAAAGCCGGACACCTCAGGATGCACATACAGCATCCGTTGCCATAAGTAAGACAATTTCCCATAGGGCCTGTGGATCCGGTGCATTCTACAAAAGCATCCCCGGGGATTTCCGTACCGTCGGCCAATATGATTTCACTCATCAGCCGGCTGCCTTCAGGGGTTGTCTGAGGCTCCATCGATACGTCTACAGCCCTTGCTATGGTTTTTATCTGAACTCCCTTTTCTTCAAGAAGCCGTCTTACCTGCGGCTCCACCTTTATCACATCATACAGGCTGGCATGCTTGTGTCCGGGAAAATCCACATTGACATGTCGTGACAATCGATCGGTGATCCCGAACAATTCGTCAGCCCCCAGCGCAATATTTTCCTCGGCAGCGGTAAATCTGCCGTTATTCCTCATGATCCCTCCTACATTCCCAAGTCCAAGAAGCATATCCGTCTTTTCAACCAGGGTTACTTCCGCTCCGGCCTTTCTTGCAGCCAGGGCCGCAGCGCATCCGGACCATCCGCCTCCTATGATCACTACTCGATCCATTTAATAGCCTCCATTTACTAGCTCGCTCAATTTTACGCACCTGACCCATATCCGCGTCGCGGAGCAAGTCAGGTGCAAAACTGAGGATTAGAATATATATCAGCATATTCTGAGAGAAGTAGAATTGATATAAAAATTTGTTCTTCAGGGATAATTTTCTGGGGCTTAATCATAACTACCGGCTCAGCCGGTAGTTTGTTTATGCCCCTACAAGGGGCCCTTACCTGCCTACGTCTTAAGACGTACTGAAAGATCTGCCAACCGCACGTTCTTCTCTGGCTGCCCTAAAGGGCC
>JAEZLP010000021.1 GCA_023415235.1 Bacillota bacterium
TTGCCTCGGGCTTCCTTCAGATTCCGCCTCACGGTGGACACCCTTGCCTCTGGCTATACACTTCCCGCTACTGGCGTGTTCGGGACTTTCACCCGTTAGACTGCGCCCATGCTGGGCGCACATAATAAAGAGGAATCTTGCATGGATTCCTCTTTTTCTATGATCTGGCGATTTAACTTGTATGATGTGCTGATTATTTCAACAGCTCGATTGCTTTTTTCAGCTGCAGATCCTGTCCGTCTTTTACCCCTGTGATATATGTAACGGTCGCTTTATCCAGCGCTCCCATGGTGGTGTAGTCCAATATCCCTCCGGCATAGAGCTTCTTTTCCGACTGGAATTTTTTCACCGCGGCTACCGTGGCTTCATCCATGGTTCCCGTGACCTTCACCGGATAGCCGAGCATGGCGAGCCGCTGCTGCGCGCCAAAGACGTTCAGTCCCACGGACCCGGCCTTCGGCTTCACCTTTTCAATCATGGGCGCAAATGCCGCATACTGTTCCGCAAGAAGCTGCGCTTCGTCCTTGGAACCATTTTGAACCGTATAATCCGGCACGATTCCCACATGGTCAATTTTCTTTTTGTTCGGCGTCAGGAAATAATACATGGAGAGCTTCATGCTGGAGCCGTCCGAAAAACTGGTAATCTGCTGGGCGACGCCCTTTCCGTAAGTGGTTGTACCCACCAGGGTCGCCGTTTTGCTGTCCTGCAGGGCGCCGGCCAAGATCTCCGATGAGCTTGCGCTTCCTTCATTGACAAGAAGCACGGTTGGGAGATCAAAATCCGAGTTGCCCGTTGCGGAATAGGTCTCCACGATCTCATTTTTCTGCATGAAATGGGAGATCGGCCCCTTGGGCATCAGCTGGTTGGCAATTTCCATCGCGGTGCTGACCAGTCCTCCGGGATTGTTTCTCACATCGATGATCAAAGCGGTGACGCCTTTCTTTTCAAGCTCTGCCAACGCCGAGGAAAACTCTTTGTTCGTGTCGTTGTCGAAGCTGGTAATTTGAATATATCCGATATTGTTTTCCAAAACTTTAGAATTGACCGACACAGTCTTGATCTTCGCCCTTGTCAGGGTAAAGCTCAGGGGTTTTCCACCCCTTTCTATCACAAGGGTTACCTTTGTGCCTTCCTCTCCCCGCATCATGCTTACCGCTTCATTCAGGGTCTTGGAGGAAATATCCACACCGTCGACCTTGGTCACGATATCGCCGCTGATAATTCCCGATTTGTCGGCGGGCGTACCCGGGATCGGAGCGACCACGCGGCACTGGCCGTTATAGTCCTCCAGGCTCAGTCCCACGCCTGAGAATTCGCCGCTGACAGTTTCAATAAAGTTCTCGCCTTCATCAGAGGAACCGTAGTAGACGCTGTATGGATCCTCCAGGGAATCGGTCACTCCCTGAAAGGCTCCGTTTACCATCTGATCGAAGGTAATCTCGTCTTTATAGTTCTTATTGATGTATTGCATGTACTGTTTCAGATTCTCCATCTGCTGATCCAGATACTCATCGGCGGAAGCCGCGTAGACCACGGAGCCCTTCATGCCGAATAAGCCCGGTACCATCATGACAAAGGAGAATGAAGTGATGATCATTGCCAGCGCGACGATGAAAGCGATAACCTTGGCAATTCTTTTAGTCGTGTTAGGATTCAAGGTTTTTTCCCCCTTTTACTCATCCATCTATTTTTTTCTATATGATTTCGATGTCAAGGATGCTTCTTCCTTCGGACAGGCCTCTGAGGCTGATGTGATAGTCAATATTCAGCGAGCCTTTGCCCTCCGATTTTTCGATTTTGTTGATTACATCGTTGGTCAGTACCTCCATCTCAACAGACCCGAACGGAGTGTCATAGTATCCCTTGAAACGCTTTCCCTTTTCAAACTCGATCTCAGTGTCAAGACCGATGCTTTCGCCGAATCGCTTCATTTTTATATTATCACCGGTGATCTTCAGGCTTGTGGTGCAGCCCTCCATTCCGGAGAATTCGCTCTCATCATACAGCAAATAAACCGAGTCGCCTTTCACATAGTATTTGCCCTCGGTAACAAATTCCAGCTGCTCCTCTTCAGAGTCAGAAGTCACCTGTTTTCCAACGATTTTTAACATGATGTCTTTCATGTTACACCTCCTCTCGGTTAGTATAACATATAACGAAACAATCCTCAATTAGAAACAAAAAAGCGCATACAACGATGCGCCTTTCAGAGCTTATTTATCTCTTATCACACGGAAAAACTGACTTATACCTCGACCTGTCTTCCCAGCTTTTTCAGTTTCTCAGAATCTTCCTTTTCAAAGTCGATATTCATTTCTTCGGGAATATCCTTCATGCCTTCACGGCTTGCACTCTGAACCTTATCAAAATCCATCGCATTCACCTCCTGTGATTAATGTAACCACAGGCTGTGATTTTATGCCCTTCGCAAACCTGTTTTCTTTGGAAGTATTATCCTCGAGAATCTTTTCAGTTTCGTCTCTGTTTTTCAGCGCTGCTGGTGTTTTTAGCCGTGCCTCTGCCTGTACCGCTCAAATCCCAGTTCGACGATGCGTTCGATCAGCTCCGGATACGGTACTCCTGCTTCCGCCCAAAGGAGCGGGAACATGCTGTATCTGGTAAATCCGGGAATCGTGTTGATTTCGTTTAAATAAACCTTGTTTGTTCCTTTTTCCAGGAAGAAATCAACTCTGGCATACCCAGAGCAATCCAGCAGGCGGTATGCTTCGATGGCGATGGCCCTGATCTCTTCCGCGGTCTCCGCCGGAATGTCAGCCGGAATGCATATTTTCGACTGGCCGCCGTCAAAATATTTCGCACGGTAGCTGTAAAACTCCTCGGATGGCAGAATTTCACCCACTGCGGCGGCTTTCGGTTCATGGTTTCCTAAAACTCCGGTCTCGATTTCCCTGCAGGAGAGCCCCTCTTCCAACACCAGTCTGCGGTCGTACTTGCACGCTTCCAGGATTGCGGCCTTTAACTCTTCTGAGTTTTTTGCCTTTGTAATGCCTACGCTGGAGCCCATGTTGGCGGGTTTGACAAAGATCGGATAGGGCAGGAACTTTTCAATTCGATGGACGGTGCCTTCCATATCGGCCAGCGCTTCCTCTTTAAAGAGATTCAAATGCCGGCAGATAGGCAGATTTTCCTTCGCAAAGATTTCCTTTGCCAGGGCTTTATCCATAGCAGCCGCAGAGCCAAGCACGCCGCAGCCTCCGTATGGGATATCCGCCATTTCAAAAAGGCCCTGTATGGTTCCGTCTTCGCCGTTTGGTCCGTGGAGGATCGGCAGCGCAAAATCGATCCGGTCCTTGAGGGATTTTCCGCCGGAACCCAGCACGGTAAGCGAATATTTCTCGGGCTCCGCTAAAAGTGCCGCTTCCGCCACAGCCTGCCAGCTTCCGTCCTCTATCTTGTCAACCGGCCCGTCATAAAGCAGCCAGTTTCCTTCCTTTGTAATACCGATATACACCGGTATGAATTTTTCCCTGTTGATTGCCTTGATTACGGAGGTGGCGGACATCAGGGAGATTTCATGCTCTCCGGACCGTCCTCCGAATATTATGCCTAGTCTGATCATTCATTTTCCTCCCGCTCGGTTAATTTCGCCGATTTGCAAGACCGGCCGGCGAGCTTAGATATTTCATTATATCATACTACAAGGCAAAAAAGACATCAATCCGATTCTATTGCTGTGACTGCTGATTTTTCAACAGATCGCGGATCTCCGCAAGCAGCTCCTGCTCGGTTGGCTTGGGCGGCTCGTCCGCTGGAGGTTTTGCTTCCTCTCTTCTCAAGGTTTTATTGATGAGACGGATCGCGATAAAGATAGCAAATGCGATGATCAGAAAGTCCACCACACTTTGAATAAAGTTGCCATACGCAAAGGTGACGTTGCCAGCCTCCCATGTCATGTCCGTAAAATTGACTCCTGATGTGAGAATGGAAACCACCGGCATAATCAGATCGTTGACAAGAGACGTGACAATTTTGCCGAACGCGCCTCCGATGACAACACCGATCGCCAGATCGATTACGTTCCCTCTCATTGCAAATTCTTTAAATTCCTTTAGCATCAGCTCGTTCCTCCTTCTGCATGCTTTCCTTCAGGAGCCTTTCCAGATGCTCCTTGTCAAACTGGTATTTTGTGCCGCAGAACTGGCAGACTAGCTCTGCTTTTTCATCTTCTTTGATAATTTCCGACAGGTCCTTGGATCCGATGCTGAGCACAACCTGTTCCAGCCGTTCCAGCGAACAGTCGCAATTCCATTTTATATCTCTGTATTCCAACCGTTCCACGGCGAATTCCTCGGGGAGCGGTTTGAAAATGCGTTCAAGCAGGGCGTCGATGACGGCTTCCTCTGTTTTCCCCGCTGATTGTCCCGTCACTTCTTCCACCAGGCTGCTGACGGGAGTCATATCGGCAAGAAGCTTTTCCAGTACTTCCACCGAACCCGGATTTGCGTCCGGCAGCATCTGGATGATCATTCCTCCGGCAGCCAGCGTGGTATAATCCGTATTGATCCTAACGCCCAGGGCTACCGAAGTGGACTGCTGCTCCGAAAGGAAAAAATATGCGGTGAGATCTTCGCCGATTTCTCCGCTTACCAGATCGATTCTGCCTACGTAGGGCTCCCGCAATCCCAGATCTTTGATCACAGTCAGCGTGCCGTTTCCGATCGCTCCGCCCACGTCGAGCTTTCCGTTTTTCTTCAGGGGCAGGTCCACATCCGGATTGTGGATATAGCCTTTGACGGTTCCGTCGCCGCTGGCGGTCACCAGAATCTCTCCGGCAGGGCCGTCTCCCTTGAATTGTATCGTCAGCTTGTCCTTTTGATTCTTCAGCTGCAGCCCCATTAACCCCGCTCCGGTCAGCGCCCTTCCCAGGGCTGCCGTGGCCAGAGGGCTGGTCTGATGTACCTTCCGCGCATCCTCCACCATGGTCGTTGAGATGGCAAGGTATACCCGGAAGGAATGGCTTTTATCTATTGCTATCAATGCTTTGTTCATCTATATTTTGTCTCCTCTTCTAAAACATCAAGCCCCGCGCTGAGGTGTCAGCAGGCGTTCCTATTGAATGATTTCCTTCAATTCACCCTTCAGCCCGGCGATGATCTCCTCCGATTCCGGTCTGCTTCCGCCCTTTGCAGAGAGATAGATCTTTAGCTTGGGCTCGGTGCCGGAGGGACGGACCACGATGCTGCTTCCGTCCTCCAGGACATATTCCAGCACATCGGATTTCGGCAGCCTGATCGGCTTTGTTCCCACAGCCAGATCGCAGGCTTTGGAGTTCCCCAGTATTCTTCTCTGCGACAGCTGGTAGTCTGCAATCTCCACGACTCTTCGACCGATCAGAGCAGCGGGAGGATTCTCGCGGAGGCCCTTCATGATGGCGTTCATCCTTTCCATGCCTGCAGCCCCCTCAAAGGTGAATTCCATAAGATCATTTTTATAATACCCATATTTTTCATACAACTCACACAGCCGGTCAACCAACGTTTTTCCGGCTTTTTTATAATAGGCGGTCATTTCGCAGATCAGCATGGAGGCATTCACGGCGTCCTTGTCTCTGACGTAGGCGCCGGACAGATACCCATAGCTTTCCTCGAAACCGAAAATATATCGGTCCTCTTCACCCTTTGCTTCTAAAAAACCGATCTGCTCGCCGATGAATTTGAAGCCGGTCAGCACGTCAATCATCGTAACTCCGTAATTTTTCGCAACCTTCTCGGCCATTTTGCTGGTGACGATGGTTTTAATCGCAATGGGCTCCCGGGGCAGGGGTTTCGCGCCTGCCGCTGCGCCGCCACGCTCTGCCTCTCCGCGAACTGTGCAGAGATAATCAAGAAGCAGGATTCCCGCTTCGTTGCCTGTAATCAGTTGATACTCTTCGTTTAATTGTTCGTTCCGATGTCTGACCGCGATTCCCACCCGGTCGCAGTCGGGATCCGTCGCCAGCAGAAGATCGGGAGCCTTGCCTTCCCGGGCCAGTTTCCTGCAGAGTTCCAGGCCTAGCTGCAGCGCTTCCTTTTTTTCAGGATTCGGATAGGGGCAGGTGGGGAATTTTCCGTCAGGCTGCTCCTGTTCCTTGACGATGCTCACCTGTTTCACATCGATCCGGTCCATGATCTTTCTTACCAGCACATTGCCCGTTCCGTTAAGCGGGGTATAAACTACGGACAGCTCCGAACAGTCGACGCCGGTGCTTTCCTGCAGGACCGCCGTCAGGTACGCCTCCATGGCCTCCTCTGATATATACTCGATGAGGTCCGCGGCTTTTCCTTCGGTTTTCACATCCTTGAAAAGATCGACCTTCTGTATGCAGGACAAAACCTCATCCGCGGCCTCCAGGGTCAGCTGGCAGCCCTCTTCGTTATATGCCTTGTAACCGTTGTATTGGGAAGGGTTATGACTGGCCGTCACCATGATTCCGGCGCAGCATTTGAAATGCCGTACGGCAAAGGACAGCGCAGGGGTCGGCATAAGCTCCGTATATAAATAGGATTTGATCCCGTTTGCGGCAAGCACAGAGGCGGCCTCCGCAGCAAACAGCCGGGAATTGATCCTGCTGTCGTAAGCGATGGCAACCGCGGGCGGCTTGCCGGAATATTTTTCTCCCCCGGGTCCGTAATGGCGATTGAGATAATCCGCGAAGCCCTGAGTGGCTTTTCTGACGGTATAAATGTTCATTCTGTTCGTTCCGGCGCCGAGAATTCCTCTCAGCCCTCCGGTTCCGAATTCCAGATCCCTGTAAAACCGGTCCTCGATTTCCTCCCGGTCCGTAATTTTCAGAAGCTCTTCTCTCAGCGTCTCGTCCAGATCCTCCTGGGCCAGCCAGTGCTTCATTCTCTCCTCCGCTTGAAACATTCCCGTTCCCTCCTTGTTTTAGCCCTTCCGCTTAAATTGTGATTTTTGATTCTATTATTCTACCACACTTGTTTCGTCAATAAAAGGGGGGCGAAATCCCTCTCTGCCTCCTTCTCTTCCGCCTTCTTTGCCTCCCATCATGCTTCCAAGATCGGTGGTCAAACATAAAAAAACAGCCACAAGCTGGCTGTTTTATCACTTTATAAAGGAAAGGTCCTATTCAGTACCGTATTGACACATTCTTATATCTCCTGGTTTCCAGATTCCGGATAACCGACTGGGAAACAGGATCCATACTCGCAAGATCTATAATTTTAATGCTTAATTCATACCGACAGGAAATGTGTTCGATGAGCTTGATCATTCCCATAGCAATTCGGACGGGAGGAACCGAGCCATGTCCTTCTTTTAGGTTAAATTCCGCTTTTTCTTCTTCAGGAAGAAGTCCTGTGTAAATATAGCTCAGGTCTTTCCGGTAAGCCTTTTCCAGTTCCAGTATGTATTTTCGGTCCGCAGTACCGGTAATCTGATCAATCAATTCCGCAAGTCCGAAGTATTCCACCTCTTTCAAGCCGCGGAGGGTGACGTCGATCCTTTTATTGATTACCCTGTCCTTGCCCTCCGGCTCGTGTTTCGGGGTGCACGGCGTTTCCAGCAGCTTTCTGTAAAGCTGCTTCAATTCGTCGTTGGGAGAGGTGTTTAAATTTCTGCGGAGCACATTTTCAAAATTTTTATAATAGTTGATTGCCGCTGTCCTGTTGCCCAGTCTCCCGTAGATTTGTATGGTCCGCAGTGCAAACTGCTCGTTGTATGGTTCGATTGCCACCGCTTCGTTGAGGATCCGGAGTTCCTCCTCAAACCGTTCCTGTTCCTCATAGAGTCCGATCAATCTTTCCAGAATTTCAATCTGCCGGTTCTGACATACCACCCGTTCAAATAGGATCATCTCATTGAAGTCGTCGCAGTTTTTCAAATAAAGTCCTTCCAGAAAATCCCCTTTGAACAGAGCTCTGAGTTTCAACAGTTCATCGATACTGTCCACCTGAGATGCATTGAAGTTGTCAAGCATTGTTTTATCGCTCGTATAAGGGTACTTTTCGTTGATCCTGCAGAAATCCTTGCCGGAAATGATGAAGTCTTCCCCGTCCGGGCCCTGGGGAATGTTTTTTCGAATATTCCACAGGTTAAAACGGAGATTGGATTTCGCTGCGTCATCATCGCTGTCCGGCCAGAGGTAGGAAATGATCTTTTCCTTGCTCATATTCTTGTTTTTATTCAGAACAAGCAGAAAAATCAAAGCCTCAAGCTTGCTGCTCAGCTTTTCACTGATACATTCATGATCGAGATAGATTGCTCCTTTGCCCAGCATGGATATGGTAAGCATAATAAAATCCCTTCTATCGCTTCATCCTGTCAAACAATATCTTTCCACTTTTAATTGTGCAGTTTACTTTGATATCCTTGATCTTTTCCTTATCGACCTTCAGAATATCCCTATCCAGAATAATGATATCAGCCAGCTTTCCAGTTTCCAGGCTGCCCTTCCGGTGCTCCTCGAAAATACCATAAGCTCCGTTGTAGGTAAACATTCTGATTGCGCTGTAAATATCTACGCTATGTTTAGAAACCGGATGGTTGACCGCGGAATCGATCCCGAGAAGCGGGTCCGGCGGAGTGACGTCGCAGTCGGAACCGCCGCAAACCACAACACCCTCGTCCATGATCTCACGGAAAGGATTGGTCAGCTGATATTTTTCTCCGAGACGCTCCCAGTAAAGCTTGTTTGGTCCTCCCCATATAGCTTCGTAGGTGGGGGACATGGAGAAAACTAGACCCAGCTCTTTTGCTCTTTTAATATGCTTCCCGGTGGGTAGCTCCACATGCTCCAACCGGTGGCGCAGTCCCGCATTTCCGGTTCTGTCCAGGGCGTATTCATGGGCAATCAGCGCCTGCTCGATTGCACGATCCCCGATGGTATAAAGCGCAAGCTGAAGCTTGTTCAGGTAGCAGTCCAGAACAAAGTCATTAAGTTCTTCCTGTGTAAAATTCAAGCCTCCCCGGTTTCCGGGGCTGTCATGGTAATCAAAGGAAAGGGCGGAAGTTCTGGCGCCAAAGGTTCCGTCTATGTAGAAGCAGCCTCCGATCCTGGAGAGATTCATCTCTCTGACTCTGGGAATATCCATGGTCTGATAGAACAAAGCGACGTCAAAGGGAAGCTGGTCCGCATATTCATGGATAAACTCCGCATCCTTGTCGGAATAGAGCCGCCCTCCTTCCATAGCGTTGATGGTCGTCAGACCTTTCTCAATGAGGGATCTGGAAAAGTCCTTTACGGCTTCCAGCCGTTTGGCGCTGGGAATATTCCTCAGAATGCTCTCCCTGAGAAAGACATTTGCATAATGGGTGATGATCCCCGTAGGAACCTGATTCTCGTCAAATTCGATGCCCTGCAATGTAAATGGAATTTTATAGTATAGGAGTGCGTACGTATTCAGTGCGCTTTTTTGATATTCTACCGTGTTTAGAAACACCGGAAAATTTTTACAGAATTTATCAAGGACATTTCTGTCCGGCAGTCGATTTTCTTTTAGATTTTGTTCATCCAGCCTGATTCCCCGGATTACGCTGTCCCCGTCGTTGTTCTTGGCCGCTTCTGAGATCAGATCGCCGATGTCGCTGAAGGATTTTGTTTGGCTCAGATCGACGCTGACAGAGTTGATCGCCGCCTGGACAACGTGAAAATGGCTGTCGATGAACCCCGGCAGCACAGTAGCTCCTTTGGCATCCAGAATCAGGGTCGTATCGTCCTCATATCGTTTATAGTCCTCCCCGAATCCCACATCCAGAATTGTGTCATTCTGAACGACCAACCAGTCGTACTGGGTCTGCTTTGCCATCGAGAGACATTTGCCATTTATTATAAGAATCTTTTTATTCATGACGCCACCTTTATCCTTGTCGGTCATATGTTTGCCGGTTGCTTTTGCTCTGCTCCCATTCTGTTGATTTTATTTTATCTTCTTATGGGGCAATTTGGAAGCCTTTTTCTCCTGTCAGAGGGTACTGCGATCGTAAACGATCTTTCCTGCAACAAGGGTCATATCTACAATAAGGTTTTTCAGCTGATCCGGCTTCACCCGGAAGGGATCTTCCGAAAGCACCGTCAGGTCCGCAAATTTTCCGGCCTCGATGGTTCCCAGAACATCCTCATCCCCTGTTGTATAGGCAATATTCTTTGTAAAAAGGCTGATTGCCTCAAAAACGCTCAGCCGCTCTTCCGGCTGCCACCCGCCGGCAGGGAAGCCGTTCAGGTCCTGTCTCATTACCGCCGCATAAATGCCTTTGACTGGATCGAAGGACTCCACCGGGCAGTCGGAGCCTCCGGCCAGAATCAATCCTGCTTCCGTCAACGTTTTCCATGGATAGGCCGCCCTTAACCGTTCTTTTCCCAACCGGCTTTCAATCCAGTGCAGATCAGTGCATAGGAATACCGGCTGAACATCCAGCACCACAGGCAGCTTCCCAAGACGCTCCAGCTGATCTCTGCGGACGAGCTGGGCATGGATGATCCTTATAGGTAGGTTTGCCGGATTCTTTTGCTCACTCAATGTATTCTCTATGGCTTCAATGGTAATGTCCAGCGCTTTATCGCCGATAGCATGGATCGCCGGCTGAAGACCTCTCTGAAAGGCTTTTCGAAGCTGCGCCTCCAGCTTTTCCCGGTCGATTGAAATGCCGCAGTTGCCCGGATCGTCGTGATAAGACTTGGTCAAGGCCGCCGACCTGGCGCCCAGAGAGCCGTCGGTAAACAGCTTATAGGAACCCATTCGGACTTTATTGTAAGGATCTTTCTTAACCGGTTTTTCTTCCGGATCGAAGAGTTCATCCAGGCTCACCACTACGCGAAGAGGCAGGTCTCCCGTTTCCTCGAGTTCAAGATACGTTTCGGGGGCTTCCTCGTAATTCCAGATTTTAGCCGCGTAGGTATGTACCGAAGTCAAGCCCAGAGAAACCATTTCATAAAAGGTTGCCTTCATGTTTCTGCGCCTTTTTACAGGATCCGCCAGGGGATCCGGTACGATAGCGTCAAAAATAGCAGTTGCGCCTTCCCGGAAAATCCCGTTTGGAACAAAGCCGTCCCCGCCGCCCTCTGTCTCGATCAAGCCCTTATATTTATCCAACTCCTTCTGTCCTATCCCGGCCATCTGAATGGCCAGACTGTTGGCCACCATCACATGAAGGCAGCAGCGTCGGATCACGATGGGGTGATCCGTGCTGATCCGGTCAAGGTCCCATCGCGTAGGCATCCGGTTCTCCGAGAATTTAGTCTGGTCAAATCCGGTTCCCTTGACCCATTCTCCCTCGTTCGTTGCGGCTGCCCTCACCTTCATCAGCCGGATCATTTCCTCCATGCTTTTCGCTTCCTCGAGTCCCACCGTTTCCCGATTCTGGCAATAGGCGGATAAATGAAGGTGGGAATCGCCAAATCCCGGCAGCACCGTTTTCCCTTTCAGATCGATGATCCTTTCAGCTGGGCAGGCTGCACAGGCAGTGGTACTCCCGGCAAAGACGATTCTGCCTTCGTGTATTCCGATGGCTTCGACCCATTCTCCTTCTTCTCTCATCGTGTATATCCTGCCGTTAATCAGCAGGGTGTCGATCTTTTTTCCCTTCATTTCTTCTCCATTTCATCTTAGCTATACAGCAAAGGAACCGGCGGGCGGCCGGATTCCGGGCCGCCTTTACCGGTTTCTTTCTCATTACGTAAGGATTCTGACAAGAAAATCATAAATTACTTCTGCTGTTTTTTGTATGGAAGACAGCGTTGCGTATTCATCATGACTGTGGAAGTTTCTCCCGTCTGGACCGAAAATAACCACCGGTGCATTCAACCTTGAACCCAGATAGTTGAAATCTCCGATACTCTGAAAATACGCCTTACTCGGTTCCGCACCGCAGACGTCTCTGACAGAATTCAGGAACTCCTTCACCAGCGGTTCCTCTTCACTGACCGTGTATGGTAAAAACCCTTTTGATCCTTCGCTGGGCGCATCTCGGAAGCTGATCTTATACTCGCATCGGATATTTGCCCGCTCAATGGCTTTCTCGATTTCCCTCCGAATGGTACTCTCGTTTTCTCCAACTACGATGTGCCAGAACAACTTGATTTTTGCATAGTCCGGCACGCTGCAGGCTCCGCCGTCGCTGTCCATTCCCACAACACAGGCCGCACCGGTTCCCAGGTGCTCATCCTGAATATACTCGACGTTTTCCAGCTCGCAGATCACTTTGGCTGCATCCAGCACCGCACTGACTCCGTTCTGTGGAGTCGCTGCATGGGAGGACTTTCCGAAGAACTCAATCTCCAGCCCATAACCGCCTCTTGCGCCGAGGCATACCGTCGGAAACGTCTCCCCGGTAAATCCTGCAGATGGCTCGGTCACGATGGAAAGATCCACACTTTTAATGTATCCCTCTTCGATCAGCGCGTTGGTTCCCATTCCATAGGGTCCTTCCTCAACCGAGACATAAGTCGCAAGAATCCGTCCGTTAAAGCTCTTGTATTTGGAATGGAACGCCTTCAGAGCAAGCATTGTTGCCGCACAGCCGGATTTCATATCCAGAGCGCCGAGGCCATAGATTTTGTCGCCATCCACCGCCCCGTCATAGGGATCCATCGTCCACCCGTTGCACAATCTGACCGTATCAAGGTGTCCGTTGAGGCAGATTACCGGTCCCGGGTTCCCCCCCTCCAGATTCAAGACGATATTTTTCCCATGATGGCCCGTTATTCTGTGTTCGTGGTAATCATGGATCTCCGCATCGATTCCCACGCCGCAAAACCAATCCTTGACAAAGGCCATGATATCCTTTTCTTCAAAATAGGCGCTCGGTATCGCTATGAGCTGTTTCGTCAGTTCCGTCACTGCATCTTTGTCTATCATTTTATTCTCCATTATCCGATCATTTCGGCTGCTTTTTCTTTGTCAATTTCTGCCTGTTCTTCTGGTGTATTATACCATATAAATTTGCCGGTAACCGCGTAAATGATGGCAATCAGCGGGCAGAACAGTGCCAGGTATGTAAAGGGCAGATAGTCCAGCGTGGCAACGCCCAGGGTTCCGGTGAAGTATACACCGCAGAGTCCCCATGGTACCAGCGGAGAGGTAACCGTACCGGCATCCTCGCAGGTTCTGGATGCCACATTTCTTCTGATTCCCAGCTTATCATAAGAGGTAAGGTACATTCTTCCGGGGATCAGGATAGCGACATACTGGCTGGCAGAAAGCAGATTGACGGCAATCGCGCTGAAAATGTGTGTGATGATGAGATTTCTGGCATTCTTTGTCAGCACCATCATCTTTCCGATCAGGGCATCAAGCGTTCCGGTTTTCTCCAGAATTCCGCCGTAGCTGAGACCCAGATATCCCAGGGATACCGTCCACATCATGGCCTGGATACCACCGCGATTGAAGAGTTTATCTACTTCAAAGATACCGGTGTCTATGGTAAATCCGTAGTTCATAAATGACATCATTTCATAAATGTTATAGCCGTTTACGACCATTGCCAGGATCATGCCGATCAGAGATGCGACAACCATTGCCGCCAGGGCACTGACCTGTTTGAATGCCATGATCAGAACAGCGGCCAGGGGAATCATGCTCAACAGAGCGATGCCGGGCGATACATTGAAGTTGTCGTTAATTCCGTTTAAAATCACATTGACCATTGTCGTATCGATGGTATCTGCGTTGTAGCGGAAGCCCAGGATTAGATAGATGATCAGGGCAATGACAAATGCGGGAACTGTGGTAAAGAGCATGCTCTTGATATGCTTGAACAGATTGGCCTCACATACTCCCGCAGCCAGGTTGGTGGAATCGGAAAGGGGAGAGAGCTTGTCGCCGATGATGGCACCGGAGATGATGGCTCCCGCCGCCATGGGTGCAGGAACTCCAAGTCCCATGCTGATTCCCATAAAGGCAACGCCGAAGGTGGCTCCCGTGGTATAACTGCTGCCAGTGGAAAGGGATGCCACGCAGCAGATGAGCGCTGCTGTAAAGAGGAACATGGAAGGCGAAATCAGCTGCAGCCCGTAATAGATGAGTACGGGGATCGTTCCAGAGGCAATCCAGGTCGGAATCAGCATCCCGATGAACATCAGGATCATCATGGGAATCGTAGCGATCTTGCAGCCGTGGATGACTCCCTCTTCAATCTGCTTCCACTTCATGCCTTTCAGCATCAACACCAGCGTTGCAAAGGTGATTGAAAAGACCAATGTCAAATGGATGTCGGGGCTGCCCGCCTGAATTACTTGTATTACAAGCGAGGCAAAAAGAAAAATAACGATGATGAGTGCTATACCAAAAGATGGCTTGTCGTACTCTTTTTTAACATTTTCCATTTCGGAAACCTCCTTTTTTCTTTGATTCTAATCCGGAGCGTTTTATTTTCTGTGTTTTTTTCTTTTAATAAACATTTATTTCCTAAAATTGTATCATTAATATAGCACTTTCTTAAACAAAAAAAGAAAGACCCGCATTACTGCGGGTCTTTCTTGCTCTTGTTTAATTCATCCAACAGCTCAAGGGTTTTAAACTTGAGCTTGAGGGTGGTTGGTGTTGTTCTTTCTTCCGAAAGAGGTTCGTATTTTGGGTCCAGTAAGATCTCCTTGTATAGCTCCGATGCTGCCTCTGCCAGCTCTTCGTCCTCGGGAGGCTCGGCTCCAATGAGGCAGAGAGGCGGGAAGAGGACGCACCACCAGTTCTGTCCTTTACCTGATCCAATGGTTATATTCAGGGCTTCATAGTTGCCGGAGGGGAAAATCACGTCGCCGTAGGTTTTCTGGGGAATCCATTTCACCCCCAGCTCGGCTTTCACAGGATAATCATAGCCGTTTTCCCGGATGATCCTCTCTGCTGTTTCCTCAATCTCCTTTATATTATCCTGAATGTACTTCCTGGATTGTTCCAGATCCAAGCTCACACGGGTCTCGCCGGCTTTTTCCTCCCCGCGGTTCATAGCCGCTGCTGCTGAGGTTTGAAATTCGGCCAGTTCCTGTGCCATGGTCTCTTTGACCAATTCGCTGTTGATCTTTGCCAGGACCCCATCTCTGACCGCTAGCTTCAGCTGCTGATCTTCATCCGAATCGCTGTTTGCGATCACATGAAACCGGATGAAATCCTCGTTTGTGAGCTTGCTCTGACTGCTGACGATCGTCCATGTACTATAAAGCAGAATACAAATCAATAGAAATAACAGCATTCTAAGCTGTCTTTTTCGTAATCCCAATAAAAATCCCTCCCTTGAAAAAGATTTTCCTTATAATCTTAACCAAAGGGAGGGAGTTTTATACAATTCTTAATGATTCTTTGCAACGATCAAAAGCTTCGTGCCGGGTTTAATCTCCTTTCCAATTTCGATTTCATTGATCTTCCTGAGCTCGTCGATGGTGGTTCGATATTTTTTGGCAATCTTCCAGATCGTGTCTCCCGATCTTGCGATGTAAAGCACGATTCCGGGAAGAGTGGCGTTATCTTGTGGGCTTTCCAGGAAGCTGATATTCTTCACCAACTGGTGCTTTTTCTGGCTTGATACCGCAGTATTGACCAGAATTCCCGCATTCACTTCAATCTGCTTGCTATTGATTTTATCAAACCACAGCTCCTTCAGCACTATATCATTACTTGCAGTCATTTCCGGAGTGATTCCCGGGATTTCCATGGCACTTCGGAAAGGGATCTCCTGCATCACGTTGAAGGCTGTCTTTTTGTTGTCGGTGGAGGTGCAGATCAGATTGACTGCAACGACGCCCTCTACAACGCTTTTGGCCTGATCGACGAAGGATCTCTTTTCGCTTATATTTCCGGATATATAAGCCACCTTGTCGACGTTGCCGTATCGCTCCGGATTATTGACGATCTCCCGGGCGGAGATTTCAGCAACTCCGCTGCCGGCAAGGGCCGTAATTCCGAACTCATCGGTTTCAAATTGAACATCCTTTTTGTGATGGTATACGTCGGTTACGACTTCCTTCTCCACATTTTTGTAGAGCTCAAGTCCTGTTTCAACGTTCATATCCAGTTCAAAAAGGTTTCTTTTTCCGTTACCATCCTCCTTTGCAGTAAGGTTTAAAGCTGCAATATTGAAGTTGACCTTGCTTCCTGCAGGATTCTGATCGCCGGGACTGTAATCTCCGTCCAGGCGGATAAACTGCGTAAATTCTGTCTTCCCCTGATAAAGAACCGGAACCGCCCCTTCATCAGGAGCCGTTTCGACGTCTTGCGCCTCCGCGGCCTCAGGGTTCCCTTCCGCCCCCAGATACATGACGCTGCAGTAAACAGAAGCGTTTATCACTGCCTTTTCCTTGGTGATCTGCTTGTGGTTCTCTACTACGTTCACATCATATTTCAGGATTTTCAGTATTTCAGGCATATTTTCCTTCAACATGAAATCATCTTTCATTTCGTAAGTTTCGGTTTTTCGAACCGCCACATCCGTAAGGCGGATCTTTTCCTTCAGCATCTGCACCTCTTCATCCCTTACGCCTTCAAATACCTCCATATCGACGGCGCCGTACTCCTTGATTCCGAAAACCACAGTCGCCCTGACCCGGAATTTTCTCTCATTGACCACACTATAGTCAATGGATTCGATTTGGGGAGCGATGGCAAGATCGGAATTGGGCCCTGCCTTCAGCTCTGTTTCGTTCCTGAAGGGAACTTTGGATTCAATGGCTACAATGGGCTCGCCTTCGACAATGTGTTCCGGCACGTAAAGGGTCTGAAGAGTCATATCCCCAGTGATTCTTATTCTGTCCGCTCCTGCCTGACCGGTGTGAATCTCCCGTTCCGAAAGCTTTATCTTTCCGTCCATAGCGAGGATCCGCGCCAGATCCGGCTTTACATCAGGAACCAGAATATCCTCTTCGATGGTAATTCGGACCGGCTCCTTCCTCTTCATATCCACAAGCTTCAGCTTGCTGCTCATAGTGCTTCCGATGATCGGAACGATTTTGGAAGGAGCGGTTTTGGGAACGAAGACCGGCTGGAAAATCGGTTTTGGAGTTGGCTTCGAGAATACGGGTATCACGTCCTCCTCTTCAGCGGGACTTGGCTCCGCCGCGAAAACCGGTTCCGCAGCGGGACTTTCTTCCGCAGGGGAAGTTTGCTCCGTCACGGAAGTTGGCTCCGCAGCTTCCCCGAAGATTTCAGCAGCTTCCATATGTTCCTCCGGCTCCGCAGAAACCTCCTCCGCGTCCGCATATGCCTCAGGGAGGATTTCCTCCATGGTCGGAGGGAAAAATTCCGTTTCCGGTGCTCCGAAGGATTCGGGCATCTTTTCACCCGCATCCAGCATTTCCGGTTGGTCTTCCCTCTCTGCCGCCTGCGTTACACTGTCATGCAGTACTTTTTCATAGGCTGCCGGATCAAATCGACTCGTCGCGCCTCTGGGCACATAATGAAAATTATATTCGTCTGCCTCTTTTGCAGGCTGCAAAGCATAATCTGGAATTTCTTCAAATTGAATTGGGTCCTTTTCGTATGTCATCTCATAATCCCCCTCTATCTACAGTTCGTTCCACTGTTCGTTGCTATAATGATATTCTGTGGGAGGGCTTGTTATGACAAAAAACAGAAAGAGGCAGGCCTTAAATGCCAGGCTTGCCTCCGATTAATTCAGATAATTCGATTGGTTCAGGTAAATAGAACCGGCCTATTTAAAGTTGTCCTCATGCTTGATCATATCCATCAGCTTGTCAATATGGTTGAAGGCTTCAAATCTCGCATTGGCTCCGTTTCCGTTTGAGATTGCCTCGAATATGCGCTTATGCTCGGGAATCATCTCTTCCGCCCGTTTGAAGTCCTTGTAATAAATATATCGGAAGCGGAGAACCAGCTCCTGAAGCTGCTCGACCATATGGATCAGGTGATTGTTTCTGCTTGACTCGACGATCAAATGATGGAATTTGGTGTCGAGGGCGATCATATCCGCCATATTTCCCTCAGCTACGGCCACCTGGAACTTTTCTTTGATTTCATGCAAGGTCTTCTTTTCCTGCTCCGTCATTCTTTCCGCCGCAAGGCAGGCGGCCAGTCCTTCCAGGTTTGCTCGGACCTCCAGAATATCTTCCATGTCCTTGATGGAAACCTCGGAAGCATAGGCTCCCTTTCTCGGTTCGATCACAACCAGACCTTCCTTTTCCAGCTTCCTGATCGCTTCCCTGATGGGGGTACGGCTGACGCCCATATCTTCAGCAAGCTCGATTTCCATCATTCTGGTACCGGGCTTGATCTGTCCCGTTAAAATGAGGTTCCGAAGCTCCTCATACACAATCTCTCTCAGTGGCCTGTGACTATGAATATCAAAATTCAGCATATCTACATCCTCTCTTCTTTAAAGTGTTTTTATAAGAAAGGTTTCCTTATTCAGCGTTTTCAACCTTGAATAAGCAGCAATTCCGTTTCTTTTACTGGTATACAGCCCAAATACGGTGGGGCCGCTTCCGCTCATCAGCGCCTTGTATGCATTCCCATCTTGGATAATCTTGTTCTTTGTATACATAATAACAGGATACTCTTTTAAGCTATAATTTTCAAGTACATTCAACATATTTTTTGCTATTTTATATAAATTCCCCTCTCTCAATCCGGCTGCCAATTCCGCGGTATTCGGGCGCTCCAGGACCTCCTCGAGGTTCAGTCCGCCATAGACCTGAGCGGTGGAAAGACTGATGGGAGGTTTGGATAGAAGCACCCATGCGCGAAGGGGCTTTACAAGCTCCAGCTTTTCTCCGATTCCCGATGCGATGGCGCAGGTCCCGGCCAGGGGATCCGCTCCAAGCTCCAGCTCCTCGTTGAGCGCTGCCTGGCCCGCCAGACAGAACGGCACGTCGGCGCCAAGAGAGGTTCCGAGCTTCATCAGAGTCTGAAGGTCAAGCTTCAAATTCCAGATCCTGTTTAAGGCGTGAAGCACTGCGGCGCAGTTCGCGCTTCCTCCGGCCAGCCCCGCCGCGACAGGAATTCTCTTCTCAATTTCGATGTTGATCCGGCCGTCGCGCTTTGGACAATACTGCTCTGCCATCCGCTCCGCCGCCTTATATGCGATATTTCTTCCGTCCACAGGAAGGTACGGCAGGTTGGAGGAGAGGCTGATTCCGATGGGTTTTCTCCCTGCGGCGTCCTGATTCCCGTCTGATGCCTTGTCCCCGGTCCTGTCCTCTGCCTTGTCCCCGGTCCAGCTTACCTTGACCAGATCGTAAAGATCCACCTGCTGCATGACCATCAGGACCTCATGGTAACCGTCGGGACGTTTCCCGAGTACATCAATGGAAAGATTGATCTTTGCATATGCTTTTATTGTGATCGAGTCCATAGCTTCGCCTCTTTTCTGCCAGACTATTCGTCAGAGCTCTGTTGATGCTTAGAGAAAACGGGCGAATTCTCCGATTCGCCCGCTGTTAAACGATTATTTTTTATTGCCTTTGGCTTTTTTATTCCGGTCCCTGCCGGTTGCATTCTTGGGTCTTGTGGTTCCCGCAGCTGCTTTCGCCGCGGCTTTTTCTCTTTCCTTCTCAGCTTTTGCCTTCCTGCCCGTAATATAGGTGCTTCCCGCGGCAGAGATCGGTCTCGGACCGGTTACCCGCTTGGTATCACGGGCTTCGTCTTTTTCAACGGTGGATTTGTCTTGCTGTTGGGCCTTGTTTTTGTTCTTTTTTTCTGCCTGGGCCCTTGCTTTCGCCTTTTCCTTCTCGGTCTTCGCTACAATATCCTCAACGGATTTGCCCGTTTCCTTCGCCACCTTGTAGGGGTTGACCTTTGCCTCCCCTTTCGCAGCCTCTTCTTCCTCCTGCTTTTTCAGCTGACGCTTTGTAGAAATGGAGGTGAAGAAGATCATCCCCACCATCATGACTCCCATCAACGCCATATTGACCGTGTTATCCGTATTCAGGTTTCTTGTTTTCAGATTGATGGTCTTGTCCTCGCCCAGGGTGTCGCCGTTAACCAGCTGTAAATCAGAGGAAATGTGAAGCTGATAGCTTGTGTTGGACTCAAGGGTCTGATCCACCAGCACCAGCATTTCTTTCGGCTTTTTGTCGTTGTACAGCACTCTTATGGGCAGCTCCTTGCCCTTGTCCGTGGTGAATCGGAACGCAGCCTCATTTTGCTTCTGCACTTCCTTTGCGGAAACATCCTCGTTGAAGAACAGCTTGACCGCAAAGTTCTCGGGACGGGAGTTGTCGCTGCCGTCCTCCGGATAGCTTTTCAGCAATTCCAGTCCTGATGCGAAGCAAAAGGAAAAGGACGTCAATATCATTAAAATTGAAAGGCTCAAAATTATGCCTGCTCGTTTCATACTTTAGTTTCCTCCGATTTCTTTTTTCTTAGTTTCTGAAAAAATGATTTCATTATTTTCTCGCATTGCTGCTGCATGATTCCGGTTTCAATCTGCACAGAGTGATTCAGCCGCTCATCCTGTACGATATTCATCAGGGAACCGCACGCGCCGGTTTTCGGATCCGGGGTTCCGATCACAACCTTTTGTATTCGGGCCAGTACAATGGCCCCCGCGCACATGGAGCACGGTTCTGTCGTAACGTACATCCGGCAGCCCAGCAGTCTCCAGCCTCCGAGATTCCTTGCGGCATCCCGGATCGCAATGATTTCCGCATGAGCTGTAGGGTCCTTTGAGGTTTCAGTCATATTATGTCCCCGACCGATGATTTTTCCGTTTTTTTCGATCACCGCTCCAATCGGGACTTCCCCGAGGGAAAGGGCCTTTTCCGCTTCCAGCAATGCCTCCCGCATGTAGTCTTCAGGACTCATTTTTCGCCTGCTGCTCCTTTCCGTGGTTTATTCATATGCCATACAATATTACCACACTTCCGTGGGTTTTTCAACGAAAAAACGAAATGGACAAAAATCCGAAAATCATCCGAGACAAATATCCGAAAACAAGCGCAGAAAAAATCCATCGCCGGTGGGCCGGGATGGATTTCTACAGGAAGTATTTCGAATTGGTCATTTATATCAAACCTCTTCAATATTTCCGGTTCTTGCGTCAACCGCAACGATCCAGTAGCCGTAAGCATTGCGGTTTCGCCGCCTTTGGTTTTCTCCGGCATCCAAAACCGGGCCTACCCCGCGGATCGGCTGCCAGTAAGTAAAGCCGGATTTTCCTCCGTCAGGCTGCTCCTCGTCTAAAAACCTGCCCGGAATGCCGAAGTAAAACCTGACTGCCGTTCCTTTGTCGTCAGGCTTTGCGCCGAAGATATAGTGGCGATACTGGGTTGCAAAATAATGTGCTCCGGGAGAAACCAGCGGCAGGTTGGCAATATTGACGATCTTTTTCCATCTTGCCCCGGTCCGGTCCTTTTCAAAGGGATTTACATCCTCATAGAATTCTGCAATCCGGCAGGTGTGGACGCATGCGTTGAGAAGGTACTCGTTATAAAAGCTGTTGTAGGTCTTTGTCGGTTTCATCCTTTCCTCACGGCAGGCTTCCTCCTCTTTTTTATCGGGTTGGCGTGCCGCTTGCTCTTGGTCGGGTTGGCAAGCCGCTTGCTCCTGGTCGGGCTGATGCGCTGCCATCTCCTGGTCGGTTTGGACTGTCTCTTGCTCCTGCTCTTCTCCCTCCGGGAGGGTTCCGAGGACTCCTTCTTCTATTTCTTCCACAATCTTGCCGATCTTGTCAATCATGTCGTCAATCCCCGGGCTCTGTCCCTTTTCCTTCTCTTCCTCTACTTGCGCAAGCTCGGATTGAAAGGGGTCCCCATCTCTTGCGGTTACCCCCTTAAGCACAGGGTGGAGCGGTTCGCGTTCATTTTGGGTGGATGCGGCTGCAATGATGGCCGTGGTGAAATGATGATAGGCGTTTCCCTTTCCGTCCACATCAAGGGGAAGGAAACGGAAATAGGTTTCCCCGTTTCCCTGTCTGTTGACCAGAAGATTTCCCATTATCGCATGAATGGTCCTCTCTCCTTTTTTGCCGAACAGGATCAGTTTGTATATGTAGTCGCCCTTTTCAAAATATCTCAGATTCTGGACAATGCAGCGGAGAGCCCCCTTGTTGTTCCCCGTCTCCACCTTGAGATATCCCTTTATGGGCAAGGATTCCCTTTCCGCGAACTGGTCGTTCTGTTCCTCCATCATGACGAAAGCGCGGTTATACTTGACATAATTCATCCGAATCTTCTCCTCTTTCTTGAAATAGTTCTCATAAATTGATAATATACTTATATGCGATTGGGATTGTTATTATGCAGGGGAAAGCACCGGGACTCTGCTATTCAACGAAAGGGGGACAGCTATGTGGGTTGACGGGATCATAGTGATCATTGTGGTTTACGCGATAATCCAGGGCTATCGGCGCGGATTCGTTCATGCCTTTCTTCATACGGTGGGATGGGTGCTTGCGGTTGTGCTGGGCTTTGTCTGGTATCCTCACATACTCGGATTTTTGAAGGAAAAAACGGGATTTTACGAACCTATTCACAGCAAAATTGCGGAAAGGATCACGGAAAATACGGAAAATGCCACCAGCTCGGCCATGACCGGCATCCCCGAGGTGATCCGGGATCTGCTGGATAGAGCTATCGATTCGGCAACCAGCTCTATCGCCAACTCCTTATCCGACAGTCTGACCAACTTGATTTTCAACATTCTCGGATTCCTGGCAGTGGCGCTCATCATCAAGCTGATCTTGATGCTTTTGACCATCCTTTTTTCCAAAGAGAAAAACGGTGGATTTATCGGCGGTGTGGACGGTTTTTTCGGACTGATTGCCGGAGCCGTAAAAGGGATTATACTGGTTTACATATTGCTGGCCCTTATGGTGCCGGTGACCAGCCTGTCGGGAAGCGCCTTCCTCATAGGCCAGCTGGACGGCTCCGTGCTGGGAAGCTATTTATATGAAAATAATCTTGTCTTGAAATTGGTGAAGGGATTCCTGTAAACGATCTGCCTACAGCGATTTGAAGCTTCATTCTGCTTGTCACAAATTTAAAACCTCCTGGCCAGTCTCATGATCCAACATCAGCCAAGAGGTTTATATAAGCTAAGAAGTAGTCTCTAATAACCATTTATATCATCGCGTAGTTACATAGATTAAAAACCGGCGACAAATTTAAATTCATCTTTACAGGCATTGCATTGAGGACACTTAAAAAAGCTTGGAATATCCCGCCACTTTGTTCCGGGGAAGAAACCCAAAGCCTTACAGTTCTCGCTATGATCGATAATTCCTTCCGTTAAAACTCCATTGATTTCTTCCATAAATACTTCTGCGCTTACCTCGGTGTCGATAACGCCTTCCTCCAACTGCCCATTCACTTCCTCAAAGAAAACTTCTTCGCTGGCGGCATCTTCATCGTAGGTGAAACCACATTTTGGGCATATATACTTCGCCATGGCAATTCTCCTCCTTCTGTTAAACCGAACCAACTATTTCTTAGTTTATATTTATACAAAAATTATACATCACCTTTTTTCAAATACAATGAATAGCGGAAAAGTTAAAAAATAGTCGATTTATTTGAAAGGATTTTCTAATCCACACTGGGTTCGCTGTCTTTATTCGATAAAATTAGACTAAAAACTGAAAAAATTCTAATCAAATTTTGCATGAAGCATAAATTAGTTAAAAAATAGTCAACGGTGTTACTTAGTCTTCTTCAAGTATGTAACAAATTGAGCCTTGAATCGTATTTGAAAATAATGGTACAATCTAATTAATGTTGTTGACGGTCGTAGTATGAAAGGAGAAATAATTATGTCAAAGATGAAGGAACTTTACGAAAAGGTAGCGGCGGACAGCACATTGCAGAATAAATTCGCTGCAATCATGGAAGGCGCAGAGAAAGCCGGTGAAGAAGCCACCAATGCGAAGCTGTTGGCTTTCGCGAAGGAAGCCGGATATGATGTGACATTGGAGGAAATGCAAACGTTCTTTAAGGGACTTACAGAAAATAGTACAAGGGATCTTTCTGATGCCGAGCTGGATATGGCGGCAGGAGGAAGGTCTCAGGGCTGGTATTTCTTATCGATTTCTTCCTTCAGATTCGGCTGCACGGCAATCTGATTTCTTCCGCTCTGTTTTGCCTGATAAAGAAGTGCATCCGCGCCGCCAACCAGCTGATCGTAGGATTCATTCCGATACTGTTTGATCCCGATGCTTACCGTTATTTTCAGATCATGATCAAATTCATATCGTTCAATACTTTCTCTTATCCGCTCACCTGCATGATATGCCTCTTCAATGTTGCAATGCGGCAGCAAAACAATGAATTCCTCTCCGCCATATCTTCCAACGTACCCATCTTCCCCGATCACGCCGGTTAATATTTCAGCCACCGTACGAAGGACATGATCTCCGAACAGGTGCCCGTATGTATCATTGACGCTCTTGAAATAATCGATATCGATCATCATCAGCGACATGTCAAGTTCATTATTATCATTTGACCGATTAATATGTTCCTTAACAACTTCAAACATAAATTGATAATTATATAGGTTTGTCAGGCTGTCTCGGATGGTTTTTTCATACAGCAACTCGTTTTTCAACTTCAATTCATACTCAATCCTGATATCCTGCATGATAAGCAGTCCGCCTAAAAAATCATGAATTCCATCATCGAAAATTGGAATAAGCATAATATTGGCGGGAATTTTTATTCCATCCTTTCCCACCATTTCGACATCCTTTAACATTCTTTCTTGCTCGTTCACATCATTCATGTCAAGCTTGTCAAGGTGCTTACTGTCAAATAGGCAGCTCACGTTTTTATTGATTAGATCCGGTTCTTCATAATTCAGCAAATCCAGAGCATGCTTTGAAATTCGAATCATTTCAAACTGGCTATTCACTACGATGACCATATCCAGTATTTTGTCCTGAATTTTATCCAGCAGCACCTTCTCGGGAACCTTTAGAAAATGGTACTTCAGTATCACAATATATATTCCCAGTATCATGATAACGGCATAGAGCTGTCCCATCAGAGGAATCGACTTGTATCCCAGAAACGGCAGTATTGTTTGGCTCAGCAAATCCAAGCAAAATGAAATCATGCCTGAAACAGCCAAAATCTGCGCCTGCTTTTTCACTCTTGCGCTTTGTGTCTTAATTCCCCATATTACGATAATAACAATACTGCCTAATAAATAGGTAAAATTGTATAAAAAATTACCGATATAAAATAGCCTGCTGATCCATGTGGGTGTTTCAATACCCGGTCCGAATAGAAAAACCGCCATATAGAAAAAGACAAACGCCGGGGCGAATAAAAAGACTCTTCCCGCCTTCCTGCCGCTTAGTCTGTTGCCCGTTATTAATAAAACCAGGTATAGTGTGAACGCGCTGAAGCTGCACCAGCCCAAAGCCGATACTTTATTCCAGAATGAAAAAGAATAGTAATTTTCGGCTACATAAGCAAACGCATAGGCAAAAGACCAGATTGCATAGCTCAAGCATAACAATAAAAAAGTCCTGTGCACCAAGGACGTTTTGTTTTGCTTATATGCATAGACGCCAATAAAAACATAAACAATAACGGCTACAAAAGATAGTGCTGAAAATAAGCTGCCAATATTCATGTGATACCTCCGTTTTGCTATATCCATATATACCACGTGAGGGGCAAATCAATCATTTCCATTGATAATTTACCTGAGATTTTACATGCCAAAGTTTAGAATTGAAGCGAGGTGTATGCACTTGAAGAATAATTGACATTATATGAAAGAAACGTTAAGATTAAGGAGTCTTATCAGATTTAATCAATCCTGTAGAAGAAGTTAAATATGGCCCATCGATGCACTTGCTTTCTCCATCAATAATCCAAACTTATAAGAATGTTGTATTTATTTTGAAAGGGCTGAATCAATGGAAAGTAAATTAAGCCTTATCCTATTCAACAACGTATCTCAAGCAGTTCAAATCAGTCAAATGATTTTTAATGAAATGGGGTATCCGGTTGACTACTTAATACTAGTTGTTAACCATGCCTTTGAAACACACATCGGATTAAAGCGGGAAGAGATCATGGGGAAGAGAATTAAGGAAATCCTCCCGGATTTTGATCAAGAATGGTTGCTGCGATATGGAGTATCGGTTAAAACCGGTAAGACAGCCAGATTCGAGATGTACGATCCAGTATTTAACAAATATTTTGATGTCCAGGTGATACCACTTGGCTTTGAGGACAAATTTGGGATCATATTTCAAGATATCACAGAATTAAAAAATAGGGAACAATCTGAAAAAAAAGCCATTGAGGCATTGCGGGAGAGCGAGAAGCTTGCAGTCGAACGTTCCCGTGAACTTGAGGCATTATATCAAATCAACAGAAGTCTCGTTGAGAGTATTACCGATTGCTTTTTTACGCTTGATAAGGAGCTCCGTTTCACCTACGTAAATAAGGCCACCGAGGAGATTTCTGGTTTATCCGGCAATGAGCTTCTTGGACGCAAGATTGAGGATGTCTTTCCTGGTCTTATCGACATTTCCTTGTCATACTTTCGCAAGGCGTTGGAGGAACAAGCCCCTCAGCAATACGAGATTTTCTCAAAGGTGGTTCAAAGATGGGTCGATATGACTGTTTATCCCACTCCAAACGGAATCGCTGTCTATTTCCGCGACATCAACGAACGCGCGAAGATCAAGGAAGCATTGCAGGAGAGCAATATAGCATTAGAAAAAGCCATCGCAATGAAGGATGAGTTTTTAACCTTAATGTCCCATGAATTAAGGACGCCTCTTACAGTTATCATTTCTGCTATTCAATTGTTGAAAACCTTATCCTGGGATGAGCTGCCGGATAAAGCGAAAGGATACTTTGATACGATTCGGAAAAACTCAAACCGTCAGCTGAAACTGGTCAATAACATTTTGGATATTACCAGGATCAATGCCGGAAGATATGATGTAAGTCTATCAAACACAGATATCGTCAGCTTGACAAACTCTATCATTGAATCAATCAAGCCATATGCTGAACGTAAAAAAATTAATATTAAATTTTCATTTGCTCCAGCGAAAATGATTATCGGGACCGACCAGGAAAAATATGAAAGGATACTTCTGAATCTTCTTTCCAACGCAATAAAATATACGAATAAAGAAGGATCCATCGCGATAAAGTTAAACCAAAAAATCGTTGATAATAGAGCAATGGCATGCATTCAGGTCTGTGATAACGGAATCGGTATTCCACCGGATAAATACGAATATATCTTTGAGCGATTCGGACAGGTGGATAATACATTCTCCAGACAGGCGGAAGGAACAGGAATCGGGTTGCACCTAACCAAGATGTTTGTAGAATTGCTGGGCGGGGAAATAAAGATTGCCAGTAAGGTTGGAAAGGGAAGTGTATTTACAGTCCTTCTTCCGGCTGCAACTGTCAACGAGACTCATACGGAAAAGATGGAGCTTGATACAACCGATGATAGAATCGTACGGTTAACAGAGGTTGAGTTTTCTGATATATACTTTGGCAAGGAACGCTAAAAAGAGGCAAGCCTTAAAATGTGTAAGGCTTGCCATACTGTTTTCCTTTATATTGTTCTCTGCAGCGCCTGCATCATCAGCAGGGCAACCGCCGCTCCGGGATCCTTCAGGCTTCTGGAGGCCTCCCCCCGGGTGGCCGCGCGGCCGTGAACCGCAAGCATGGTCGCGGTTTTTTCAAAGCCTTCCTCCGCAGCGCGAACAGCCTTTTCCGCAACGGTTTTCATCGAATCGCCGGCAGCAAAGGCTGCTTTCATCGCTTCCACCGCCGGATCCAGCCCGTCCAGAAATGTCTTCTCACCGATCCCGGCTTTTCCCCGGTTCATAACTCCCTCTTCATAAGCCATAAAGAAGGTGGCCAGATCCTCGTTTTCAATTTCCGTTTTCCCTTTCAGCACCTTTCCCGCCTGCATGAGGCCCGAGGCCATCAGGGTGCCCATGGTGGACGGCACGGCGGTGGACATAGCCTTACCCGCTGTATAAATCATCTTGCCGATGTCGGTTTCCGGGGAATCCTTGACCGCCTGATACGCCGCTAAAAATCCGTCGCTCATGGTCAGCCCCAGATCGCCGTCTCCCACCACACGATCCAGATCGATCAGATACTCGCGATTCTCTCCCATAATTTTTTGGAGCTCTTCAAAATATCGAACAAAGAATGATCGTTCCATAATGCCTCCCGCTTCTACAGCTGTACGAAAAATGGCGTCTGCGCCGGCGCATCCAGATAATGAGTGAGTTCCTCGTCCAATTTCAGCAGGGAAATGGAGAATCCCGCCATTTCGAGGGAGGTTACATATTCGCCCACATAATAGCGGTGTACGCCGATCTGCTTTGCCTTCAGATATTCGTCCACTTTTCTTGTAACAATATATTGTTCGTCCAATGTGGTTGCGCCCAATCCGTTGATCAGCACCGCGACCTTGTCCCCTTTTTCAAAAGGCAGGTCGTTTACGATCTGCGAAAGCATTTCCTCCACGATTTGATCCGCAGGCTCCAGCTTTCCCCGGCGAATTCCCGTCTCCCCATGAATGCCCATTCCAATTTCCATTTCGTCCTCGCCAAGTTCGAAACCCGGCTTTCCTACCCGCGGCACGGTGCACGGAGTCAACGCGACTCCCATGGTTCTGACATGGTCGGCAGCCTTTTGTGCCACACGCTTCACGCTGTCCAGATCAAGCATGTCGTCTGCTGCAGCGCCCGCGCATTTGAAGACGAAAAAGATTCCGGCGACTCCCCTGCGTTTATTGGGTTCTCCCGGCGCGCTCGGTCCTGCTGAGGCCACATCTTCTCCCGCCACAACGCTCTCCACGCGAATATTTTCTTCCATGTCGGCCATTTCTGCAGCCATGTCAAAATTGAAAATATCTCCGTTGTAATTGCCGTATATGTATAAGACTCCCACTCCCTGGTCGATTTCTTTCGTCACGGCAAGCATCTGCTCCGCGCTGGGAGATTGAAATACATCTCCGACGGAACAACCGTCCAGCATTCCTTTTCCCACATACCCAAGGAAAAGCGGAAGGTGACCGGAACCTCCTCCGGTTGCAATTCCAACCTTACCTTCTTTTTTGACCGCCGATACCAGGCAATGGAGGTCATGACCCGTATAGGTGACCAAATCGGGATGAGCGATGTACAGTCCTTCTAGCATCTCGTTCACGTAGTTCTCCGGTTTGTTGATGATTTTCTTCATGATATCCACCTTTCCTTATATTAAATTCTCAACGATCATTGGATGTGGCTTTGGTATTACAACACTGCGTACCAGCTGACCTCTTTCCGCCGCCAAATTGCTTCCCGCCTCCACCGCAGCTTTTACGGCGGCTACGTCGCCGGTCAGCGCCACATAGGCCTTGCCTCCGATCCCGAAAGCGATGTGGAGCTGAAGGGGCTGCACCTCAGCCGTTTTCAGCGCCTGATCCGCCGCTTCCATGAGGGTCGCAACGCTGAAGCACTCGATAAGGCCCACTGCCTTTACGTCATCTATGCTGGCCGTACCTGCAATGGCAGGGATCAGGGCTCTATGGATATTGGGAATTAAAAAGCTGTCGACCACGCACTCTGGCGCTTTATTCTCTCCCGCATCGACAGACTGCTGGACCGCAGCGACGTCTCCCGCTACGATACTGATATATTTTCCCGGACAGACGGTTTTGCTCACAAGAAGCGTAACGTCTGAGACCTTGCACATTGCGTCGGTGCTGTCGATTCCCTGCGCGATGCTGTTAAATTCCAACATTCCGATTGCTGTGACATTCATCTGCCGACACCGCCTTTCTCAATAATGATTTCGCCGTCGCTAACTGCGGCTACCCTGCCGCCGATACTGGCATGAATGTTTGCTCCCAGCTGGCCATCCCGGATCCTTGCGATCAGATTTCCGGCGTTTACCAGATCCCCGGTTTTCACCACCGGCTCGCAGGGAGCGCCGACATGCTGCTTGAGCGGAATCTTTACGCGGTCGAATTCAAGCTTGCTTTCCTGCAAAGGGGCGCTCAGATCGTAATAGTCCTTGAGCCCCACCCGTTTCGCCATCTGCCTGGAAGGTACCATTCTAGCCTGCCAGAGGATATCTTCCCGGCCCAGTACCCCGTCATATTTCACTCCCTGTTTCTGGAGCTCCTGCTTAATAGCCTGGTTGACTCTTCTCGGAGAGATATTGACAGGACAGCTGTACATCTCGCAGATGCCGCAGTCGGAGCACAGCATTGCGCCCTTGATGACCTGGCTTTCCGTCATTTTGCCGTAGTTCACGGCGCGGATGGTCATATGAGGCTTCAGATCCCGGTGTCCGATGATATTTCTCGGGCAGAGGTCCGTGCACGCCTGGCACTGCTCGCAGACAGTCTTGGCGGTCCTCAAGATCTGGGACATGGACTGAGTCTTGATCCGGATCAGGGTATGGTCCTTCGGCAGTACCACAAGCCCGCCGCTGGTCTTTGTCACGCTGGAGTCGAGATCCGTCAGTATCTTGCCCATGATGGGTCCTCCGTCGATGTAAGCGTCGTCGTCCTTGATCTCGTTGTCCGTCTTTTCCAAAAGCTGTCGGTATGTAACGCCGATGGGCACCGTGACCGTAACGGGGTTTTTCACCTTTCCGGTTACCGTAATCGTTCTGTGAGTTACCGGTTTTCCCTCCATGGCTCCCGCTACGTTGATCAGAGTCTGGACGTTGCTCACCACCGTGTTAATGGAAATCGGAATGGATCCCGGAGGCACCGTATTGCCCGTGGTCATCTTGATGGTCATAAACTCATCGCCCGCGGGATAGACGTCCTTCAGATATTCGATACGCATTCCTTCCTTCAGCAGCGGGGATAGCCTGTCGATGGCCTTGTGGTACTTTTCCTTGGTGGCGATAATGCCTTCCTTTGCGGATACCGCCTCCATGGCATATCCAAGGCCTTTGATCAACTCTTCCGCATACCATTCCGCCAGCTGCTGGTCCACACGGAGCAAGGGCTCGCATTCCGCCATGTTTACGATGACGGTCTCTGCCTTTGTCTTATATTTTACGTGGGTTGGAAAACCGGCTCCGCCGGAGCCGACAACTCCACCGGCTTCAATTCTTGAAATAATATCCGTCATTTTCCACCTCCCGAAAACTCGATGCTTCTGTAGTCATTTCTGTCTATTTTCCGGAGCATCATCAGTTCCTCCTTCGTCGGTTCCGGAGTATGGCGAATTTCGTCATACTCTACCTGGAACGAAGTGTTTGCAATGACTTCCGACAAACTTGAGGTCGGGTGTATGGTATCCAGCTTGAGCCGTCCCTCCTCAAATTTGAAGATGCACAGCGGTGTTATGATCCGGTCGATATTTCCCCTGGTTGTTATAAAATCGACCCGATCCACAAAGGTACGCTTATCGTGCTTCGTTCTCCAGATAATTGCCCGTTTCGCGGTTGGAATCAGCACGGCACTTCCCGCTCCGCCGGGCATGCGAACCTTGGGTTTATGATAATCTCCGATTACGGAGGCATTGACATTCCCATGGCGGTCTATCTGGATACCGCTCAGAAAAGCTGCGTCCAGCCGTCCCCGCATGGACAGGTCAAAAACCTCGGACAGAGGAAAGCTGGAGCAGGAATGTTCGAGGAGTTCCTTCCCCGCGCTGGTGTAGGACCGGAGTTGACCCGGCTTTGGGTCGACGCCTCCCGGAATGTTCAGATGCACCGCATCCGGTGCGTGAAGACTCTTTGCCAGCAGAATCGCGATCATCGGCATATGGGAAGAAACGCCCTGAAATACCGTCTCTCCATTTCGGATCAGCCGGGCCATGGCGCACACCATCATATCGCTTATTCTGATTTCGCTCTTATTCATCTCGTTCCTTCCGAATTCGCTCATTTTTATTTCGCTCTTTCTCTGTCTATTATTCGCTGATTCTATTTCGATATTTTTAATCTCTGCCATTATCCGCTGATTATTATTCTGTTTTTAATCTTTGATATTGCCCGATTTTCGATTATTTTTTGTAATCTGCCCGTTCACAGCTATTCAGGTAGGCGGAAAGCTCCTCTTTTGTTCTGCGGCGCAGAAAAGAGTTCAGATGGCCTCTGTCAATATCGTAATTGGGAAGACAGGAACAGGGAAGGGCGCCTTTTTCCGCTTTCACTACGGCGTCCACCAGGAAATGGGGAATCTGCGCTTTCTCTTCGGAAAATGCAAATTTCTGATCGGACACGATCCTTTCCGCAGAAAGAATGACCTTTTTTGCCGCGCGGCTCATCAGAATATCGTCATACAGCGGACCTTTGATATAGGCGTTTCCGCTGCTGTCCGCCTCATGGACGTGAATCAGCGCAACGTCGGGGCAGAGGGCCTTGACAACGGTAATCGTCTCACCGGAAAAGGGATCCTTCATCCTGGTGAAACAGGGATTGGCTTCGATCAGCTGGCTGTCCACCAGCCCCCGAACCGGCATAAACGGAATTCCTGCGGCTGCCGCCCGCAAAGCAGAGATTACCGTGTAGCATGCGTGTTCGTTCCCGACCACCTTGCCCGACTCTACCGCCTTACGGTAGTGGGAAGCTAGAGAATACTCCGTTTCATAGCTGATAAAACCGGCGTCGACACTGGCGGCGCAGTCTCCCAGGCACAGAAGATCCACGTCCATCGCCCCTGCCGTCTTGATAATATGCAGGTTCCTTTTCTCCTGCCGAACGATTTCCCGCACCAAAGCCATGGGAGCCCGATGGAGTACATTGCCTCCGATGGCCACCACGTCTCCGTTTTGAATCAAATTTACCGCTTCGGACAGCGTCATTAGTTTCTTCATCCTATTTCATCCTACTTCGTCGCATTGCAGGCAATGTGAATCGCATCCCACACCCCTGCAAAGGGAGGCGCATAAACCAGATCGGTCATTCCCAGTTCGTCGCATGTCATACCCCCATGGATCGCCACGGCAAAAACATCCACGCGAAGGACGGCCCCTTTGAATCCGCAGGTTTGCGCTCCCAACAGCTTCCTTGTATTCTCTTCATAGATCAATTTGATTACGATGGGCGTCGGGTCCGGGTAATAGGCGGGATGGTCGTTGGCTGTCACGAGAACGGTTTTATACCTGATTCCCTTCCTCTTAGCGTCCGCCTCGCCCATTCCGGTCCGGCCGATTTCCAGATCGAAGATCTTTATGGCTGCCGAGCCCAAGGTTCCCTGAAATTCCTCATTTGCCCCGGCAATGTTTGCCCCTGCGATTCGGCCGCATTTGTTGGCGTTTGTTCCAAGGGCCAGATAAGAATCCTCTTTCAGGCATTCATTGTAAACCATCGCGCAATCTCCCGCCGCATACACGTCCTTGACGGAGGTTTCCAGCTTGCGGTTGACAAGGATTGCGCCATTTTGCGCTCGTTTGATGCCGGTGTCTTCCAAAAACTCCGTTGCGGGTCTGACTCCTGCCGCAACAATAACCAGATCTGTATTGTAAACCCCTTTGTCAGTCTCTATTTTTTCTGCTGCAACCTGCCCGTAGATTCGTCTCACCTTTTCGGACAGGTGAATTTCGACTCCCTTTCCTTCCAGCTCATACCGGGCAAGCGTAGCCATTTCTTCATCATAAGAAAGCAAAATCCGGTCTGCCGCTTCCACGATCCGCACCTTCTTGCCCAATCGGTGAAAGGCTTCCGCGCATTCGATGCCGATGGAACCTCCCCCTATGATGGTGACGTCCCTGACCTGCTCCGACTGCGCATATTCTCGCAGGAAGATTCCTTCCTCCATGGTCTTCAGCGTATGAACCCCCAACAGATAGCTGCCTTCCACAGGGGGAATGATCGCTTTAGCGCCGCAGCCGATCATGAGCTTGTCGTAACGGTCCGTAAAGTACCGGTCCCCATCGATATCGCGGACGGTCACTTCCTTCTTCAAAACATCCACATGAACGACCTCATGATGAAGGTGGCACCGTATTCCCGCTTCTTCAAAGGCTTTCTTTGTTCTTGCGATCATCCTGCGGTAATCGTCATTGAAGTTGCCCACATAATAGGGAAGACCGCAGGCTCCGTAAGAGAGGAAGCCTCCTTTTTCGTACACGACGACTTCTGCCGCCGGCATGCTCCGAATTACCTTGGAAGCGCAGGACATTCCTGCCGCAACGCCTCCGATCACAATTACTTTCATCTCCGTTTTCCCCTGATTTCTCCACACTGAAATGGCCGCATCTAAACTGATCTTCGCAATCCAGACGCGGCCATTCCCTATCTATCTATAATTGAGGTGGAGCATCTACAATTCCGACAACATAAGCATCGATCGGAGCCGGCCGGTCGATTGCATACTGCGTTGTATTATCCGTAGTTACGAGCACCAGCTCGTTCATGCCGGCGCCGATGGTATCTGCAGCAACAATTATTTTTGTTTGATCTCCGAAATAAGGCTCTACCAGAAGGAGCTTAAACCCTACAAGGTTTCCGCACTTTCTGGTGGAAACAATATTGCCCTTGACTCTTCCTAAAATCATAGTAATCTCCTTTGCGCGAACGCTCCTATTTGATCAGGCGCACCCTTTCTCCCTGCCGCAGCAGAAAGGCGTTCCCGTCATCGGTGTCGATATGAAAATCCAGGCGATAAGCCTCGCTGACCCGAACCGTAACCCTTTCCATAATGCCTGCTTTCGGCCCGGCAACTGCCATTTTAACCTGCTGACCATCGACCACACCGAACCATTTTGCATCGGCGGGGCTCATGTGCACATGCCGCTCCGCGATAATGACTCCGGTATCCAGGGTAAGCTCCCCTTCCGGGCCCACCAGTCGTACGCCCGGACTTCCTTTCAGATTTCCGGAGGCCCGAATCGGAGGCTCGATTCCCAGAATTCTCGCATCGGAACTGGTAATCTCAACCTGGCATGCGGCGCGTTCCGGTCCAAGAATGCGCATCCTTGAGATGCTTCCGGCAGGACCGATCACTTGAACCTGTTCTGCCGCGGCAAACTGGCCTGGCTGACTCAGTTTCTTTAAAAAAGTCAGGACATGGTCACGGCCGAATAGAATTGCAACCGCTTCCTTGGTCAAATGAACATGGTGAGCTGAAATCCCGACAGGAATTCCGTAAGGGTCTTCTTCAAGCTCCCTCACCGTATCCGCTACAAGTCGTGCCACATACGCCGTTACGTTTTCTCTCTCATTTCTATTCATAGCTCAATGGTTGGCTCTCTTATTTCAATGACGGAAGTATGGCCGGCACATTGTCGTGGGGTCTTGGGATCACATGAACCGCTACAATTTCGCCGACTCTGGATGCGGCTTCCTGTCCCGATTCCACCGCCGCCTTGACAGCGCCCACATCTCCCTGTACCATGACGCTCACAAGTCCCGATCCGATCTTCTCGGTTCCGACCAGCTCAACGTTCGCTGCCTTCAGCATAGCGTCGGCTGCTTCGACGGCCGCCGTAAATCCTCTGGTTTCAATGAGGCCTAATGCCAACAGGCTTCTATAGGTGACGGTTCCTTTTGCTTCTTTTATTTCCTTCGCTTCCGCAGCTTTTATTTCTGCCATTTTCATTCTCCTTTCTCATCGTTCCGGACGTTCTTCCTGGTTTTTCAATTTTCCTCCAGCATGTTCATGAGTCTGATGATTTCCGGATGTGGATTGCTGATGGTAATTGCCACTTTCACATTTCCTTTGCCGACCTTATCTTCCGCATTTTTTGCAGCATCGGTCGCGGCGTTTACCGCCGAAGTCCTTCCGCTCACCACCGTATGGACCATTCGTCCTCCTAATTTCTTATGACAGCTGATGAGTTTCACATCGGAAGCCTTCAGCATCGCATCCAGAACAACAACGGCGTTGGCGTAGTAGTTTACCTCTACAACTCCGATCGCATCCAATTTCGTTTCCATCACGGTTTGCTATTTGAGGCTCGGAAGAATTTTCGCGATATCAGTATGGGGCCGTGGAATTACATGGACCGCAACCAACTCGCCCAACCTCGATGCGGCTTCCTGTCCAGATTCGGTGGCAGCCTTCACTGCTCCTACTTCACCGGTGACGATTACGGTCACTAATCCGGACCCGATCTTTTCCGTTCCTACCAGTTTTACATCTGCTGCTTTCAGCATTGCGTCCGTTGCTTCGATGGAAGCTGTTAATCCTCTTGTTTCAATCAATCCGATTGCCGACATTCTTTTTTCCTCCTAAATCTGAATTTTTGATATTTTTGCTAATTCCTTTGTTCCGTCATATGGATTTTCAATTACTGCAGTCAGTACTTCATTTTCTTGATTAATTTCCAGCGCAGCGGCTCTGGCAACCTCGACCGCTATTTTTACCTGAGAGACGGTTCCCTCAAACTTCACCTGGGCTGTCAGCGGAATAAATGCGCTGGTATCCTTCGGGTTGATGGTGTCAACCCCCAATATTCTGATATCAGCGGCCTTGCATGCCTTATCCATTGCATAGATCAAAGCGGCATATCCCGCACACTCCAGGAAACCTAATGCCATTAAGACACCACCTTGTCTTTAAATAATTCGAAAACCGCCGTCTGCAAGCACGCATCTTCTTCTTCGGGTGAAGGACCTGGCGCAGGTAATTCCTTCTCCGGTGGGCCCTGCGATGGTCATGGTGGCAAAACCGATGCCGCCGACGCCGTCACCCTTCAGGGTCGATCCGTTCTTTACAAAGATGGTTGTTTCAATTTTTCTTGCAAAGGCTGTCATATTGTCTACGTTTTTCGAGAACATGGACGCTGTATGACGATTGCCGGATTCAGCGCGGTAAGCGCCATCCACCGCCTCCTGGAAGCTGCGGCATCGCACGATGGGCAGAACTGGCATCAGCTGTTCCGCCAGAACAAAGGGGTGATCCGCAGGCGTTTCACAGATGATCAGCCTTGCATCCGGCCGATGGATCCCGATTCCCTCCAGGATTTTGGAGGCGTCCCTTCCGACCCATTTCGTGTTAGCGTGGTAGCCCTTTTCGTCCTTATAAAAAACAAGTTCGAGAAGTCTCGGAAGCTCAGACGGACTCAAAAGATAAGCGCCTTCTCCAACCAGTCCTTCGATCAGCTGGTCCGCAACGCGATCCATCACAAATACTTCTTTTTCCGCAAGGCATAAGAGGTTGTTGTCAAAGGACGCGCCCCGGTAAATCTCTTTTGCCGCAAGCTGGATGTCGGCGGTATCATCCACCAAAACCGGCGGATTGCCGGCTCCCGCTCCGATGGTCTTTTTTCCGGAACGGAGCAGCGCATTTACCATGGCTGTGCCTCCCGTTCCCGACATGAGCTTCACCTTGGGACTCTGACAGAGCTTCTCTACATTTTCCATGGTCGGTTCTTTGGCCATGGTGATCAGATCCGCCGGTCCGCCGTTCTCCACGATGGTGCGGTTCAGAATCCTGAGACAATGGGCGCATACCTTTTTTGCAGACGGATGTACGTTGAACACAACGGCGTTTCCGCCGGCAATCATGCTGATGGTGTTGTTGATGATTGTCTCCGTCGGATTGGTGACCGGCGTAATGGCGCCAATCACTCCAAAGGGAGCGTATTCCTCCAGCATAAGGCCCTCATCTCCGGACAGGGCGTCTGTTGTCAGGCATTCTGTGCCCGGCGTATTGTTGATGACCGCCATATGCTTCGCAATTTTATCCTCATAGCGTCCCATCTGGGTCTCTTCGACAATCATTCCGGCCAATTCCTGCGCATGCTCTCTGGAAACCTTCCGGATCGCTTCAATGATCCGGTTTCTGTCGTCCAGCGTGCATTGATCCAAATATATTTTCTGCGCCTCGTAGGCTGCGTCGATGGCGTCCTCGACCCGCTCGAACACGCCGTAATCTCCTTTGGAGACTCTGCTGTTGTTTTGATTTTTATTGACAGCCGCACTGATCTGATTCAAATCGATGTTGGAAAGAACTTGTTGTACGATCAGTTCAATTTCTCTAGCATCCATCCGTCATTCCTCCTTGCTTCTTCAATCGTTCAATCTCGAGATGACCCTTCTCACGACTTCCTCGATGATCTCCGCTTTTGCTTTCGCCGCAGCTGCTTCATCCACAGGGCTCCCGTTAATGCTTCCGCAGCCGCAGGACAGACTGTCAGCCGAAGGACGGACCAGCGGAGCGATACCCTTCACAGAAGGCTCCGAAACCGGATCGGATTGATACCGGTTTGTGTAAGCTCCCCCATTCACAACATTGTTCTGATTGGTTGCCGTAACTGAACAGCTAGGCGAGCCTCCGCTTAAAATCCCCAGCTGCTGGCGTATTCCCAGCAAATCGTTGACCTGCTTGCAAGAAAGCTCGTTTTGTTTTCCGATGATATTTCCCGTATACATCAAGATTGTTGCGTAATATTCAATGGATTCCAGCCGGTAAAAGGCTTCGATCACGTCGCTTCCCCAGCTCAGGGCTCCGTGATTCGCCAGCAGGACGCCGTTGTAGTCCTTGCAGAACGGGGCAATGGAATCCGGAACCTCTTGTGTTCCCGGAGTCGCATACTTGGCGATGGGAACGGTTCCCAACTGAACGACAGCTTCCGGTAAAACTGCTTTATCAAGGCTGATTCCCGCAATAGCGAAGGAGGTCGCAACCGGCGGATGAGCATGGGTGACCGCCTTGACCTCGGGATTTTCCTGATAGACTCTCAGGTGCATTTTTATCTCTGAAGAAGGTTTTCGGGAACCGATCAGTACCTTTCCGTCCAGATTCATTTTTACCAGCATATCCTGGGTCATAAAGCCCTTGGATACTCCGGTGCAGGTCGCCCATATCGTGTCGGGGCCGACCTTGCAGCTTATATTTCCATCATTTGCAGCAACAAAGCCCTTCTGGTACATCCGTTTGCCCACTTCGATGATGGCTTTTTTTGCTTCAAAATCCGACATGTATTGGTTTCCTTTGATTGTTATCAAACTTCCCACCTCTTTCTATGCCATATTTTATACGTTTTTTGTTGGATTGTCAATGTATTGTTTTGTTTTATGTTGGTTTTTATTTACTTTCTTTTTACTGTTTATTTGCCAATCCACAAAAAGTTATGTATAATTGTACTGTATTTAGGATGATTTAAGGAGGATTTCCATGTTAGCCGTAACACGCAAAAACAAAATTAAAGATATACTGATTGAACGGAAAAGCATTACCGTTACTGAACTTTCCAAGACTTTTGACGTTACCGAGGAAACCATTCGCAGGGATTTGAAGTATCTTGAGGACGAGGGTTTTCTCACCAGGACCTACGGAGGTGCATTTATCCAAACAGGCGTCGAAAACAACGTAACTGTGGAATTGCGCGAAGTCGCCTACACAAAAAGCAAGGAAGCAATCGCCAAGGAGTGCCGCAAACTGATCCATAACGGGGATTCCATCTTTTTGGACGCCTCCACAACCGCGCTGTTCGTCGCAAAGGCGATCAGCAACATGCGGCTTACCGTCGTCACAAATTCTCTTCTCATTGTGAATCAGCTGACCGACTTCGAAAATATTCGGGTCGTATGCATCGGCGGCACCTATTCCAAGGACCACAAGGCCTTCCAGGGAAATGTAACAATTCAGTCCCTTGACAATCTGTTTCTCGATAAGACCTTTATGTCCTGCCGCTCTCTCTCCATGGAGCACGGAATCACCGATTCCTCCGAGGGACAGGCCATGATCCATAAGAAGCTTTTACAGCGCAGCAACGAGGTCTATCTCATCGCGGACTACTCAAAGTTTGACAAGACCTCCTTCATTCATATCTGCGACTTTGACAGTCTCACCGGAGTGGTGACCGACAAGGTCCTGAGTCAGGAATGGAAGGATTTCCTGTTGAAGAAAAAGACCACGTTTATCTCCTGCTAAATCCCGGTTTCCCGCTGCGGTGATCGCGTCATTCAGCAGCAGCGTTCTCTCCCGATAACAGAATGGCTCTCTCATGAGGACAAAAAGAGCGGATCGAAGTCCGCTCTTTTCTTATTGCCATTATTTTTTTGCTTCGAGTGCTTCTCTCTTCTTCTCAAAGATTTCCCGCAGGGATTTGGAGTACGGCGGTCTTGCGATCCCGTATTCGGTCACGATGCCGGCGATCAGATCGTTGTCCGTGACGTCGAAGCAGGGATTGTACACCTTCACTCCATCCGGAGCCATGCGTTCTTTATACCACATTTCCGTAATCTCCTCCGCCGGTCTCTCTTCGATATGAATTTCATCTCCCGTGGGAGTGTCAAGATCGATGGTGGAAGTCGGAGCGCAGATATAAACCGGGATATTGTATCGTTTAGCCACGGTTGCAACCACAGAGGTACCGATCTTGTTGGCGGTGTCTCCGTTTGCAGCAACCCGGTCGCAGCCCACAAACACTGCGTTGATCCATCCTTTTTTCATTACGGAGGCCGACATGTTGTCGCAGATCAGGGTCACGTCCAGTCCGGAGTCATGGAGCTCAAAGGCGGTGAGCCTGGCTCCCTGAAGCAGCGGCCTCGTTTCGTCCGCAAAGATGCGGAAGTTGTAGCCTCTTTCCTGGCCCAAATACATGGGCGCCGTTGCGGTTCCGTATTTTACCGTTGCCAGCTGGCCCGCATTGCAGTGGGTAAGAAGGCCGTCGCCGGGCTTCACCAGGGTCAGCGCGTATTCGCCGATCTGTTTGCATACCCACACGTCTTCGTCCCGGATAGCCACGGCTTCGTCATGAAGCAAGCCCACGACTTCCTCCGCGCTCTTGTCCATATTTGCAGCTATCACAGCCTCCATCCGGTTCAATGCCCAGAAAAGGTTGACCGCTGTAGGACGGGCTGAAGCCAGATAGTCCTTCGCTTTCTTAAACTGCTGAGCGAAGTCGTTCATATCGGAGGCTTTGATTTCTCTTGCTGCCAGATACACTCCGATAGCCGCCGCAACGCCGATTGCGGGAGCCCCTCTGACCTGCAGCAGATAAATCGCTCTCCAGATATCCTCCTGCGCCGTCAAGGACAATATTTCTATCTCGTAAGGAAGCTTGGTCTGATCGATGATGACAAGAGCATTTTTGTCATCGTCCAGCGCAACCGTTTCATAATTAAGAATATTTTTCTTAGCCATACCTTCCGTCTCCTTTGCCTTTTTTCGATTTCCGGACTCATTCTGCCGGAAATTTATCAATCGCTCTCTTTATGGCAGTCAGATAATCCGCTCCGCACTTGAACGAGGTTTCGCGGTTCATAATATAATCCTTTGCCAGCGTTATGATGATCCGTTCCGCACGAGCGCGTTTTTTCTCATCAGGAATGGTCGTGATGTCCTTCACGTTGGCCATGCCCACAGTCCGGCGAACGGATTCAAATCCAGCCACCGCGGCGGTATCACGAAGTACGGTGTCCAGATACCATTCCAGGAAGCCTTCCGTCTTGGCCATGGTGTCCGTTACATTTTCCCGGAAGGAAACCTTGAACTTCTCGATGAACAGATCCACAATCTTTTCAATCGTGTCCAGGGTCCAGCTGCAGAATTTTTCTTTTTCCGCCGGGTCTTCGATGGTAGCGTCGCCGTTGCACCATGCAAAGAACATGTTGGCGATGATATTTCCGACATCATACCCCATGGGTCCGTAAAAAGCAAATTCCGGGTCAAAGACATAGGTGTGCTCCTGATTGATAAAGATGGAACCCGTATGCAGATCTCCATGGATCAGGGCCTGGGCGTTGTTCATAAATTCAAACTTGCATTTCGCCGCTTCCAGACGGAGTTTCACGTCGTCATAAAGTTCTCTCTGTACAAATTCCTTGTTGGGCGGGAACACATTGTTTCGCTTATTATAATCGACGAAGGGTTCGCTGTAAACGAGATCCTCGGAGATTTCACACAGGTCGGGATTGATAAACGACTTGACCAGTTCCTTCTTCTCCTTGTGATCCATGACCACGTCCGTCGTGAGAAGCAGGGAGTTGACCATGAATGTAGTGATGTGATCCGCGAACAGAGGATAGATTTCATGGTTTATCAATCCGGTTCTCATCATGGTATGTCCGACCATATCCTGCATCGTCATGGCGCACATCACACCGTCGTAAAGATAGACTTCGGGAACGAGACCGGGAGCATACTTTCCCTGAATTCCAAGAATTTTCGCCTCGATCCTGCCCCTGTCCTTGGATATCTTCATTTCGGCGGAAATACGAAGAGCTTCATCCGCCTGTTTCACAATGATAGATTTCCCCGTTTCCGTGTCCCTTAAACGGAATACGTAGTTCAGGTTGCCATCTCCGATTTCCTTGCATTCCAACTTTGCGTCATCCGGGAAGAAGTGCAGTTTCTCCTGAACATATTCAGCAACGTCTTCTGTCTTCATTAAAAAATATGTATCAAACCGTGACATATCAATCCCTCCATCTCGTTAAAACTTATTTCTTTTTCGTGGCGTATGTCAAAGCCAGCGCGATGGCGAGTACGGCGCCCTTTACGATGTTCATCGCATAGTATGGGACCGCCATCATGATCAGGCCGTTTTCCAGAATACCAACCAGTATCGCCCCGATCAAGGTTCCAAGAGCATTGGCTTTTCCTGCTCCCATTACTGAAAAGCCTATAAAAGCGGCGGCTACAGCAGGCATCAGATATGCGTCGCCTGCGCTTACCTGGGCGGTGCCCACACGGGCAGCCAGGCAGATTCCGCCGAGAGAAGCAAAGGTTGCAGACAGGAAGTAGGCCAGGACCTTATACTTTGCCACAGGTATTCCGGACAGCTTTGCCGCTTCCCGGTTTCCGCCCACTGCGTACATATATCTGCCGTGCTTGGTATAATTCAGGAAAAAGTGAGCCAATGCGACGACGCAGAGCATAATGATGATAAGCAGGGGCTCCGCTCCCATTGCACGGAATGCTTCCGGCACCAGTCCCGGCGCCTGAGTGCCATCCGGCCTCATCATTCGTTCGGTGATGGCTCCGCCGTTGGAATATGTAAGGGCAACGCCTTGGAAGATAAACATGACCGACAAGGCAGCCACCATATCCGGGATCCTCAGCTTGACGATCAGCAGGGAGTTTACAACGGCAATGGTCAAGCAGACCAGTATTGTCAGGATGATGGAAAAGCCCATGCTCAGATTGTACCATACAAACATGGTCATGATCAGCGTGTCTGCGAAGTTTGCGCAAGCGCCGATGGACAGGTCCATTCCGTCAACGGACAATGCAAATGTCAATCCGATGGCAATAATTGCAGTAATTGAAATTGAGCGTAGAATAGTTATAATATTGCTGGAAGTCAGGAACATGCTTGTGCCTGTCGCTTCATTCCAATTTACAAAGGTGAACAAAATTATTAAAAGCACGATCGTAATGATGGTTCCCCATTTCGTTACCAGGTCCGAAATCTTCAGGTTATGCCTGTTCAATGTGGTCTGATTCATATGACTCCACCTCCTGTAGAATAGAAAAGCAATTCTTTTTCGTTGGTTTTCGCGACCTCTAATTCTTTTACGATTTCACCGTCATACATGACATAGACGCGGTTGCATATACTGAGGATTTCGGTAAACTCGCAGGTGGCGTAAATCGCACCCTTCCCTTCCGCTGCCAGCTTTTCAATCAGCTGATACATGTCTCTCTTGGCTCCCACATCGATCCCCTTGGTCGGTTCGTCGTAAATATATACCTCCGCTTTCGAGTTGAGCCATTTTCCTACAACGACCTTCTGCTGGTTTCCTCCGGAGAGGAGTGCCACCGTCTGGCATTCCGAGGGGGTTTTGATTACAAGATCCTTGATCATGGCTTTTGCATCCGCCTTTTCCTTTTTCTTGTTTACGACGGATAGGCGATTGGTGTATTTCTTCATCGCCGCCACCGATATATTGGAATAGACCGGATCGGTTACCAATACGCCTTCTTTTCTGCGTTCCTCCGGAACAAGGGCAAATCCGCTTTTTACAGCCTGATGAGGGTTCCTGTACTTAAGTTCCTTCCCTCTCAGCTTTACGCTTCCGGTGTAATGGTAATTCCCGAAGATGGTTTTGCAGAGCTCTGTTTTTCCGGCTCCGACCAGTCCCGCAATTCCTACGATTTCGCCTTCGTTTACATACATATTGATATTCTTGACTCTTCCTTCTTTTTCCGTCAATCCCTCTATTTCAAGCAAGGGGCCCCCAATTTTACACGGATGACTTTCGTAGACTTCCTCAAATTTGTGCCCCAACATATATTCAACAATCTTATTAATTTCCAGTTCTTTTGTCAGCGGCATACTGTCGACTAATTTCCCGTCCCTCATGATTGTGATCCATTCGCAGATCTCGTACAGCTCGGTCAGACGGTGAGAGATAAAAACGATACCCACGTCTTCCTTGGCCAATTCCCGCACGACACGGAACAATTCCTGAGTTTCAGAATTAGATAGAGGAGCGGTAGGCTCATCTAGAATTAAAAACTTACATTTTTCAACGACACATCTGGCGATCAGAACCATTTGCTTTTCAGCCAGAGTAAGATCCGAAGCAAGCGTATTGACGTTCACGTCAACATTCAGTTTATTAAGTACCTCTTTTGCAGATTTACGGATTTGGTTCCAATTTACAAACTGCTTTTTCCCCATCCGGTTGACAAGTGTATTGAACATCACGTTTTCTGCAACGGACAAATACGGGATGATTGCCGTATCCACTTCCTGATAAACAATTTCTATGCCCAGATTTTTAGCATCTTTAGGAGACCTGATTTCAATCAGGTCTCCGTTAAGATAAATCTGTCCTGTATAATGCGTGTTGGCACCGGCCAACACCTTCATGAGTGTTGATTTGCCGGCGCCATTTGCACCTACGAGCGCATGAATTGTTCCACTTGTCAAGCTGAAATCAACTCCGTCCAGCGCCTTAACGCCGGGGAATTCGATTGCAATATCCTTCATCTCAAGTTTTAAATTATTCATGGCGTCTCACCTTGGTCTTATTAATAATTTATCGACTGTTTTGACTAATTAACGTAAAGGCTTGTAATTTTGTCCGTATATAAGGCGCCTTCCGGATCGTTAGCATCTCCCCATCCTTCAATGATTGAACCAAGATCCTGCATGGTGTTTCCTTCTTTTAACTGAGTCGTTAAAATGTTGTTGGCGCTTAAGTTGAAGAAATCAGGTGTCTCTTCTCCCATTAACTTCAGCGCGATCAGTCTCATATCAACAATACCGATCAGCTTTGGATCTACAGCTGCCGTTGATCTCCAAACTTCAGCATTGCTTACCATCAGCTGAATATCATCGTTGGATACGTCGATGGTGTACATCGGGATGTCTGTACGCTTCGCATCGTTCAATGCCTGGAGTACGCCTTTTGCAAGCTCGTCATAGCAGCCCCAGATTGCATCTACGCTGCCTTCTGCAATGGTCGGCAGAATCGCTTCTGTCTTAGTTGTCATATCTCCGCGGGCATTGGCATAATCAGAAGGAGCAATAACCTGTACGGTCTGGATCTTTCCTTGTTTTTCAAGATCGGTATAGATTTCGTTACGTCTGTCAAGCGGAGGGATTCCAGGGCCCATGAATGTCTTGAGGACCTTCATCGGATAGGTGCCTCCATTCTTTTCGAACTCTTCCAGCATGTAACCCAGTGATAATTCAGCTAACGCGTAATCATCCTGTGCAGTGGAGGTAACGCCTTCCAGCAGCTTTCCGCTTGCATCTCCGTTTTCAAAAGGCATGGTATCGAAGGTTACAACTACCATTCCCTTTTCAACTGCAGGCAGCAGCATGTTGTAGGAGTAAGAGAGCTGTCCGTGAGAAACTATGATGCCGTCATAGTCTTTTGAAATGACCTGAGCTACTGCTTCCTGACATCTTGCGTCATCACCGTCAGTAACAAATGTGTCTACGATCATTCCCATCTTTTGGCCTTCTTCTACGCATCCAGCCAGGAACTGCTGCGTATGATCTCCGTTTGCCAGATTTCTGACTACTGCGATCTTCTTTCCAGCTAAAGGACCTGCTGCGTTATCCGACGAAGCATCTTCTGCGGGCGCTTTTCCGCCGCAGCCAGCAAGCAACGTTACTGATAATACAGCGCATAACAAAACACTAAGTATTTTTTTCATAAAATTTCCTCCCATAGTTTTTTTGTTTGTTTTACTAATAGCTGAATTAATTTTGACTGTATATTAACATGAATGCTTATATTTTTCAAGATTTATTTTTGATTTGTTTGTTATTATGTTGTTTTATGTTTGTTTCAAAATTTTCAGTCGGATTGATTGACGCTTTATTCTTTGTTGTACAATAAGCAATTAGAACGCTTTCCTGGTCTCATTCCCTATTTGTTTTTGTTTTTATTCAAAATTCAACCCAGAAATGAAAAACATTACTTTCTGTAGGGGATTTCTATTTTGTTACATCAATTGTATCTTGTAGTAATTGTAACATTTATCCAATTCATTGGCAACCAAATCAATTTCAACGTTTATGAAGGTCCTGCGGCTTGTTATAGCTTGATTCCGGCAGCTTTTGTCGAACACAAGAATCATGAAACAACATCAATAAAAAAGACTCTGGTCGATTCAGCGTCGAATTGTCCATCCGGCGTACGCTTTCCCAACCAATTGTTTCCGCTCAAAAAGGGAGCACGGCCATCAGGTCGTCCTAAGCCCGGCATCTGGCCGACAAATTCCGAACCGATCGGACATCATTAGCCTTTTTAAGCGGAAGAAATAAATGAAACAACGTCTTGAAAGCAAACCGCCGATGTGCTAAAATTACTGATGTTGAACCTTTCAGAGTTCCGGTTTATCGATGACCCGCTCTGTAAGTTTCAAGATCTATGCTCCCGTAGCTCAGGGGATAGAGCGTCGGTTTCCTAAACCGTGCGTCGGATGTTCGAATCATCTCGGGAGTGCCATTAAAAAAGCGATAGGCTTGATGTCTATCGCTTTTTTAATTCTATCAAGTAGAGATGATTCGAACATGCAAATGCGCGAGCGTCGAGAGAAAGTCCGGTGAACTTTCG
>JAEZLP010000010.1 GCA_023415235.1 Bacillota bacterium
GATTTGCCTCGGGCTTCCTTCAGATTCCGCCTCACGGTGGACACCCTTGCCTCTGGCTATACACTTCCCGCTACTGGCGTGTTCGGGACTTTCACCCGTTAGACTGCGCCCATGCTGGGCGCACATAAAAAGGCAGCCTGCGTCGGCAGGCTGCCCTGGTTGAATCGTCATATTTCGTTTGAGTTTATTCCTCAGTTTCCTTCTTATGCTCAGCGATGATCTTTTCCGCAAGATGAGCGGGGACTTCTTCATAGCGTTCAAATCTCATCGTAAAGCTTCCTCTCGCCTGAGTCATAGAACGAAGAGTAATGGCATATTTGAACATTTCCGCCTGAGGCGCTTCCGCAAGCACCTTCTGTCCGCCGCCCGGCTGCGGTTCCATACCGAGGATCTTTCCTCTTCTCTTGTTCATATCGCCCATGACGTCGCCCATGTACTCATCCGGTACAAGAACTTCCACATGCATGACAGGCTCAAGGAGTATCGGCTTCGCTTCTACGATACCCTTCTTGAAAGCAAGAGAAGCAGCAATCTTGAATGCCATTTCATTGGAGTCTACATCGTGGTAGGATCCATCGTAGAATACGGCTTTGACATTCACAACGGGGAATCCTGCGAGAGGTCCCTTCTCCATGGATTCTCTCAGACCCTTTTCAACCGCTGGAACGAAGTTCTTCGGTACCGCTCCTCCGAAGAGTTCTTCAGAGAATTCAAAGACTTCCTGAGACGGAGAGAATCTGATGTGTACGTCCCCGTACTGGCCGGCGCCGCCGGATTGCTTCTTATGCTTTCCTTGTACGTCAGAACTGCCTTTGATGGTTTCTCTGTATGGGATCTTCTGGTCAACCAGGTCAACACCGACACCGAACTTGTCCTTCAGCTTGGCGGTGATGATTCCGATCTGGATTTCTCCCTGTCCGCCGATCAAGGTCTGATGTGTTTCCGTATTTCTTGTCAGAACGAAGGAAGGATCTTCTTCCATCAGCTTGTGCAGTCCGGAGCTCATCTTTTCATCGTCGCCCTTGTTCTTCGGCACAACTGCCATATAAAGAGACGGTTCCGGGAAGTCGACCGGCGGATATTTGATGATATTCGCCTTGTCGCAGAGAGTGTCACCGGTCTGTGTAAACTGAAGCTTTGCAGCAGCTACGATATCTCCAGCTGATACAGAATCCGCCTCTGCCTGGCTCTTTCCTCTCATGAAGAATAATGCACCTAATTTTTCAGGCTTTTCCACTCTGGTATTGAATAGTTCCATTCCGCTGGTCAATTTGCCGGAAATGACTTTCAACAAATTGATTTTTCCTACGAACGGGTCCGCGATGGTCTTGAATACAAATGCGGAGGCTGGCGCAGCCGGATCGCACTTTCTGATGACTTCTGCATCTTTTGCATCGGTTCCCTTGTATTCCTTGGTCTTCGAGTTGGGGACAAACTTGATCAGCGTGTCCATAAATTCCTTGATGCCTCTGCCGTCCATAGCGCAGCTGGTCAATACGGGAACTATGCTGCCGGACGCAATGCCTGCTACCAGACCGCGATTGAATTCTTCCTCTGTAAATTCTTCTCCGCCGAAGTATTTTTCCAAAAGCTCTTCATCACTTTCTGCAACCGCTTCCGTAAGCGCATCCTTTTCGGAAAGCTGTACGACGGAGGTGCCGAACTTCGCCTTCAGATCAGCAATGACCTTGTCAACATCCACGTTTTCCTTATCAATCTTGTTAATGAGCATGAAGGTAGGCATGTTGTACTCTTTGCAGGACTTCCATGCCTTTTCAGTACCAACCTGAATGCCTGCAGACGCGTCTACCAGGATGACCGCAGCTTCCGCTGCTCTCATAGCAGAATTTACTTCTCCGATAAAATCGAAGTATCCCGGAGTATCAATAAAATTAATCTTAACCTTATTGTATTCAACCGGCACGATGGCTGTGCTAATTGAGTAACCCTTTTCAATCTCCATCTTGTCGTAATCAGATACCGTATTTCCGTCCTCTACCTTACCAAGTCTGTTTATTACTCCCGTAGCAAGCAGTGCGGCCTCCAACAATGTAGTTTTTCCGGTTCCGCCGTGTCCTACAAGTGCAACATTTCTTATCGTGTCGCTAGTATAGCCTTTCATATTCAGACCTCCCATAATTTTTTCACATAGTGGTTTCAGTATATCATTATTGCATTGAAATAGCAAATGAATTAACAAAGAGAATTGAGCCGCTGCCTCTATCCATTTTATGCCTTATCCATCCGCCGGAACACCGGCAGTCTTGCTGCCGCCGCAGTCACAAGGAATGCAATAAGCAGCCTGCCCAGCGTCACCACAGGGACGTTGGCTCCCGCCACCGCAAAGATAAAACCGGTCTCGATGATACCGTGGCACAGGAACATGAATATCCCGATCAGTGCAAAATCCTTTTTCGGGATCGGCATCTTCCTGTTGATCTCGATCAGGGTGCCGGCTCCGTATGTAACCCCCATGACCACGCCAACAAGGAGGGGAAAGATAGACTGCTTCTGCATGCCGAGAGCTCCTGCAAGAAACTGGAGTTTATCGGCCACACTTTCCATAATATTGTAAACCATCAGGATCTCGACAATGATCATCAGCGGAATGAGAATCTTGAGCATGTTCAATATAGTCGAAATACTGCCGAAGACAATCTCCTGGAGGATTACCTCTGCAGATGCGCTCATAATATCAGCCCTCCTATCCAACCTATCAGCAGTCCAACGGCAATAGCCGACAGGATGCGAAACACTGCAAACTTTGATGCCGACATGCCGATCTTCATAGCGATAGCCGATTCCACAGGCATGGAGTGGGCCACCAGACTGATCATGGCGATGGTTGTAATTTCCGCTGTGGTATAGTCAAAGGTGCTCATAGCAGCAATGACGCCGTACTCATCGGTAAAAAATCCTGCAATGAGCGGTACGATCGCATCCCCCGGCAACTGGAAAAACCGCATGGCTGGAGAAAAGAGATCCTGTAGAAAGGGCATGACCGGCGAATATTTTATGATCACGACAACAGCGTAAATTGGCAATACAATTTTCAGCAGCATCACTGCTGTTTTTACTCCCTTGAACGCTCCGTCTTTGATGGTTGCTGCAAATAATTTCATAGCTAGTCCCTTCTGTAATGTCAAGCTTTGTATTTTTCAGCATTAATTCTGCCAAGCGGCGCAACGTCCGTAAACGGACTCCTACTCGCTTTGCTCGATGCTGTCCGTTTTGCCAGCCAAGCGAGCTTGGGGCAAAAAGGCTAAGCGCCGGGCAGAATGTTAACAGAATGTTAACAGGATATTAGAATTCGGCTGTTTTTGGCGTTCTCGGGAAGGGCAGCACGTCTCTGATATTGCTCATGCCGGTGATATACATGATGATTCTTTCAAAACCCAATCCATAGCCTGCATGTTTCACACCGCCGTATCTTCTCAGATCGAGATACCACCAGTAGTCCTCTTCATGAAGGCCAAGCTCCTTGATTCTATTGAGAAGGACATCGTAGCGCTCTTCTCTCTGGCTTCCTCCGATAATTTCTCCAACTCCGGGAACAAGCAAGTCCATGGCAGCGACAGTCTTCCCGTCATCATTCTGACGCATGTAAAATGCTTTGATCTCTTTCGGGTAGTCGGTTACGAAAACCGGTTTTTGGAAGACCTCTTCCGTAATATATCGTTCGTGTTCGGTCTGAAGGTCGATACCCCATTCCACCGGGAACTGGAATTCCCTGCCGGACTTCTTGAGAAGCTCCACTGCTTCCGTATAAGTTACCCTTGCGAATTCATTGCTGACTATATTGTTCAGCCTGGAAAGCAAACCCTTGTCGATGAATTCGTTGAAGAATTTCATCTCCTCCGGAGCGTTTTCCAGAACATAATTGATGATATATTTGATCATGCTCTCGGCTAATTCCATGTTGTCGTTGATATCAGCGAAAGCGACTTCAGGCTCAATCATCCAGAATTCCGAAGCATGTCTTGCCGTATTGGAGTTTTCGGCGCGGAAGGTGGGCCCAAAGGTATACACATTCCGGAAGGCCAGGGCGAAGGTCTCCGCTTCAAGCTGCCCGCTTACGGTCAGATTGGTCTCTTTTCCGAAAAAGTCCTGCCCGTAGTCGATTTTTCCGTCCTCCGTCCTCGGAAGCTTGTCCAGATCCAGGGTGGTAACCTGAAACATTTCGCCTGCTCCCTCTGCATCGCTGCCTGTTATGATCGGAGTATGCACATAAACGAAATTATTGTCCTGAAAGAATCTGTGAATCGCATAAGCCACCAGGGAACGCACGCGAAAAACCGCTGAGAAGGTGTTGCTTCGCGGCCTCAGATGAGCGATCTCCCTTAAAAATTCCAGGCTATGACGTTTTTTCTGAAGGGGGTAATCCGCATCGGAATCTGCTTCTATGATCACTTCCCTGGCCTTGATCTCAAAGGGCTGCTTGGCTTCCGGTGTTAAAACCAGTTCACCCGTAACGCAAAGTGCGGCGGCGATGGGCGCCTTAGCGATCTCATCATAGTTTCCCAGGTTCTCCTCTTCATAGACTACCTGTACCGACTTGAAATAGCTGCCGTCATTGATCTCAACGAAACCGAATTTGTTGGAGCTTCTGTTGGTTCTAACCCAGCCTCTGACCACGACCTCCTTCCCTGCATATTGATCCGTATTCACGTAGAGCTGTCTCAACTGAATATCCTTCATTTTTGATCTCCTTTGATTAAAAATTTCTAAATCTATGATTGTTTTGTTGTAATGAAAGTCCATAAATCGCAGATTTGTAAATGTTAAGAAAAGTTTGCCGAAGCAAACTTTCCCATTCAATGTTTATTATTTTCTTCTGTGGGTTATTTGCAAAACCGTACCAATCCGCAAGCCTAGAGGGGTTTCATAGTTGGGAACAGGATAATGTCTCGTATCGACGGCGAATTGGTCAGCAGAATGATAACTCGGTCTACGCCGATGCCCAAGCCTCCTGTGGGAGGCATGCCGACCTCCAGTGCGTTGACAAAATCTTCATCCATTGGATGTGCCTCGTCGTCGCCGCTCTCCAACTGCTCCTGCTGCTCCTTGAATCTCTGATACTGATCGATCGGGTCGTTCAGCTCGGAGAATGCGTTGGCAACTTCCCAACAGTTGATATATGCTTCAAATCTTCTGGTAATCCTCGGATCCTTGGGATCTCTCTTTGCAAGGGGAGATACTTCCACCGGGTGGCCGGTGATGAACACCGGTCCGTCAAGGTATTCTTCGCAATATTCCTCGAACAGTTCGCAGATAACATGTCCTCTTGTCATCTTTTCCCAGCCTTCAAGATGGTGCTTCTTTGCAACTTCTCTTGCTTCCTCATCGGTCTGGATCTTGTCGAAATCCTCTCCCACCCATTTCTTGACGGCATCCTGCATGGACAGTCTCTGCCAGGGAGGGGTCAGGTCGAATTTTTTACCTTGATATTCAATCTGCATCGTTCCCAGTACGTTCTGAGCAACGGTAGCAATCATATTCTCGGTGATATCCATCATGTCTTCCATATTTCCGTAAGCCTGATAAAGCTCCATGGAAGTGAATTCCGGATTGTGGTTTCTGTCCATTCCTTCGTTTCGGAACATTTTGCCCATTTCGTAAACACGGTCAAAGCCCCCGACGATGAGACGCTTGAGATAAAGCTCGTTGGAAATACGAAGTCTCATGTCGATATCAAGCGTATTGTGATGGGTGACGAAAGGCCGGGCATTGGCGCCGCCTGCAATCGTGGTCAGAATTGGCGTATCGACTTCAAGAAAGTCTCTGCTTTCCATAAACTTTTTGATTTCCTTGATCATTTTGGATCTCAGGTAAAAGGTTTCCCTGACCTCCGGGTTCATGATAAGGTCGACATACCTCTGTCTGTAGCGAATATCCTGATCCTTAAGTCCGTGGAACTTATTCGGCAGGATTTGGAGGGATTTTGACAGCAGCTTGATCTCGTGAACCTTTATGGAGATCTCTCCGTGCTTTGTACGGAATACTTCGCCGACCACACCGACAATATCTCCAATATCATAGGCAAGGAATATTTCGTACTCTTCGGGAGTAATCGCATCCTGCCTGACGTAACACTGAATTCTGCCCTGTTTATCCTGTATATCAATAAAGGAAGCTTTTCCCATCTGACGTTTGGCCATGATTCTTCCGGCACAGGTTACTTCCTTGCCTTCCATCTCATCAAAGTTATCCTTGATATCTTTGCTGTAATTTTTCACATCCCAAGTCTCAACCAGATATGGATTTCTGCCCATTTCCTGGAGTTTTTTGAGCTTTTCCCGCCTGATTTGTCTGAGTTCGTTTAAACTCTCTTCCGAAATTTCAACTTCCGTTTCTGCTTCGTTCACTGCCGTCACCTGGCTGTTGTCTTCTGTACTCATACTCATTTCCTCTTTTCACTATATCTTCCTGTCAAAGCCGTTACTATTCCTGTAATTTCATCTGCAGTAAAACTGTTACTTCGAGATCTCAATTACCTTGTAGCTTACGATTCCGTCAGGTACCTGTACCTCCGCAACCTCATTGACCATTTTGCCAAGAAGGGCTGCACCTACCAGGGATTCGTTTGATATTTTTCCTTCAAACGGATCCGCTTCCGTGGAACCGACAATGGTGAAAGTCATCATCTCGCCGGATTCAATCTCCAGCACTTTGACTTTGAGGCCGATTCCAACCTTGTCGTTGGATATCGTCGATTCATCTATAATCTTTGCTTTGCGCATCATGTTTTCCAATTTATTGATTCGCTCTTCCAGTTCGGCCTGTTCATTTTTTGCCGAGTCATATTCGGAGTTTTCAGAGATGTCGCCATAAGAGATTGCTTCTTTGATTCTTTCGGCAATTTCTTTTCTTCTTACAGTAACCAGTTCTTCATGCTCTGCAACAATTTTTTCATAGCCTTCTTTTGTTAACAGCATTTCTTCTGCCATTTCAATGATCTCCTTTAATTCTATGATAGGTTCGTATAACCTGATAGATGCGCTCGTATGCGCAATATTATATCATGTAATTGGTTAACTGTAAACATGATATATCGAACGAACCTTGCGGCGAAGCCGCTTAAAATATATAACTGGACGTTCGTTATAACAGTTGACAACTGTCTGTAAACATGATATATCGAACGAACCTTGCGGCGAAGCCGCTTAAAATATATAACTGGACGTTCGTTATAACAGTTGACAACTGTCTGTAAACATGATATATCGAACGCACCTTGCGGCAACGCCGCTTCAAAATATACAATCGTACGTTCGCTATAACAATTGACAACTGTCTGTAAACATGATATATCGAACGCACTCATTGATCCCCCAACCGGGAAATGGTCTCAATCAGCACTTCGGCATTTGTGATTGTGTTCAACTGCCGCCGAAGCCCTGCCGAGCCGGGTATCCCTTTCAGATACCAGCCGGCGTGTTTTCTCATCTCTCTGACTGCCGCATATTCCCCTTTCTCCTCAAGAAGAAGGTTGAAATGCTTCAGGATCAATTCCGTTTTTTCTTTCAACTCCGGAGGATCCGGCACAGTTCGGCCCTGCCATAATGTTGCAGCTTCTCTGAAAATCCAAGGATTTCCTAAGGCTCCCCGAGCAATCATAACAAAATCGCAGCCGGTCTCTTCCATAAGCCGGATTGCATCCTTGCCGGAAAACACATCTCCGTTTCCAATCACCGGGATCGACACAGCCTGTTTGACCTTCCGAATCACATCCCAATCTGCTTTTCCGGAATAATACTGTTCTCTGGTTCTGCCGTGAACGCCGATGGCGCTTACGCCTGCAGCCTCAAGAAGCTTTGCGGTTTCCACAGCATTGATGCTTTCCGCATCCCAGCCGATTCTGATCTTGGCGGTGACAGGCTTGCCGGCTTTCTCCACCGTGGCCTTGACGATCTCTTCCATGAGCTTCGGCGATTTCAAAAGCGCCGAACCTTCCCCGTTCTTTACCACCTTTGGAACAGGGCATCCCATATTGATATCCAGGATGCAGTTCTCCCTTTTTCTCAATTTCTCAGCTGCAAAACCCATGATGTCGGGCTCGGAGCCGAATATCTGCACGGCTACGGGCTTTTCGTCCGGATAGATCCGAAGCAGTCTTTCCGTAGCGCGGTCGTTATAAAACAGCCCTTTTCCGCTTACCATCTCGGAATATACCAAGCCGGCGCCCTGCTCCTTGCAGATTCTCCTGAAAGGAGCGTCGGTAATCCCTGCCAGTGGCGCCAGGAAAAAGGGATTTTCAAGAGTAACGTTACCGATTCTCATGCTTTATGTCCCTTGTTCTTTTCATATATGATCTCCAGTCCCTCCAGCGTCAGCAGCTTGTCAATACAGTCGATGCAGCTGATTCCGCTGGCGATCAGGGTTGCGAGTCCTCCGGTTGCCACAACCCTCGGCACTTTGCCTGACTTGGACTTATTCTGTAATTCCTCCTTCATCCGGTTCACAATGAATTCCACCATTCCCATATGTCCGTAAACCAGACCGGATTGCATACTTTCAATCGTATTTTTACATATGACATGTCCCGGGGCCTCCAGTTCGACCTTCGGCAACTTGGCAGTCTTTTCAAACAAGGCGTCCGAGGCAATTTTAATACCGGGTGCGATGGTTCCCCCTAGATATTCTGCGTTTTCCGTAATGGCGCAGAATGTTGTAGCGGTTCCGAAGTCCACGATGATCAGTGGCCCCCCGTATTTCGCATAGGCTGCGACCGCATTGACGATCCGGTCCGCTCCCACCTGCTTCGGATTGTCATATTTGATGATCAAGCCTGTTTTGATGCCAGGCCCTATGACGATGGCCCTTCTGTTAAAATACTTCATAGACAGGTGCTGCAGGGTGTACAGGACTGATGGAACTACCGTTGAAATAATGACATCCTTTACTTCTTTGGTGTTCAGACCCTCATAGCTGAAAAGCTGATTGATGATCATTCCGTACTCGTCAGCACTTTTATTGTTGTCTGTTTCCATTCTCCAGTTCTGAATCAGATTGCCGTCCTTGAAGACTCCTAAAACTATGTTGGTGTTTCCTACGTCGAATGCCAGTAACATATCTGTTCTCCCTTCGTTTTCTATTCAGTTGATCTCACGGGAATTTGTCTGTCCGGCCATCCGGCCTTAAAGGCAAAATGATCAAATTCGGCCCAAAACGGTATCTCAAATTTGATTAGTATAGTATAATTCAAACCTCTTATTTTTACAACAAAAATATCGAGGAAATAATAAAAGCCTCGCAGGGTGGCAAAACGGCATGATACTAAAAACCGGGCTTATTCCTAAGCCCGGCTGTTATCGTTGTTTCAGCAATCCAAAATACTGATTATTCGCTTTTATTTGATTTTTTTGCCATAGAAAGCATGATCTTCGTTGCCACGTAGAACAAGATCAGTACCGCAAATACTCCGCCTAATCCGAAGGCGGTAACTTCAAGACCAGCTCCTATCAACTGCATATCCATATCGATTCCTCCTTTACACTACATCGCAGCCAGAACAGCCGGAACCAAGGCGAGAATCAAGCTTCCCGCAACGACGGAACCCAGCTGGCCTGCTACATTTGCGCTCATGGCCTGCATTAAAATAAAGTTTGTGGGATCCTCCTTGGCGGCCAGTCTCTGCACGACGCGTCCCGACATGGGGAAGGCGGAGATACCGGCAGCCCCGATCATCGGATTGACCTTATTCGGCAGGAATAGATTCAGGAATTTGGCAAACAAAACTCCGCCGGCAGTATCAAAGATAAAGGCGACAAGTCCCATTCCCATGATCATCAGAGTCTGGATGTTCAGGAAAGCCTCCGCGGTCATGGTAGATCCGATGGTGATACCTAAAAGCAGCGTGACCAGATTGGCAAGTTCATTCTGAGCTGCGTTGGAAAGTCTGGTGAGAACGCCGCAGGCTCTGATCAGATTTCCGAACATCAGGGAGCCGATCAGCGCAACGCTGATGGGAGCTATGATTCCCGCAATCAGGGTGATAACGACGGGGAACAAAATCTCAATGATTCTTGGTACCTCAACCTGAGTGTATTTCATTCTAATCTTTCGTTCATTGCTGGTGGTCAGCAGCTTGATGACAGGCGGCTGTATGATAGGTACTAGCGACATGTACGAGTATGCTGCAACGGAAATTGGTCCGAGATATTTCTGGGCAAACTCCTTTGCCACGTAAATGGAGGTCGGACCGTCGGCAGCGCCGATGATTCCAATGGATGCCGCCTCCGGCAGCGTGAAGAACCCGGTGGCAAGAGCGAACATCATGGTAAAGAAGATACCAAACTGCGCCGCAGCACCGAAGAACAGCATGAACGGATTCTGGATCAACGGTTTGAAGTCGATCATGGCACCGACCGCAATGAAGATCAGTACCGGAAAAAGCTCCGTCTTGATGCCCGCATTGTAAAGGATGGTAAGAAAACCTTCTTCGCCCACCGCTGAGGATAGGGGAATATTGCATAAAATCGCTCCGAAGCCGATGGGCAGGAGAAGCATCGGTTCATATTCCTTGGCAATTGCCAGATAGATCAGAAGCCCTCCCACAAGAAACATGATAACCTGACCTAATTCCAGGTTCAGTACTCCTGCTAGGAGTTCATTCCAAAGATCACTATTCATTCAATCTCCTTCTTTCTATTAATGGCTGTATATATTTTATCCCTTAACTGTTTTCTCTATTATGCCCAGATCAGCCATATCAACACAAGGGCAAAATCATTCCCAAAAATATTACAGGCATTGGGCGTGACGCCCAATGCCGTATCGTGCCAACAATCTAGTTTTTATATCTGCTCTTAGGCTTTCCGCTCCATTATTTAATGGAAAGCAGTATGTCTCCGGCATTGACGGAAGCGCCTTTGGATACCTGGATGGTATCAACGGTTCCTGAGCTTGGAGCGATAATTTCATTTTCCATCTTCATAGCTTCCAGAATCAGCAGTACCTGTCCTGCTGTAACAGCATCTCCCGGCTTGACCTTGATGTCGAGAACCGTACCGGGCATCGGGCAATCAATGGTTGCCGCGCCGGCGGACGGAGCTGCAGCCGGAGCTGCTGGTGCTGGAGCAGGTGCCGGAGCTTCCGCTTTTGCCGCCGCTGGGGCTGCTGCAGCCGGAGCTGCGGGAGCGGAAACTGCTGCAGGTGCAGGGGCGGCAGCTGGAGCCGCTGCGGCTGCGCCGACTTCTTCCACTTCTACTGCATAGGCAGTGCCGTTAACGATGATATTATATTTCTTCATAGTAATCGTCTCCTTTACTTATTTTTAAAATTTTCTGCTATCGATGCATTCCATCAAACCGGCATTGCTCCATGTAACCTTTTCTCCATGAATCCTGCTGATTTTTCTAACTATAAATCCATTGGTTCCTGCGGTTCCGCTGCCCATCATCGCTGCGATTGCGGCGGTAATGACGGCAACGATCTCTGAGCTGAGCTCGCCCGCTGCAGCCGGAGCTGCCGCTGCAGCAGATAGGTCTGCTGCCGGCACCGTGCCTGCGGATTCTTTTTTCTTTGATCGATTAAACATTCTGTTCACCTGTGATGATCAACTGTTTTGAATCATCGACCTTCCTTTCTTTAAATTGCTATCTGTCATTTGGTATTGAATTCTGGCTTGCTCGCCTCGAATCCCTCCGAAGACAGTTAGAGAGGAATATTTCCGTGCTTCTTGGCAGGCAGCGACTGTCTCTTGGATGCGAGCATGTCGAATCCGCTGATGATGCGCTGTCTAGCGGTTGCCGGCTCAATGATGTCGTCGACATAGCCCATTTCCGCTGCCCTATAAGGATTATTGAACTTTTCTTCGTACTCTGCAACCTTCTCCTGTCTCTTGGCAGCAGGATCGGCCGCTTCCTTGATTTCATTCTTGAACACGATGTTGGCTGCGCCTTCGGCTCCCATTACTGCAATCTGAGCACTGGGCCATGCAAGAACCAGATCGGCTCCCAATTCCTTGTTGCACATTCCGATATATGCTCCGCCGTAAGCCTTTCTCAGGATCATTGTGATCTTCGGCACGGTGGCTTCACAATATGCATAAAGGATCTTTGCCCCGTGTCTGATAATTCCGCCATATTCCTGATCGGTTCCGGGCAGGAAGCCGGGAACGTCTTCAATGGTGAGCAGCGGAATATTGAAGGCGTCGCATCTTCTGATAAATCTGGCAGCCTTGTCGGAAGCGTTGATATCCAGGCACCCGGCCGCAAACTTGGGCTGGTTGGCGATCACTCCCACAGTCTGTCCGTCCATTCTGATGAAGCAGGTAACGATGTTCTTCGCATAATGAGGCATAACATCATAGAGAACGCCGTTGTCGGCCAGCTTCTTGATTATATCGTAAATATCATAAGCTTTATTCGGATTTTCCGGAATAATATCATTGAATTCGGGGATCAGTCTGTTGGGATCGTCGCCGGTGGCATAGACCGGTGCAGTCTCCAGATTGTTGGAAGGAAGATAGCTGAGCAGGTCTCTTACCATCGCAAGTGTGTCTGCGTCGTCTTTTCCCATGAAGTGGGCCACTCCGCTGACGGAATTGTGAGTCATGGCTCCGCCGAGTTTTTCCGCGGAAATATCTTCTCCGGTTACTGTCTTGATGACCTGTGGTCCGGTGATAAACATCTGACTTGTCTTGTCAACCATGAAGATAAAGTCTGTGATAGCCGGGGAATAAACCGCTCCGCCTGCACAAGGTCCCATGATGACGGAAATCTGCGGAATAACTCCCGATGAAATGGTGTTGTTATAGAATATTTTCGCAAATCCGGAAAGGGCGTTTACGCCTTCCTGAATTCTGGCTCCGCCGGAGTCGTTGAGTCCAACGATAGGAGCCCCCATTTTCAGTGCCATATTCTGTACCTTAACGATCTTTTCGGCGTGATATTCACCCAGAGAGCCTCCCAATACGGTAAAGTCCTGGGCATAGGCGAACACCAGTCTGCCGTCAACGGTTCCGTAGCCTGTCACAACTCCGTCCCCGGGAGCATGGGTATTGCCCATATCAAAATTGTTGCATCTGTGTGAAACGAATACGTCCATTTCAACGAAGCTTCCTTCGTCAAACAAGATGTTCAGTCTTTCTCTTGCCGTCAGCTTTCCCTGAGCATGCTGCGCGTCAATCCTTTTCTGACCTCCGCCCATGGCTATCTCTGCTTTCCGTGCGCGAAGTTCTTCAAGCTTGTTCATACATTCTTCCTCCTATAAATAGTTTTGCATCTATATATCATAAATTGTCCATTAATGCCGATATGGGTTTATTATTTCATCGAATATGTAAAGCATACCAATGATAATATAAATGAAATTCTACAAATTTTCAATAAAATATATCTTGTATACATTATATTTATAATTTTATGGAACTACTTTCATCCTTAGTCATTGAAGCTTTATCAATTCTTCCGCTACAGAAGGCCGGCCCTCTGCCTGATCTGCGTTTCCTCTTCATTTTCCGGCTCATCCAGTACAATTCCATGGGGTCGTTTCGTTTCCGTTTCCGGGTCAACGCAGACAAAGGTGAGGAAGCCGTCCACGTGGGTCGAACCGTGGATTTCCGACACAGCTTTTACGTATACCGTTATACTTGTGGTCCCTACCTTGGCAACCTTGGAAAAAAAGGTTATGATATCTCCTTTGTGTACGGGTTTTTTGAAGGTAAAGCCGTGGATGTTGACGCACAGCACATCCTGGGGTCTGCCGTGCTGCGAAGCGGCGGCTACGAAGGCTGCTTCCACCAGCCACTCGGCGGAACGTCCTGCAAAAAGGGTTCCGTGATGGTTCAGGTCCTCGGATTTTACGAGATGGGATATCTGATAATATTTCATAATGTTCTCCTTTCAGTTACCGGTACAGTGTTTCTGAGGCCTTGAACAGCTGCTCCTGGGGCAAGCCGCGGAGGCTCACGCTTTCCGGAAGCAGGATTAGGATCCCGTCCTTTTCAATGTAATTTCTGCCGGTTATGTACTGGTAGAATTCCCCGGCAGCGATAGCCCTATTCAAATAAAGCACCACTGGATGTTTGAGATACACCGCCCTCAAAAAACCTTTTCTGGCAATGCCAGTATTGGCCATGATCCTTGTCTTTTCATCCTTATATACGATGACAATATCCTTGTCTCTTCCCATGGTCACCGATGAGGCTCCCAGTTTTTCGAGTGTCGCGCCAAGGGGCAGAAGAAGCTTCCCTGCGCTTCCCTTTTGAACGGGAAGCAGCTCTTCGCCATTCCTGAAAATCTCTCTTTCGCCATTGAAATAGAAGGCGTACTCCCCTTCTTTTGCGATCAGAGAATGCTCCAGAATATCAGCCGCCTCTTCCTGTATCCCGGCTTGGATCATTGCGGTTCGGAAATCCCTTGTTTCCTTGACTGCGTCTAAACGATATTCGTACTTTTTATGTAAGATCCTTAGATTGTCGGAGCCCTTCCAGAGGAAATAGGTGAGGGAGCCCTTGTCTGTGGCTCCGTTGACAATGCTGACGGTAAGCTTGTGTTTCCCCGGCTCCAGCTCCGCAATATCCACATGGTCCGCTTTTTTGTCCGACTGATCGATTCGATAAATGACCATGTCCCCTGGTTTTCGGCCGTGAAGCTTCAATTCTTTCCAGTCTTCGATCCTGTTGTCGCACAGCTTTACGGTGGATGCTCCGTCAGGGCCGGCTTTCGTCAGGTAGTATTCCTTTTCTATCCCTTCGAATTCCTCAGGCAGCAGAGTGCCGGAATAGACTCCGCAGGCGCCCTGTGCCATGTAATGTAACGCCGTTTCATAATCGGAAACCGGGTGGACGTAAACGGCAATTCCCTTGGCTGCCAGCTTCCTGCAAAAGTCCCTGTCCGCCATGTAATCCGGCATCGTCACCGCATAGAGCTCCCGTTCCGCAGCGAAGGCTGCCGCCTTTTCCGGATCCGGATCGGCCATGGCGTACAAGGTAAGGATGATATCGCGAAATCCAAGGGCTTTCACCGCTTCCCATTGATCATAGGAGTAGATCTGAGGGATGAAGCGGTCCGCCAAATTCGGAGCGGTCTGGGATATTTGGGTCAATAGCTTTATATTATCCCCTTTGGTGTCGGTTACAATTCTGATATCCGGATTTTTTTTCAGTATTTCGGTCAGCTTGTCAAAGGTGAGCACCTCGAGCCTCCCATGAACTGACAGGTTCATAAACTGGCTCTGGCTCAGTTTTCTTGAAAACGTGGTTCCGTAATAGTGCATAGCCGTCCGGTCCCAATCATGAAGCATGATGATTTTACCGTCGGAGGAAAACTCCATGTCAAGTTCGATGAGCTGATATCCGCTTTTAATGGAATGGTTCAGCGCCTCCACCGAATTGGTCGTCTCATATCCGTTGTATGCTCCGCCTCCGTGGGCGATCACCTTTTGGTAAACAGCTTCCTGCCTTTCCGTTTGGTCGGCTCCGGTTTTATCCATCCCCCATGCAGGAGATGGGATCAGGAGCAGGACTGCCGCCGCAAGTCCTATCCATACAGCCTTTCCTTTTTTTCTGCCTTGAGCCATGAATTCTGCTGCGTCTTTCACCGTCATGATTTTCTCCGATTCTATCTCAGTTCGTTGCTATAGCATTCTTGTGACTTTTTCGATCCGTTCCACCGCAAGGGCAACCGTCAGCCCAGGGATGATGGTGGTTCCCATCATGTCCGCCTGAAGAATTTCCCGGATCCTTTTCAGTCTGTATTGTACCGTGTTCGTGTGTATATTCATCATTTTAGCCGTTCTTGAGGTATTCATCCCGGCATCCAGTACAAAGATCTCCAGGGTTTCCAGCAGCTGCCTCCCTTTGCCCTCCTTCGCCGTCTTGAAGGGGGCGATCAGGTCCATGTAGTTCTTCTTGACCGAATCGCTGCGGATGGATATATTGATACAGTTGCTTGCCAGCGCAAGCTCGTATTTGCTGAAGATATGCTGATGGGGGAAAATGTAGCGAATAAAGGGCCATGCCTCGTTGATCAGCTGGTACGCATCCGAGGCTCCCTCAATCCCATCCGCACCCGTCACATGGAAAATGACGACGGAATCATCCAGATGCAGCCCCTGATAGAGCTCTGTGCAGCATTCTGCGGTTTCCTCCGGTTTTTCGCTGTTCCCTCTCAGAATCATCCCGTAGATCTCGTCTCCCTCATGGATCTTAAGAACCTCATATCCGGTCCTTTTCTCAAATGCGGTGATCTTCTTCAAACAGTCATCCCGCTCAATGCCGGACACGCAGAAAACGCTGAGAATTTCATCGCCCTCGGTCATGGCCTCATCCTTCAGACAGTAGGCGAGGCTTTTGTTGCCTCTCCGCAGCGCCTTGATGAATTCCGCTTTCGCGTCCTTGACCGGGCTGTACTTCCACATCCCCATGGCAATCTCCAGGATCTCCGCCAGTTTGGTGATCTCTCCCGGCGAATACGAGTCCTCATTGTCCACGATGAACATATAATGTTTTTCGCCGTTTATAGTGACCGGACCCCAGTAGGTAAGAGCACCGTTGATATCAATCCTGGTATAGACCGCCGACTTGTCCACATCCCGCTCTATTCCGGCCCGGATTGCTTCGGCTATGGTGGTTCTGTGTCTGGTTTCCACGGAGAAGATCGGATTGAAGTCCTCGCTCAGGATTACCATCTGGAAATTGTTGTTGATGGCAGCTTCCCTGGCTGCCGACTGGAAATTGCTGTGCTTTTCAAAATTCAACAGATGATAAATGGTGTTGCTGATGAGCCGGTTGCCAAAGTTGTCGCCGTACAAAACCTGTTCCATTACCGCATCGACAACATCTCCATAAGTAAGCTCCCCGTCCGGGGGAATCAGGATGACAGGAAATCTCAGTTCGTCACAAAATCCGATGATTTTTTTCGGCCATGCTTCAGCCGGTTGTTCCGCATTCAGCAGTACCAAACCCGCCTGTCCGATTTCAGCCATGGAGCGAATCAGCCGAAGCTGTGTTTCCTCGTCAAACAGCTCCGAAAAAGCGGAAGAAAGAATGAGTTCATCTTTCTTATGCAAATCGCTTTTCATGCTGCCGGAATTGCCGGCTTCCAGAAAGGATACCGCACTGACGCGATTCTCCAGACCTTCTCTTCCCGCTGCTACATACGCGTTCTTGAACACCGGAAGCTCCAGACAGTCTTTTACCGTTACTTTCATCACTTCACCCCTCTTCCTTAATCTTCTGAATCTATGTTTGAATAATGCCTGATCAGTCGCTTAGGAGTTTGTCGTTGCTTGAGTTATACCGTTTGATAAAAGAGGCAGGTCTGTTCCACCTGCCCCACGTTCGCTTTTATTTTCTCTCTTCCGGGGTGTTCTCCCGATGGTTGTTCTCTTCCTCAGGATCCGCTTTTGCCTCCGGGTCCTGATCTTCTTCGTCCTCTTCGATGGCGTATTCATTTTCTGCTTCGGAATTTTCATCTTCCATCTCTTCGGCTTCATCATCCTCGAGGTCCTGGGCTGCTTCCAGCGCATTGGCTTCCTCGATGGCCCTTTCCATATGATGGACCTCCTCGATCAGCTGTTTGGATGTCTTCGCACCGGTAAAGAGCGCTTCAAACTGCTCTCCGTCAAGCGTCTCTATTTCAAGCAGCGTCTGGGCGACAGTATGAAGCTTGTCGATGTTCTCCGTCAGCAGCTTCTCCGCTGTTGCATAGGCGTCCTCAATGATGGTCCTGATTTCCTCATCGATCTCCGAAGCCATTTCTTCGGAGTAGTTTTTCCTGGTGGAGAAATCCTTTCCGAGGAATACCTCGTCGGAGGAGCTGTAATTGACAGGTCCCAGTCTTTCGCTGAAGCCGTATTTTGTAACCATGCCTCGCGCAATCTCTGTGGCCCTTTCAATATCGTTGCTTGCTCCGGTGCTGATGTCGTTCAGCGTGAGCTTTTCAGCCACTCTGCCTCCCAGAAGATGCACAATCTGTTCCATCATCATGGTCTTTGTGGAATAGTATTTGTCTTCTTTCGGCAAAATCATGGTAAATCCGCCGGCCCTTCCCCTCGGAATGATGGTCACCTGATGGACCGGATCCGTATTGGGCATCATACGGGCAACCAAGGCGTGGCCTGCCTCATGGTAGGCTGTAAGTTTTCGTTCGGCTTCACTGATGACTCGGCTCTTCTTCTCCGGACCTGCGATTACCTTGGTGATCGCCTCTTCGATTTCATCCATGCGGATTCTTCTGCCGTTTCTTCTTGCGGTCAGCAAGGCCGCCTCGTTCAGCATGTTCTCTATGTCTGCCGGCGTAAAGCCGGGGGTTCTTCTCGCCAGCACCTTCGGATCCACCGCCTCATCAAGAGGCTTGTTTCTGGAGTGGACGCGGAAGATCGCTTCCCTTCCCTTGATGTCCGGTATTCCAATAACGACCTGACGGTCGAATCTGCCCGGTCTGAGAAGCGCCGGATCCAGGATGTCCGGTCTGTTGGTAGCGGCAAGAATGATGATTCCGGTATTTTCTGCAAAACCGTCCATCTCAACCAGCAGCTGATTAAGGGTTTGCTCTCTTTCATCGTGTCCGCCGCCGAGTCCGGCTCCTCTTTTTCTTCCCACAGCATCGATTTCGTCAATGAATATGATGCAAGGGGAGTTTTTCTTGGCCTGCTCGAACAAATCCCTGACACGGGACGCTCCGACGCCGACGAACATTTCCACGAAGTCTGATCCGCTGATGCTGAAGAACGGTACGCCCGCCTCTCCTGCCGCGGCCTTTGATATATAGGTTTTACCGGTTCCCGGAGGGCCTACCAGAAGGATACCCTTGGGAATTCTTGCACCCAGGTTATTGTACTTTTTAGGATTCTTCAGGAAGTCTACCACTTCCTCAAGCTCTTCCTTTTCCTCGTCAAGACCCGCCACATCTGCAAAGGTAATCTTTCTCAGCTCATCTTCCTTGTGAAGCTTTGCTCTGCTCTTGCCGAAGGACATGACCTTGCCGCCGCCCCCTTGTCCCTGGTTCATAAACACAAGCCAGAAAACAATGAGAATGACTACCATGATAATGGTAGGCAGAAGCGTCACGATCCAAGGCGTCTCCTTGGGTTTTTCGCTCTTGACGATTAATTTGCCCTCCTCCATCTGAGGGACGATGTATTTCTCATCCAGGATATTGATTTCAAGGATGGATGGAGCATAGGAAACGATTTTATCCCCGTTTTTCAAGGTTCCGGTCATCGTTGTGCCATTGATTTGAAGCTCCTTGATGTTTTCACTTTTCAGATGAGAGGTGAATTTGGTAAGATCCACTTCCTTGATTTCCTGTTCCGGCTTTCCCTGATAAAACCAGGCAGTCGCCAGAACCAGACCAAAGATCACGATATATATCCCTAAGTTCTTGAAAACTCTGTTATTCAATGTCTGCTGTTCCCCTTTCTCGGACTCTGTCTCTTATTCCCGCGTTCCTTCCGGAACTGAATTTTTTATATTTTCCCCATCTGCGTGTACAAATGGCAATAAATGATTGTATCATATTTTTGTTGAATATTCAAGTAGAATGATTCTGTCCGTGCTGCTGTCCACCTTATAATTTTCGCTTATTCTGCCGCCTACGATCCAGACGATCTCAGAGCCCAGACAAAGCAGCGGAATCCTGTCGCGCTGCTCTCTGGAAACCTTCTCATCGACAAAATAATCCTGAAGCTTTTTCCTGCCCTGCATTCCCAGAGGAACGATAAAATCTCCCTGTCTCCTTGTTCTTAGAACAGGGCTGCATCCCGATCCGGCGATTCGATCCATGCTCAGCCTGCAGGTCAGGCTTTTCGTTTCTTCCGCCGGTTCATGTTTTTCGCAAAAGCTCTCCCAGTCCTGTCTTCTAAGAATTCTTACCCCGATCATAGCTTTTAATTCAGGAATTTCAGTAATCCCGTCCAGATTTATGGCATACTCAAAGCTCGGGCTGTGATTGCCGCTTTTTTTATAAAATTCAACTTCTCCGTAGGTGATTCCCATGGCGTATCCGGCTGAAAAATCCGCAGTCGAGGAGGTCTTCCCCGCGGAGATCAGTCTGTCAGCCTGTTCCAGATGAACTGCGGAGATATCCTTGATCAATCCGATATCTTCATAGATTCTGAGAATGATCCTTCGCCGCACGGCGGGGTGCTGCTCCTGCAGCACATCCAGGGGAAACGTCGCCCTGTTGCCGTCTTTCATGGAGACATAAGCCGCAACGACGGATTCCACAACCTCTGCAAAATAATTTTTATCTTCCTTCGCAATTTTGGAAAGGCGGTTTAATGCCGAAATAATATTCGTGTTGAATTTTTCACTGAGCAGCGGCAGCAGCTCCAGGCGGACCTTGTTTCGGGTATAGACGGGCTCCAGATTGGTATGGTCGATCCGGGGCTCAAGGCCGTTTTCCCTGCAGTATGCTTCGATTTCTTCCCTGCTGATGTCAAGAAGGGGCCGGATTATGACGCCCTTTCCCTTTTCCCGGCGCAGATACTCGATTCCGGCAAGACCGTCCGTGCCGGTTCCCCTCAGGATCCTCATCATTACCGTTTCCGCTTGATCATTCATGTTTTGCGCAACGGCTACTTTCACCGAGCATCCGGTATCCGCTCTGATCCTCTCTGCAACTTCAAAAAAGGACTGGTACCGCACCTGTCTGCCTGCCTCCTCCCCGGATAATCCGGACTCTCTGGCAATCCTGTTGACGTCAAAGGAAAAGGAGCGGCAGTCCACCTGATAATCCGCACACAGCTTTTCCGCGTATCGCTGATCTTCATCAGCCGCTCCCGGTCTTAGGCCATGATTGATATGGACCGCATGCAGGGTTATGCCCAGCTCATTCCTGAGTCTGTATAGAATATGAAAAAGGCACACCGAATCAGGGCCTCCGGAGAGACCTATCACAATGTGCTCACCCTTTTCGATCAGGCTGTTATTCAGAATTGTACTTTTCACTTTGTCGGTTATCATGCTGTTAGTATAGCATATTTTCAATCGTTTTACAAAAATTCTTATCCGATCCGCGGTCTGCTTCGGCCTCTTTCGGCGGCTTATGCCAATGGGTTTTCCGCGTCCCAGTCTCCTGTTATAAAAAACCGATCTGTCCGCATACTATTATCATGTTTTGCTAGGCGATCAAAATTCACAAACTGCGAGGGATGAAAATGTTTCAAGTTACAGAAAAGGTGTCCTGGGTCGGCAAGATCGACTGGGAGCTGAGAAGATTTCACGGAGACGAATATTCCACACACAGAGGCTCGTCCTATAATTCCTACCTTGTCCGGGACGGTAAAACCGTGCTGATCGACACGGTCTGGGCCCCCTTTGCCCGGGAGTACGTTGAAGCTTTGAAAAAAACTATCGATCTGAAAAAAATCGACTACATCATTATGAACCATTCAGAGGCAGACCACAGCGGAGCGTTGCCGGAGCTGATGAAGCTGATTCCGGACACTCCTGTCTGCTGTACCGCAAACGGCGCCAAGGTTCTGAGGGCCCATTATCATCAGGATTGGAATTTTATGGAGGTGAAAACCGGCGATATGCTTGACCTTGGTGAAAGCAAAATCTTCTTTATCGAAGCCAAGATGCTTCACTGGCCTGACAGCATGCTGAGCTATCTGACCGAAGAGAACCTCCTTTTCAGCAACGACGCCTTCGGGCAGCACTATGCTTCGGAGCACATGTACGATGACTTGGTGGACACGTCAGAGCTGTACATGGAGGCACTGAAATACTACGCCAATATCCTGACCCCCTTCAGCCATCTGGTCGTAAAAAAAATTGAAGAGCTGATCAGTCTGAAGCTTCCGGTTTCGATGATCTGTCCCAGCCACGGCGTCATTTGGCGCAGGAATGCGGAAGAAATCATCAACCGCTACCTGAAATGGTCGAAAGGCTATCAGGAAAACCAGGTTACGATCCTTTACGACACCATGTGGAACGCAACGCGATCCATGGCGGAGGCCATAGCCGCCGGAATCAGGGAAGCCGATGGAGAGATCACTGTCAAGCTGTTCAACTGCGCCAAGACCGATAAAAATGATCTCATTACCGAGCTGTTCCGATCAAAGCTGGTGGTAATGGGTTCCTCCACCATCAACCGGGGAATCCTGTCGGCGGCGGCGACAATTCTTGAAATGATCAAGGGCCTTGGCTTTAAAAATAAAAAGGCGGCGGTCTTCGGCAGCTACGGCTGGAGCGGGGAATCTCCCCGGATTCTCTCGGAAGCCCTTGCCGCGGCCGGTTTTGAGATGGCCGCTGAAGAGCTGAAGCTGCTGTGGATGCCGGATCGGGAGGGACTGGAACGGTGCAGGGCTTTTGGGATGAAGCTGGCGGCGAAACTCCAATAAGACTCCCTTCCTTCCAAAACGGGCCGTGGTTTTTGCTGCAAAAGAAACAATCCTTTGCTGGGTTGCAAAGGACTGTTTCTTTTGCCATGCGAGGTATATTTCGTGTAGGAGTATGCAATATAAAGCTTATGTGATGATGGCCGTGATCACGGTCATATCGTCCTTTTCCTTCAGCCCGTATCGTTCCACAGCCTTGTTGATAATCAAGTCCGACATGGTCTGCGGGTCCCTCGATCTTATATTTTCTATGGTCTCCCGGATCCACTCCATCTGTCCGTCGGCTCTGTCCGCCTCTGTAATGCCGTCTGAGACAATAATGATTTCGTCACCCTTTCTTGCCTGCAACTCAATATGGTTGATCCGGATTTTATCTACAATTCCCATGGGCAGGGCGGAAACCTTGATGGTCTCCACCTTGCCTCCCCGTTTGATAAAGGTTGCGGCTGCTCCTATTTTAAAGAACTTCATCTTGCCTGTGATCTTGTTGAACAAGCCCAGATCCACGGTGGAAAAGATCTCCTCCGTCGATTTGAACAGGAGCAAGGAGTTGATGGTTCTTAGCGCAAGCTCCACATCGAAGCCCGCTTTCATCAGGTTGTATAACGAAGTAATGGTCAGGGCGCTTTCTCTCGACGCGCTTTCCCCTTTGCCCATACCGTCGCTGAGCGCGATCATGTATTCCCCATCCTTCAGGTCGGCGCAGATATAGCTGTCCCCTGAAACGCTCCTTTCCTTTGCATATCCGGATACTCCCACCCGGATGCCAAACTTTTCCCTCGCCGGGAAGACCGCGGTTTCAGAAGCCGTCAGGGAATCCATCATGTTTTCAGTCACTTTTGCCATGCCCTTAAACTGCATGGAAATGATGCTGCTTCTGTTTTTCGTTCCGCTGTAAAGGCTTGCCAGCTTGTCAAAGGTTTCCAGATACCCTCCTAGCGTTACGAGCATCCGTTCTCTCGCTTTCAGTTCTTCATAGATATGATCTCTTCTAACCCGGGCAAGGACCAGCTCGATCCTGTCCAGCCATTTGGAAGGAAGCACGGCAAAAACAAAAGCGGCAAGCAGGGGATCGTAAAGAGAAATGTACAGCTCCGGATAACCCTTTACCAAGCCGAACACGGTGCATACCGCCGCAAAGCAGACACCGGTTACGATCCGGTTCAAGCCTTTGAAGAATCCCGCCGCCATTCCGGCACAGGCGAATATTCCGATAATTGCAGGCGAACCGGAGGTCAGGAACATGGCTGCAGTTCCCGCTGCAATCCCGGCGGCTCCGCCCTCCATGATCCCTATTTTGTATCCGATGACCAGAGTCATGAACAAAGCGCCGAGATAGATGATGGAAAAGACACCCAGAACGTCTATCCCCAATCCGCCAAGCATCAGCACGAAAACCGCCGAAGTGGCAATGATGCCCTCCGCCACTGAGCTGGTGGCTTTCCCTCCTTTATCCAGCAGGCCGTAAAACCTGTGAAACAGATATACGAGCGCCAATATCAAGATTGCCTCAACGAGCATCATGAAAATATCAAAGATAAACACCAGCTGAGCTGCCAGGTAGTAGATTGACTTAGTAACAACCATGATTCCGGAAGCGGAAAACGCTTTCACTACAATCCCGAAGCGAAGCCTGGCAGTCAGGAAAAAAACCACTCCGCAGGCTGCGATGGCAATTGCGTCCCCCCATATGTCATAGCCTGTCCGAAAATACGTAAGCAGCAGCCCGCCGAGAATGAGGGGCAAGGTATAGATATTTGCTCTTCCCTTGTGCATCAGAACGGTGATCAGAGCGATCCCGCAGGGAAAGATGGCATAAAACAACGCCGCTCTTCCAAGCAGAAAGGAACTTGCTATGATGATCACAATCCTTGCATAGTCAAACGTTGCTGCTCCGGATGCCTGCCTCGGCAATTTAAAGAGCTTGCCGAAAATTGTATTGCGGACGTTTTCCAATTGTAATTCCATCACAATCACCCCTTTTTTTCAGTATAATTCCTCTCAAAGGGTAACTTTGTAATAACTTGCAATGGAATATCTGAAATTTTAGCCAATTATTCCCGTTTTTCCGCAAAAAAAGCCCCAGTTCATGAAAAACCGGGGCAGGAATTGTAAAAAATCTGTCGAAGATCGACCCACGCTCCTCGAACGTCAGTCGATTCCATAGAACCTTTTTGCATTTTCACATGTGATCTTTGCCGCCTCCTCATAGGAAATGCCTTTGATCTCCGCAATCTTTCTTGCCGTATACTCCACAAAGTCGGGCTGGTTCCGCCTGCCCCGGAAGGGCTCCGGCGTCAGGTAGGGCGCATCCGTCTCAATCAGCAGGTGCTGGATCGGAATCTCCTGAACCACTTCAATGGTCTTTTTTGCATTCTTGTAGGTGATCGGGCCCGCAATGGATATGGTGGCGCCCAGCTTCACATATTGGCGGGCCAGTTCCCTGCTGCCGGAATAGCAGTGCATCAGCAGCTTTGCATCTCCCAGCTTCTCCGCTCTTTCTTTGTCGAACACGCCCTCCTCCTTCAGAATGCGCATCACATCATCGTTGGCATCCCTGTCGTGAATGACAATGGGCATTGAAAGCTCCAGCGCCAGCTGAATCTGCCGTCGGAACCAGTATTGCTGGACATCCCGTTCCGAATGATTGTAGTAATAATCCAGGCCGATTTCTCCGATGGCTTTTACCCTGGGCTTTTTGGCAAGACCCTTGAACATGGTAAGGGTCGCTTCATCCATGGTCTTTGTATCATGGGGATGACAGCCTACAGCTGCATAGCACCAGGGATACTTGTCCGCATGCCTGATCGCCGCCACAGAGCTTTCCAGGTCGTAACCGATATCCATGACGTATTCCAGATCAGATTTTTCTATCGCATCAATGATCACATCCAGATCATTTTCATATCGCTCGCTGTTTAAATGTGCATGGGAATCAAATAACATTTTTTATCCTTTCCGATTGTATGTTGACTGCGTTTTCGTGCAAAGCACATAAAAACGGCGGTTTCCAAGGGGACACACCCATCAGGCGCCCATAAAAACTGCTAAGTTACAGAATTTCCGTCCTTGGCGTCGGTGGTCACAAAGGCCAGCTTTTCTCCGTTGTCCGCAAACAGGATCATCCCCTTTGATTCCTCGCCTCTAAGGTTGATCGGTTTCAGGTTGGCGACGACGACGACCTTTTTGCCCTTCATTTCTTCTGGTGTAAAATCCTTGGCGACGCCGGACACGATCTGTCTGGTATCGGTTCCGATCCTCACCTGGGACACCAGCAGCTTGTCGGCCTTCGGATGCTTTTTGCAGTCCAGTATCTCGCCTACCTTGAGATCGATTTTGTCAAAGTCGTCAATGGTAATCTCCGGTTTAAAGGTTGTCGGAGGAATTTCCGGTTCGTCAGGCTCGCCCTTCATTGCTTCCAGCGCTTCCAGCTCCTTTTCAATGTCCAGTCTCGGGAAGATGGCGTCGCCCTTCTTCACCTTTTCTCCGCCCAACATATCAAATACAAAGGCGTCCTCCCAGACAACGTCGGCATACCAGATGCCCAGCTGTTTTCTTATCTTGGCGGAAGTGGTGTGCATAAAGGGGTAGATCAGCACGGATACGATACGAATCGCTTCCGCCAGATTGTGCAGCACCGTATCCAGACGATCCTTGGAGGCTTCGTCCTTTGCCAGAACCCAAGGCATCGTTTCATCGATGTATTTATTCGTTCTTCTGATCACGACCCAGATTTCTTCCAAGGCCTGACTGAAGCTGAATTTGTCCATATAGGCCTCAACCTTTGCCGCGGCTCCCAGAGCGACGGCTTTCAGGTCGGCGTCAAATTCTCCTTCGACCTTGGCCTGAGGAAGATTTCCGTCGTTATATTTTTCGATCATTGCCACGGTTCTGCTCACAAGATTGCCAAGATCGTTGGCCAGATCGAAATTCATACGGTTCAGCATCACCTCATTGGTATACAGTCCGTCCTGACCAAAGGTGTATTCTCTCAGCAGAAAATACTTCAGGGCGTCAACGCCGTAACGATCGATCAGCTTGACAGGGTCAACGATGTTTCCTCTGGATTTGGACATCTTGCCGCCCTCCAGAAGAATCCAGCCATGGCCCAGCACCTTCTTGGGAAGCGGAATGTCCAGAGACATCAGCATGGCTGGCCAGATAATGGAATGGAAACGTACAATTTCCTTTCCGACCAGATGGACGTCCGCAGGCCAATATTTGTTGTACTTTTCCGGATCATCCGGATAGCCCAGCGCGGTGATATAGTTTGAAAGGGCGTCCAGCCAGACATAGATGACGTGTTTTTCATCAAGCGGCACCGGGATTCCCCAGCTGAAGGACGATCTTGAAATACAGAGGTCCTCAAGACCCTGTTTTGCAAAGCTCAGCATTTCATTTCTTCTGGTATCCGGCTGCAGAAATTCCGGATTATTTTCAAACAGATCGATGAGTCTGTCCTGATATTTGGACAGCTTGAAGAAGTAAGCTGATTCCTTTGCCTTTTCCACGGGACGTCCACAGTCGGGGCACTTGCCGTCCACGGTCTGGGTTTCCGTCCAGAAGGCTTCACACGGAGTGCAGTACCAGCCTTCGTATTCCCCCTTGTAGATGTCTCCCTTTTCGTACATCTTCATGAATATATCCTGAACCCTTTTCACATGGCGAGGTTCGGTCGTCCTGATAAAATCGTCATAAGAGATTTCCATCGTCTTCCATAATTCCTTGATGCCGTCTACGATTTCATCTACGTGCTGCTGCGGCGACATACCCTTTTCATCCGCCACCTTTTGAATCTTCTGCCCATGCTCGTCCGTTCCGGTCAGGAACATGACATCATAGCCGGTCAATCTTTTGAAACGGGCCATAGCGTCCGCCATTACGGTGCAGTAGGTGTGCCCGATATGCAGATTGGAGCTTGGATAATAAATCGGCGTTGAAATGTAGTAGGTTTTCTTTGTCATTTTCATCTCTTCCTTTCGTGCCCCGGATCGGCGAATCGCAGATCATATTCCGGATCGGATTCGTGGCTCCCGTTACAAATGGGATCCGAAGCTAAGTTATCGTATAGTATAGCATAATTATCCTTTTAATGAAATAGCTTCTCCTTTTTATCAAGAAAGTATGAGAATGACCGGCGCTTTCTCAGTCAAATTCCACATGAATTTCTCCCATATCCGTCGAGATCTTGAGAGAATTTTCAGCATCCGGATTGGATGAGGCTGCGCTTCCCGAAATCTTGTCGCCGCCAATAGTGACGCTGCCCAGATCCGCATTGAGTTCATAGTTGAAATGATCCCGCGGTCCGCCGGGGCTGACCCTGACCGCTCCCATATCGCTTGAAATGTCCGTTACTCCCGTCAGTTTTCCGTCTATATTTACTTCGCCGCTGTCGGATTCCACCTTCAAACCGCCGGACTTGATCTCCTTAGCTGTCAATTTTCCAAAATTAAGCTTGAATTCCCCTTTTTCAAAAGCAACCGCCGATAAGGATACATCTCCCGAATCGGAATCCACCTTCAGGATCTTTGCCTCGGCGTCCGACAGGGTGGTCTTTCCGAAATTATTGTTTATGCTCAATGTGCCCGCAGCTTTGATATTCTCCATGGTGCAGCTGCCGCTGTCCATGGTCGCCATTATCTCGTCGGCTGTGATACCGGATAAATTCAAATTTCCAAAATCCAGATCAAACTCGGCTTTTCCCGCAGTCACATTTTCAAAACTCAGATCCGAAGCGTCGCAGCGAATCACAACGTCCTTCAGCTCCATATCCTTGGGATAAGTAATCGTGATGTTGGGCTGATTGTCGTCGAAGAGCAAGCCTGGTAAATCCAGATCAATGTTGAGCATCCTGAGTCTTTTATTCTTGATCTCGAGCCTGCCATTGACGATCCCGATTTCAGGTTTTCCCTCATCGATGAGATAAGCTCCATGAACAGCAAACTTGTCTCCAGGAGCAAGATCCACATCGTAGCAATCGAGATCAACACTGATGCTTTCGAAGCTCTCCAGATCCTGCGAGAATTCTTCCAAGTCTCCTCCAAGCTGTGGGTTTCCCCGTTCGCCCACATGAATCCCTTTTTTGTCTATGTGAATTGGCTGGTTTCCGCCCGCCATCCAGCCGACACCCGCAAGTAAAAGACCTGCAGTTATCATTGCGGCTGCTGCGATTGCAACTCCTTTTAACGATTTATTCATTACTATCATCCCCTTTTGATTTTTTGTTCAATTGTCTGTTCATGCCTTTTGCGACGCTTCCAAAGATTCCCCTTGCTGCCAGCACCACCAGAATACCCAGCAGGATGGATACTCCCAGTATCATCAAGCCGACGCCGATGGTAAAGATCGCCGTGGGAACGCTGGATGCGACGACTGCAATTCCCGAAACGACTACCATCACTCCTCCCAGGAAAAAGGCGGCTACGCTGACGACCAGCGCGATAACGATCCCAATCAGAGCGATCAGCAAGCCTATGGCCAGGGCTGCGGCGCCGATGGCCAGAGGCAGCGCAATCGGTGCTGCAAATATTGCCAGAATCACCAGCCAAACGGCGGAAATCCCCTTTTTCACCGATGGCTTTTTATCCTCTTCCAGCTTCTTTACCGCGGAATCCGCCTTGATTCTCGCTGCAATCTGCAGAGGGGAACCCAGTTCCTCGATCACCCTCTGCTCATTTTCAGGACCGGCATCGTCAAAATACTCGTTATAGTAATCCAGGGCGGCGTCCCGTTCTTCCTTGGGGACTTTGGATAGCCCCTGCTCCAATTTCGTAAAAAATTCAGACCTGTTCATTGTCATCCCCTCCAAATAACAGTTTATCAACCTGCGTCTTATACCGGATCCAATCCCGTTTGTACCCGTCCACTTTCTTTCTGCCCTCCTCGGTTATGGCGTAATATCTTCTGTTCCTACCCTGATAAGGCTGGTCGTAGGTTGTCAGATAACCGTCCTTCTGCAGCCTCCTGAGGACCGGATAAAGGGTCGACTCCGAAAGATCCGTTACATCCCTCATGGTCTGGGTCAGTACATATCCGTATGCATCTCCTCTCGACAATACTGACAGCACGCAAGCGTCCAGCAGTGTCGAACCCACCTGAAACCCCATTCGTATACCTCCTTTTGTCTGATGGCTTTTTCTGTCTTACGCTCCGAATGGAGCCAAAACCGATTCACTTTGCCATACTATATATTCAAGCAATATTGTTTGATTGACAATACTATACGTCGTATAATATTATTTGTCAACTAATTTATTTATTTTTCTAATATCGCTCAGCGATATTTCTTTGCATAAAAAGAGCGGAAATGGCGGAATCGCAAAAAGTGTAATAAAGTGTAATTAACAGAATAATAATAAAGGAGCCTTCCTCGCTCCCTTCTATTTTGCTATTCTATATTTCATATTATGAGACAGACGAACCGGCCTTCCACATTTCCCGGATCAGCATCACCGAATCCCTGATTGACAGCCCTTCCGTATTGGCGGTCAGGTGGGCGTATTTCTCATACAGCGGCGTCCGTTCTTCATAAAGATCCTTCAAAGTCTGCCCGGCCTTCATGGATATGCCCCTCTCAACCAGGTCCCCTAATCGGTTTTCCAGTTCCTCCAGAGGGAGCTTGATATAGATGACCGTCCCGATGTCTCTCAGGTGGGCCATGGCTTCTTCGCCGTATACTGCGCTTCCCCCGGTAGCGATAACCGATCTTTCGGCTCTTATGGAAGATATGACTTCATTTTCGATCAAGTTGAACCTCTCCGGCCCTCCCGCTTCCAGAATCTCGCTGAGAAGGCGGCCTTCCCTTTCCTGGATCAGCAAATCCGAATCAATAAACCTGTTGCCTAATACCTTGGCAAGCACAACGCCGATCGTACTTTTTCCGCAGCCTGGCATTCCGATTAATACGATGTTGTCTTTCCTTTTCATTCTATCCTTTTCCATTTATCCCTCCGGGGCCGCCCGACTATCCCGGGATCACTGGGCTACCTGTTCAATAAAAATCCTGACAAGATCTGCGTCAAACTGCTTTCCCGAATTTTCAAGAAGCTCATTGATCACAACCTCTTTTTTCCGGGGTTTCCCGTATGGATTGCCGTAGAGCATGATATCATATGCTTCTGCGATTGCAAGAATCCTCGCATGAAGCGGGATCTCGTCCAGTCTTAGTTTCCGCGGATATCCCGTACCGTCGGCCCTTTCATGGTGAGCAAGAACAGCTTCGGCAATCGGTACGTATTCAATCGCCGATCTCAGGATTTGATAGCCCACCTCCGGGTGCCTTCTAATTTCGAGCCATTCCGTTTCGTTGAGAGGCTCCTGTTTGTTGAGAATTTCATCAGAAATTGCGATTTTGCCGATATCATGCATGGTTCCCAAAAGTGAAAGCTCCATCAACTCGCTGCCTTGCAATCCAAGAGCTTTTCCGATTTCCCGGCAAAGCTTGGCAACACGTTGGGAATGGGCTTCCTCCATAGGGTTTTTTTCATAAAGCCTTCCCATAGCCTTACGGATCGTATCGCTTTTCATTTTCGAGCTTTCGGCCAGTTTGGAGTGATACATGTTTTCCTCAGCCTGTATGAATAAGGTTCCGAAATCTTCGCCCACTGTTTCTTTCGTCGCCCATCCGAAGGATACCGACAGGATCGCATGTTCCGTTTTTTCTCTTCCGATGCCTTCCTTGATGCGGTTCACAAGAAGCTCCGTTTCCAGCGAATCGGTCTTCGGAAGCAAAAGTACGAATTCATCTCCTCCGATCCTTGCCGCCACATCTTCGGCTCCCAGCTCCCGGTTCAGTACGGACGCAAATCTCTTCAGCAGATCATCGCCGGAAAAATGTCCGAAAGCGTCGTTGGTCAGCTTCAGACCGTTGACGTCAGCAATGACAAGAGTCAAAGGCATGTTGCTCTGGAAGTTGATTCTTTCCAGCTCCTCTTCAAAAAATCTTCGATTGTACAGCCCCGTAAGCTGATCGTGGTAGCTGAGATACAGTACTTCGCGCTCCGCTCTTTTTCTTTCCTCGATATTGCGGCTGACTCCGACGATCTCGATATCTCCCCTGTCGTTGAACCGGTATTTCGTAGATATTTCCACCCAGATCACGTCGCCGCTTTTACACTTCTGTCGGATTTCCAGAATATAGGATTTCCGATTTTCCGGATTGGTTATGAATTCCTGCAGATGCTGCTCGATGGACTCCCTTACGATGAAGGCCGATTCTGCCGTCAGCGAATCCAAAAGACCCAGCTCCTGCGCTTCTTCCGCGGTATATCCCGTCAGGTAGTAGATCGAGGGGCTGATATAGCTGTATCTCAGTTTTTTCAGATTGAATACCCATATGACATCCGAGGTAAACTCCGTAAGAAGGCGGTATTTTTCCTCGCTTATTTTCAGGGCCGATTCCATTCTTTTTCGTTCCGTGATGTCGATTTGCGTGGATAAAATACAGGTTCTCCCCTGATACTCGATGAGCATTCCGCTTCCGATTGCCCAGAATTCCTCCCCCGCTGCCGTTTTCAGATGCATTTCATAATCATTGATCATACTCTCACGGACCATTGCTTCCAGCCAATGCTCCCGGTTTGCCGGATCAACCCATAAATTGATAAAGGTTCTTTTGCCGATATGGCTCTCCTCCAGCTTAAAAAGCTCCTTGCACTTTTCATTGGCGAAGAGGATGATTCCGTCCAGACTGAGAACGTTCAGTGAAAACGGCAGGTTTTCAATAATCCTGCGAAATTGCTGATCATTTTCCAGTCTCAGAAAATCTGCAATCTCGTCCAGGCGATTTCTCCAACTGCTTTTTTCCTTTCTGGGATTCAGAAAGTTCTCTTCCGGTTCTTCCAAAACGGCAGTCAGATTTTTAAGCGCCTCCGACTGTTCACTTTCCTCGGAGGTATCGATGATATAGGTTATGAAATAGTATTTTTCCGGTGATATGATTTTTATTCGAAAGGATTTCCCAAGATCAGCGGAATAAAGCTCAAGCTTCGTCTGATCACCATTGACTGCAATATCTCCGGTAATCTGCAGCCACTCCGGCTTTTCTTCATACAGCCTCGGAAAAATCTCTGAAAACCGTTTGCCGATCACCTGCGTCTCACCAAGGGAAAACATTTCGGAGAATTCCGGGTTTACATCGATAAATTCGTAGTCTGAAGGTTCTCCGGATTCATCGCAGATGATTTTATGGCAGGCATAACCAATAGGGGCTTCCTTGATTGCAGATTGATAAAAATCCTTTTTCATACACTCCCTCTTCATGAACCCGAAATTCGACTTAATTCGAGTTTCTTTGACCATATTATACCACTTATTTTCATCAATTCAAAATGGATTCGAAAAGCAATCTGTCGGATGAAAAAAAGGCTTCCTCTTCAGGAAACCTTAAAAACAAACCAAAACCGATCTGTAAACTTGTTTATTCCGTCACCGGGGATCCTGTCTCCTCAAAGGGTATGATAATCTCCGTCACGTAACGGTCTTCATTTCCCCTGAAGATCATTCCCGGACCCTTGACGTAAATCTCCCTGGATGGGGCGGTCAGCGTCATCTTATGCTCATTTGCATAATCCATCAGGGCTTTATAGGCAATGTTCAGAGTCTCATATCTTCCCGTATGGACTGTACAGATCGCCTTGACTGCCGGCAGCTTTTTTACCGTCACATCCGGATGGTTAATTGTCTTTTTAATCGGCAGACAAAGCTCCATATCCGCTCCTTCTTCTTTATATTCTGTATCGTAGTAGCACTGGATGGGAGCCCCCGCCGCATCTCCCTTTACCGCCTTGTAAAGCACCCCGATCTGTTTGCCCACATCGCTGTATTTCCCTTTATAACGAATGGCTGCAACAAGCACAGGCGCAATTTCCTTTACTTCAATCTGATAATTCATACTGATTACCTCTCTTTCATTCGGTTTGATATAGAGGTCCAATTTTTTAATCAGCTCTTTCTCCTTCGATATCCTGCTCTCGATCATTTTCCGTTTCTCCAGCAGGCAACAGGATAATTCGGAAGAGTCGGTGCAGTTTGCCAGCACGTCCCGAATCTCGGAAATGGTAAACTCGAACGAGCGAAGCAAGACCACAAGCTGAGCTCTCTGGAAATCTTCCCCGCTGTAGTAGCGGTAGCCTGTGGCGCTGTCCCGGCAGGAAGGTGTGAGAATTCCTTCCTCGTCATAATAGCGGAGTGCTTTGACCGACAAATTTGTAATTTTTGAAAAATCGCTGATTTTATACATTCTCTTACCTCTTGCAGTCAGTATAAACTATCCCCTGCGCGGGAGAGTCAAGTACATTTTCATATTTTTTCACAAAATTTTTACGTTTGGCTTCCAGTCTTTTCAGTTAGCTCTAATATGCTTTCTCCTTATCAAACTTATCTGCCCAGGTTTCCTCCAATCGTTTCAGCCGATCTCTAAAACCCATTTGGCTTTCCTCCTCCTTTTTCTCCACCTCCTCAAGAAACTCCAGTTCAAACGCTTCTGCGCCGTACTGGCTGAAGTCCCTTTGCATCTTCGGATGGAGGCAGGTTCCCATCCTCATGGAAAAGTTGAATCGGTTCCGGAAGGAATCTAGATCCACCTCCGCCTTCAGCAGATACCTGCCGTTGGCCTTGTTTGTGATCTTATAAATTCCTCCCTTTGTCTTTCTCTGCTTGTATTCACTAACAATTTCTCTTTTTCTATCTTTATCCATAATTGATTTCATTCCTCTCATTGATGCCTTAAAGGCGATCAGGCGCTAGTATCCCAGCTCCTTCAGCAGACGGGACAGTACGCTGAAACGCTCTCCCAGAAGTTCGCTGTCGTTTGCCAGCGCTTGCCTGACCGTCTTGATGTCTTCGTCGATCATATCATTTTCCGTACAGACTTTGACCGTCATGGCGTCGCCCTGCAGTCCCACACGGTCTATGACGGGATTTTCAGGGTCATACAGCTTTTTGTATTGATAGGCTTCCCTGAAATATTTCTCAGCCTCACAAAGGAAAATAGCCAGGTCCAGCACCCTGTGGAGCGGCATTTCCTCCGACTGTCTCGACCATTTTTCTCCCGTATACCGCCAGATCTTGGCGGAAATATCCAGCTTTCCTCTGTCGTTCCATTGGGCAAGGCCCAGCGAAAGACCCTGTACATCCGTATGGTAGGCATAGCGGCCGTCAATGTTTCCATAGCCCTCTGCAACGACAACCGGCTTGTGTTTTAACGTAGTTGGTATTTTCATCATATTATATCCCTCCAAAATTAAGAGTCGTTTTGCAGCCTTTTCAAAAGACTCCTGGCGACTCACTCCCATCTCCCTTTCAGTAAATTACTAATTTAGTAAATTACTTTGTCATTATATTCTTTCTTTTTTTCTTTGTCAAGATCATCTCCTAAGATATTTCCTGCATATAAAAAAGGATGGATTCATTAAAATCCATCCTTTAGGGATGTGTCCCTGCAAATTGGGCTGCAGGAGCTGTTTTCTCAATTTGTCTATGTTAAAAAGCCTGGGCCAGATCTGCAATCAGATCGTCGACATGCTCTGTTCCAATGGACAGACGAATCGTGTTGGGCCGGATTCGCGCGTCAAGCAGTTCCTTCTCCGTCATCTGGGAATGCGTGGTGCTGGCCGGATGAATCACCAGGGACTTCACGTCGGCAACATTCGCAAGGAGGGAAAAAATTTGAAGCCTGTCGATGAATGCCTTCGCCTCCTCAGCTCCTCCCTTGATATCAAAGGTAAAGATGGATCCGCCCCCATTGGGGAAGTATTTCTCGTAAGTTGTTTTTTGTTTGCCTTCAGCAAGGGAAGGATGGTCGACCTTTTCCACCTTGTCGTGATTCTTCAAGAATTCGACTACCTTCAAGGTGTTGGAAACGTGCCGTTCCACTCTGAGCGACAAGGTTTCCAGTCCCTGTAGGAACAAGAACGAATTGAACGGGCTGAGCGCGGAACCGGTATCTCTGAGCAGAGTAACCCTTGCCTTTATGATATAGGCTAAAGCTCCTACCGCTTCCGTAAACCGGACTCCGTGATAACTGGGATCCGGTTCCGTTAGATAAGGAAATTTTCCGGATGCAGCCCAGTCGAATTTCCCGGAGTCTACGATGACGCCGCCGATGGATGTTCCGTGACCGCCGATAAATTTTGTAGCGGAATGAATCACGATGTCGGCGCCGTGCTCGATGGGCCTGCACAGATATGGTGTGGCAAAGGTATTGTCGACGATGAGCGGAATCCCCGCCTTATGAGCAACCGCGGCAACCTCCTCTATGTCGATGACATTGGAGGCCGGGTTTCCCAAGCTTTCAATGAAGATCAACTTCGTGTTTTCCTGGATCGCCTTCTCAAAAGAGTTCTCTTCGTCCGGATCTACAAAGGTAGTCTGGATTCCAAAATCGGCAAGCGTATGCGCAAACAGATTATAGGTTCCTCCGTAAATCGTCTTTGAGGCGACGATGTGGTCTCCGGAATGAGCGATGTTTTGGACCGCATAAGTCGCGGCGGCAGAACCAGACGAAACGGCCAGAGCGGCTACCCCGCCTTCCAGAGCTGCAATACGCTGTTCAAACACATCGGAGGTTGGGTTCATGATTCTCGTATAGATATTGCCTGCCTCCGTCAGCCCGAACCTTCCGGCTGCCTGAGCAGAATTTTCAAACACGTAGGAAGTGGTCTGATAAATCGGTACCGCTCTCGCTCCGGTTGCGGGATCAGGTGTCTCCTGGCCTGCATGAATCTGTAACGTTTCGAATCTCAACTTTCTGTTCTGGTTTCCTGACATAATAAACATCTCCTTTTCTTCTAATTTGCGCCTCTTTCAATTCTAGCGCCCCGGCGCTGATCATTATTTATTATTATTCCTATCTGTATAATATGAATTAAAAACATTATATAGCATTCCGTTGGATTGTCAATAGAAAATTTATTAACAATCTGCACTTTTTCCGACAAATGCGCGTCTTCAAAGAAAAAACACTCCTGTGCCTAGCACGAAGGAGTGTTCCTCATCTTTAGTAATTCATTCAGTAATTATTCTTTTCACAATTCATTCAGTCATTCCCGGCAGTCCATGCCCGATCAAATCATGTACATGGGCTCAGTCTTTTCGTGATACCGGGTTACCAGGTCCGCAAGGGTTATATTGTCGACCACCTCTTCAACTGCCTTCTGGATCTTCTGCCAAACCTCAAGAGTAACGCAGCCGGCAGCTCTATCGCAGGCCTCATCCGATTCCACGCAGTTCACCGGAGCCAGACTGCCTTCCATCAGGCGAAGGATCATTCCCACAGTATACTCACTCGGAGCTTTTGAAAGCATGTATCCGCCCTGCGCGCCTCTTATACTTCGCACATATCCTGCCCGGTTGAGCTGGGTGATGATCTGTTCCAGATATTTTTCTGAGATTTCCTGCCTCGCCGCAATGCTTTTGATTGATATATAGTCTCCTGTGTAATTGATTGCCAGATCCAGCATCAGTCGAAGGGCATAACGGCCCTTAGTTGAAATTTTCATGATATCACCGCCAGATTTAAATATTGTCTTTGGTATACTTACTTATTATATCAATTGACTTTGGTATACTCATATTATATAATCGGAAAACTAGGAATACAACCTAAATCTGAAAAAACCAAGAGAATTTAATAGGTTGACATGGTTTGAAGAAAAAACATATAATCTTGTGTAATGAATGAATCAATCAATCAACCATTCCTTCCGACAGGAAGCAGCAGGAGCGAGGGAGTCATGTCCACCAGAGGAAATGTATTGAAAGCATTGGAAGAAAATAAAGGAAAGGCGGTTTCCGGCGAAGAGCTGGCAAACCGTTTCAACATATCCAGAGCGGCCATCTGGAAAGCGATTCAGGAGCTGCGAAGGGAGGGCTACCGGATTGAAGCCATTACCAACAAAGGATACAGTCTGGCTCCGGATAGCGACGTGCTCTCCGCAGAGGGAATTCTTCCCCATGTGACTCGACCTTTCATGGAGGATCGGATCCATGTCTTTCAATCCGTGGAATCCACCAACCTGACCGCTAAAAAAATGGCTCTGGACGGCGCCGATGCAGGAACAGTTGTCATCGCGGAGGAGCAGACAAAAGGCAGGGGCAGGATGGGACGCAGTTTTTACTCTCCCTCCTCCAGCGGAATTTATATGAGCTTTATCCTGAGGCCCCGTTTCGATACCGCAAAATCGGTGCTCATTACCACTGCAGCTTCCGTTGCAGTCTGCAAGGCCATCGAGGCCGTAACCGGATTGGAATGCCGGATCAAGTGGGTCAACGATGTATATTATAGAGATAAAAAAATATGCGGTATCCTGACAGAAGCCGTTACAGACTTTGAAAGCGGACAGATCGAGCATATTGTGCTCGGGATCGGAATCAACTTCAGCACAGTCTTCCCGGAGGAGCTTTCTGGCATAGCGGGATCCCTGTACGAAGAAGCCTCTTCTAATACGGAAGGCGGAAAGATTCCCGTGTCACGGAACCGGCTCATTGCCGAAGTGATCAACCAGGTGCTTGAAATCAATGAGAAACTGGAATCCCGGGATTTTATTCCGGAGTACAGAAAACGTTCCTTTGTAATAGGAAAAGAAATTCTGATTATCCCTACCGGGCTGCAGAGCAAGGAAGCGAATTTATCAGGCGGAATACAAGCCACAGCGGTGGATATCGATGAAGACGGAGGTCTCATGGTCAGGTATGCCGACGGCACCACGGCTACCCTTAATTCGGGGGAGATCAGCATACGCACCGTTGAAACAAAGCAAGAAAAGGAGTAATTATGTATCGACTCATAGTAAGCGACCTGGACGGAACATTATTAAGGGATGATCACACGCTTTCGGATTATACGAAGGCGGTCATACATAGAGCGACGGAACAGGGGATTGATTTTATGCTGGCAACCGGTAGAATTTTCGGAGGCGCCAGGCAATATGCAAAGGAATTGAATCTGAACACGCCGATATTAGCCTGCAATGGAGCCCTTATAAAAGAAGCGGCGGGCAAACTGATCTACGGGAGGCCGATTCAGAAAGAGCCGCTGAGAGAGGTTTTCCAGCTGCTCACCGGTAAGAATCTGTATTTCCACTGCTACGGTGAAGAAAACTTCTATACGAGGAAATTCGAACATTACCTGTCTCAGTTTTATTCCTTCAACAGCGAGCTTCCTGAGGAAGAGCAGTTTCAGATGCTGGAGATCGAACCCGACGAGCTCATCGGGAAGGACAGCATCTACAAGGTGCTGGCCAGATGTGAGGGAGAACGCGCACGAGAAGAGCTGTATCAGCAGCTTTGCGAAATTTCCGGAATCTCCGTAACCGTATCCTGGCACAACACCTTTGATATCTGTGCGGACCAGGTCAGCAAGTCGGCCGCGATCGAAAGATATGCAAAGGAAGAAGGAATTCTGCCCTCGGAAATTATGTGCTTCGGTGACAACTACAATGATATTGACATGATCCGGTTTGCAGGCAAGGGAGTTGCCATGGCCAACGGAGTTGAGGATCTGAGGAATGCGGCGGACTATGTGACCGCAACCAACAATGAGGATGGCGTGGCAAGGGCGATTGAAAAGTTTGTAATCGGATAACCCTGCTCAGCTATTTTTGTCTGAATCGTGGAAGGTCTTAAGATTCCCGATCTTTTGGCTCCTCTTCTGCAGGATATCATAAATCTCGTCCAGACTCACACCTTCGTTTACCATGAGTACCGTCATATGATACAGCAGATCGCAGATTTCATTCTTCAGTTCGACTAGCCCGGCGTCTCTCATCTCTTCACCGGATGCGGCATTTTTTGCGGCAATGATCATCTCGCTGCATTCCTCTCCGCATTTTTTCAGTATCTTATCCAGACCCTTTTGAAAGAGATAACAGGTATATGAATTCTCACTAAAGGTTTTATGGCGTTCCGTCACCACCTGGTAAAGCTCCCTCAGAGCTTCATTAGACCCAACGGGGTCCTTCTCCCGGCAGGGCTGCGCCAGCTCCTCCTTTGTTCGGAACTCTGCAATTCCCGACTCCTGAAAGAAGCAGGTTTCATGACCCGTATGACAAGCCGGACCTGTCTGCTCCACTTGAATCAGAAGAGTATCGTCATCACAGTCTCCTGTTATGCTGACCACCCTCTGAACATGGCCCGAAGTGGCGCCCTTGTTCCAAAGTTCGTTTCTCGAACGGCTGTAAAACCACGTATAGCCGGTCTCTATGGTCTTTCTGAGGCTTTCCTCATTCATATATGCCAGCATCAGCACCTTTTTCGTGTTTTTCTCCTGAATGATGGCCGGTATCAGCGGCGCCTTTTCGAAATATTTCTTTAAATCCATTGAATCGCACCCTTTCCTAAATTCATCGTGTTCTTACCGGAATCCACTCATGGGTTTTCCACCCCGGTCACAGACGAACCGGCAGTCCGTGATGAGCCAGTTCCCTTTTCACCTGGTTCACAGTCAGTTCACCGTAGTGAAAAATCGAAGCGGCCAGCGCAGCGTCGGCGGAGGTTTTCTGAAATACCTCCGTGAAATGAGACAGGCTGCCGCAGCCGCCGGAAGCGATGACGGGAATGTTGACGACTCCGCAGACGGCGCCGAGCATATCGGTGTCAAAGCCTTCCTTCGTTCCGTCTGTGTCCATGGAGGTTAGAAGGATTTCGCCCGCACCCAGTTTCTCGGCTTCCATAGCCCATTGGACCGCATCGATGCCGGTATCGATCCTGCCGCCGCTGACATAAACATGATAGTTCCCGGAAGCGGTCTTCTTCGCGTCAATGGCTACAACGACGCACTGACTCCCAAAGCGGGAAGCCGCCTCGGAGATGATGGAGGGATTTCGGACTGCCGCCGAATTGACCGACACCTTATCCGCCCCTGCTAAAAGCAGATCCCGAAAATCCTCGGCGCTGCGGATACCGCCCCCAACGGTCAACGGTACGAATACGTTTTTTGCCGTCCTTCTGACCACGTCAAGCATGGTCCCCCTGCCCTCGTGGGTGGCCGTGATATCCAGGAATACGATCTCATCGGCGCCCTGCTTGTCATATTCGATGGCGCATTCCACCGGATCTCCCACTTCCTTGATTCCTATGAAATTGATCCCCTTCACGACCTTGCCGTCCCGGACGTCAAGGCAGGGAATGATTCTTTTTGAAAGCATGATAATTCTCCTCGCACTGTTTCGGAACAATGTTCTTCATCGCTCCTCCCCGCAGAAAGCAACCGCCTCCGCAAGAGAGAGGGTTCCTTTATAAATGGATTTCCCGCAGATCGCTCCGTAAAGCCCCATTTCCTTTAATGCCACAATATCCTTCATGGTATGGATCCCGCCGCTGGCGATGATGCCGCAGTCAACCGCATCGTTGATCAGGAAGAGCTGCTCCAGGTTCGGACCCGATAGCGTGCCGTCCTTTGAGATGTCGGTGTAAATGATGTACTTCACTCCAATGTCCTCCATCCGCTTGGCCAGTTCCAAATAGGTGACACTGCTGTCTGTCAGCCATCCGTTGCCGGAAACCATTCCGTTTCTTGCATCGATGCCCACGGCAATTCGGTCTCCGTATTTCTCCACCGCCGCCTTGACCAGTTCCGGACTGGAAATCGCCGCGGAGCCGATGATGATCCGGGAGATGCCCTGTTCCATATAGTAATCAATGCTTTCCGCCGTTCTGATGCCGCCGCCCAGCTCTATCTTCAAGCCTGTGCTTCGCGCCACTTCCAGAAACACCGGACTGTTCTTCCGGCTGCCTTCCCTGGCACCGTCCAGATCCACCATATGAATCCACTCTGCGCCCGCTGCCTGAAAAGAAAGGGCCGTTAAAAGCGGATCCTCCGCTACCTTTTCCACGGTGGAAAAGTCGCCCTTGGTCAGCCGGACACATTGTCCGTCTTTGATATCGATCGCCGGTAATATGATCATTTTCGTCCTCCCGAATAATTCTATTGTTCGAATTGGGGCCTAAACCGATTTTTCAGTCACAGGGCCCAGAAATTTCTCAGTATCTTCAAGCCGATTTCTCCGCTTTTCTCCGGGTGGAACTGGGTTCCGTAAACGGAACCTGAAAAAACCAGACCCGGGATGTATTCCCCGTATTCGCTGTACAAGGAAACGTACCGCTGATCCGTAACCGCTTTATAGGAATGAACGTAATAAAACCGGTCTCCTTCCTTGATGCCTTCCGAAAGGGGACACGAATTCTCGATTTTCACATCGCTCCATCCCATATGGGGGATCTTCAGCCCCGGTGCTTCGATAAGACTCACCTCTCCCGGAATCAGGGAAAGCCCCTTCACCTTTTCAAACTCGTAGCCGTATTCAAAAAGCATCTGCATTCCCAGACAAATCCCCAGCAGCGGTTTTCTTGCCGCCTCTTGCAGAATCGTTTCCGTAAGCCCGGAAGCCTCCAGCATTTTCATGGCGTCGGGAAATGCTCCTACGCCGGGGAGGATTAGGCGGTCCGCTTTCCGTATTTCATCGGCGGAAGAGGTGACGACGCTTGCAAGTCCCAGAAAGTCCAGCGCATTTTTCAGGCTGAACAGATTTCCCGCCCCGTAATCGATAATTCCTATCATAATTGCACCTCATTCACATGCTATAAACAGCCCTTGGAGGACAGAATTTCGCCGCCTTCTATCTTCACCGCCGTTTTCAGCGCATGGGCGAAGGACTTGAAGATTGCCTCCGCTTTGTGGTGATCGTTCCTGCCGTAGAGAAGATTGATATGCAGGGTAATCATGGCGTTCATCGCGAAAGCTCTGAAAAATTCCTCCACCATGGCGGAGTCCATATCCCCAAGGCGGTAATCTCCGAATTCCGCACGAAAGACCAAAAACGGCCTTCCGCTGATATCGATGCAGCAGGAAGCAAGGGCTTCATCCATGGGAATTGTAAAGTTGCCGTAACGCGCAATTCCTGTTTTTTCGGACAGGGCGTCCGAAAAAGCCTTTCCCAGCGCAATGCCCACATCCTCCACCGTATGATGGCAGTCGACTTCCAGATCCCCCCTGCATATCAGCTTTAGATCAAAACCGCTGTGGACTGCAAAGGCGGTCAGCATGTGATCGAAAAAGCCGAGCCCCGTACTGATTTCGTATATCCCCTGCCCGTCCAGGTTCAAGGATGCTTCTATGGATGTTTCCTTCGTTTCTCTTTTCACGAATCCCTCTCTCATGACGATACCCTCCTCAATATTTGGGAAAGAGCATGAATCAATGCATCATTCTCCTTCCTTGTCCCCGCTGTAATTCTCAAATAATTGCCCAGTCTGCGAACGATGATGGAACGCTTTTTCAGTTCTTCAAAAATGGATTCTGCATCTTCGCATTCCATTAGGACAAAATTTGTATCCGGCTTTATGACCCTGATGACCTCCTTGGTTTCTTCCAGTTCCGCCAGGCCTTGATATAGATAATCCCTGGACTTTTTTATTTCCTCCACCGCTTTTTTGATGTAATCGTGATTGGAAAGAATCACACAACCCGCTGCCTGGGTCAGGGAGTCCACATTATAGGGAGACCTGACACTGTGAAGCGCCCGGATGATCTTTGGGGGGGAAACGGCGAACCCCAAGCGGATCGCTGCCATGCCCCATGCCTTGGAACATGTTTTCAATACAATCAGATTATCATATTTTCCCGCCACTTTCAGTATGGATTGATCGGAAAAATCCATATATGCCTCATCGATGATAACAAGTGCATCGGTGCTTTCAATGATGTGCAGCACGTCCTCCCTGCTCATGACCAGGGATGTGGGACTGCATGGGTTGGAAATGACAATTGCTTCCGGGTGGCACTCATTGACTGCATCCAGAACATCCCCTGCCGTAAGTATCAAATCCTCCTTCTTCCTGACGATGATGTTTTCCTTGTCATAAATTTCTCCATACAGCTGATACATGGAAAACTCCGGAGAAAAGGTAAGCACTTTGTCGCCGGGCCTCAGGAATGCGCCCATGATCACGGCGATCAGCTCGTCGGAACCGTTGCCCGCAACAACACAGGCGGGATCGATACCATAATATCCCGCAAAACATCGGCACAACTCTGCGGCCTTGGGATCTGGATACCTGTTGAACTGCACCTTGGAAAATGCCGCCAGAAACTGCTCCCCGAAGCTTTCCCCAGGATTAATAAAGCTTTCATTGGCATCCAGCCTGATTTTGTAATCTCCGGCTACCGCGTCGTAGGGAACCAGATTTCTCAATTTCTCATTCAATTCGTACTTCATCAGCATAACCTCACAATATTCCGATCCAATCCGTGAAAAATATCCGGTCTGGGGCTGTTCTTTCCTATTCAAACCGAACCCGGATGGAATTGGCATGGGCTCCGAGCCCTTCCTTTTCCGCAATCGCTATGACATCATCCCTGTCTTCCGCCAAGGCTTCTTTCGTATAGAAGGTATAACTGGTCTTCTTGAGGAAGCTGTCAACCCCCAGAGGAGAGGAGAACCTTGCGGTACCTGATGTGGGAAGCACATGGTTGGTTCCCGACAGATAATCGCCCAAAGGTTCGGGGGCAAAGGCTCCGCAAAAGATCGAGCCGGCGTTTTTTATGCGGGGAAGCTGCTCCATGGGATTTTTCATCATCAGCTCCAAGTGCTCCGGTGCGATAAAATTGGCCAGCTCAACCATTTCTTCCATGCTCCCGCAGATGATGGCGGAGCCATAGTCGGCAAGGGACTGTTCAATAATGGTCCGTCTTTCCATTCTTTCCTTCTGCAGCTCCAGTTCCCTGATGGTTTCCCGCGCGATTGCTTCGCTGGTGGTGAGCAGCACAGCGGAAGCCATGGGATCGTGCTCTGCCTGGCTCATAAGGTCGGCTGCAATATATCCCGGATTCGCGTCCTCGTCTGCTATGATGAGGATCTCGCTGGGGCCGGCGATCATATCGATGTCCACCTGTCCGTAGAGCAGCTTCTTTGCTGCAGCAACATAGATATTGCCGGGGCCGACGATTTTGTCCACCGCCGGGAAGCTCTCCGTGCCGTAGGCAAGCGCTGCCACCGCCTGCGCGCCGCCTGCCAGGAAGACCCGGTCCACTCCTGCCAGCCATGCAGCGGCCAGAATATCTGGATTTGCCCTGCAGACTGGCTCCGAACCTTCCTTTTTCTCAACCACCGGAGGAGTTACCATGATGATTTCCTCCACTCCTGCCAACCTGGCCGGGATGGCGTTCATCAGTACGGTGGAAGGATAAGCCGCGGTTCCCCCCGGGACATAAATCCCCACACGGGTCAATCCCCGGACAAGCTGTCCCAGAATGATCCCTTTTTCTTTTTTGATTTCATATCCCTGCCGGATTTGCTTTTCATGGTACGCTGCGATATTGTCCTTTGCATGCTGAAGAGCCTTTTTCAAAGCGGGATCAGCCCGGTCATAGGCCTCCTTGATTTCCTGCGCCGACACCTCAAAGCTCCGGGGGCAGGCGCCGTCAAATTTCATTCCCATGCTCCGGATTGCCTGGTCACCCCTTGTCCTGACTTCATTGATGATGTCCAGAACCTTTGCGTTGGTCGCAATCCCTGTCTCTCCGGCTCTTTTTTTCAATCTATCAATAAATCGGTATTCCGCTTCCTTATTGGCATATATTATTTCCATGCTATCGCCTCACCTTCTCTTGAATGTCTGAAATCAGTTCTTCGATCTCCCTCTTTTTTAGCTTCATGCTCGCTACGTTCACGATGAGCCGGGCTGAAACATTCCGGATTTCCTCGATGATCTCCAGACCGTTTTCACGGAGAGTCGTTCCCGTTTCGACGATATCCACAATCCCGTCCGCCAGGGACAAAAGCGGCGCCAACTCTACCGAGCCTTCGATCTTTATGACTTCCACATCCATTCCCTTGGATTCAAAATAGGCGCTGGCTACCTTGGGATATTTGGTTGCGATCCGCTTTGTACGGTAGCCCTTGTAAAAATCCGAGCCTTTTGGAACAGCCAATGCAAACTTGCATTTCCCGATGCCAAGGTCCATTACCTCATAGAAGGTCCCTCCGCTTTCCACAATGGTGTCCTTTCCCACAACGCCCACGTCGCAGACACCGTGCTCCACATAGGTGATCACGTCGGCTGCTTTGGCAAGAACCACATCCATGTTTTTATTAGGAACGGTCAGCAGCAGCTTTCTGCCCTTATCCTTCAGATGGTACGTGTCATATCCCATCTCGTCGAAAAGATCGATGATGCACTGTTCCAGTCTTCCCTTGGTCAGCGCAATCCGGATGTTTCTCCGGCCCGTTCCGTCGATGGCGACTTCCTCTGTTTCCGGGTCCGCCTCCCTGAGCAGACGGGAAGCCAGCTGGTCTACATTGATTCCAAAGCCTGTGGCCGGAAGGCTTTCTCCGAAGTCCTTGAACAGCTCATCATATCTTCCACCAGACAGAACCGGCTCTCCAGCGGAAGAGATATATCCACGAAATATCAGTGAGCTGTAATATTCAGCCTGATGAACCAGTCCGAAATCGATCATTACCTTATCCATGTTGAGATCCATAAGCCCCTGGAAAATCCGTTCCAGATAGGAGAGCATCTCCTGCAGCTTATCATCATAGCCGTCAAACAATTCTGCCGCCTTGTCCAGCGCTTCCCTTCCTCCGAACAGCTTCGGAAGCTCCCTGAGAATTTCCGTCGTCCTGCTCTCCGGAAACAGTTCAAGAATATCGGACAACCCGGCATAGTTTTTCGATGCAATGAGAGAATGGATGGTCTCCTTCTGTGTCATGGTGCACTTCAGATTATCCATCAGCAGCTTGTATATCCCGATGTGTCCCAGTTCAATCCGGAAATCGTCCGCGCAACAGGATGCCATGGCCTCCATTCCCGTGGTCAGGATTTCGATATCCGATTCAAAGGAGCTGAGTCCCACAAGCTCGATTCCCATCTGCATGGTCTCGCTGCTTCTGCCCCGAAGCTCAGGCTGCTGCCGATAGATACGCTGGGCGTAATACAACCGGATGGGCAGAGAATGGCCTTTCAGCTTGGTAGCCGTGAGCCGGGCAATGGGAATGGTGGAATCGGGCCTCATGGCAAGCAGTCTCCCCTTTTGGTCGATGAGCTTGTACATGCTCTCCTGGGGAAAGTACATGGAATTGGAGGAAAAGACATCATAAAATTCAAAGCCCGGGGTGACAACCTCGTGATATCCTCTGCGTTCAAAGGTTTCCCTCAGGGTTTCCATGATGCTCCTCTGCGCAGCGCATTCCTGAAACAACAAATCTCTTGTTCCTTCCGGCGTAATCCGGTCATATTTCTTCATTCCATTTCCTCTTTCTGCCGATCTGTTCCAGACCGTTCATAATTTATCACGTTATTATGCTATCACTTTAAAGCAATAAAGTCAATGGGTTTTCCATTCATTTGATAATTTTAGCAAATAAGGAATCTGACGCTGTCGAAGGTGGCTCTGGCTTCCGGTTTGCGGTATTGCCGGCTGCAGATCTCCTATCTCTTCGGCTGCTGTTTTGCGGCTTATTGTAAACTCATGACCGCTTTTAGGTTGACAATAAGCTCAACTATTTGTATAATTACCTCAAATCACGAAATTAAAGGGGTATTGCATGAAAACGAAAAAACTGATACTTTATGCTTTCTTTGCCGCATTGACCGCGGTCTGTTCCATGATTACGATTCCTCTGCCCTTTACTCCCGTACCGGTGAACCTTGCCACCTTATCCGTATTTCTCGCGGGCGGACTTCTTGGCGCCAGAGGCGGAGCGGCCAGCCTGAGTGTATACGTCTTCCTGGGCGCAATCGGCCTGCCTGTTTTCAATGGCTTTACCGGAGGCTTCGGCGTTCTGGCAGGACCTACAGGCGGATATCTCCTCGGCTATATCGCCGCCGCTTGGGTGACCGGACTAGTTACCGCCAGGCTGGGCCATGGCTTTTACAGAAATATTGCAGCCATGGTGGCCGGGCTTGCCGTCTGCTATACATTGGGAACGCTTTGGTTTATGCATATCACCGCAATCGGGCTTCAAGCTGCACTGATGATGTGCGTCGTACCGTTTCTCATCGGCGATGCTGTTAAAATTCTGGCGGCTGCCATATTAACCGGAAGGCTGTATAAGCTGGTATAATAAAAAAATCATGCCTCGACCTGCGCGGCATGATTTTTTTCATGTTTTCTATTCCGGCTCCCCGATCGCTTGTCTCGGAATGCCTCTTGTCAGATTTCCTCGTACGAGACGGGCTGGCCTTCGTCGATGTGAATGGAATACCCCCTGCCCGGCTCCGGTTGCCACTGGAAGATGTTCTTCGCAGAATGGGGAAAGCAGATGCCCATGATCAGTGAAATGACGCCGCCGTGGCAGATCAGGATGCTGTTTTTGTCCCGGTCCTCCTCCCGCTTATGCCTTTCCAGTATTTTGGAAAATCCCGCTGCAATTCTGGAACGGAAATCATTGGGGCTTTCTCCGTTGGGGCAGGAGGTCTGTCCTTCCTTGTCACCAATCCATTTCTGATAAGCTTCGTTTTCTGAAAGCTGATCATGAGTTTTCATTTCAAATTCGCCAAAATGGTATTCTCTCAACTCAGGCAGCACCTGATGTTCTTTACAGCCATAGATTAGAAAAAAGGTCTGCTCCGTCCGCAGCATGCCTGTGGTATAAAGGTCGGCTCCGTCGGCTTTCGGATATTTTCCTGCAGCGGCAAGGTCCGCTACGATGTCGACGCCCTCGTTGCTCAGAGGCAGATCCGTACTTCCGTAGTACATTTGCGCTTTATTCGCTTCCGTTGTTCCGTGTCTGATTAAATGAATCTTTCCCATTACTTTATTTTCTGAGGAAGACCGCAGAATATTCTGGTGACCTCCTCCGCTTCCTTTCCCAAATAAATCAGCGTTCTTCCGACCATTTCCCTCCAGGCCCTGAGTTCCGCGTCCATGGGAACCACGCCGGACGAGATGTCGGTACAGAGAAAAATCTTGTCCTCCCATTTGTCGCGGTTAGCGATCAGATAGTCTTTTGCCTCTATCCCGCTGCGCATGCAGCAGAAGATAAAATCTTCCAGTCCGTAGATCGCCTTTTTTGTAAAATCAATGGCGGGTTCGGCAGAATCGTTCTCTCCGTTGGGACAAAAGAAAATGTCCTCATTACCGATTTGGTATCGTTCCTTTGCATAATTCAGCTTCCCCTGATAGGCACCGCCAAAAATCAAGTGCATCTTTTACTCCTTTTCTTTCAGTGTATTCCTATTCTTGCATATCGTTCAAGATTGTATATTACCTTCCAACCTGCATGTAATCTTCAAATGTTGCAGTCAAATATCGCATGCTGCCGTCTAAGCTGTCAATGCCAGCACTATAAGGGCGCATCCTTCTCCGATGGTAAGGGCGTAGCCTGCCAGATCTCCCGATACTCCTTTCAGGTGACGAACGGCGCCCAGAATCGCGATAAGATACCCGGCGGCAGCACCTGCCAGCACAATTGCTGTGGCGGGAGTTCTAGCGAATCCAAATATTCCCGTTCCGATTGCCAGAGACAAAAGGATAGCGGCCAATCCCATCAGACTCACTGCCGTTACCGCGGCCACAGGCTTTTTCGTACCGGGCTCCTCCCGGTACTGGCTGTGGGCAAGGGGTTTTCCCGCAAGCACCGCGATAGCCGAACAGCACCGTGTGATCACCGGGATCAAAATCAGCGCCAGCATGGGGTCCCCCTCCGCTATCCCAAGAGCCTGTTTCAGGTTGACCTGTTCCATCACCGAAAGCATGGATGCAAAACAGACGATAAACAGAACGGCTGCGGAAATAACCGCAAAGGCTCCAGTGTGCGGGTCCTTCAGTATCCGAAGCTTTTCCTCAAGGGAGCTCCGGGAAAGAATGGCGTCAGACGTATCCAGAAAACCGTCCAGGTGGATAAAGCCTGTAATAAGATAAGGAAATAGCATCAGTACAGCTGTGCCCAGCGGCAGAGGAATATCGATCCACTCCGCAAGCAGGTAAATCCCATACCAGATCAAGCCCACAATGAGGCCGACCAAGGGAAGAAAGACCAGCATCAGCTGCCGCGCCTTTTCATTCCATGGACGGTAGGGACATGGTATGGTTGTGAACATGCCTAACGACATGAAAAAAGCTTGAATATACTTCAAGGCGTCATTCTTCCTTTCCATTTTCATTCATTCTATTCTTGATTTTCAATGGCAATATTGCCTTTCAGCCATTGAATATTTCCGTAGGATACGTCCACGACTGCATCGCATTTTTGAGCCAGCACCCGATCGACCCAAGCGAGTCCCCTGCGGTACAGCTCGGTCAATTCATCGTATTTTATCGCGTCGGAAAAGATATAGTCGGATACGAATACAACACTGCCGCTCCGGTCTGCAAGGCGGGAAAGCTCCTCCGCAACCCGCAGATGAGCTTTGCGATCCACCGAACCGTCCCTCCGGAACATCTCGTTTGAAAGCAGCGCGGTGACGCTGTCCAGCAGAAAGCTGCCGGAAAAGTCCGCCATCAGCTCCCCGATTGCACGACTCTGTTCCAGGGTGGTAAAGCCCCAGCCTTCCCGCTCCTTCCGGTGTCGCAAAATCCGGTCCCGATCCTCTTCATCAGCCGGTTCCATCGTCGCAATATAATAAAGGGGTTTTCCTCCGTAAGCCTGCTGTTTTGCAAGCTGCTGCGCAAAAAAGGACTTTCCATTTTTGCAGCCGCCGCTGATCAAGATATTCACCGTTCCACCTTCACACTCCTCAGAGTTATATGTTTCCCTCATTGTATCATTTCCGCTGGAGGAAAGGCAAGCTCTGTTCCATGAAGCGGTCCGTCATCGGTTTTCATTCAATCCGGCTGGAATCAATTTACGGAATAATTTATCCAACATTGCCATTACTCTATTCCTGATCAAGATATTTTTCCAGCTATAAACGAGAATGGATCACGAATAATAAAGAAAAAGAAAGTGACGAAAGAAGTGGATCCGAAACTGAAACGCAATAAGAGAAGGAGATATCATGGAGAGTTTCGCTTTATCAAAACAGTGGAAGAAATATTTTGCGATATTTTTCATCGGAGCCGTGGGATACGGCCTTATGGAAACACTTTTCCGGGGCTACACCCACTGGACCATGCTTGTGACAGGAGGGGTTGTTTTTGTAATCCTGTATTATGTGAATTCAAGGAATGAAAAAGCCCCGCTCTGGCAGAAAGCCTTGATCGGAGCTTTTATTATCACGGCGATCGAGCTCGTCGTCGGATGCATCGTAAATCTCTGGCTAGGCTGGAATGTCTGGGATTATTCAAGCTATCAATATAACTTCCTGGGGCAGATCTGTCTTGGTTTTACCGCCTTATGGTTTTTCCTCTGCATCCCTCTGTCATACTTCACCAGATACCTACACATCCAAAGATTTCGGATTCATCAGAACAGAATATAACAATCAACGTTCTTGGATCGAAACATAATCCTTTCTGGCAGAGACACTTTTATAGGCCGGGCGGATTATTTTGCCCGCATTGATCAGTTCCTCAATGCGATGGGCGCTCCATCCTGCAATTCTTGCAATGGCAAAAATCGGGGTATACAGCTCCAGCGGCAGATCAAGCATGCTGTAAACAAAACCGCTGTAGAAGTCGATATTGGCGCTGACCCCTTTGTAAATTTTCCGCTCCTCGGCGATGATTTCGGCTGCAAGCCGTTCCACCATCGCGTATAGTTTGAATTCCTCCATCCTGCCTTTTTCTGCGGAAAGGCTTTCCACAAATTTCTTGAAAATGTTCGCTCTGGGGTCGGACAATGAGTATACGGCATGTCCCATGCCATAAATCAGGCCCGCCTTGTCAAAGGCTTTCTTGTGAAGCAGATCCCTCAGATAGGCAGCCACCTGATCCTCATCAGACCAGTCGGTTACGTTTTTCTTCAGATCCTCAAACATCTGCACCACCTTGATGTTGGCGCCGCCATGCTTCGGTCCCTTGAGAGATCCCAGAGATGCCGCCACCACCGAATAGGTGTCTGTTCCCGAGGATGAGACCACATGGGTTGTAAAGGTGGAATTGTTTCCTCCGCCGTGCTCTGCATGAAGAACAAGCGCTACGTCCAGAATCTTAGCCTCCAGCTCCGTATATTTTGAATTGGGTCTCAGCATATGGAGAATATTCTCCGCTGTGGAAAGCTCTGGCTTCGGCGTGTGGATGAAAAGACTGTCCCCTCCGAAGTAATGCCGGTATGTCTGATAACCGTACACTGAAAGCAGCGGAAACACTGCGATCAGCAGCAGCGACTGTCTGAGTACATTTGGAATGCTGATATCATTCGCTTTGGTATCATAGGCATGAAGCGTCAATACGCTTCTTGCCAGCGTATTCATCATGTCCGAGGAAGGCGCTTTCATGATGATATCTCTTGCAAAGCTGGTAGGCAGAGTCCGGTACCGAGCCAGCAGGTCGGAAAAATCAGCTAGCTGCTGCACTGTGGGAAGCTTCCCGAAGATCAGCAAATAGGCGGCCTCTTCAAATCCGAAGCGGTTTTCCTTAATGAAGCCATCCACAAAGGTTTCGATATCGATACCTCTGAAAAACAGCTTTCCTTCGCATGGCACCTTTTGACCGTCAACCTCATCAAAGGCCTGGATGTCGGAGATCTCAGTCAGACCAGTCAGCACTCCGTTGCCGTTTAGGTCCCTGAGTCCCCTGTTCACCTTATACTTTGTGTAAAGCTCCGGTTCTATGGAACTGTTTTCAATGCACAATTGCGTCAGCTCGAGAATCTCAGGTGTGATTTCCGAGTATTTGCTGTCCAATGTGTTAAATTTTGTTTCAAGCATTTTTTTATCCCCCTCTCGGTTACATAATTTCCCTTTTAAATAATCCGACGGTTCCCTCTAGTCCCGTACCCCTTGGACGTATTGTCCCTTTTATTAGTTCCGATAAGTATACCATAAATTTTTTTTACCAACAACAAAAAATTCTTCGTCAATACGATCATCCTTTCCCGTGATGCCCTAATAAATAAAATCCGAATCCAAAATTCCAAAAAAATTCCGGTTCCATAATGCATAAAAAAAAAGCCCTTCCCTTTTATGGACCGATGCAGGGAAGGTGCCGTGCCGTTACCGGGAATTGCCGTTTATTTATCTGCAAACTCCATCAGACGTTTTCGGTCTTGTATCACGATGTCCTTCCGGGAAACGCTGAGTATCCCTTCGTTGGAGAAGTACTTCAGCATTCTGGAAATGACCTCCCGGGCGCTTCCCAGATGGCCGGCAATCTGTTCGTGAGTCAGCGTTATGGCGTTTCCGTTTTCCAGGCTGGCTTCCTCCAAAAGAAACATGGCAAGGCGCTTATCCATTTTCATAAACAGAATCTGCTCCATGACCCACATAGCTTCCGAAAACCGCATGGAAATCATTTCGGTCATAAAAGAGCCGACCGCGGGATTCGCTCTGGCTATCCCATCATAGATGGATGAGTTCAAAACGAATACCTCCGTCAGTCCTTCGGCGTCCACATGGATGTCAAAGGAAATATTTCTCATGACACAGGAAGCGGAAAGCAGGCAGACATCCCGTTCAAGCAGTCTGAAAAGCGTAACCTCCTTGCCGTCTTCGGATAAAAGATATACTCTCAGCCGTCCCGACTTCACTGCGATGACACCGGTGCAATCGTCATGGCCCCCATGGACATTCTGACCGTTCTGGTAAGTGTTTAAAATGGTATGGTCGAAAACCTGCTTTCTTTCAGTTTCCTTCAGTTTATCCCAGAAGGGAAGCAGTCTTGCCAACAGTTCCCGGTCCTTTTGCTCCACCCCGTTTACCTCCATTTATTGTTACACAATATATCGCTCCAGTTCATCCTTGTAGCGCAGCAGGAGCTCCTTCAGGCTTTCCATCTTCTCCAGATAATTCTCCTCCTTGAAGAAGGAAATAGAAACCACATTTTTCACTTCCCCTGTGCTGCCAGTGAGCGGGATCCCGATCCCAATCACCAGAGGAAAGGATTCCTCTATGCTGGTCACAAAACCGGCCTCCCTGATTCTTCGGTATTCCTCCATAAGCTCGCCCTTCTCCGTTATGGTGTTCTTTGTAAGCTTCTCAAAGGGCGCGTTCTGATCAAACAGTTTTTCCACCTCTTTTTGATCGTGATACGCCATGAGGCATTTCCCGTAGGTTCCGGTATTCATCGGATAGAATTCGCCCGGTTTGTCGTTCATTTTAACCGGCTGGTGAATTTCGACGGAATAAATGGAGACGACCCGGTTGCCCTCTCTTCGGGCCAGACCTACCGACTCCCTGGATTCCTGCGCAATGGCTTCCAGGATATTGAGAATGTTTTCCTCGTAATTGGCGTTCTGCAGATATACGGAGCCAAGGCGATAGGCCATAGGTCCAAGCTTGTAGCTTTTCCCCCGTTCATTTTTTATTAGTAGCCCGTTTCCCTCCAGGACCACGATATTGCGGTAAATTGTAGTTCTGTTGAGACCGGTGATTTCCACCAGTTCGGGAACAGTATATTCATATGGCTCCTCTGCAAAAAGAAAGAGCAGATGTAACGCTTTTTCAAGGCTTGTCATTCTTTCATCCATGATTTTGACCTTCGCTTATCTTTCTAAATAACTTTCCGGATCGGAAACGACCCTATGCATATAATCGGTATAGATTCCCATTGCCCGGAACAGCGAGCGCAGGCCGATCCGTTCGTTTTCCTGATGAGCGCAGGATAAGTCCTCCGGAAAACAGGGACCCCAGGTTACAATATTCTTCATCGCTTTCGCATAGCTTGTTCCTGCGGCAGCAATGAACCGGTTCTCGTAGCCCCAGTCCTCATAGGTCTGCGCCATCACGGCAAGAGTTTTCCGCTTGCTGCTGACCCTCATTGCATCCAGGAAGACAGGAATCGTAAATTGATAATGATACTCCCCGCTGAACCTGCGAAATGCGTCTTCAATATCCTGCCTCGTAAGGCTCGCATTCTGTCTGATGTTGACGTTCAGTACCACTTTGTCGCCCACTCTTCTTAATACCGTGGGAGCGATTTTCGTCCTGCCCAGATTTTGACCCTCCCAGTAGGTTTCGCCACTTTTCAAGTCTAATCCCCCGCCGAAAATATCGCAAGCTAACTTTTCATTGACGAAGCGGCAAAAGTGAAAAGCTGCTCCTGCTCCGATGCTGGTGCCTGCGTCCCCGCGTCCCCACGGAGCAGAAGCGCAAAGCTTCAGAATGGCGTTGTCCCCCAGCTCCGGCGTGGAGCTGTGAGCGGAAACTCCGTCAAAGATATGCCGCACGCCGTCTATGGTCAAAGTCGCCTTGGACGGCACCGTATTAGCGCTTTTTCCGGAATACACGTCGAATTCCTTGAAAAGACCTGTGGTTCCACTTTCATCAAATTCAAGTACTACATCGGTATAACCGTTTTCAATATTATAAATTGGAAAATCTCCGTCGGGAGTAAACCCATAATCGGGACTCTGGAATTGATTCTTGAAGTTCTGAATGTCCGTCCAGGTTCCTTCCTCGCTGGTCCCGACGATAAGCCGGATTTTTTTATGAAACTGGACCCCCAGATCCAAAAGCGCTTTCATCCCATACAGGCAGATGATTGCAGCTCCCTTATCGTCCATGGCTCCCCTGCCCCAGATGCTGCCATCGGCTATGGTTCCGGAAAAAGGCGGAAAACGCCATTTTTCCGAATCACCGATATCCACCACGTCCAAATGGACCAGAATTCCAAGGGTCTCGTCTCCCTGTCCGGCATCCACCACACCTACGTCATCGGTGGTTGTTTTGGACACCGTAAAACCCATATCCGCAGCGCGTCCGAGAAACCAATTCAGGCAATCCCTCAGTTCTCCTTTTTCCTCCAAAATCGTACGGAAGGAAATCAGCTTCTGCAGATCGGTCATAATCATTGTTTCATGCTCTTTTATATATGCTTCGATCTGTTCTCTGAAGGAAGCTTGCTGTTTGATCATAGACAACCTCACATTTTGTTATTCGATTTTGTTTCCTACTGCCCGCAAAGATGACATGCGACAAAATGACCGTCTCCCACCTCTTCCAGTTCGGGACGCTGTTCGGCGCAGATCGGCATGGCACTGACGCAACGGGCTCTGAATTTGCATCCTGCGATTTCTTCCGAAGCCGATGGGATTTCTCCCGGAAGCGTAATCCTCTCTCTGTTTCGGTTGACCCCGGGCGTGGGCATGATCTTTGTCAATGCTCTGGTATAGGGATGCAATCCGTGCTTGATGATTTCGTCTGCCTTTCCGACTTCCATAATACTTCCCAGATACATGATGGCGATCCGGTCCGAAATCAGCCAGGCCAGTGAAAGGTCATGGGTAATAAACAGATAGGCAAGTCCCCGCTGCTCCCTGAATTTCATAATCAGCCGCAAAATTCCTGTGCGTATGGACGCGTCCAGCATGGATACCGGTTCATCGGCAACGATGAAGTCCGGATTCATGATCACAGCCCCTGCGATGATGACGCGCTGTCTTTGGCCACCGGACAGCTCATGGGGATACCGGTAAAGATAGTCTTTTCCCGGCGCCAAACCCGCCTCCTCCAGAGCAAGAACCACCCTTTCCTCCCTCTCCTTCCTGGATCCCGCCAGCTGATTGACGTCAAGGGGTTCCGCAATAATATCCAGTATATGGTTTCTGGGATTCATGGCCTGGTACGGGTCCTGGAAGATCATCTGGGCTTTCTGCCGAAAGCCTCTCATAAATTCCTTATTTCCGGGTTCGATCATTGTGTTCCGGAAAAACACCTCGCCGGAAGTAATTTTCGTCAGCTGGAGGATCGCTTTTCCCGTGGTGGTTTTTCCGCTTCCGCTCTCGCCAACCAGCGACAGGATCTCTCCGCTGCCGATGGTCAGGGAAATATCATCGACCGCCCTGACCTGTTTTTTCTTTTTCGAAATCAGACCGGAAGTAAAAGAATCCTTTAGATCATAATAGACCTTCATCCGGTCAACCCTGATAATATCATCCAATCGTTCCACCTCCCGCTACAAGATGACAGGCTGCAAAATGCTTCTCACTCAGCTTGCGAGGCACAGGTTCCAGGGTCTCACAGCCGTTCTGCTTCCTGTGGCATCGTGGCGCGAAGGGGCAGCCCTGCCCCGGCGTCAGCATATTGGGAGGCGCTCCGGGAATTCCCTCCGGTATGATTTTATCGCCCTGAATATCGGGGAAACAAGCGATGAGCCTCTGTGTATAGGGATGGGCAGTATGTTGAAAAATGTCCTCCACCGTGCCCATTTCGACAATTTTGCCCGCGTACATCACAGCAATCCTGTCGCAGGTTTCGCCCAGTATGGAAAGATCGTGGGTGATCAGAATAAAGCCCATCCTATATTCCTTCCTGATTTTCTCCAGCAGGTTCAGAATCTGGGCCTGCACCATAACGTCCAAGGCCGTGGTTGGTTCGTCTCCGATGACGATCTTGGGATTGCAGGCCAGGGCCATGGCGATCATGGCTCGCTGCTTCATTCCTCCGCTGAATTCATGAGGATAGTTGGCCGCTCTTTTTCCGGGGATCTCTACCAGTTCGAGGATCTCCGCCGTTCGTCTTTTGGCCTCTTCCCTGCTTACCCTGTCATGGAGCAGAATGGCTTCTGCAATCTGGTCCCCCACCTTCATGACGGGATTCAGCGCGTTCATGGCGCCCTGAAAGATGATGGAAACGTCCTTCCAGCGCCGCTTGCGGATTTCCTCCTCCGGCAGAGAAGCCATATCCGCGCCCTCCAGAAGAATCCTTCCATCGGTTATTTCCCCTTCCCGTGGCAGCATCTTGGCAATGGAAAGCGCGCAAGTGGTCTTTCCGCAGCCGGATTCTCCCACCATACCCAGGGCTTCGCCATAATCCAGATCAAAGCTCACCCCGTTGACCGCCTTCAGCCAGCCCTTTGATGTCCGAAACCAGGTATTCAGGTTTTCAACTTCCAATAACTTCATATTCTCACCTGCCCTTCAGCTTCGGGTTGAGGATTTCATCAAAGGCATATCCCATAAGGGTAAACGACAAAACCACTGCAACCACGCAGATACCCGGGGGAAGATAATACCAGTATGCACCGGCGCTTGCCGCTCCGCTTTCGAAGGCATAATGCAGCATCATGCCCCAGCTGGCATGGCTGGTATCTCCCAGACCTAAAAAGCTCAGTGTCGTTTCCGATACGATGGCGACGGAAGCGACCAATACCGTGTTGGCAAAGACGAGGGGAAACACATTGGGAAGGATGTGATGCAGCATGATGTGCCTGCTGCCGGCGCCGATCGATACTGTCCGTTCTACAAACTGCCGTTCCTTGACCGACAGGGTCTGCGCTCTGACGACCCTCGCCGTTCCAGCCCAGCTGGTAATCCCGATAACAAAAATGATATTCCAGACGCTGGTTCCAAGCACCGCCGCAAGAACCATCATCAGAGGGAGCCAGGGTATGACCAGGAAGAAATCCGTGAATCGCATCAGGAGCTGGTCGATCCGTCCTCCGAAATATCCGGACACAATGCCGATAGAGCAGCCGATGATCATGGAGATGGCTGTGGCAGTGATCCCGATGAGCAACGAAATCCGAGCTCCTGATATCAGGTTGGCCAGAATGTCCCTTCCCATATCGTCTGTGCCCAGCAGGTGCTCTCCTCCGGGAGGAAGGAGCATATCCTCAACCTCTCCGAATTCCATGGTGGAGAAGGGGATAAATGCCGGTCCCAAAACCGCGACCAGGAGGAAGAACAGCAGCGTCACCGATCCAAGTAGTGCGGCCTTGTTGTTTCTTACCGCGCGAAGAAATTCCTTCAGCTTACGAAAGCGATATTCTTTGTCATTCATATTCTTTCCCCTCCCTTCTAGTCCTTTACTCTGGGATCGATATAGGAATAAGTGATATCTGCGATGAGATTTGCAATGACGACAGAAACGGTCACTAACAGGAAGACCCCCTGCAGCAGGGGATAATCCCTTGCTTTCAGCGCCTCATACATCAAGCTCCCCAGACCGGGCCAGGAAAAAATCGTCTCCACCTGTACGGTGCCGCCCACCACCAGTCCCAGATTGATGGCGATTATGGTCACCATGGGAAGCATGGCGTTGGGCATTGCATGCTTCCTCAGAATATATCTGTTGTCGAAGCCCTTGGCCTTGGCCGTGGTGATATAGTCCTCCGACAGCACGTCGATGAGAGTATTCCGCATGGTCAGGGCATACTCGCCGATGAGTACGATGCTCATGGTGAGCATGGGAAGAATCAGATGCCTGGCATAGTCGGACACAAATGCCGAAACGGAATGGTAGGTCATGCCGGGTGTAAGAATTCCGCTGGTGGGAAATAAATGAAGATTGGCGCTGAATATGACAACCATGATCATTCCAAGCCAGAAGGTGGGAATGGAATAAGTAATGAGGGAAAATCCAAGAGTCCCAACGTCGATCTTCGTTCCTCTTTTCCAGGCGGCAAGGACGCCAAGAAAGATACCCGTTATGATGGCAATAATCTCTGCAAGGCCTACCATGATGATGGTAGGCAGGATTCTTGATCCGATCACGCTTGCCACCGGCTGTTTGAAATAGTATGACATACCCAGATCTCCTGCCAGCATGTTTTTAAAGTACTGGAAGAACTGAATATACCAGGGCTGATCGAGCCCGAAAAGCTGTTTTGTCGCTTCGATCATTTCCGGACTGGTTTTGGGGTTCCTCATCATCATGACCAAAGGATCTCCCGGAAGCACACGGAAAAGAATATAGTTGAAAACAAGCACCGTAAAGATGGTGATTGCAGCATAGATCAATTTTTTAATCAGTTTTCTCTTTTTCATGCTCAGCCTCTGCGTTCCTTTATATAATCTGTCGCTGGCTATTCCGCAGCGACGGGTTTCATATTGATATAATTGTCAAAGATGAGATTCATGAAGAACAGCCCGGTGGATGCGGGAATCTGTTTGAATCCGGTCCAGCGGTCGGAACGGATGGCCTGCAGGTTGTTGTCATAAACAAGGATAATATACGGCGCCTCTTCGTAGGCGATCTTCTGCATTTCAAAAACAGCTGCCTGCCGTTCTTGTTCGTCAATGAGATTCAACTGCTCCTGGTACAGCTCATCATACCGCGGGTTGGAAAAGAAGGTTTCATTCAAATTTCCGATTTCTTCCGTTGTTAAGATTGCCAGCATGACGCTGGGATCCAGATCGCCGCCCCAGCCCCAGATAAACATATCATATGTCCCGGCGTAGATTTCGTCCGCAAGCGCCCCGTCGTCCATGGTTTCAGTGATAATACCGATTCCTGCTTTTTTACAGTCGGAAGCGATCATCTGGCCCGCCTTGACCTCCTCCACATTGTCCGCGATGGTAATCAGCCGGAATTCCAGCTTGTTTCCATTGGCGTCCTCCCGGATCCCGTCTCCGTCCGTGTCCTTATAGCCCGCCTGATCGAGCAGTGCGTTGGCTTTTTGCACGTTATAGGATCTCATCTCTCCGTCCGCCGGTTTATAGTGGTAATATTGGCCCGGGTTCAGCAGAGTCGTTCCTTGCCTTCCGCAGGCTGGGCGCCTCCGCCGCAGCCGGCCAGGCTAATGCATAATAACAAAGAAAGAAAACATGCCAGATATTTGCGTTTCATTTTTATTCCTCCTAAACAGATTTCATTTTGCGGATCATAGAACTCCGCTTTCTAGGATTTCCAGCTTTTTGCTGTCCGCATCAAGCCGCGCTGCAACGCCAATAGGGATTGTGGCAATATCGTCGGTATGCCCCAGGGGCAGCCCGTAAATAGCAGGCACCTTCAAAGGTTTTAAATAGTAGTCCAGCACGTCCTCCAGGCTGGTATCCACATAGTAGCCTGGATTGTATAGGAAAGGAACGCAGTTGTGGCATTCCCCGACTACGATTCCGGCCGCTTGCTCCAGCTTTCCTGCATTCCTCAAATGGGAAAGCATGTGATCGAACATCCATGGTTCCGTATCCAGATCCTCTAAAAACAAGATCTTTCCCTTCGTATCGATCTCATAGGGCGTTCCCAGAGTCGCACAGATCAAGGTCAGATTACCTCCGATCAGGATGCCTTCCGCGGTTCCCGGATTGATCCTGTTAATCCACTTTTTCGGATTTGCCAGCTTGATCTCGCCCAAAGGCTCGGTCTGTCCAATGGCTTTAAAGAATGTCTCCTTTGTGTATTCTGTCAGGTCCTCGCTGTTGAATCGGGACATTCCGGGCCCATGGAAGGTAACAACGCCTGAAAATTTTGAGATCGCCATATGGAGGGAGGTAATATCGCTGAACCCGGTAAAAATTTTCGGATTCTGCGAGATCATGTCAAAGTCGATATGACGGATCAACTGGGCAGCTCCGTATCCGCCCTGGGTTACAAATATTGCATCAATATCATCTCTTCTGAACATTTCGTTGAGGTCGTCCGCTCTTTCTTCCTCCGTGCCGGCGACAAATCCCTTGGATTTATTCAGATTCCGTGAAAGTACAACCTTGTAGCCCATCCCCTCCAGAGTCTCCACTCCGCGGACCACCTCGCTTTTTTTCTCCGATGGGCTGGAAGGGGAGATCACTCCGATCGTATCTCCGGGATTCAGTTTCTTTGGCTTTTTCATCCCTGTTATTTTCACCTCTTTTCTTCTCTCGCTGAGGTTCCCGAGTCTCCTGCCGTGCTGAAGGCGATTCTGGCCTTCTGTTTATCCTATCCTGCTTCTCAGCGAAAGATGTTCATAACTTGAAATCTCTTTTTATATTGTGAATTTTCCGACATTATATCACCATATTCTTCTGGAAATCAATATTTTTCCAATTTTTTATGTGACAATGTCACTGAGATCCCGTTTCATAAATGATAGGTTAAATATAGATTGTGATAGAAATAACAAAATTTATTAAAAGAACGCATCGTTTAATTGCAGCGGATTGAGGAATATTTCTAATAGATGTTCTTATACCGTTTTCAATGTCATTTGTTAAGGAGAAAGATATGAGTAAGAAGATATTAATCATCGGCGGCGTGGCCGGAGGCGCCACGACTGCCGCCAGACTCCGAAGATTGGATGAATCTCTGGAAATTATCATGTTTGAACGGGGTGAATACATTTCCTATGCCAACTGCGGCCTTCCTTATCACATCGGAAATGTCATCAAGGAGCGGGACACCCTGCTGCTGCAGACACCGGAAGGAATGAAAGCAAAGTATGACATTGACGTCAGAATAAATAACGAGGTTGTCTCCATCGACCGGGAGAGGAAAGTGGTGCGAGTCAAGAAAGTCAAGACAGGCGAAGAATATGAGGAAAGCTATGACGTGCTGGTGATTTCGACCGGTTCATCTCCCCTGAAGCCTCCCATTCCTGGTATAGATGGCCCCGGAATATTCACTCTCTGGACCGTGCCGGACATGGACCGAATCAAAAAATTCATTGCAGAGCATAAGCCCGGAAGGGCTGCCGTAATCGGCGGCGGATTCATCGGTCTTGAGATGGCGGAAAATCTCCGCAAGGTGGGCTGCGAAGTCGCCGTAGTGGAAATGCTGAATCAGGTCATGGCGCCCATCGATTACGAAATGGCCCAGCTTGTCCATGAAAATTTGAGGCTGAACAATGTCCGATTGGAGCTGAACAACGGCGTGAAGCAGTTCCAGCACACTAACGGCGTCACCACCATCACGCTGCAGGACGGTAAAACAATCGATGCGGAGCTGGTCATCCTCTCCATAGGCATACGGCCCAACAGCGGGCTGGCTAAGGAATGCGGCCTGAAGCTCAATGACAGAGGCGGCATTGTAGTCGACGAACATCTGAAGACATCCGATCCCAGCATTTATGCGGTAGGAGATGTTATAGAGGTGGATGAGTTCGTCTTCAAGAATAAAACCATGATTCCCCTGGCCGGTCCAGCAAACAAGCAGGGACGAATCTGCGCAAACAACATCGCCAGAGACGCCGGCTCTCTCGGAGGCGATCTTGAAAAATACAACGGCACCCAGGGAACCTCCATTGCCCAGGTGTTCGATCTGTCAGTCGCCGCCACCGGTCTGAATGAGAAAACACTTAAGGCTTTAGGGTTGGAACAGAACAGGGATTATTTTGTCGCCCTGATCAATCAGAAATCCCATGCAGGCTATTATCCCGAAGCGGCTCCCCTTACACTGAAGCTGATCTTCGGCAGAGACGGAAAAATCTACGGAGCCCAGATCGTGGGTCAGGATGGCGTGGACAAGAGAATCGACACCATCGCAACTACCATGAGGCTGGGGGGAACGGTACATGACCTGGCGGAGCTTGAACTCGCATACGCGCCTCCTTATTCCTCGGCCAAGGATCCGGTCAACATGCTTGGCTTTGTGGCGGGGAACATTCTGGAAGGAATCAGCACCTTTGTAGACTGGAAGGAGTTCGAGGAACTGGAGGAGTCCGGGGGTGAAGAATGCATCATCCTGGATGTTACGGAGGAGATGGAGAGAATGGCGTTCCAGATCCCCAATTCCTGCCATATTCCGCTGGGTCAGCTGCGGCATCGGATAGGCGAGCTGGATAAGAGCAAGCTGATTATCCCGTACTGCGCCATCGGAGTCAGATCCTACAATGCGGCCCGGATCCTTTTAAACAACGGTTTTGAAAAGGTAAAGGTTCTCCCCGGAGGAACGAGCTTCTATAAATCCGTATACCATGAAAGATATATGTCGGGCGCGCCTGCCGGCGGCGTCGGAGCAGAAGGGGGCGGCATTGCCGTGAACCAGGTTGAAATGAGGAATCAAACCGTTGATTTTGACAATATTGTTGCCAAGGAGATGCTGGACTGCAGCGGACTCCAGTGTCCAGGCCCGATCATGAGAGTGTTCCAGACCATCAAGGATATGAAGGATGGTGAAATCCTGCAGGTGTCGGCAACCGATATGGGTTTTGCCCGGGATATCGAAGCCTGGTGCAGGAGAATGGGGAATACTTTATTGAAAGCAGAGCGTTCCGGTAAGGAAACCATCGTATATATCCAAAAGGGCCGCGGCAGTGCTCATGTGGCGGAGGCCGAAACGGCGGCGCCGATCACTTCCGGAGCTCATAGCTCCGCCCTTCCTGAGGGAAAGACCATCATCGTCTTCAGCGGCGATCTGGATAAGGTCCTGGCTTCCTTCATCATTGCCAACGGAGCAGCGGCAATGGGAAGGCCGGTAACCATGTTCTTTACATTCTGGGGCCTGAACGCCCTGAGAAAGAAGGAAAAACCAAAGGTAAAAAAGCCCTTCATGGACGCCATGTTCGGCGCCATGATGCCCAGAGGCACTTCCAGACTCACCCTGTCCAATATGAACATGGGCGGCATGGGCACGGCGATGATGAAAAAGGTCATGAAGGACAAGAATATCGATTCTTTGGAGGATCTGATGAAGCAAGCCATGTTCAACGGCGTAAGACTGGTAGCCTGCACCATGTCCATGGATGTCATGGGAATTACGAAGGAAGAGCTCATCGATGGCATTGAGTACGCCGGCGTGGCTGCTTACCTTGGAGACGCGGAAGAGTCAAACGTCAATCTGTTTATCTAATAACCGACTAATGGCCGTCGGGAAAATCCCCCTCGGCGGATATGACAATTCTCCCATAAAACAATAAAAGAACAAGCCGACCATGGGCTTGTTCTTTTTATTATATGACTATCAGCAATTAATTATAAACCCAGTGTTTTGAGCCATTCCAATGCTTCTTCCCGTGTCCTGAAATACTCTGTCGACACTTTTTCAGCATGGGAATCGTTCTGATGCCGTTTGGCTTGTACTTTGATGGAGGCCATTCCCCCGGCAACAAACGCCATAGCGATACATCCGGCTGCTTCGCATTCCTGATGCATCCTGGCGAACTCCTTCTGGGTTTCGGCGTCAAAAACGGGGCTCATTTTCTCGATCATCGGTATGTAAGCCCAATTCCCACCAAAGCTTTTCCCTTTTTGAACCAACAAATCTGTCAATTTTCTGATGTCCGGGGCGGTTGCCTGTCCAATCCCCTCCGTGCAAAGAATCTTCCTGCCAGGTACATCAATAAAGTTTACAACCCAATTCTGTGATGCGTCGTTGCTCATACTTCTACCTCCATGTTTCATATATAATTACTCAAATTCCCCGGTCAAAATCTACCGTGAAAGTTGAGCATTTACCGAGGATTATCACTATCATGCAGTATCATGAAGTACCTGCAGAATTTGTCAATTTATCTTTATATATACCATTTTATATAAATTCATGCAAATAATCAATAGTATATAATAAATAAAAACTGTTCCTACGGTTTATTATGAATAACAGGAAAAACTTCATCTCATTCCTTGATTGCGAATATTTGTTGGTACTTACTGATTGAGAAAATTCTCATAGGTCCTTTTGATCAGGATGACTCCCTGCTCCCGGGACGTTTGACCCAAGGGGTTGATGGTATTGCCGCCGACTCCTTTCATAATATTGTTCTTGTTCGCAAATCGCACTTCGTTGATGGCCCAGGAAGCGATTTTGTTTTCGTCGTCAAACCGGTCATAATCCGTTACGGTAAATGTTAAATTCGGTTTGGCGGCCTTTAAGGCTCTTGTGATCATAACGCAGATCTCCTGACGGCTGATCTTGCTGGCCGGCGCAAAGCGGTCCGCCGATACCCCTTTTACGATGTCGAGCTCATAGGCTTTCAGAACGTCGATGTCCGACGTATCGGCAAAGGGATTTACGGTGCAGGGCAGTGCCTGTTTGCCGCTGAGCTTTTCATAGAGTTTTACTGCGATTCCGCAAAACTCTTCTCTGGTGATATCCTGCTTCAGATTCGTTTTCACTTTATCCGTAAATAAATTCATTCCTTCCGCGATTTCAAGCTCGGAAACCGCCCAGCTGCTGGCTGACATATAGTCAACATCGGTATTTTCAACAGTCTCCTCTTCTGCTGCAGTTTGGCTGCTTACGATGACGGGAATGCTTACTTTCGTCAATGCGGAATCAATTCCCATAAGGGTAGCGGTAACGGATGCGGTTCCCTGGCCCTTACCGGTCACCAGCCCTGCCGAGTCCACCTTCACAACGGAATTGTCCGTACTGGAAAACGCCAGCGAAGATATAACAATGTCCTCAACATCTCCCCATACCCAACCATCCGATGACATTTGCCTTATGATATCCCCTCCGGTAAGCTGTTTCGTTCCGTTGATATCCAGTGTCAGCGGGGAACCTTTATATGTGATCCGGAATTGCGGGCCAATTGTCATCACTGCATTTAAGGAGTTCAACTCATTTCGAAGCGGATCTCCGAATACATTCAGATAGTTATTGCTGAGATTCAATTCGCCTATGCTTTGCGGCAGCGCGGGCAGACTGGCAAGTTTATTGTAGGAACAGTTTAAATACTCAAGGTTGGATGGCAGCTGCGGCAGCTCTGCCATCTCATTATGACTGCAGCCCAGAGTCTTCAAGGTATTCGGCAGCCGCGGCAGACTGGTCAGTTTATTGTAGCTGATATCCAAGTGTTCAAGCTGTTTGGGAAGCTTCGCGACTGTTTTAATCTCATTTAACTTTAAATCAAGAGATTGTAACGTATCTGGCAATTCAGGCAGACTGGTCAGTTTGTTGGCGTAAAGATTCAAGGATCTTAGTCCGTCAAAATGTTCGATCCCGTCAAGGCTCTTGATTCCGGCGCTGGAGAGAAGCAATTTATAATTGTTGTCGTCCATTTTGCTCGTAATTTCCAGCTGTGTGAATTTCCCCGGCGATCCGGATTTCCCCAGCCACTCCCAAACCTTTTGCTTGAATACTGCATCGGTAAAATCATCGGAAATATCCTCCAGCGTTGGCGTTGTGACTGATTTAGAGGGCTCCGATGGAATCGTCAGCGCGAAAACCGATCCGGCCGAAACGAATACCAGTAAGACACATAGGAAGACGGATATAATCAATGAGTGATTTTTTTTCATCATCTCATAAACCTCCATTCAAATGATGTGCACGTTTTCGATGAAATCATGCAACCTTATAACGGGGCGCTAGTTGAAATAGGGATCGGCAATCATCATGATATCCGGATTCGTCGACTTTGGTGTTCTATCGTAAACCAGATTCCTTATGTACAGGGTCTTTATTTGTGGGATATCGATTTCAAACGGTATGGACTCCCCGCTGTTGATGGTGATTTCTTTTATAACCCTTCCCTCGTAATCATTTTCGTGGATTCTGATGATGACCTGCTCCGTGCTGCCGTCATTGTCCTCCATACAGGCGACTCCTCCGAACTTCTGATATTTACCGTTGGGATATACAAAGCCGCTGAATTCATAATATCCATCCGTTCCGGTATAAACAATACCGGATTGATACTGTATGTCATTGACAAGAAGCAGATTCTGATCCGTGGTGAACTGACTGGTATAATGCTTTTCAAAATCTGCACCTTTTAAGGGCGTTTTTCCCCGTTCCCCAAGATAAACCGTATTGTTCTCATAATCAACCGCGACATTCAGAGCGCCGGCTAAAGAACGAACCGGCAGGTAGGTCCGGCCATTGTAGGTAATAGGAACCAGTCTTGAGCCGTCTGTATCGGTGGGGACAAATTCCGTGCCGTTCACCTCGATTTTTATGCCGTAATTCAGGATGGCTCTGATTTCCGGATTGGCCGCCGCATAGGCGCCTACCGACATGACAATTACAAACACGATGCTTACGATGAAGCAAACCAGTTTTCTATTCACTTTTATTTCCTCCTGTAAAAAAATGTCTTCGATGCTCCGTTCAGAAAATCAATCGAGCATTAGGTCATTGATGTCTGCGGCCTTGTCGTCCTCAAACACGATGGTGATTCCGCTGCCGTCGCTGTTGCTCCATGTGTAGGTAACGGTTTCCTCGCCGGAAATGATCTGACGCATCATCTCCGTACCGGGACCCAGGACATTCTCAACCTCGGACAGACTGCTGCCTTCGGTCAATTGGCGGAATAATTTCGCTGTGACCTTATCCTTGCCTTTCAGATACGGGCCCAGATAGGCCTGAGTTTTGGCGTTGGCCTTGCCGTCCGTGAAGGTTACGCTGATATTGCTGCCATCGTCATTTGTCCATAAATACTGCTTGATCACGTCGCCGTCCACGGATGCCTCTCCGGGCGAGCCGGTGATTGCGACGACCTCCTCATAGGTGCTGCCCATGCCGATCTGAAGATACATATCCAGGGTATAGGTTCGATCATCCTCTGCCACAGCGGATGCATCCTCCTCATTGGCGGTCTGGGATCCGCCTTGGTCATTGCTGCCTTGCTCTGCGCCCGAATCATTGCAGCCGCAGAGCAGCAGCGCGAGGATGGCAACAATCAGAATCAATCTTTTCATATTTACTTCCCCTTTGCATTTATACTCTTGTTCCGCATTCCCCGCAGAATTTAACGCCGGATGCAATCGATGCTCCGCAGGAGGGGCAGGTTTTCATTGCCATGGAAGCCCCGCAGTTGTTGCAGAACTTCCCCGTGCCTCCCGGTTTTCCGCAGGAGGGGCAGACAATCGTCTTTGACTCGATCTCTCCTTTGAAAACAGTTGTCTCGTCGGCCTTCGCATTAATATCCTCAACCATTTTTCTGGAACGGGCCGCCGCGATTTCCACGTTCATCCTCGGAGCGCATTCCACACAAAGATCTTCGTCTTCGTTGTAGTCCGCGTCGCAGACCCATTGCCGACATTTATGGCAGCGGTGAAAATGACGCTGAGCTTCATTCTGCGCGTATTCAAAGGCCTTCTCATGCTCCTTCTGCCATTCCGGACTCATTCCCTCAAACCGTTCCGATAAAATATCGCTTCCATAGCCCGCCCGCCAGACGGCGTCTCCCAGCCTTCCGCCGAGAAAACCGCTCAGGACTCTGGCCCCGCCGGTCACCCCCCGCAGAAGAGAACCTTTTTTATAGGTTTCCGATTCCACAAAGGAGGATTTATAGCCGTCATGACATAAGTCGCAGTAAAAGGTGAACTGAAACCCCGACTCCGTGGAATTATCCTCGTAATTTCTTGTGAACGCTTTTAGCATATTAACTCACCTCTGTTTCTATTTCCCGATTTTTTTACCGCAGGCCCTGCAATGGGTATTCTGAAAAAATACCATTTCACCGCACCGCTTGTTGGGACAGGGTACCATCAGGCTCCTGCCGCAGGATTGGCAGCGGTCAGCGACAAAGGTATTTTCCCCGCAGAAGGGGCAATGAATCACAAGGGGCCTTCCGCATCCGGGGCAGACCGTATCCTCTCCGGATACTTCCCGCAGGCAGGCGGGACACCGCAGCGCAAAGGGGCTTCGGTTGCCGCATTTTGGGCAGAATCGGGAGTCAGGTTCAATTAAAGCATTGCAGAAAATGCAGTTTTTCTTATAGGTCGCCATACTTTTCTCCTTGCTCTCTTCCGAAATAGCTAGAGCTGTCCTCCGCATTCCCCGCAGAACCTGGTTCCGGAGGGATACTCAGCACCGCAGCCAGAACATTTCACCTTTGTCGGCTGGTTCAATCTGGTGCCGCACTCCTGACAGAACTTGACTCCTTCCGGATTTACCGTATCGCAGTTGGGGCAGGTTCGGCTTTGGAGAAGCTCCTGCTCTCTCTGCTCCTGCTCCGTTTTCACGTCCTGCGCCGCCTTCAGCTCTTCCTGCGCTGTCCGCAGCCGCTTTTGAGTAAAAGTAAGCTCCTCGACCAGATCAGCGTATTCCGCCCGGCTTCTGACCTCGGGGAAAACCTTGCGGCCAATTTCAGCATACAGCTCAAGCTCCTTGTTTTGCAGGTCGCTGATTTCCGTCTGTGATTGAAATAGCTTCACGTTGGGGTCATCCTTTGGCATGAACGCGCCCAGACCTTTCATAAGACCCCCAAAGATATCATTGGCCATACAAATTCACCTCTCCTCCGATCACATCTTATTAACCTGATATTCGCCCGGAATCTCAAACATTTTTGCCGGCACATCCTTGCTCATCTCAAGAATTTCCATGATCATGGTGCTGCCTTCCGACGTAAAGGCGATCTTGACCAGATCCTTCCCGTCAAAATAGTATTTCACCTTGCCGTCCAAGGCGGTGGAATACTCTTCATAAACCAATCCGTCTTCCTTTCCGCTCCCAATATAGGCAATGCCCTCGGTGTCGATGGTCCCGGAATCCATGGGGATCGCCTCTTCCCCCTCCATCTGCGCCCAGGTGGTGACCGTTTTTCCTGCGTGATCCACCATATAAACCATGCCGTCCTTGATAACAATGTTGCTTTCAATGCCCTGGGTACTGCTGGTCATGGCCATGTCTTCCCCTTTTACCGCGACGGCTGCCTCCAGCTCCATGGACTGGCCGCCATATTCCACAGTCCCCTTGTATTTCATGTAGTACTGGTTGGCCTTCATCATGTCGACGTAAGCGGCCGACAACAGATCGCCCATGCCTTCCAAACCTGTCGCATCGGCGTCGGAAGCCTTGGTTTCTTCCTCGTTGCCGGCTGATTCGGCCTGGCTGCTTTGCTGCTGTTCCGACTCTTCGGTGCTCTCCGACCCGGCGCAGCCTCCGAGCGTCATCGCCGTTGACAGAACCAGGATCAGCAATACTCCCAATATTTTTTTCATCCCTTTTCTTGCTCCCCTCATTTTATAATCCTGTACCTGCCGATGATCGGCAGCTCTTTTGCTTTCCCGTTCAGTCCGTTTACCAGCCCGTATATTGCAATCGCAAGAATGAAAAGACCGTAAAGGCTGTAAAGCAGCGAAATAAATCCAAACAGCCTCCAGGTGATGGTTGCCAGTATGGTCGTGACGACGGAGATGACAAGATACCCGGTAACGCTGAGAATCAGCAGCAGCAGCCCCTGATTGGAGTGAAACCTTCCGAACCGGGAATCCTTGCAGACAATAAGCGGCAGGAAAAACAGGATATAAGCCAATCCCGCCATGGTTTTATTTTGTTTGATGTCCTCTTCCTCAAAGAATTCTGCAGTTTGTGCCGAATATTCCGTTTTTTTGTCATTCATTTCTTCCATTTTTGAGTCCTCCCTCTTGATATAATAATTCCATCATATTCCTTAAGGTAATTTTTGTAATCACCCCGGGGGTGACGAAGCCGCTTTTACAGGGGTGATTTTAGGGATGATTTTTACAAATGGCAGGAGGATAGCAATGAAAAGAGCAGTCGTCGCAGTTCTGGTCTTGATGCTTCTGTTCAGTGTTCAGACAGGTTGTAAAAAAGACGGGAGGCTGGATCGGGAGGACCCGGTCACGCTGACCCTTTGGCATAACTACGGAGGGCAAATGAAGGATTCCATGGACGCCATGGTGGATGAATTCAACGAAACCGTCGGTTCTGAAAGGGGCATCATTATCAGCGTCACCTCCATCTCCAGCTCCAACGCTCTTCATGATAAGCTAGTGATGATTGCAAACGGCGATGCAGGAGCCCCCGAAATGCCGGATATTGCAACCACCAATCCCAAAACAGCGGTCATCCTGGCGGAGAAAGGATTGTTGACCGACCTGAAGAGCTTATTCGCTCAAAAAGAGCTGGACGCCTATATCCCCCGCTTTCTGGAGGAGGGGACGCTGGAAACGGAACACCTTTACATATTTCCCACAGCCAAATCAACCGAGGTTTTATTCCTGAACAAAACGGTTTTTGATCGGTTTGCGAAGGATACGGGCGCAACCTTCGATGATCTGTCCACATTCGAGGGAATCGCAGAAACCGCCGATCTCTATTATCAGTGGTCTGACTCTCAGACCCCCGGCATCTCCGGTGATGGAAAAGCCTTCTTTCATGCCGACTCCCTGTTCAACCTGACCCAGATCGGATGCAGGCAACTGGGGGAGGATTTTTTAATGGAAATGGACAAACGTCTCGACTACACTTCTCCGGCTTTTAAAAGAATCTGGGATTTCTTTTTCGAGGCTGCCGTTCGCGGGCATTTCACAGCCTTTGACGGCTATGCCTCCGATCATTTTAAAACCGGAGAAGTCATTTGTTCTGTCGGCTCTACTGCAGGAGTTCTGTTCTTCGATCCCGTGGTGACCTATCCGGACAATACTATGGAATCAATGGAGCTTATGGTTCTTCCCTATCCCGTTTTCTCCGGCGGAGAAAAAATAGCACTTCAAAGGGGAGCCGGAATGGTCGTGGCCCGGACGGATGAAAGGAAAGCCTATGCTGCTGCGATCTTTCTAAAATGGTTCACAAGTCCGGAAAACAATCTCCGTTTTATTTCCACAACAGGTTACCTGCCGGTAACAAAGGAAGCCTTCGGAGAAATTATGACCAGGGAAATCCAAGGGGTGAAGGACAGGAATATCCGGTCTTTGTTGACAACCTCCGTTGAAATGCAAGCGGATTATGATTTTTATATTCCCCCCTCCTTCGAAGGGATTGATGTATTGCAGCAGGAATACAGCAGCCGGCTGATCGGCCTCGTTTCCGGTTCCAGAGCAGTTTACCGGGAACTTTTAAAGACCACAGATGAAAAGACGGCATACCGGGAGGCCTCCCGGTATGTCCTTGAATCTTTGCAGAAATAGGCAGGTGAGCATATTGGAATGGAATAAGCTGTATCAAACACCCTCTCCCCTGCGTCTGAGACTTTTTCTTCTGATGACATTGCTGATCCTTTCCATCCTCTTCAGCGTTTTTGCCGCTCTGATGCTTACAGGCACCTTCACCGCCGGACTGCGGGAGGCGAAGCACGATATGGAAATCGAGCTGAAGCGGTTTCAGCATGAGCTTACCGAACAATACGGCCAGGCATCGGCATTCACAGTGGACTTTTCCAGGGAGCTTTCCAAGGATCTGGAGGAGGAGCTGGCGCTCCGGGGACTGACCACTGAAGATCTGGGGAACAATCCCGGAATACTGGAGACTCTGGTCGGGAACCAGTATGAGCGCTGCTTGTTTTCCCTGCAAAAGGCAAGAGTCAGCGGAGCCTTCTTCATACTGGATGCTACCGTCAATCCGACCCTGATCAATGCTTCGGATTCCCGGGCCGGACTGTATATAAAAAACATGGAACCCGGCATTCCCAGCGATTCCTCCGAATATATCCTGCTTTTGAGAGGTTTTCCCGGTATCGGCAGAGAAAACGGCATAGCTTTGCATTCCCAGTGGAAAATGGAATTCAACGTCTCCGACGCGGATTATTTCCACAAACCGTTTCGCGCCGCAAGGGATACTGCCCTGCCGATATCACGCCTGCTTTACTGGAGCAGCGCCTTGACGCTCCCCGGTTCCACCGAGCAGGTCATGCTCTGTTCCGCGCCCTTGATCGATTCGAAAGGGCGTGTATTCGGGGTGTGCGGCTTTGAGATTAACTCCATGCTGTTCAAGCTTTCCCATATGACTCTGGGAGATCTCCCCCAGAGGGCGGTCTGCATTCTGGCGCCCTGTTCCGAGCAGGAGCTTTCTCTGACCGGAGCCCTGATGTCCGGAGGATATTCCATTAAAAATCCGAATGACCTCGAGCAGCGCCTGACCATACGGAAAGACGAGCCGTTCAATTCCTACCGGCGGCAGGACGGCGCTCTGTACAGCGGCCTGCACAATTTCTTTCCCCTTTATCCCAATGGCTCCGCATTCGAAGAAGAGACTTGGATCGCCGCTTTGATTCTGCCCGACGAGGATATTTCCGCTTCCGTCATATCGCAGAGTCTGAAACTCCTGATTCTTTTTCTGGTGCTGCTGGCCATCGGAATCACCCTTTCCTACTTTTTGAGTAGGAAATTTCTCATCGATTTTCAGTCAGCTTCCCGGGAGAACCATGGCAGGATGGACCGGAAACAGATGCAATACAACAGCCTTCCGGAATCCATCTTTGACGAATTCGTCCGGAACACAAAACGCCTGTCCCCGGCGGAAAGGGCGGTTTTCAATCTGTACGTGGAAGGCTGCACGGCAAAGGAAGTCACAAAAATTCTCTGCCTAAGCATCAACACGGTCAAAACCCACAATAAACGAATCTACATGAAACTGAATGTGGCGTCCAGAGAGGAGCTGCTGGTTTATGTGAACATGCTGAAGGAGGCGGGAAAAGAGAAAGAGATACTATAAAACCGTCCATCATCCAAACTTTGGACAACAGACGGTTCGAGATCTTTGATCTATTGACTTAGATAGGAATTGCGGTAGTTCTCCGGGACAAGGAACAAATCGGCAGGCGCCTCTTTGCTGATCTCTTCAATGTGCATCACCGTATCCAGACCGTTGATTATGGTTGCCATTTTAACCGGTTTATCACCATCAAAATAAATCATCATTGTGCCCGAGGCTGTTTGATACTCCTCACAGACCAGACCGCCTTCCTGACGGCTGCCCAGAAAAATCAAATCCCGTGTGTCGATTTTTTTCAGGTTGTCGGAATCGGCAACGTCCCAGCTGATCATGGATTTATCCCCATGGTTGAGCATATAGACCATGTTTCCGCTGACTATGGTCGCCCTGTCTCCGGAAGCCAGAGCAATGCTGCTTCCGGAAACTGCATAGGTCGTTTCCACCTCAAAGGCTACCCCTTCGTAAACCGTAGTAGTTCTGTATCTCAGACTGTATTCCTCCGAGCGCAAGGTCTTGATGAATTCGATGGCCAGACGGTCCTCCAGCTGGCTCAAATCGTTGTAACCGGGCTTTTCTCCTCCGGCCCCGGGTTCTCCTTCCACTCTGCTCGTCGTTCCTTCCGCATGGCTGCTTTTTTCGTCGCCCTCAAGGATATCATCGATAAAACCGGTGCCGTAGGCGACTGCAGCCAGCACAATCAGGATTACGGGAATCAACAGCCTCTTGATTTTTATCTTGGATTTCTGTTCATCGGAGCTCTTTTTCTTCTTGGATTTCGGATCCTCGGAGCTCTTTTTCTTCGGAATCGGTTTTTTCATCTGTGCCCCCCATTATGATTATAGTTTTACTTTACCATAAACAAGGCCAAGTTGAAATATCATTTCAAATCCGGCGCCGCCGTAGTTCAGGGATTGGCATTCTCTTTTCTCTGGGACCGGATTACCTTTATTCTGAAATTGCATTGTCTTGAAAATGCTTTGTCAAGTTCGCCATTTCTATTGCGGAAACCGCAGCGTCAAACCCCTTGTTTCCGGATTTGGTTCCCGCCCGCTCAATGGCCTGCTCGATCGTATCCGTGGTAAGCACCCCGAATATAACGGGGACCCTGCCATGCATGCCTGCACTGGCGACTCCCTTGGCCACCTCAGCGCACACCAGATCATAATGGGAGGTGGAGCCCCGGATCACTGCGCCGAGACAGATTACTGCGTCGTATTTTCCCGACTCGGACATTTTCTTCGCGAGCATCGGAAGCTCAAAGGCTCCCGGCACCCAGACAAGGTCGATGTGGTCTTCCGAAACTCCGTGTCGGAGCAGTCCGTCCTCCGCTCCCGCCACCAGTCTGGACACGATAAATTCATTAAATCTAGCGGCTGCAATTCCTACTTTCAGCCCCTGTGCAATCAGATTTCCCTCTATCAGATTCATAGATAATCTTCCTCTCTTCTTTTTATTTGCCGGCCGTTTTTCAGCCGGATGCCACGCATAAACTATTATGACAGCTGTTTCGATCCATAGGTCAGCATATGGTCCATCTTCTGCTGTTTTGCTCTGAGATAGGCGACATTCTCGGCGTTGGCTTCCGTTTGAATCGCCACCCGCTCGCATATCTCAAGACCGTAACCCTCCAGCCCTTTTATCTTTCTGGGATTATTCGTCATGAGTCTCAGCTTCCTGACTCCGATATCCTTGAGAATCTGCGCTCCGATCCCGTAGTCCCGCAGGTCTGCTTGAAAACCCAGCGCCAGATTGGCTTCCACGGTGTCCATTCCCCGATCCTGAAGAGCGTATGCCTTAAGCTTGTTGATCAGCCCGATTCCCCTGCCTTCCTGGCGCATATAGAGCAGGATTCCTCTACCTTCTTTTGCAATCTGAGCCATTGCCGCCGCGTATTGGTCGCCGCAGTCGCAGCGTATAGAGCCCAGCGCATCTCCGGTCAGGCACTCCGAGTGAACCCTCGTTAGCACCGGAGCATCTCCGCTTACGTCGCCCATGATAAGTGCGACATGATGCTCGCCATTGATTTTGTTCACATAGCCGCGGATTTGAAACAGGCCATATCTGGTGGGCAGGCGCGTTTCAACCACACACTCTACCAGGCTTTCCCTGCTGCTGCGGTAAGCCACAAGATCTGTAATGGTAATGATTCTGATCTGGTGCTTTTTCGCAAATTCCATGAGCTCAGGGATCCGTGCCATTGTGCCGTCGTCATTCAGGATCTCACAGATGACCCCCGCAGGCTTCAGACCTGCCAGCCTCGCCAGATCCACCGCCGCCTCCGTATGTCCGGTGCGTTTCAAAACACCGCCCTCTCTTGCCCTCAGCGGGAAGATATGTCCCGGTCTGCGGAAGTCATCCGGCCCCGATTTCTCGTCCATCAGTTCCAGAATGGTCCGGGCTCGTTCAAAGGCGGATATTCCTGTCAAGGTGTCCTTGTGATCAACGGATACCGTAAAGGCCGTTTCATGATTGTCCGTGTTCCTTTCCACCATAGTCCGGATTCCAAGCCGGTCCAGCTCTTCCCCTTCCATTGGCATGCAAACCAGACCTCTGGCATGCTTCACCATGAAGTTCACCGCCTCCGGTGTTGCCTTTTCCGCTGCCATGACCAAGTCCCCTTCATTTTCCCGTCCCGGGTCATCCACTACGATGACCATTTTTCCGCTTCTGATTTCCTCAATTGCAGCTTCTATGCTGCTGAATTCGTAACCCATTTCCATCCTCCTTAATATCAAAATCCATACTCTTTTAAAAGTGTCTCCGTCAAGGCCGGCGCCTCTTCAAAAATTTCCCCCGGACCGAGCGCTGTTTTTTTTGAGCCAAGAAGCTTCTCAACGTATTTCCCGATGATATCACATTCCAGGTTGATCCAGTCTCCCGGGTTCCGCTGCAGCAGGGTGGTTTCCCTTCCGGTATGCGGAATCACAGAAACCTTGAAACCTTCCCGATCTACCGTTGCCACAGTCAGGCTGACTCCATCGACGGCCACCGAACCCTTTTCCACCACATACCTGAGCAGGGATTCCGGAGCGGAAATTGATATCCAGACCGCGTTGTCCTCCCGCAAGATCGATTTGATTCTTCCTGTGCCGTCGATATGGCCGCTGACCATGTGTCCTCCGAACCGGCCTCCGCAGCATACGGCCCGTTCCAGATTCACCCTGCTTCCCGCAGTCAGTCTGCCCAGGTTGCTTCGTCGCAAGGTTTCCCCCATGACGTCTGCTTCAAAGCAGCTTTTTTCCAGTTTGGCAACCGTCAGACAAACTCCGTTCGTGGAAATACTGTCCCCCGTCCTGGTGCCGTTCAAAACCACCGAGGCCTTGATCCTGATCCTTGACGATTTTTCACCTTTGACGACTCTTTCCACCGTTCCTGTTTCTTCTACGATTCCTGTAAACAATCCGTCTCCTCCTTTCGATATGCTGTAATTTTCAGATCCTCCCCCGTTTTTTCCACAGACTCGATGCGAAGGGGCCAGGCCCGGTCCAAACTAGGGATTCCTGCACCTCCGGTCATGGTTTTTGACATAGCTCCGCCTATGATTTTCGGCGCCACATACAAGATCAGTTTGTCGACGATCCCCTGGGAAAAGGCGGATTCATTTACCGTTGACCCTCCTTCCAGCAGGATGCTGTCTATGGACAGGTCCCCCAGCTTTCCCATCAGATCAAGAAGATCGATGTGGCCGTTACTGCTCTCACAGCTGATCAGTTTTGCCCCCATGTGCTCAAGATATTTCACTTTTTCCGCAGGCGCCCTTTCCGTACATGCAATGATGGCAGGATTCTCGGACGAATTAGCCAGAACCCTGCTGTCAAGCGAAATTCTGAGCCTGCTGTCCAATATGATCCTTTGCGGATTCCGCCCTCCCGGAAGCCTGCAGGTCAGCTCCGGATCATCCTGTATCACGGTTCCAATCCCAGCCATGATACCGGAATACTTGTTTCTCAAAAGCTGCACATCACTTCTGGCCTCTTCTCCGGTTATCCATTTTGATTCGCCCGAGGGCACGGCAATTTTTCCGTCCAGGCTCATAGCGGCCTTTAAGACAACAAACGGCCTCCGTCTCCGGATAAAGTGCAGAAATACCTCGTTTTGTTTTCTGCATTCCTCTTCCAGAACACCGACGGTTACCTCAATACCTGCTTCGCGAAGCCTCCTCGCTCCTGCGCCGGCCACAAGCGGATTGGGGTCAAGAATCCCGACCACCACGCGCTTCACGCCTCTCTCAATGAGAAGTTCAGTGCAGGGAGGTGTCTTTCCATAATGGCAGCAGGGTTCCAGATTGACATAAACCGTGCTGCCTTCCGCATGGATTCCGGCGTCCCGTATTGCGTTCACCTCAGCGTGAGCCCCTCCAAACAGCTGGTGCCACCCTTCTCCCACGATTCGGCCATCCTTGACTATGACCGCGCCCACTAGAGGATTTGGATTTGTTTTCCCCGTTCCTCTTTCCGCCAATTCAAGGGCTCGCTTCATAAATCCGGCATCCGCACTCTGATACCCCCGCATTGTTATCCTCCTCCTTTACTCGTTATTGTTCTCTCCGGCAAATTACCTCAAGCAAGGTTCCTCCTGCTCGTTCCTTAATGAAAAAACCCCGAACGCCATGGTTCAGGGTCTTCATAGATACAGGCTCCGGTATGAAAAAAGCTCTGAAATATGTGAAATATTTCAGAGCAATCGCAATAACCGTTTCCCGTATGATTATTTCTTCTTTCATCCAGACTATACTGTCGGCCTCGGAATTTCACCGAATCATGCCTTGCGGCTCGTGGGCTTTACCACCGGTGGGGAATCGCACCCCGCCCTGAAGAATCCGTATTAAGTTGATATCATGTTATCATCGGTTGTTTTTTCTGTCAATGGGGAATTTTTATCCTCCACCTGCAGCTTCAGCTGTCTGTTTTCCTGCTCCAAAGCGCTGATGGTCTTGGTCTGGCTTATGATTTTTGACTTATACTTGATCCAGCGTACCAAGCTGAGCAGCAGAACAGCCAAAGCCCCGAAGGCTGCGGATAAGAGAATCACCAGCGCCTGGGAGATGGAAAGCTCCATCGTCAGAAAGCTGATTTCCACAGGGGCAGCATTCTGCAGGGCAAAGACAGCTACGATCAGAGCGAAAATTAAAGCCAATACAAATTTCCAATCCATTATTCTATCCTCCGTATCTTAAATCTATTTGGCAATGGCGTACATAGCCGCCCGTTTTCCGTGGATTACTGTCGTGTCAAAGAGGGGCGCATCCGTGTCGCTTTGCCCTATCAGCAATCCGATTTCCGTGCAGCCGAGAATGATGCCTTGCGCTCCGCTTGCCATCATATCATCAATGATTCTCAGATACTCTCTTTTGGATGCTTCCGAAATCACGCCGAGACACAGCTCCTGAAAAATGATGGTATTCATCCGCTCCCGATCCGTTTCCTCCGGTATGATGACGGTTATGCCGTTGTTTCTCAGCCGTTCCTTGTAAAAGTCCTGCTCCATGGTGTATTTAGTGCCCAGCAGGGCAACTCTATTGATTCCGTGCTCCTTCAGCTCCGTTGCCGTCACCTCAGCGATGTGCAGGATCGGAACCGAAATTCCGGCCTGAACAATATCAGCGACCTTGTGCAGCGTATTGGTGCAGATCATGACAAAATCAGCGCCGCCTCGTTCCAGACGAAGCGCCGCATCCTTCAGGATATCTGCCGCCCGTTCCCAATTTCCGCTTGTCAGACATTCCTCGATCTCATGAAAATCCACGCTGTACAGCAGACATTTTGCGGAGTGAAATCCGCCCAGCTCCTCTTTGATGACTTCATTGATCACCTGATAGTATGTAACCGTGCTTTCCCAGCTCATCCCTCCGATTAATCCAATCGTCTTCATCGTTTCACCCTTTATGCCGCAGCCGGCATACCTTTCCCTTTATTGTATCATATATCTAATCCCTCATTGCAGGGCCGAATACGGACAGCTCTCCCCGCAGGTCGGTGACCATCATTTTTTTCACCATATCCAGATCATAATTCATGCTTAAAAGATAATAGAGCTTTGTAACCGCCGCCTCCACGGTCATGTCAAAACCGCTTACGGCGCCGGCCTTTGCAAAGCTTTGGCTGGTTTCATATTCTCCGATCATGGCGGAACCTCTCAGACACTGGGTACAGACGACGATAATGGTGCCGTTTTCCTCCGCCTTCTCAAGAATTCGATGGAGCGCGCCCCTATTCTCGGGAATGTTTCCCGCTCCGAATGCTTCAAATACGATCCCCTTCAGATTCGAGGTCAGGATATTATCAAAGATCTCAAACTGGATCCCCGGAAAAATCTTCAGCACCGCGATCTGCTGGCGATCAAACTTTGTAAGTGAAAGCTCGGTTCCCGCTTTTCTGACCGCGCCTTCGTTGATGGTAATCCGAACCCCCGCCTCACCCAGCGCCGGGTAGTTGGGAGAATCAAAGGCAATCAGCTCGTCGGAGCTGATCTTGGTTGCCCGGTTTCCCCGAAACAGCTCATTTCCGAAGAACAAGCAAACCTCCGGCACATGGTAGTTGCCGGCGATCATCAAAGAGGTGATCAGGTTGTCGCGGGCATCGTTTCTGATCTCGCACAGCGGGATCTGGGATCCGGTGAGAATCACAGGCTTGGAGAGCCCCTCCAGCATGAAAGACAGGGCTGACGCAGTGTAGGCCATAGTGTCCGTCCCGTGAAGGATCACAAAACCGTCGTAATCGTCATACCGGTCCTTGATATCCTGGGCGGTCTTCACCCACTCTCTTACCGATATGTTTGAAGAATCCAGCAGCGGATCATATTCTATCAGGTCAAATGCCGGAATTTCCTCGGAATCCAGTTCATGCATCCCCGAAAGGATGGATTGGATGAATCCTTTCTTCGGCGCATATCCGTTTTCCGTTCTCGCCATACCGATCGTCCCGCCGGTATGGATCAGGCAGACTTTCTTCCTCATTCATGTCCTCCGTTAAAGCTTCACTTCATTTTGTTTCTATGATATTATGATTATATCTTTTTAAATTAATATTCGGCAAGTATTTTCCAAATAATGCCGACATCCCTTTTTTTTTGCCGCGCTCTTTCGAGCCGACGGAAAGGAAAATGACAGAAACAAATTCTGGCTGCGGTTCTTTCGGCCGCGCAGAAGGCTAAGGAGTACAAAAATGGAACGAAGTGAAGCGAAACAGCTTGTGGTCAAAGCTGGATTGGAACTGTTGAATTCAGGCCTGATTGCACGCACCTGGGGAAACGTCAGCTGCAGGATCGATGACGAGACCTTTGCAATCACCCCCAGCGGCAGGGAATACCAGACTTTGACCGAAGATGATATCGTTGAAGTGAAAATAAAGGATTTAAGCTATCGAGGATCGATCAAGCCTTCCTCGGAGAAGGGAATTCATGCCGCAGTGTACCAGCTGCGACCCGATGTGAACTTTGTGATCCATACCCATCAAGAAAAAGCTTCCGCCATTTCAGCCACAGGCCTGGACTACTTCCAGCCGTCCGCTGATTTTTCAATGTTGGGAAGAACCATTGTCTGCGCAAAATATGCGCTTCCGGGGACAAAAGCCCTGGCCGCCAATATGAGCCGGGCCTTGGGGATCACCTCCGGTCACGCTCTTGTAATGAAAAACCACGGTGCCATTTGCTTTGGGAAAGGCTATGAGGACACCTTTCTGGCCGCCAATCAATTGGAAGCTGCCAGCGGTGCCTATATCAACGAGCATGGCGGTCAGATCCAGATTGAACCATCGCCAGAAATTCAGCCGGTTACTCAGGAAGCCACAAAGCTGCTGAACGCCTGGAAAGCTTCCGGGAATCAAGGACAAATTCTATTCTGTACCGATTACGACGTGGTCAGATATTCCCGACTCGGCTGCGGACTGAGACCGCTGCTGGATGATTTCGCCCAGATTGTCGGCGCAAAGATAAACACAGTGCCCAATGATCCGTCTCTGGTTTTTTCCGCCCTGAAATCCGCCTCCGCAGTGATGGTAAAGGATATCGGCGCAGTTTGTCTGGGGAAGGATGAAAGGGAAGCAGAAGCGGTCAGGATGATCTTAAGTAAGAACTGCAAGGCCTATTTTGCCTCTGCCGCCTTTGGCCGTCCAAGGTATATCAACCGCCTGGAATGCATTCTCATGCACAAGGTCTATCTCGGCAAATATTCCAAGATGGCCGAAAAAAATAAAGTCTGAAGGGAATGAAACCGCAATGAACTCAGAAATCAATTCGATCATTCGAAAAAGGATATTCGACCGAGCAGAAGAGGAATACAAGAAATTCCAAAGCAGCCTGATCCCCGGAGAAGACAGGATCCTGGGTGTCCGCATGCCCTGCTTGCGAGAGCTGGCTAAGGAAATCGCCAAAGGTGATTGGCAGAGCTATCTGGACAATGCATGGAGTGATTATTACGAGGAAGTGATGCTGCAGGGTCTGGTTATCGGGTATCTGAAGGCCTCTCCCGAGACCGTTCTGAAATATGTCACCCGTTTCATACCGAAAATAACCAACTGGGGAGTCTGCGACAGCTTCTGTGCCGGACTTGCTGTGGCAAAGAAGCATCGGGAAATGTTCTGGAATTTTATACAGCCTTACCTCAAATCCTCCGGGGAATTTGAGATCCGTTTTGCCGTGATTATGATGCTCGACCATTTTGTAACGGAGGAATATATCGATCAGGTCCTGCCCCTTCTGGATCAGGTTCGCCACGAAGGCTATTATGTGAAGATGGGCGTCGCCTGGGCCATATCCGTATGCTATGTGAAATATCCTGAAAAGACGATGGAATACCTGAAAAAATCCGCACTGGACGATTTCACCTACAATAAGTCCCTTCAAAAGATTCTGGAGTCCTATCGGGTGGATCAGGCGTCGAAAGCGATTATAAGAGGCATGAAACGAAAGCTGCAAAAGCAATAAAAGCCCTGGCTTCAGACGGAATAGACTCCCCTGAGAAGCTTGATTTCCTGCGCATACCCCGGAAGCTCATTGGGTGTTTCCAGGTAAAAGGGCAGGCTGCGCAGCTTAGGATGATTGATGATAGCGCGAAAGCCTTCCATGCCGATTTTCCCTCCTCCGATTTTCTCATGGCGGTCCTTATGGCTTGCAAACGGATTTTTGGTATCGTTGAGATGAATTGCTGCAAGCCTGGAAAGACCGATAATCCGGTCAAACTCATCCAGCACCCCATCCAGATCGTTCACGATATCGTATCCTGCATCATAGACATGACAGGTATCCAGGCAAACTCCGATTTTTTGATCCAGCTTCACCTTTTCCATAATCCGTGCGAGCTCCTCAAAGGTGCTTCCCACCTCGCTTCCCTTCCCCGACATGGTTTCCAGCAGTACTGTCGTCGTTTGTTTCGGAGTCAGAATGAAGTTCAGCGCCTCCGCTATCAGCTCAATGCCCTTTTCCGTGCCCTGACCCACATGGCTTCCCGGATGAAAATTGTAGAGGTTGTTTGGAAGGTGCTCCATCCTTATGAGGTCGTCGATCAGGACCTCCAATGCGAATTCCTTCGTTCGCGGATCTGCTGAGCAGGGGTTGAGCGTATAGGGAGCATGTCCCAATACAGGGGCAAAGTGGTTGTCCTTCATGATCCCAAGCAGACCTTTTACGTCGTTTTCATCAATTTTCTTCGCCTTGCTTCCTCTTGGATTCCTTGTAAAGAACTGAAAAGTATTGGCGTCGATGCTCAAAGCGTCCTTGCCCATATTGGCAAAACCCTTGGATGTAGATAAATGGCAGCCGATGTTCAGCATATCGTAATCTCCTGTCTTTTGAATGTTTATAAACAGAATATACCCATTTATCGGGACTCTCAACTTACAAACGGGAATCTCGCTCTTCAATTAACCTTTTTAAAAAAAAGAATGTCATATATACTTGATATCTTGTCGTGTATGTTTTAATATATGGTAAATAAAGAGAGGTAGGTGATCCCGTGGGACGTAACATCAAACTAAAGGTCGCCCGAGTTCAGCTTGATATGACGCAAAAGGATCTGGCTGAAGCGGTAGGGGTCTCAAGACAAACGATCAATGCGATTGAGCAGGGCGAATACAATCCGACGATAAAACTGTGCAGAGCAATATGCAAAGTCTTGGGGAAGACACTGGACGATCTTTTTGGAGAGGAGGAGGTTTTATGAATGAGCAATAACAGCTGCAGATCCTCATACAAAAGGAGCATACCCTCGTATGCTCCCTCATTTTTTGCGGCTTACTTATCGACTTACTTAACAGGAGCCACCGGCAATCCCTCGATATATCCCCTGAAGCCCATAGGAGCTAGCTGGAATCTCGGAGCTGCTTCGGGATCCCACTGATAACCGTAAACGGTTGGATCAAATCGTTCGATATGCTTCCACACTTCATCGATGGCTTCCATGAAGTCCGCATCGTCATAGGGTTCTCCCTGGAAGATCATCATCTTGCACGGCGGCAGCTCGATAAGCTCGTATCCTTCCGGTACTTCATTCTTGTAGTCAAGAGGCAATTCAACTCCCTGGACATATTGGGAGGTCCCCTCTCTGATCAGATGCGCGGGCAGCCACATTCCCACGGGCTCAAAAAGCGCTTCCTTTACCTCGGACAGCACATTCCAAATATCGCATCCCACTTCTTCGCAATAGGCAAAATAATCCTCCGCGTTCACCCCGCGTTTCAACAGCACCTTTCGGGCCGGGCGCTCCACAACCTGAACAAATATCGCCTTCGTCTCGCTTTTCCCGTTCATTTCTTCTCCTCCTGTCCATATACTGTCCGGTAATTCGCACCGCTGACAGCTTTATTCTTTCCTTCAGGATACATGATTGAAGAAATACTTTCTTGACCTCGGTTGTTTTTCTTTTATCAGGAACAGCGAAACCCGACCAGCCTTTTCTGTATTTTTTCCTTCAGCGCGGCTCTGACAAATTCCTCCGGATGCTGGGTCCGTTCGGCAATTTCTTCAACGGACATGCCAAGCTGGTCGAATCTTTTAATCACCTGGATCATGCTTTCACCCACTTCAATGATATGATGGTCAGGATCGTAAAACCGGACAACTCTCTGACCCCAAGAATATTCTTTCACATCATGAAGGATTTCCACATTGTCGTATGCTCTCAGCTTCTCAACGAAACGGTCAAAATACTTTTCTTCAAAGTACAGTTCCATATTATTGGGGCGATACATGATGGTATTCCCGGATTCTCCGATGAAATCCCTCCAGCTTTCCTGTGTCTGAAGACAAAAGTCACCGGCAAAGGTGATATTGGCTCCAAAATCAAGGATCACCTTCTGTCCCAGCAGTTCCTCATAAAATTTTCTTGAACGCTCCATATCCTTTACAACAATCAACGCGCATTTGTGTTTCATTTCAGTGCCCCTTTCCAAAACTCTGTTTGCTATTTTTCTTTATATCAATTTCACTGCATCGAAGACAAAATTGGCTCCGAAAAAGACAAGCATTGCTCCAAGAACGGTGATGATGCTGCGGTAGGGCCTTTCCTTGATGAATTTTCTCGTCCTGCCGACAACGATTGAGATCAGTCCATACCATGCAAAGTCTGCAGTAATATGTCCCAGATAGTAAATTCCCGCACCCATGAAGCCGAGGGATTGGTAGGACTGCATGATAAATCCCAGTCCGATCACAGCCCACCAGAGAATGAAGTACGGATTAGCGGCGGACAGAACAGCTCCATAGATCAGCATACTGCCCGTCCCGGTCTTGTCCCCGTCCATTTGGACCGTGAGCTTGTTTTTTAATGCGCTCCGGATCATATCGAAGCCCATGTAAGCCAACAGAGCGCCTCCCGCAAGACCGATGATGATCTGCGCCTGCCTTGATTGAAGCACGAGATCAAATCCTAGAAATATTACGATTACGAGGGCCAGTTCCAGAAGGGCATGGCCTGCAACGATGATGAAACCGGCTCGAGAGCCTTCGGATAGCGCCTTCCGGATCGTATAGGTAAGAAGCGAACCGGGCATCATGGCTCCCGACAAGCCAACCACCAATGCGGAAAGAAAAAGTACGAACATCAATCAGCCTTCCTTTTTAAATTTCGATTTTGTATTTGGAATAAAGTCCGTATTCGGAAGCCCATTTTTTAACCAGCTTCTGGCCTGTCTCCGTGTGCCAGTCCCCGGCGATATCCATATGACAGGTGAGACCCTGCCCGGTTCGGGAGTGGTGACAGAAACGGCATTCCAAAGGCATAAATCCGGTTCCGTGAAGCTCACACAGTCCATCCCGGAGAAAATTGCATCCCGATTTCGCGTGTTCCTGCAGGGCAAAATCTCCTTCGCAACCTCTGAATGCGGGAGACAGCACGGCGAAGGCAAACTGGGGTGCAAGCTCCAGCATCATGCGTCTTCCATATCCCGCATTCATTGCCTTTTCCGCCTCCTCCACCGTCCACCAGCCCGGGCGCACACAAAATGCTCTGCAGATATTACAGCTGCAGGGTTCAGAAGGCGGATACTTTTCCTTTAGAGTTATGGGCCGTTTCCCTTTTTTTCGCTTCATGACAAGCACCTCTAAGGCAACTAAACTTTCCCAATTTGAGTATGACACACGTCATAACCTGGAAGCAAGAGATTTCTTTATGATCCTTCAGGAGGGCAATCAGGAGACAGACCGGAATTCCGGAGAATAGCGCCAGTTCCGTTTTTTACTAGACTGTGATGCGGCTGCGCTTATATATTGAAATCAAAGTATTAACGAAATCAAGGAGGAGTGCAGAATGCCAATCACACAGACGGAAAAGCAGCTGCTCGCAGACAGAGCCCGCGAACTGCGTATCACTATGATCGACGTTATGGCATGGTCCGGCGGCGCCCATATCGGCGGATCGCTGAGCATCGCCGATATCCTTGCCATCCTGTATTTCAAATATCTGAATGTGGATCCGGACAATCCGAAGTGGGAGGACCGGGACCGGTTTATTCTTTCCAAGGGCCACTGCGCCGCAGGATTCATCCCCGTCCTGGCGAAGAGGGGTTTCTTTTCCGAGGATCAACTGCGAACGTTCAACCACTTCGGCAGTCCCTTTGCCATGCATCCCGACTGCAATAAAGTAATCGGCTGCGACGCTTCCACCGGCTCCCTGGGGCACGGGCTGTCCATGTCCGCAGGCTTGGGCCTCGGCGCCCGGTACCTCGGTAAAACCTATAAAACCGTATGCCTCATGGGAGACGGCGAGTGTTGTGAAGGAAGCGTCTGGGAAGCGGCCATGTCCATTTCCCATTACAAGCTTACCAATGTGATCACGATTGTTGACCGCAACAGACTAATGATCGACGGCTTTACCGAAAACATTATGGCTTTGGAGCCCTTTGCAGACAAGTGGCGCGCCTTCGGATTCGAGGTGGTTGAAATCAACGGCCACGATTTCGATCAGCTTGCAGTAGCCCTTGACAAGGCATGGACGGCAGAGGAAAAGCCGGTGATGATCCTGGCAAACACCGTCAAGGGCAAGGGTGTCGATTTCATGGAAAACAATGTGGTATACCATTATGCCTCCGGCGACTCCGCCCTGTGCGAGAAAGCCAAGGCTTCCATCATGAAAATGTAAGGAGGTTGCTTCGGACACGCGGGAACGACCCACCACTGCACCGAAGATTTTGCAGTCATGCGCTCAATAGCCAACATGACTGTAATCTGCCCCGCTGACGGCATCGAGACCTCCAAGGCGGTCCAGGCCTGCGTCCACACGCCGGGTCCGGTCTACATCCGGATCGGCCGCGGCTTTGAGCCTCCCTGCTACGAGAACGATCAGTATGACTATGAGATCGGCAAAGCCATCACCATGCGCGAAGGAACCGATTTGACCATAATTTGCTGCGGAATCACCGTGCTTCAATCCATCCAGGCGGCAAAAACCCTTGCTGAGCAGGACGGCCTGTCGGTCCGGGTCATCAACATGCATACCATAAAGCCCCTGGATCGTGACGCAATCCTGAAGGCGGCGGTGGAAACCCGCCGTATCCTAACCGTTGAGGAACACAATGTGGTCGGCGGGCTGGGAGACGCGGTAGGCTGCGTCATTGCAGAGAGCGGAAAAGGATGCGCTTTTAAGAAACACGGGATTTATGACGAATTCTCTACCATCGGGTATGCGGAGGATTTGTATGCCCATTACGGGCTGGATGCAAACGGCATCATAGATCAGATCCGCGCCATGATGGGTCTGGAATTTGAAGAAGATGAAAACTGGGAAGACGAGTAAGGAGGGGATGACCATGTCTGCCACACCTCAGGAAATCATGACCGCAAAGCTGTTTTTCAACGCAGCCTTTCCCGTCATGCAGGTTCTCCTTGACGATGATCCCAAATTAAAAGAGAAGTTCCGGAATGTATCCGGCATAGCCCAGTTCGGAGCGAGAAACGGGAACGAATTGCTGGCCTGCCATCTGATCTTCGACCACGGTACGGTATCCGTGGTTTCCGGACCGGCGGAAAATCCCGACATTTCCCTGACCTTTTCCTCGGTGGAAAAAATGAACGCCCTTTTAAAGGGCGGAATTGCGGTGCCTTCCATCAAAGGGTTGAAAAATGCCGCCTTTCTTGGTAAATTTATGTCTCTGCTCATGGGTCTTACCATAATGTCCCCTTCCAAGCGGCCCAAGGACTTTACAGGACAGCGGCTGAAGGTTAAAATGAGCTTGTACATGATCACCAGAGCCCTGTCCCAATATAACAAGCTTGGGGACCCCGACATGCAGGAATTCTGCCGTCGCCAGCCCGACCGGATCTACCAGTTCACAGTAGAACACGAGGGAGACAAAGAGTATATCGCCTGCTACCTTAGAATCAAGGCGGGGAAATCCAAATCGGGCCACGGAGTGTACACTCGGCGAAGTCCCTTCGTCCATTTTCGTTTCCTGAGCGTGGAAGGCGCCATGGCGGTGCTGCTCAAAGACGTCGAATTTGTGGAAGCGGTGGAAAAGGGATATGTGGAGACCGTCGGAAGTCCTGAGTATGCTTGCTATCTCAACGATTACATGGCCATACTCCAGGGAATGCTGACATAAAAAAGGGCTGCTGTGAAGCAGGTCCCATTTAGTGAAAGAGGATACACAGATGGATATTGGTTCCCTTATTGTGCGACAGCGCGAGTATTTCAACAGCGGAGCGACACGCCCGCTGTCCTTTCGGATGGAAGCCCTCCGGAGGCTTCAGAGGGCAATCCAGGCAAACGAGGCTCAGATCAGCGAAGCGATGAAGTCTGACCTGAACAAGGCCCCCTTTGAAACCTATATGACAGAGACCGGAATGGTGCTGGATGAAATCCGCTTCCATCTGAAGCATCTGCCTAGGTGGGTGAAAACGAAAAGGGTCAGAACGCCGTTGGCCCAGTTCCATGCAAAGAGCTTTGTTTCTCCGGAACCTTACGGGGTTGCGCTGGTCATGTCCCCCTGGAATTATCCGTTTCAGCTCTGTCTGGAGCCGGTGGTTGGTGTGATTTCCGCAGGGAACTGCGCCGTAATCAAGCCCTCGGCCTATGCTTCCGCAACAAGCGGGGTCATCGCCAAAATCATCGGAGAAACCTTCCCCCCTGAATATCTGGCAGTGGTAGAGGGCGGCAGAGAACAGAACAATGCGCTGCTTTCGGAAGTCTTCGACTATATTTTCTTCACCGGAAGCGTCGAGGTGGGCAAGGTCGTCATGGAAGCCGCTGCAAAGCATCTGACGCCGGTCACTTTGGAGTTGGGAGGAAAGAGCCCGGTGATCGTGGATGAGACTGCGAATCTCAAACTGGCTGCAAAACGCATCGCCTTCGGAAAGGTCCTCAATGCAGGCCAGACCTGTGTGGAGCCCGATTATCTATTGATTCATCATTCCGTCAAGGATCGTTTTCTAACAGAATATCAATCGGCTTTGCATGATTTTTTCCCTGATGGAAATATGTCCGATATGCCGGTCATCATCAGTGAAAAGCATTTTCAGCGGGTTTCCCGGCTGCTAGCGGGAGAAAATGCCGCAATCGGCGGCGGTTTCAATGAAAAAAGACGGTTTATAGAACCTGCAGTGCTTACCGGGGTAACACCGGACTCTCCCGTAATGCAGGAGGAAATCTTCGGGCCGATCCTGCCGCTGCTGACCTACGAAAATCTAGAGGAATGCATCCGGTTTATCCGTTCCCGGCCAAAGCCTCTGGCCCTTTATCTCTTCACGGAAAGCAGGGCTGTGGAAGAGAAAATCCTTGATACCTGCTCCTTCGGCGGAGGCTGTGTCAACGATACCATCATCCACCTGGCCAATCCACTCATGGGCTTTGGCGGAGTAGGCGCATCGGGAATGGGAAGCTATCACGGAAAACTGAGCTTTGATACCTTCACCCACTACCGCAGCATCGTCCGAAAGTCCACCTGGATTGACATGCCGGTACGATACCATCCTTATACGGAGAAAAAATTCCGGATGCTTAAAAAGCTGCTAAAATAGGAGGCTGCTAAAGATAGAATGCCGTGCTTTCATAGCCACGGCATTCACTTATTATCTCATCTTATTGCTCATCGATATCTCTTTGTATTTCCTCTGTGGATTTCGGCGTTTTATTTTTTTGTTTCACCCGGATTGCCACCAGGCGTTTGACATCCTCCAGGACGTCATGCAGTGAAATACCCGTCCATCGGATACAGGGTGCAGAGGGATTTTCCGCTCTTCTGATATTTCACATTCCAGCCGGGCTGGGCAGAGCATGAACTGTAGGAAATCTTGGCCGGCACATGATAGGTCTCCTCAAGAAAAGCTAACAGCTCTGTCCAGAGAAGCGCCGCCTTGCCAATAAAAGTTCTGATCTCCTCCATGGTCGGTTCCCTGCTGCTGTTGTATGCCAAACTCCATTCCATATTAATACCTATCATCCAATTGTCCTATTTGAGAGTGATTGGATTGATTTTCTCCTTTCCGTTATATTGAGACATGCCTCCCGGTTCCCGGTTACATCCATCATTTCAACCTTCCCAATAGAGGTCTGCTTGTTTTCCCGATATCCTTTCACGGTTGCCCGGTTGTCGGATAGCCCGACAGCTTACTTCTATTTTAGCGGAAATATGATTTTGGTCAACAATTCGCTTTCCGGCACCTCGTCGGGAGAGTTGTAGTAAAACTCATAGCTGGCGCCGGTGGGTGTCAAGCCCTGCTCCGCCACCCATACCGCCAGCGCATCATAAACAGGCTCCATTCCCGAATAGGGTCCCTTGTACAGATAGGAAGCCTGTTTCCCGCCGGGAATCTTTGATTCCAGGATCGCGCCTTTTCCCGGAATGGGCTTCGGAACTAGAAATCCGATCTCCAGGTCAAGATCCTCCATATCCATGTTATAGTATGCGGCGAAAGCCGGCCCCTCCGTCTTCTCGTCCAGCTCTTCGAGATATTGGGCGATCAGTCCGTATGCCCTGTCGAATTCCCGGGGAAGATCCCCCACCGCGGCTCTTGTGCGGATCGAAAGCACCGGCCGGTCTTTTTCTTCGGTTAATTCAAATTGGTATCCCATGATACTCCCTCCTTTGTTTTTTTCTTTATTATAAGCCTGTAACCTGACACCTATATGTCAAGTTGGAAAAATTTTTTTGATTTCCCCTGATTCTGCCAGTATAATGGGAACGTAACAGAAGGAACGATGGTTTGACATGAACCAACGGGCAAACAATGGTTGGACATGTATAAACGGACATTTGAGATTTTGGAGGAACTTATGAAAACGAGACCTTATGTATCCTGGGAAGTGGTTGGAAATTTCATGGCAGCTGCCTTTGAAAAGATTGGGGTTCCTAGGGAGGAAGCGGAAATCTGCGCCGATGTTCTGATGGAGAGTGATAGGCGGGGAATTGAAAGTCATGGCTGCAACCGTTTTAAGCCGATCTACATCGACCGCATCAAGGCGGGAATACAGAAGCCGATTACAGAATTTGAAATTTTAAAGGAAACGCCAACCACCGCCGTTGTGGACGGCCATGACGGTATGGGAATGATCGTCGGTTATAAAGCGATGAACATGGCCATTGAAAAGGCGAAAAAATACGGGATGGGAATGGTCGCCGCCAGAAACTCCACCCATTACGGCATTGCCGGCTACTATGCCTCTATGGCGGTCAAGGAAAACATGATCGGCATCACGGGGACCAACGCGCGCCCGTCCATTGCGCCGACCTTCGGCGTGGAAAACATGCTGGGAACCAATCCTCTGACCATCGGGCTTCCCACAGATGAGGAATTTCCCTTTCTGCTTGACTGTGCCACCAGTATTACCCAGCGGGGAAAGATCGAATATTTTGCCCGGGAGGGTAAAGAGACGCCTGCCGGCATGGTGGTAGGACATGATGGAAAAGCCATGACGGACAGCAATCAAATCCTGGAGGATCTGGTAAAGGAACGGGCGGCCCTGGCTCCCCTGGGAGGCATCGGCGAGGACCTTGGCGGATATAAAGGGTACGGCTATGCCACCGTGGTTGAAATTCTCTCCGCAGCCCTTCAGGCTGGAAGTTATATGAAAATGCTCACCGGCTTGAGCGAACAGGGAGAAAAGGTGCCGTATCACCTGGGGCATTTCTTTATCGCCATCGACACAGAGGCATTTCTGGGAGCGGACAGCTTTAAGAAGACCGCCGGAGATATCCTGAGAGCCCTTCGCGCCTCTGCCCTCGCGCCTGGTGAGGGCAGGATCTATACCGCAGGGGAAAAGGAATATCTGGCCTGGCTGGAGAGAAAGGACAAGGGCGTACCCGTCGGAGAAGCCGTCCAGAAGGAATTTATCGCCGTCCGAGACGATCTGGGTCTTAATATCCGTTTTCCCTTTGAGTAAAATAATACCCTTAAGCATCGCATTGCTTAAGGGTATCTTTTTTTAGCTTACGCTGCGGCAATTTCCACTTCGGTGAACCGTCCGAAGCAGCAGATCGCAGAACGCTTTCCATACCGCTTCGATCTTCTCGTCGCTGTCGTAGATCAGGCCGCCGTTTTTCTTCAAGACCAGCTCCAGATCTCTCGTACATGCGCCGTAGGCGGTATTGCAGCCGGATATGCGAAACATTCCGACCATCTGATTTGCCATTTTAATCCTGTCGGACAGAGATTTCCCGGTCCGATCCTTATCGACTCGAACAACCAGAGCCGGGCGCCGGCTGAACCGGGAACGCTCCACTGTCAGATCCAGGGTCTCGGCGGCATTCTCAATTGCTCTTATCCTGTCGTCCTCATTCTCGTCATATAAAAAGCTGATGTATGCTCCGTCCGGTTTGACCCCCTTAAACGGGTGGTCCTTCATGAGCCCGGAGCATGAGTATTTTGACACAAATCCGGCTCGATTAATCTTTTCTACAATATCCGCTATGGAATAATCCACTTCCCCCACGGCATTTGTCCTCTTGATTACAGTACCTTTGTTACTCAACTGACCATCGACAGGAATATTTATCTGTTTCTGAGGGGCTTTCATTTCATAGACTGCGTTATTTTCTTTCAACATATAAAATCCTCCTTTCATGATACATTTGATAATACAGTGCTCTAATTTCTATTATATGACGAGGTTGGGATTTCAGCCTTTATATGACGTGATTCGTACTACTCCTCCTTTAAAATCACTCCTCTTCCGCTCTGGCCGTCGATTTTGATCACCAGCGGCTTTTCAAAACGGACGTGTCTTACGTGTTCGGTCTTTTGAACCAGCGGAGCATTTCTCAGATTTTCCCAATTGATGCGGTCCTGACTGCTGATTCTAGTCCCGATATGAAAATACCCCATTTTTAACGATGTAAGGTTATGGTGGAAATGACTTCCCAAAGAGGGCTCCACCACCAGGCTGCCCAGATCGGACTCGATTACCACCTTGGCTTGGGACATCTGCCACCATACCAGAGGAATACCCAGCCAGGGATCAGAAGTTCCGATACGGCCGAAGCCCATTAAAACGCATTTCCTTCCCTCCTGAATCAGCTGTTTATTCAGCTGACCGATCTCCAGGGCGATTTGATTTGACTTGCTGATATCAAATTCATCGGGGTCAAGGTAGATGACGTCGGTTATATTTTTATACGATCCATTGCCGATGATGTGGGTGCTGGCGCAGATCACATCCTCTTCCCGGTAATCCTCAATCTTCACCTCGCGGGCTTCCCTGCCTACCACCATGGGGCGGATCTGCAGGCAGTAAAATTCAGGCTGTTTGCTTTTATCCATCGGCACATTGACGGCAAACTCAATTTCCACATCGGTGCCAAATGCTTTTTTGCTCAATTCAAAGAAGTCCTTGATCACATCCACCAGCGGAATGGAATTGTATTTCAAAATCGAAGCAAAGGTGACGACCTTCGGTCCGTCGGCAGAAAAGGTGTCGATAATCATGTCGTTTTCAGCAGAAAAAGTGCTCGCAACGATTTGAAGCGTCTGGTCCTTCTCCGCCTGTGCAAGATCTATTTTCCGGTACGTACATTCGTCGTCGATGGTCAGCAGCTTTGACGAGTCCCTTAGGTCCAGAGTATAGAAGCTCGTTTGGGTGTTCTCCATAAACTCCTCGGGAGAGGAGAAGGGCGGATTCATTTTGGGGTAGGCCGGCGAAAAGCTGTATACCCGGTTTCCGTCCACGATGGCTTTCCCCAGCCCCAAGGCCAGGCTCACGATCCCCTGATCCGGCTTCATATGGGAATAGGGATAATAGTTATAGGTCTGTGCCACGCCCGAAATAACGGGGTAGAACGTATCGCCGTGCTGCTCTCCGACCAGCTGCTGGATCAGCACCGACATGGACCCCTCTTCAATCCGGATATCCGCATTTTTTGCATATCCCTTGGGAGACTGGAAGAAGGAAGAGGCATAAATCAGCTTTACCGCATCCGTAAGATGCTTCAGGCGAACCTCCGGGTCCTTGTCCCTGTTGGGCAGGATATATGTCTTGAAAATCCCGGCAAAGGGGAGGACCTGAGAATCCTCCAGAATGCTGGAGGAACGGACCGCAAGGGGATAGTCGATCTCATCGATAAGAACCCTCAGCTTGTCGTTAATTTCATCGGGCAGCTTCGCAGCCAGGAATTTTTGGGCGATTTCCTCCTCATCCGTGGAATTCACGGCCATGTCCTGAAGATCGTTGGCGATCATAAACTCTTCAAATACGCCGCTGCAGATTACAAATGAGCTTGGCACCTTCAGCCTGACGTCCGGGTATTTACTCTGCAGCCCCGATTCATTGATCAGGTTTCGGAAGAATGCGACGCTTCTTGCTTTTCCTCCCAAGGATCCGCTGCCAAGACGGATGAAAGAATTCTCAAAGGTCATCTTGGTCAGGCCGAAATCAACGATGACGCCCTTCTGATAGCTTCGGAAAATCCGATCAAGACAGTCCAGGATATGTGCCCTGAACTCTTCCGCATTGCTTGCGGCCTCGGTTTCCCGGGCCCTCAGCTCGTCGGCGACCTCAAATTCGGTTCTAGCCCGGAACCAGCGGGAGAAATGATTGTGGGCAGCATGGAAGATCAGACTTTCCTCGGGCAATTCCTGGATGGCCCTTTCAAATCCGGTAATATCCGAGACTTTTGTTATAATATTTCCGTTAGCGCTTCGGAAGACAAACTCCCCGAAGCTGTAGTTTTCCAGAATATATCCGCGAAGCTCCTTAAGGAGATTCGGGGAATTTTTATCTAAGTAGCGGATTCCCATCAATTCCGCTTTTTTAATATTCTCTTTTTCCTGGGACTGAAGCAGGATAGGCAGGTCGGGAATCCTGTCCCGAATGGTTGCGGCCAACTCCAGTCCGGCCTCCGCGTTCACTTCGCCGTTTTTCAAAAAACGGACGTCGGAGATGATCCCAAGAAGATTGTTCCGGTACTTCTGTGCCATTTCCATGGCCTCTTCATAGGAGATGGCCAGCAAAATCTTGGGTCTGGCCCGCATCCTCAGCAGACGGTGAAAATCATTGACCGCGTGGGAAATCAGATAGCGGGTCTGCTTCATGATTTCCGTATAGATGAGAGGAAGGAACTGGGAATAATAGCTGGGCGTATCGTCGACGACCAGAATAACCTGAACCCCCTGCTGGCTGTCCTCTTCCACATTGCCCCTGTCTTCCACATACTTGATGATGGCGAGCAGGATCTGGCTGTTGCCGGACCAGACGAAGACACGGTCGATGGATTTTGATTCCCGGATTCCTGCCAGGGTATCAGCGTCCAGGGTTTCGTAGGTCAGCATCACAATGGGCTTATCAGGATAGAGCTCCTTGACCTTCCTGCTGAAATCCAGCGGATTCATGTCGCTGATCCTTGGCATGGTGATGACTAGATCGTAGGTCCTGGTATTCAGGGCTTCAAAGGCCTCCGCCGCTGATGCGGCGTGGGCGATTCGGGGTACGAACTGTAGATTCAGATCCAGATACTCGCTGAAGATTTTGTCGGACAAATGGCCGTCTTCTTCCAAGACAAATGAATCGTAGGGAGTTGAAACCAGCAGTATTTCTCTGACACGGAACTTCATCAGATCATGGAATCTGGTGAATTTTGGATCATATTCCTTGGGATTGTTCATAGCACCCTCCTCTTATTTTTTATTTATATCTATGATTCCCCATTATAAATCAATTTCTAATTATTTACCCGTTATTTTTTATTTATATCTCCCCCAGGTAGGAATTCTCCCGGAGCACAAAAAAACCGGATTCCGTAATCATCATCCGGTTTTGAATCATTCCCGTATCATCCTCTCCTATACGCGTATCTCGTATTTCTTGATTTTGCTGTAGAGGGTGTTTCTTCGGATTCCCAGCGCAAGGGCGGATTGGGATATGTTTCCGTTGTATTTGTTCAACACAGTGATCAAGTGCTCTTTTTCTATGTGATTGATCTCCATGCTGCCCTCACCGGAGGAACTCTGTGATGCCGGCTCCTGACCGAAATATCCCGGCGGCAGCGATTCCGTGTTGATGATCAGTTCAACCACATTCTCCAGCTCTCTGATGTTTCCGGGCCAGTTGTAATTCAGCATCTTATCCAGATATTCTTCCGGGATTGCGACCTCATTTTTATTCAGCCGTTCTGAGATATTTTTCATAAAGTACCGGATCAGCAGCATGATATCGCTCTTTCGTTCCCTTAAAGGAGGCAGATACAGGGGGAGTACGTTCAATCTGTAGAACAAGTCCTTCCGGAACCTTCCCATCTCCACTTCCTTCTTCAAGTCTTTATTGGAGGCGGCAATGATTCTTACATCGACAGGGATCAGCTTTTGGCTGCCGATCCGTGTGATGACGCCCTCCTGCAAGACCCGCAGAAGTTTTGTCTGCATGTCCAGGGGCATTTCCCCGATTTCATCCAGCATGATGGTGCCTCCGTGGGCCAGTTCAAATTTCCCTAGATTGCCCCCCTTCTTTGCGCCGGTGTATGCGCCTTCCTCATACCCGAACAGCTCCGATTCGATCAGCTGATTGGGGATCGCGCCGCAGTTCAGCGCCAGGAAGGGACCGTTGGCCCTCCTGCTGTAGTTATGTATGGACTGGGCAAATACCTCCTTCCCGGTCCCGCTTTCACCGGTAATCAGTATGGTGGATTTGCTGTTAGCGATCTTTTTGGCATATTGGACGGTTTTCAGAAAGTTTTCGTCCTGGCCGATGATTCTGTCGAAGGTATAAAAAGCCTGATAGCCATTTTTCTTTTTGCTTCTTTTGGATTCTTCAAACACGTATACGATTTCCATGCAGTCATCCTGTGGATTGTAGATGGAGTTTGCCGTGATGCTGCAGGGGAAACGATTCCTGAGTGTCATGATGTTGACTTCTCTTGAGATGTTTTCCGCCGAACAGAGGTCCTCGCTCACGTCCTCCCATTCCTCGATCAGCTCCTCCATCGATCCTGCCTTTAGCTGATGTTCTGAGTTTCCGAACAGCTCTAGGGCTTTTTTATTATAGATTTTGATGTTTCCGTCCGTATCCGAGGTCATGATTGCCACCGGCATGGAATTGAATATGGTTTTAATATGCCTGTTGGTCATATTTTGGAGCCGGTTGAACTCCTTCACCTTGATCATTTCCTCAATGGCGTTGGAGGCCGCAATCACCATGCCCAGCGTGTGGGGATGTACCTTGTCGGTATAGCCCGTGAGATCGAGAACGCCGATCAGGTTCCCATGATTGTCTTTGATGGGCGCGCCGGAACAGGTCCATCGGTGATAGGCCTTGATGTAATGATCCTTTCCTGATAATTGAACGGGCTCGCCGGTTTTCACCACGATAGCCATCGCATTGGTTCCGATGCTTTCTTCGCTCATATATGCGCCGGGAACCATTTTCAAGTCAAAGGCCTCCGACAGAATTTTCTCATCGCCAATGGCATTGAGAATGCATCCTTCTCCATCTGTAAGCAGCGCGAAAAAATTGTGGCCTCTCGTAAAATTAATCAGCTGCTCCATATACGGCGATGCTGTCAGGATCATATCCCTGCTTTCTGCGAATTTTTTCTGGAGCTCGGCCTGGTTGAGAATTCTGCTGCTATATACCATGTCTTCTTTGATTCCAAGTTTTTTGCACCTCTCATGGGAGAGTGCGATCACAGTCTTATAATCAGCTTTCATAGCTTTACTCCTTTGCCTCAGCTTCATTGTATCACAATCAGCTGAGTTGTCAAAAAGTAGTACCGGTTTTTTTCGCCCTCCCTTGTCGGATCTTCGGTCTATTTGTCTTCCAGGCTCTTTTCCACTTCAAGCATCCTGCCCAGAGCCAGATCCTCCTCGACCAGTACCATATTGCACGAGGGACATTTCATCAATTCCACTTCAAAATTCGCATCCAGATAACGCATTTTAACCTTTCCGGGCGTCAGCTTTTTCCTGCATTTGTCGCATAGCCAGGCTGTGCCCTTTTCCTGTTCCGCTTTTGCTTCTTTTACCTTTTCCCTTGCCGTTTCCTTTTCCTGTTTTGCTGTATCCGTTTTCTTTTCCTGTCCTTTTCCCTTTCCGCCCAGCTCCTCCGTTTCTTCCTCCACGGCCTTCATCCTGTGGCTATAAACACTGTTTACGAAAACCTCTCGTCCCTTTTCCTCATATCTGACCCAATCGGTGATATGCTCCAATCTCAGTCTGGCAAGATAATTTGAATTTTCAGGATTGAAGAAACGCTCTCCCTTCTTTCGCCCATGGTCGATCACCTTCCCGACTTCTTCCTCCAGGATGTACCGTTCCTCCATGACTGCGGCCACAGGCTCCGGGATTATCAGATTAAAATCATAGTCCGGTTCATGATCCTTTTCCCGAGTTTCTTCCAACAGCTCTTCCAGCAGGCTGCGCTTCAATTTTGACCTGTTGAACTGACGCTCTGAAAGTGTCGGTTTTTTTCGGAGCGCCGCCGCTTCCAGATCGGAACAGCAGATCAAATCCAGGATGTGATACGTTCGTTTTCCTCCGCCCGCAAACAGATCTCGGCACATGGCGCAGTAAACCAGCAGGTCCTCTTGGCATTCACCGATTCTGTCCCGGACGAAATCCTCCGCCTGGTCACGGTTGGCATAGTATACCAAGCCTCCATAACCGCAGCACTTCGTCTTTTCTCTGGTATATGCCGGCTCCCGTATGCTGCATCCTAATGAAGCGGCAATATTTCTGATGCTTTCCTGAACCTGCGGGCGGTATCTTGCGGTACACGCATCGTGAATGTTCAACACAAGGCCCTCCGCTCTTGCATGTCTCTCCGGCAGGCCATACCTGTCAAGAATCTCCCAAAGGGATGTGGTTTTGATCTCCGGCAGATATTTCTCAAAGACTGCCATACAGCTGGGACATGCGAGAATAAAGACAGGATGCTCGTTGTCAGCCCACACCTGTCTGATTCCGGCGATGTTTTCTTCCACCAGATCCTGTCTTCCCGCCCAATCCGCCGGAGCGCCGCAGCAGCCCAGATAGATCCCCACCGGGGGTATGATCTTTTCCAGGTGTCTGTAAATGCCTGGTATTGATTCGCTGTGGGTGGCAGACAGCTGACAGCCGGGATAGAATAAATATCCGTTCGCACCGGAGCCCTTGGGAAGCCCCTTCACCATGGAAAACCGGCTGCTGTTGCTGAACTGCATATCCCGCAGTGCGAAGTCATGGGCAGATGGCGGCATTTTACCCTTGCTCACCATGCTTATCCTGGTTTCCTCAATAATCTCGTTCATGCCAATATCCAAAAAGCACTGCTCCCTGCACAAGCCGCAACGTGTGCAGGAATTGATCATTTGGTTGGCATAATGGGTTCCCAGAATGATCCGTTCATTGTGATTGATCTGTCTGATATAGGAATCCGGCGAAATCTTAAACCGCTGCATGTGGCTGCAGCCCCTGATGCAGAGATCGCACCTGCATTTCAGACATCTGCCTGCTTCCGCCGACGCCTCGTCCCTTGAATATACGTCCGATGCCGATCCGCCCGCGGCCTGAGCCGCTGTTTTTTTCGTTCTCGTTGAAACCTCTGCGGCGTCAACCTTATATTGCAACAGGGTGTCGAATACCCCCTCTCTTTCTCTTGAAGCCCCCAAGGAAACCTTGCCGACATAGCGGTCGATGGAGATTGCTGCTCTTCTTCCCGTGCTGACGGAATGAATCACGGAATCGCTGCCGCTGACCAGCCTGCCTCCGGCAAAAATGGATGAATCACCTACCTGAAAGGTGTCGGGATCTGCAAGGATCTCCTTTTCCCATTCTCCGGTACCAAGAAAGACCGCGTCATATTCCCGGACAATTTCATTCAGGGAGCTTTCATTCAAAATGGTGTTTAATTCCACCCGGATGCCGTTTTTTTCGATCACTCCCAGCTGTTCCAAAATGGTTTCCCGTCCAAGATAAGCTCCTTCATATTTCCAGATCCGCCCGCCGATTCTATCCTCTTTTTCATAGATCACCACCTGATATCCCTTTTTATCCAGATCACAGGCCGCGGTCAGTCCGCTCAGGCCTCCCCCTGCGACCGCAACTCTTCCCTTATTCTTCGGAATGGGGATATTCCTTTTCGGAGGCGCATATCCAAGAGCAATCACAGCCTTTTCCAGCTCCGATATGGCAATGGCGTCTTGCGGCTCCTGTCTGACACAACAGCTTTCACAGGGGTGGTCGCAGATCATGCCAATAATACCTGCAAAGGGCAGCTTTTTTTCCATCAGCTTATAGGCCTTTGAAAAGTCGCCGTTCTCTATTTCCGTCATGAACCCGATCACATCCATGTGCACGGGACAGGCTGCCGTGCAAGGCGGCGGTTCATCGTGAATACATCTGTCTCCTATCTCCAATAGACGGTCTAAATCCATTTTTTCCTCCATGTCAAAAAAACGCAAGCGGGAGCCCTGCCTCCCAAAGGCCGGCAAGGCTCCTTATTCAATTTTATGTACTGACTTTCGGCCCCCGTCTTTTTCACTTAAGCGCTTTCAAGCCCTCCAGCACCTTCTCGGGATAGGCTGGCAATCTGGTGATGCGTACACCGCATGCATTGTAAATGGCGTTGTTGATGGCCGCGTGAGGCGCGGACAGGGGCAGTTCTCCAACGCCGGAGGCCCCGTGAGGTCCATTGGGTCTCGGCGTTTCCTGATGGATGATGACCATATCGTCTGGCGCATCCTTGATCTTGGGGAAGCCGCAGCCCGTGAGAGTGATATGCTTTTTAAGATCTTCGAAGTCCTCGGACAGGGCCAGCCCGATTCCCTGAACCAAACCGCCGTAAATCTGTCCTTCCAGGACAAGCTTGTTGACAACCGTTCCGCAGTCGGACACCATGGTCAGCTTTTCCACCGTCGTCTTGCCTGTCGTCGTATCCACCGCCACCTCGGCCAGAAGCACACCGTACATATAGGTAGAAAAAGGATCGCCCTGGCCCGTAGTCACATCACAGGCGGTATTCGGCGCCGACCATTTCCCTTCATATCTGAGGGGCAGGCCCTCCGCCACCATCTCGTCATAGGTCCTGAAGGTGCCGTCCGGCTTTTTCATAGCGGCCAGCAGGTTCTGGCATCCCGCCTTGATGGCGTTGCCCGTCACCACGTTCTGACGGCTTCCGCCGGATGGCCCGCTGTTGGGCGTAAATTCCATATCGTTCTTGACCAGCTTGATCTGCTCCGGGGTAATTCCCAGCGGTCTGAGATTCTCGTAAGCATGGCTCAGCGATCCCATATCGGCGCCCTGGCCGTGATCCTCCCAAGAGTCTCCAACGGTCACACCGTCAGGAGTCAGTTCAACCCAGATTTCGGACGAGTCTGCGCCGTCCAGACCGCAGCCGTACATATTCAGCGATACTCCAATACCGTACTTGATATTTCCGCCCTTTGCATTTTTTGCTTTCGCTCTTTCCTTTGCCTCCTGATACAGGGGTCGTATGGTGTCGATGGCCTGCGGGAAGGCGATGACATCGGGCGCACACCCGGTCGGCGTGGTGGAGCCCTCCCGATAGACGTTCTGATATCTGAATTCCAACGGATCCATTCCGATTTTCTCCGCCATCATATCGACTAGGGTTTCCGAAGCGAACAGACTCTGAGGCGATCCATAAGACCGGAAGGCCGAGCCCCAGGCATGGTTCGTACATACGGTCCTTCCCACTCCTCTGCTGTTGGGGATGTCATATCCCGCTCCGATAAACTGGGTGCCTCTCATGGTAAGCAGATCTCCGAATTCGCAATATGGCCCATGGTCGATGGTCCAGTCGGCCTCCATTGCCTGCAGTTTTCCTTTTTCGTCGGCGCCGAATTTCAGGTGAATGAAAAACGGAGATCGTTTCCCGGTATAGGTAATCTGCTGATGCATGTTGAATTCAAGGAACACCGGTCTCTTGGTAACCAATGCCGCCACGCCCAGCAGCGCTTCGTTGGTGGGGCTGAATTTATATCCGAAGGTAGATCCGGCAGGGTTCTGAACCAGAACATATTTGTCCGGCGCAATTCCGATTCCCTCAGCCGTCATGAGGTGATGGAAATGCATGGCGATGCTCTTGGAATGAACGATCAGCTTTCCTTCTTCATCCATATAGGCAAAGCCTACATCCGGCTCAAGCACAAGATGAGGCTGCCGTCCCACATAGAACTCCCCCTCGATTACATGGGGCAGGCTTTCCATTAAGGGCTTCGTATCTTCACCCTTGATTCTCTGGGTTTCATAGTATACATTCGGCGTTCCCGGATGAATTTCCACTGCATCCTCAGCCATGGCTTCCGGCGCGCTCATATAGGCAGGAAGGATTTCCAGCTCCACCTTGACCTTTTTCGCCGCTTCCTCTGCCTGTGTGGGGGTGTCCGCCAGCACCATAGCCAACGCATCTCCATACTGGAATACCTTCGTATCATTTAGAATCGGCCGTTCCTTGCCATCCCCCTTGTTTGTGGGAAATGCCAGTCCGTTGATCCTGTTTGTTCCCGGAACATCCTTATGAGTGATTACCTTAAATACACCCGGCATTTTTTCCGCTTCTGATGTGTCGATGGAAATGATATTGGCGTGGGAAACCTCCGCTTGCACCAGCTTGATATGCAAGGTGTTTTCCGGAAGCTTCAGCCCCAGGTCAGCCCCGAAATCACAGGTTCCCGTCACCTTAGCCAGAGCTGACGGCCTTACGTATGGTGTTCCGAAGATACTGTCGCCCTCTTTCAGCTGGAACCACAAGTCTTCTTTTTTGATTTCCCCTCTGATCAGTCTGGCCGCATCCATTACAGCGTCCACCAGAGGCTTGTAGCCCGTGCACCTGCATAAATTGTTGTTTTTCTGGAACCACTCTCTGACGTCCTCCCTCGTGGGACTTGGGTTTTGATCCAGCAGGACCTTAGCCGAGATGATGAAGCCCGGCGTACAGAATCCGCATTGGGCGCCTCCGTGCACCATCCAGGCAAGCTGCAGGGGATGAAGGTTGTCCTGACTGCCTACGCCCTCAATCGTGATGATCTTTGCCTCATCGGGAACCTTCTTCATTTTTACAATACAGGATTTTACCACTTTGCCGTCCATGATTACCGAACAAGATCCGCATTCACCCTTTCCGCAGCCAACCTTTGTGCCCGTAAAACACAATTGCTTTCTCAAAAGCTGCGCCAGAGTCGCCTCGGGATCCACGATAACCATTCTGTCAACTCCATTGATCGTCAATTTCTTCTTGAGCATAATAATACCTCCTTGTGATAGAATGTTTCCGCTGAAAATGTTTGAATATTCAAATTTTAATTGTGCAAATCCCATGCCATAAACAGAATCGTTCAATTTTGAGCCATAAGAGAAGTTCTTGATAAATCCGTTGTTCGATTATTGAGCATTTTCGTTCTTAGATTGCTCAATTTTTGAGCACTAACAGGACAAGCTTCGAATTTTGGAACGTGGGTAGTTCTATGACAAATAAAAAAGAGTAGAAATGACGGAATAAAAGAAAACAGAGGTCAAGTTGACCCCTGTTTTAATATTTTCCCTTGGTTCTGTTTTTTATCTCGTAGTATGCGTAACCGATCACACCTGCTACGAAAACTATGTACAAGCCTCCGATCAGCCAGTCCGCCATATTCTCCATATTCATAGCCCCCCATCATACTAACTATGATATTCTATGAACGACATATGATTCCCGTTACATGGGGGATAATCAGGCTGCAGCACGCCGTCGAAGGGCAGATTGAAATGGAACTTTTCGGCCTGCAGTTGAATTCTCGCATCTACAGTCCTATATATTCCGAATACACCGATTTTGCAGCAAATTCGTCCTTAACATTTTTAATAATCGCTCTGCCATCCGGAAAGAGGTTGAAACTGCGGGTCCCATCGTCAAAGCTGAGCATAAAACGGTTATATTTAACGGTCCCCACTTTTTTTAATTTCCCCGATATGTATTCAAAATCTATGTTTGTGGGAGACCCTGGTACGATCTGTATGGAATCCCGCCCGCACAGACTCGTTGAATAGGATCCCTTGGTCTGGCTCAAATACTCATAATGGCTTCGAGCGCAGGTCGGACAATCTTTGTCTTTCGGAATTTCAATCACCTGTGTTGAAAAATCCCAAAGATCGATAAAAAAGACATCCTTCCTAACATCCGGCGAACCAATCAGGATTTTGATCGCTTCCGCCGACTCAATGGAAGCAATAACGCCGGTCAGCATATTCAGGACTCCCGCGGTGCTGCAGGTCTCTGTAGAACCCGCTTCCGAATCCGATGGGCATAAGCATCGGAAGCAAGGGCCTTCCCCTGGTATAATGTTCATTGTCATTCCAGTGCTTCCGATCGCACCTCCGTAGATCCAAGGTATTTTATATTTATGACACGCCTCATTGATTAAAAATCTAACCTCAAGATTATCTGAGCCATCCAGAACCAGATCGACATCCTTGATCAGATTCTCGATGTTAGACGAATTGACATCGTCCACAACAGGTTCAATTACAATTTCCGAATTCACCTTAGAGAGGTGCTGATACGCTGCTACCGCCTTTGGCAATTGTTCGGCCGCATCCTGTTCCTGATACAGCGTCTGCCTCTGCAAATTGCTCCATTCCACATAGTCTCTATCGATGATTCTTAGGAACCCCACCCCGGAGCGACAGAGATTATTTGCTATTACCGTCCCCAGTGCCCCAACCCCAATAATAGCGACTCTGGCATCGAAAAGTTTCTGCTGTCCTTCCACCCCGATCGGCGGAAACACAGTCTGCCGGGAATATCGGTTCAGATTCATTACTTGACCTCCTTCATTGAGCCTTCGCTGGATAACTGAGCTAGTGCACTGATACAAAAGTCTATCTCCTCTTCTGTGTTGAAGCTCCCAACACTGATACGAAGCGTTCCACCCGTGTGCAGCGTTCCTAGTGTAGCATGTGCGTCGGGTGCACAGTGCAGGCCTGCTCTTACTGCGATATTAAATACATTATCAAGAATCACGGAGATTTCGATGACATCCATTTCACCCATTTTTACAGATACAACGCCGCTTCTGGTCGGTCCAGGCGGCGGTCCAAAAACCGTCACTCCTTTTATCTCAGAGAGACCATTTATTAGCCGGCTCGCCAGTCGTGCCTCTTTCTCCTGAAAATATTCAATTCCTTGTTCCGTGATATACCTCACTCCTGCTGCCAAGCCTGCCAAACCGGGAATGTTTTGCGTTCCGCTTTCATACCGATCCGGAAGCTGCTCTGGCTGAACGAGCAGCTCTGAAAAGCTTCCGGTCCCGCCATGCTTGAGTGGGGTAATATCAATGCCTTCTCTAATATATAATCCCCCTGTTCCCTGAGGGCCCATTAGACCTTTATGTCCTGGAAACGCCAAAAAATCGATGTTCATAGCTTGAGCATCGATAGGATGGATTCCCGCGGATTGTGCGGCATCCACAAGAAATAATATTCCATACTTTTTGCAGAGTCTGCCGATTTCCGCAATGGGGTTTTCTGTTCCTGTCACATTTGAGATATGGTTGATTACAATTAATTTTGTATTCTGCTTGATCGCTGCTTCAATATCGCTGATCTGAATACCTTCAATTGGTGATGTCAATACTTTTGAGTATTCCACTCCCTTTGTCTTCAGGAATTCAAGCGGTCTTGCAACCGAATTATGCTCCATGCTCCCTGTAATTACATGATCCCCTCTCGAGAGCACGCCTTTCAAAGCTAGATTCAAAGCTTCCGTCGTATTCATGGTAAAAACGATCTGTTCCGGCTTTGAAATGTGGAACAGCTGCGCGAGTAATAGCCTGGCTTCCTCCACAATCCTGCCGGCTGCCAAGGAAAGAATATGACCCGATCGACCGGGATTTCCACCATATTCACGCATTGCTTCTGATACCGCCAAATAAACTGAATCCGGTTTTGGATAGGTTGTTGCAGCATTGTCAAGGTATATCATTTCAAGTCACCTCAAATCAACAAGATCGTACTGAGCCAAGGGAGTTGGGTCCTCAGCCGGCATATCTGTCCGCAGTGTTCAAGCGTATATCATATATGTTTACTATGAATTTATGATAATAGTACTGTTTCTGAAAGCAAATGTCAATAGCTCTATTTCATATTAGCACTCCATAAGGCTCTAATTTTTTCTAATTTTTCGGATTGAATTTTAATATGATTAGGAGTATAATTTCATCGTTGAGCTGTTGATGCAAAGAATTGCATGAACTGGCCACGGCAAATTCTGCTCGATGAAATACTGGGGGAATTAGCGCAGCTGGGAGCGCGCCGCGTTCGCAATGCGGAGGTCAGGGGTTCGATCCCCCTATTCTCCACCAAAAAAATTTAGGGATCTTTACGGTCCCTAAATTTTTTTGGTTAAATAGTGGAAGGTGAGAACCCCTGACCAAGAGGGTATCGGGAGATGAAATCTCCTGATCAGAGCATATCGCAAATTGGCGATTGATGTTGAAATAGAGCGATATACGGGACACAGCTCCGGGGGTGACAGGCATCATAGATGCCGCCGAGAGGGGGCAGAGCCTCCTACGGGACATGCGTAAGCATGTCGG
>JAEZLP010000003.1 GCA_023415235.1 Bacillota bacterium
TCAGACCACTATCAGTCAGTTCATATTTAAATAAAGTTGAAGCGCCGTGTACGGAACCGTACGCACGGTGCTGTGAGAGGTCGGGAAATTGAATATCACTATTCAAATTTCCCTCCTACTCGATTGGTGCGGTCGAAGGGACTTGAACCCTTACTCTCTCGAACACGGCCCTCAACCGTGCGCGTCTGCCTATTCCGCCACGACCGCATATTCAGTTGTCCAAATCAATCAAAATCACAACTCTTTAAGACTGAACAAGATTGATTTTACTATGTTTTGACGGCTTTGTCAAACTCTTTTTTCGGATTAATTGAATTAACATTATATGGAATTCACACGTTTCACCTATTTTTCACTCGCACAGCGGTAAAATCGGTATGGCCCAAGGGTGTCGCCGGTATGAATCAAGAATCGAAACCTCGGCTCACCCGAATTGAAAAAATCCAGAATCAATTTTATCAGATTCTGGATTTGAGTTAGTTATGTCATTGAATGTCTTATGATTAGAAGCGCAGACTTTTACTGGATCATTGAAAAATTCTAGTAGGAATCCGTTTCGTCTGATTCGTCTGCGGGTTTTTCCTGTTTTTTCTCCGGAACCTCGATCATGGAATACCATTTTTCTGCGCCCTGGTAAAGATTCAGGAAGTTGGGATTGATCTCTCCTTCCATGGAAGGAGAAGCGATTGCGCCGTACGTTTTATACAACAGACAGTAATAAGGCAGCTCGTTGGTCAAAGTCTGGCTAATCTGTTCATAAGCGCTTTGCCGTTCCTTCTGGGAAACGCCCGATTCCATTTTATCAAGCAGCGTATCCATGGCGAGGTTGGTGTATCCTGCTGGATTTCCATAAGCGCTGTGCAGCAGGAACCGCAAATCATAGTTTTCCTTTATCTGATAGCCGCCGATAAAAATATCGAAATCTCCGGCCGCAAGATCAGTGTTATATCCATTCCAGTCCTTGCTGATTATGGTGGCCTGAATCGACAGCTTATCAAGGCCTTCCTTGATGATCTGCGCTGCAGCAGCTCTTGACTGATCCTCCGAATTTACGAGAAGATTGACTCTTAAGACTTCGCCGGCGGCGTTTTCCATAAGACCGTCTCCATTCCGGTCAAAAAAGCCGGCTTCCCGAAGCAGAGTCTTTGATTTTGTAATATCATACAGGTTGTTGGTCTTGTTGCTGCTGACTCCTAAAAAGTTGGGGAAATAAATATTGTCATTCTGGATTCCGTTTTTGTAATAACCACTCTCTATGATCTCTGCCGTATCGATGGCACTGGCAATGGCTTTTCTGACCCTCGAGTCCTTCAGGACCGGGTTTCTGAAATTAAAGCCGATGAGCTCCACCTCATTGGAGGGGAAGTTGATCACGTTAACGTCCTTGTTGCTGTAAATGGTATCCCTGTCCAGCTCCTTGGAAAACGTCACAGAAATATTATTCACGTCCATGAGATTGATCGCATCCCTTTTTTCGGGAAAAATCTGAAAACGCAGCGTATTCGTTGGTTTGGCGCTGCCATGGTAGCTCTCATTTGCTTTCAGAATGATGTGCGACAGCTCATTGTAATCCTCAATCCGATAGGGGCCTGTTCCAACTGGGATAAAGCCGCGGTCGGCCTTCCTTGCCTCGTCAATATTCTTGAACCGGTGTTCCGGAATGATAGGAAAGGTAAGATTGCTCAGGGAAATATTCAGCGGATTATTGTAATAGATCGTAATCTGGTAGGGATCTTTGCTGTCCAGCTTGGTATATTTGATATTGCTGATATTGCTGGCGTACAGTGTGCTGTTGGAATAGGAGGCCGAAGCGATCACATCCATGGTGAATTTCACATCCTCCGCAGTCAGTTCCTCGCCATCCTGCCAGTAAATCCCCTTCTTCAGGTAAATTGTAACGGATCCTCCGTCGGGAGCGTAGGAATAATGATCCGCAAGCACATTGGTCAGCGCCAGGTTCTCGTCGAACCCGAACATGCCCTCATAAATCAGTTTGTCCACATAATAGGCATCCTCATCCTTTGTTACGATGGGATTCAGCGTTCTGACCTTTTCGATGGGAATATAGACTTCTTCGGATCGAACGGTGTTCTTCTTCTCTTCCGTGGTTCCGCCAAGAAAGTTGGTGGTCTGTCCGCAGCCGGCAAGACTGGATATGAGTATTGTTAGAATTGCAGTGAGTGCAATCAGTTTCTTCGCCATTTCTCGTTCTCCGACATTGTTTATATTTTTTGCAGCAGCCGTTCAATCTGCTGATAAAGCGCTTCCACATCTCCGGAATTGTTCAGTATCACGTCAGCTCGTTTGTTTTTTTCATCTCTCGTCATCTGGGAGTTGAACCGCTTCAGGATGTCTTCTCTTTCCAGCCCGTCCCGTTCCATAATCCGTCTGATCCGGATTTCATCCTCCACGTCGATCACCCACACTTCCCCTACGCTCTTGTCAAGGCCCGTTTCAAAGAGCAGAGGAGCGTCAATGAAAACGACCTTTTCACCGCGATGCTCAAGGATCCTCTCGTGGATCAGCTCCAGAATTCTCGTATGCATCAGTTGATCCAGCAGCTTCTTTTTTTCCGCATCGGAAAAGACGATCTCCCCCAGCCTCTTTCTGTTCAGCCCTCCGTCATCCTGAATGATTTCCTCTCCGAAAACCGATTTCAGCTGGATCAGCATTTCCGAGCCAGGCAATACAATTTCCCGGGCAATTCTATCGGCGTCCAGAACAGGAAAACCTCTTTTCATAAGATAATCTGACACCGTGGATTTCCCGGAACCGATGCCTCCTGTTAAACCGATTATCTTCATTTTATGCTCCTCCATCGGTTAATACAATGAAATATTATTTCAGGTCATACCAATTGATCCCTGTCGTCACCTCAGAGGTCAGGGCAACACTTAATTTTACCGCGTTCTCCATATTTTCCTCAAGAAGCTTTTTCACCTTTTCCAGTTCATCCTTATGGGTCTGGATGATCAGCTCGTCGTGTACCTGCAGGATCAGCCGGGATTTGGTTTTTTCCTTCGCCAGTTCCTGGTAAACCTTTATCATGGCCAGCTTTATGATATCCGCCGCGCTTCCCTGGATCGGACTGTTCATTGCCAGCCTTTCTCCCAGTTGACGGACCATATAGTTGCTGGCATTGATTTCATGAATAATCCTTTTTCGGTTCATGATCGTAGTGACATAACCCTTTTCCCTGCATTGCGCCACAAGGCCGTCCAGAAATTCCTTTACCTTCGTATACTTCCTGAAATATTCACCGATATACCGTTCCGCTTCTTTTCTTGTAATATTCAGCTCCGTGGAAAGTCCAAAGCCGCTCATCCCGTAGATAACGCCGAAATTAACCGCCTTGGCATTGCTTCTCTGCAGCGGTGTGACCTCATCCTCCGGAACGCCGAATACCTTGGAAGCGGTAATTTTATGAATATCGTCTCCATGATTGAACGCATCGATCAGCAGAGGATCCTGCGACATATGCGCAAGGATGCGAAGCTCTATCTGGGAATAATCGGCTCCAACCAGTACGTAATCCTCGCTTTCGGGTACAAAAGCCTTTCTGAGCTTTCTTCCCAGCTCCTGCCGGATGGGAATGTTTTGCAGATTCGGTTCCGTGCAGCTGATTCTTCCAGTGGCGGCAACCGTTTGCTGGAAATGGGCATGAATTTTGTTGTCCTTGTGGATCAACGGCAGCAGCCCCTCGATATAGGTGCTTTTTAGCTTGGAATACATTCTGAATTCCAGGATCAGATCCACGATTTCATAATCATCTCTTAATTTTTCCAGTACCTCGATTCCCGTTGCATATCCTCTTTTTGTTTTCTTCCCGTAAGGCAGTTCCAGCTTTTCAAAGAGGATCACGCCAAGCTGCTGAGGCGAATTGATATTGAACTCTTCCCCTGCCAGCTTGTGGATTTTGGCGGTCAATTCGCCAATTTTTTCGCCGATGACAGCCCCTGCATCCATAAGCTCCTTTCTGTCCACGGCGAAGCCGTGGTGTTCCATAGATGCAAGCACTTCAATCAGAGGTAGTTCTACCTCATAATACACTGTCTCCAGATTTTCGTTGGTTAATTTATTTTTTAACACCCCGGTTAATTTCTCAACAGAGGCACACCATTTCGCGCCGTATTCCATAAATTTCTGATCCGACTGGTCAAGAAAACCAATCTGACCTTGCTCCGAGAGAAAGTTTGTTTCATCCTCCAAATCTTCATGAAAATACTCAAGCATCATGGTTTTCAGACCATAGTCGCTTCTCGACGGATCCAGAACGTATTGAGCAATCACTGTATCAAACTCTGTATTAAATACAGCGCCGGCTTTGGCTGCGGCTGGAACGTCTAATATTCCGTTAGCCATCAGCGCATAGTAGTCTTCCTTCAGGTTGTGCCCCGAGATAAGGATCCCTTCCCGCAGAATGATTTCAGCCAGTTGATCCATCGCGCCAGCACTTTCGGGCTTAATGAAGTAGTTCGCGTTGGTTGACAGAATATTAATTCCGTAAATCACAGGAATGTCCTTATGGTTCCGGTCATTGAAAACCTTTAATATGATTGTTTGATCTTCCTGCAGATCATTTCTCAGCAGTTCCAGTTCGTTTTCCCGGGAAATCAAGATCTGTTTGAGCTCGGATCGATCTCTTGTTTCAATTTGGGCGGATACAGATTCCGTGGAAAAAGGTTCGGAGTCGGCGGCAGGCAAGACTTGATTCCGCGCAGTCCCTGGAGCGGTACCGGCAGACGAATTGCCTGATTTCTGGAGTTGAAGCTTTTTCAGGAAGCTGTTGAATTCCAGCTTGCTGTATAATTCGATCAGCGCATTATAGTCGGGCTCCTCGGCCTTGAACTCGTCAAAATCGATTTCAATGGGAACCTCCGTATTAATGGTCGCCAGGCGACGGCTCATAAGAGCAAGCTGGGCGTTTTCTTCAATTTTCTCTTTCAGGGATTTGCTCGAGATTTTATCCGTGTTGGCGATCAGATTTGCCACGCTTCCAAATTCCTGCACCAGCTTCAAAGCAGTCTTCTCTCCAACGCCCGGTATGCCGGGAATGTTGTCCGATTGGTCTCCCATCAGTCCTTTAAAATCGATGAACTGTTCCGGAGAAAATCCGTATTTTTCAAACATGGCAGCTTCGTCGTACAGCTCAAACTCCGAAATTCCTTTTTTCGTAATCAATACCTTTGTCTTATCGGTCGCCAATTGAAGCTCATCCTTGTCGCCGGAAATAATCAAGGGCTCCAGCCCTTCCGCTTCCGCTCTTCTCGCCACCGTGCCGATGATGTCGTCAGCCTCGAACCCGTCGATCTCAAGGATTTTAACCTTCATAGCGGTCAGTACTTCCTTTAGAAGCGGCAGCTGCATGGCGAGTTCAGGAGGCATCTTTTTTCTCCCTGCTTTATAATCGGCATATTCCAGATGCCGGAAGGTCGGGGCTTTTCTGTCGAAGGCCACTGCAATATAGTCAGGCTGGTAATCCGTGTTGATTTTATTCAGCATATTAAGAAAACCGTACACTCCGTGAGTGTACAGTCCGCTTTTTGTAATCATAGGTCTCTGCAAGGCATAGTAGGCTCGATTGATTAAACTGTTACCGTCAATAATAATTAATTTCATTTTTATTACTCCGTATGACTATTTGGTGATATAACCACGATTTTTCCTTCTCTGCCGCAGATTGTTATTTCTTCGTTATAAGTATTGCCGTCTTTTCCGCGGAATATAAATACCCTGAAATGCCATTCACCGGTATTGGTATAGCTTGATTCGAGGATCTGAAATTCAAAGTTGCTCAGTCTTTCCTCGATCAGTTTATTATAATACTGAACCGCCGCAGAATTTCGTTCAATCCCGGTTGATGCAAGGGAACGGCTGCAGTCCGCCGCAGGCGCTTTCAACTTATTCATGGTGCCGCTTTCGAAATTCCGAGCAATTCCCAGAGTTTCCCCGGAATCGGCCATAGCTGCCGAATCCTCAGCGAAACCGGACTCGGACTCATTTGCCTGTCCGTAGGTGAAGCCCTCTTTCTCGGGGAGCCCTCCGGACTCGATCGTATTGATACGAACATCGTCAACATCCGTTTCGCCGCCTGCATCAGGCTCTTTCAGGCCAGTCGCCGGGGCGTTGTTATCGGTATTTTTCATCATGACCGACCCGTCACTGGAGCTGTTGGAATCCTGTTTCAACTGCTCTAAAGCCCCCTCATTCTCCTCCGACGCAGTATAGATCTTTTCTTCCGAAGCGGCCGGAGCCTGGTCCTGGCCACTGATTCTATCCGGCAGGCTTCCAAGAATGTCCTGATACATGCTGAAGGAAATCACGCCTACGGCAAAAACAGCAGCAACCGACGTAATCACGCGCCACTTGTTTTTTCTGCTTGCAGGTTTGCTGAGAATCCCTTCATGAATCATGTTCTGTTTCTCTTCCTGCAGGGCCTTTTTCAGTCTGAAATTAAAACCATCGGGAACAGGAAGCACTTCCGTCTGTCCGAGCAAGTCAGCAATTTCCTTCATCCCATGATATTCGTTTCTGCATGTTTCGCAGGCAGCCAGATGCTCTTCTATTTCCTTGACCTGACTGTCTTCAAGCATCCGATCGATATAAAGCGAGAGCATGTTATTCATTTCTCTGCACTTCATAGCGCTCTCCTCCTTCAGCGGCTTGTTCATCAAAATAGGAACTCCTTATACCAGTTAGACGTTTCCGTTTTAATTTTGTTCCAGCAATATTTCCCGCAGTCTTAGCCTGGATCGGTTGATCCGGGATTTCACCGTTCCGATGGAACATTCCAGGATCTCGCTGATTTCATCATAAGAAAATCCGTGAACGTCTCTCAAGACGATGATTTCCTTCTGTTCCTGGCTCAGCTTTTCCAGACACATCAGAATATGTTCTGTCTTCTCTTTCCGGTCCAGAGCTTCTTCGGGAGAACCTGAAGTGTCAGGAATTTCAATGATGGTTTCCTTATCATCCTCTGTTTTGAAGATACTGTCAGTAATCTTTCGATTACTGTTTTTCCTGAGCATATCGTTGCAGGTATTCACGACGATCCGGTAGACCCATGTATCAAACCTGCTGTCCTCCTTGAAGGAATTCAAATGTCTGAAAATCTTGATAAAGCTTTCCTGTAGCGCATCCAGGGCGTCCTCTTCGTTCTTCAGATAACGGATGGCGATATTGTATGCTTTGCTCTGACAACTTAAAATAAGGGATTCGAAACTTTTCTCATCCCCCGATTTTGCCTTTTGTATCAATAGCTTTTCTCTCAGATCGGCCGACATCCCCATACCCTTTTCAAAAGATATTTTTTTTGCTATAATGATTTATAAACCACACTGCAGGTGTAGATACATGAGCGCTGCCATGCAGCATCGCTGCATCCTAATCCTTTGTTCATTATAACATCAGACAGTAAAACAAGCCACAATTTTCTGGTACAGATATCCTGTTTTTCAGCAAGAATCAGCAGGAATCAGCAAGGAGACAATAATTAAACATGGTTGACTATCATACGCATACTTCCTTCTCAGACGACAGCTGCACGCCGATGAAGGAAATGATCGAGACTGCCTGTAGAATAGGCGTCAAGGAAATCGCGATCACAGACCATTACGATCCGCAATACCCTGATCGCAATTTCCCTTTTGAGATTGATTTTCCCGCTTACCATAACGCATTGAATTCTGCAAAAGAGACATACAGCAAGAGGATCAAGGTGGTGAAGGGCCTGGAAATCGGAATTCAGCATGGAAGCGTCTTGGAGGACTGCAGGAGGAGAGCGAGAGAATTTGATTATGATTTCATTCTTGGCTCTTTCCATTGCGCGGAAGGCTATGATTTATGCAGCCGAGGTTTTTATGTAAACCGTTCTGTAGAAGATTACTATCTCGCATTTTACACCTATGTGAGGGACTGCCTCCTTCATTACAAGGATTATGACGTTCTGGGCCATATCAACGTCATTGACCGGTATGCAAGCAAGATTCCGGCCCCTTCCGTCTATATGGACCTTGTAGAGGAGATTCTGAAGATCATCATTGCAGACGGAAAAGGAATCGAAATCAATACCTCCAGCTTCCGATACGGCATGGGGGAACGCACTACGCCGGCAAAAGAGATTCTGCAATTGTACCGGGATCTTGGAGGGGAAATCGTCACCGTCGGGTCTGATGCCCATCGCGCCTCAGATATTGGCGACCATCTCGATTATGCCAGAGAAATGCTCCGATCTGCGGGGCTAGCCTATCTGGCGGTCTTTGATCAGCGGAAGCCGAGCTTTATCAAAATTGATTCCATCTAGGCATTCTTGATCTTTCCTGTCAAGGGTCCATGATCGCAAATCGAGTAGGAGGGAAATTTGAATAGTGATATTCAATTTCCCGACCTCTCACAGCACCGTGCGTACGGTTCCGTACACGGCGCTTCAACTTTATTTAAATATGAACTGACTGATAGTGGTCTGAT
>JAEZLP010000005.1 GCA_023415235.1 Bacillota bacterium
ATCAGACCACTATCAGTCAGTTCATATTTAAATAAAGTTGAAGCGCCGTGTACGGAACCGTACGCACGGTGCTGTGAGAGGTCGGGAAATTGAATATCACTATTCAAATTTCCCTCCTACTCGATTGTAAAGCATATTTCAAGTTATTAATCTTTATGCCTGTGCCGGTACGTCGATTGCTGATCCGCTGGTACCGTCACCGCTTGTGCTTCCTGTGTCGCCTGTGTTATTGCTGTCTTCTGTTTCACCTGCATTTTCGCCGGCTGTGAGAGTCTCCATTTTAGAGACTGCGCTGTTCAGCTTTGTTAGATTTGATTCGGAAATCAGGGCTTTCTGAGCCTCTGTGAGCGCATCATATGCTGCGGTCGCTTCCTGTACCGCTTCGGCATCATCAATTGTCAAGGCATCTGTCGCCGGCAATGCTTCAATGCGTTCATTGACCTCATTAGCCGCCGCCTGATCGGTTGAAACGGTGAACTGGATTCCTTTTCCGAAATCATACCCCTCAACATTCAGCTTCAAGGTGTACGTTTTTCCATCCTCGAGAGCTGCAGATACCGCATAGGTTTCCCCGCTGTCAGTGGTGGTGATCGCCTCTACCGTAACGTTGATCGCCTCTACCGTAATGTTGATGGCCTCTCCTGTCGTTTCATTGTCAACCTTCGTCAAAGTGACCGCTCCCTTGGTGATTCCGTCCACTGAAGGGTTCAGTGCCAGCTTGAAGCCTTCCGTATCCACTTCGTTAACGGTCATCGCGACGGCATCGGGTGCGTTGTGGTAATCCAGAGCTTTGCTCAGGGCAATGACGGATTCGCCTCTTTTAATATGATTGTTAGCCAGGAAGGTCCCGTCTGGATATCCGCTAAGGATTTTTGCCGTTACGCAGGCGCCTATTGCTCCCTTGCTCCATGCAGGAATGGCTTTTCCGTCATCAAACTTGTCCGCGGCTGCTGCGTCCGCTTTCAGCTCATTGATCTTTCCGATCATGACCGCTGCCTCCTGCCGTGTGATCTTGGCATTGGGTTTCATGGTACCATCCGGATACCCGTTGATGTAACCTGCTGCTTTTGCGATTGCCACCGCTTCGGTGTACCATTTTCCCTCTTCCACGTCCGTATAATCGATCTTTGCTTTTTCGGTATATCCGAAGGCGCTGTTTACTACGGTCATGAACTCTGCTCTGGTAATATGGTTCTCCGGCTTGAATGTTCCATCGGGATACCCCTTGATATATCCACTGTCAACCCAGCTCTGAATCTCATCCTCAGCCCAGTGGTCCGCGATATCGCTCACCTTGGTGGACGCAAATGCGGAAGCCGGACTTAATGTGAGTACCAGGGCCAAAACTGCCAGGATGGAAACAAACCGCTGTCTTTTCTTAAGTATATTCACTCTGTTGTCCTTTCTATCTGTTAAACAAGAAATATTGATTGTCGGACGGCCTGAACTCTTTTCGTGTGAGCCGCCTTTTTTATGATATCGAATCCGGCGGCCGTGTTTCAATCCTCACTTTATGGGAACACAGCTATGCTTTTCCAGCACTGCTTATCGCTATTAAACGATTCCAATGAATTGATGTGTTGCTTAAAGATCTTCGAACTGTCCGCATTATTAAACAAAAAAATAGACAGAATTACCAAATGGAATAATTCTGTCTATGAATAAGGAATATGATAACGGGGTCCGTTCGATCAGACCGGACTAATTAAAGTACAAATTGGTGGTCAGATATTCCGGATCAGAGGTTACGTCCAGCCCCAGATCCCGCAGCGTCTGCTCGTCCCGGTCGCTGAGGATTGCTGTGCAGTGGGCCTTGCAGCCGGAAAGCAGGGGCAGCTTTTCAACCGCCACCTGAGCGGAGGGGTTGGTGGTTGCGGATATCATAAGAGCGCTGAGAATTTCTTCCACATTCAGGCTCGATTTTTCATTGTGAAGGATATTGGTCTTCAAATGCTGGATGGTTTCCAGAACCACCGGGGATAGAAGAAAAATATCGTCAGACAATCCGCAGAGCTTCTTGACCGCATTGAGGATGGCAGCCGCAGCCGCAACCATTCTTCTGGAGCTTCTGCCCGTTACGAAGGTGCCGTCCGGCATTTCAATGGCCATTACCACCACATTTTCATATTTCTTGTCAAGGCTTCTCTTGTATTCCGCATATTCCCACGCAGGCTTTACCACGGCGCGGTCCTCAATTTTCAATTTAAGGTCGTCCATCAAAAGCTTGGAACGCAGGAGGGATTCCTCGCTGATCTTTCCCTTTTTGTAATCGCATTGAGCAATCAGGTATCTTCTGATCACTTCCTGTTCGGCGGCCTTGCGGACGACATCGTCGTTGGTGATCGAAAAACCTGCTCGGTTGACTCCCATGTCCGTAGGTGATTTGTAATCCGCTTCCTCTCCGGTGATCTTTTCGATGATTCGCTTGATTACAGGAAATACCTCCAGGTCTCTGTTGTAGTTGACCGCCATCTGACCATACGCTTCGAGATGGAAGTTGTCGATCATATTGACGTCTTTCAAGTCTGCTGTGGCAGCTTCATAAGCCACATTGACCGGATGCTTCAAAGGCAGGCTCCAGATGGGGAAGGTTTCAAATTTTGCATAGCGGACTCTCTTGCCGCGGCGATAGTCATGATACAGCTGGCTCAGACAGGTTGCGAGCTTTCCGCTTCCGCCGCCCGGTCCTGTGACTACGACGAGAGGCTTGGTTACTTCAATATATGGATTTGCGCCGTATCCCTCATCGCTTACGATGGTGTCCACGTCGGTGGGGTAGCCTTTTGTGAAGTGGTGCTTGTATGTTTTGATCCCGCGGCGGGTCAATTTATTGATAAACATGTTTACAGCGGGCTGGTCTTCATATCGGGTAATTACAACGCTGTTTATGGATAGGTCGTATTTTCGGAAGGTGTCGATCAGTCTGAGAACTTCAAGATCGTAGGTGATTCCAAAATCCTGACGCGTCTTGTTCGTCGTGATGTCGCCGGCGAAGATGCAGATGATGATTTCCGCTTGGTCCTTCATTTTTTGGAGGAGCTTGATCTTTGCGTTTTCATCAAAACCGGGAAGAACTCTCATGGCGTGCTTGTCGTGAACCAGCTTGCCGCCGAATTCGAGATAAAGCCGTTCGCTGTTTTTATCATTGATACGCTCTAAAATATACTTGGACTGTTCTTCGATATACTTGTTTGCATCAAAGCCTGTTTTCATTTCAACCACCTCTTTTTCCTGTAATCTTGCAGATCTGCGTGTGACTATAACTATTAGTTTAAAAAACAACATTGTGAATTATACCAGAAATGTAGGGAACGTACAACCGGAAAACGGAAAAAGATGAATACGGAAAGAGGCTTCTGAAATGCAAAAGAAAGCGGAAAACCAGCCACGATCTGCGACTGATTTCCGCTACAATTGTTCGCTTGATTTTTCCGCAATCTGGTTGACATTTGGCAGAGAATTATATAAAATGGAAAAAAATAACAGTTGTGCAGGAGCGTGCACATTGAAAAAAGAATAGGACCACGCCCGAAAAGGGCAGGGAAATATATGAGGGCTGAATTATAAATTTGAACCATTCTTTGAGTCGGGCTGAAACAGATAGTAGAAGGAAGTGAAAAAAACATGAAAAAAATCATTGCGGCCGCAATATCATTCATGACGATCCTGGCTTCGACCACCCCGGTGTTTAGCGCGGATTATACGGATGTAAAACAGGGAAACTGGGCATTTGAGGCAGTGAATGCCATGTCGGACAGGGCTGTAGTAGTAGGTTACCCCGACGGCAGCTTCAAGCCGAACAAAACGGTTACCTACGGTGAATTCATTAAAATGGCTTTGATCGCTGATACCGGCGCAGATGCAGGAAATTCCGGCACCGGTCACTGGGCGCTGAATTATTACAACAAAGCGTTGGAGCTGAAATATTTTACGGCAGGAGCAATTGGCAAGGCCCAGCTCGGCGATTCGATTCCCAGAGGAGACATGGCGCTGATCATCAGTTCCGTTCTCGGTGAGCTCAAGATCGAAAATTACGACGAAATCCAAGAAGGGATCAAGGATGTTACCTATCAGACCAAAAATGAATATGACATTACGAAAGCCTACGCTTCCGGAGTCCTGACAGGCTATACCGATCGCACCTTCCGACCGGATAAAACCCTCTCCCGGGCGGAAGCCGCTATGGTAATCTATCGGTTGGCGGATGAAAGCAAGCGGGAGCTGCCGGGAGCGTCTGCAAATGAAAGCAAATCAACAGGAGGAGCAATCACCTCCGAACCCACAGTTACTTATCCAACCAGCGAATTGCTGGACCTGTCCAAGCTGACCCCGGACAAAACCAGAGCGGTTAGCGTCCACTTTACCGATGAGTATGAGCTTTACACAGATGCCAGTGTGTGGGATATGAAAATGTTTAGAGGTTGGGACGGAGAAGGATGTGCCTTTGACCATACATTACGTGGCCACATTTATCTAATAAAAGATGGTGAAATCGCGGATTATTGTATGACAACACCAAAATATGATAACGAAGGTAATTATCTATACTATCAAAGATCAATATCTCATTATGACATAAGCAAGGCGGATTATATTCTTTGTGTACCATCAGATGCGAAATCCGAAGTGAGTGATCATATCAAAGCAGTTGTAAATCCATTCAAACAATAATTACTTCAAATAATAAATAATTGAAAACAGAAAGGAGAAAAAAATGTCTGCTGCAGACAATCGAATAACAAGAAAAGGCATCCCGATCCTTTTAATCACAGCCCTGAATCTTACAGGGCTTTTTTCTTGCCATCATGTCGCTTATGCGGACAGCGTTGTTCTGTCGGAACAGACCTATTATCATCTCGATATGGGCGTCCAGATCGCCTACAACCCGGGCTGTGCCTGGGGAAGCAGCAACATCTACGGGAGTGATACGCCATTACCGGTCTATACGACAATAACGTTTAACTGCGAGGTGGAGGTTCTTGATACATATCCGCTGAATAGTACGAAAGGTAGCAGCTTTGATTTCAATGATGATATGACCAGTCATAATATCCCTAACGAATTAGGCGACGGGACGTCGGCATATAATTGGTTTTACAGAGAATATGTATCATCAGCCATGTCGGAAGGTAGCTGTAGTAGCAGTGGAAAATCAGTTTCCTTTAGTTATACGGCTGAACTGAATACCTCTACACCATTAGAAGTAGTCGAATTCGGTAAGTATGGCAACGACCAAGAGATCTACCAGCTCTTCGGTGGGAAAACCGCTCTGGAGGCCGATCAGCCGGAGATAGCGGAGGCTATTGCCACGGCCCTGGAGGCGGGGAGAAACGGAACCGCGGGGAATAACAAGCTCTATCTGATCTTTTGTCCCAATGTGATCGAGTATAGGAAATACATTGAGGTGGGCGATCTGGAAGCAAGGCTTGATCTGCCATCCACGGCGAAGCAGGGGGAAACCTATTCCGTTGCGGATGCATCCATTGTCGACGGCAGTCTGATGGTGGAGAAAGCCCTGCTGGAAAAACAGATCGGCAGCGGGATCTGGGAGGAAACCGCTGTCTGGTGGGGAACCGGGACGCCGGGAAAGAACACCGGCGGCAGTGTAGAGGAGTCCTGCGATGAAATCGGAACGGTAACCTATCGGCTAACGGTAACAGCGACAAACGGGCAGCAGGATACCGACATGAAAACCATTATGATCACCGACGGCAGAGAGATCGACGGGCAGGCAATACTGGAACTGCCGGAATATACCTACGAGGGTCATCCGGCGCTGGCAAGAGATGTTTCTGTTTTTCAGGTCGACGGAAAGAGCTACTCGGCCAGGCGGGCCTATGAAGAAAATGTCGCGGACAATGACTTTATACCGATGCCGGCTTCCGCGGGAAGCGCGACAAGAGAGACCTTAACCACTGCCAATGTGGTCTTCGAAAGGAGAGGGAACTATAAGGTCAAGCTGGAAGTGAACACGGCAAATGGAACTACCCTGACGGACATCAAACCGATCACCGTGCGGAAGACTCCGTATATTCTGGACAGCCTGGGAGGATTTCAGAAACAAAACCGAAGGCAAATCCTGAATCTTTCTGTGGCAACCTACCCCGGAAAGCCCATTGTCGAATATTCCATAAAACTGAAAGATTTAAAAACAGGGCAGGAAGTCATCCTGACTGAAGCCGAGCCCCTTCAGAACAATGCGACGATTAAAACGAGAACAGTCACATCGGACGGGGATTCTTATTGGACCAATTTTGAGCTTCTTTTTCTGACGAAAAATACAGAAGCACAGCTGTATCAATATACCGTTTTTATGAAGGATAGCAAGGGGGATACGGACACGGTCCAGAAGACCTTTACCGTAGCGCCTGACCTGCCGCCGGACCCGGCGATCGTCATGCAGGATTCCTTTATCAGAAACAAAGGAACGAATTACGCTGAAATCATTTCCGAGGATGCAAGCACTACGGACGGCGATCAGCTTGTACGAACCTGGAGCGTCGAGGGGAAAGATGTCAAGACGATGGATGGCTACAAGGACCTTGCTTTCGGAACAGGGCAAAAAGTGCAATTCAATAAATTCGGAGTCGGAAAAATGGATGTCGATCTGTTTCTCAAAGACGTCTGGATCGAACCGACCCTGGAGGAATATGTAACCGATGCAGACCGAAAAACTGCAGCCACGACAAAGACAGCAGATGTCATCAATATTGCGCCCACAGTCAGATTGGAGCCAAAAGCCACAAAGGAAGCGGAGCTTGTCATTGTAACAGACAAAAAGCATAAAACCGCAGTCAGCGAAGGTATCAACACACTGAAGGCGGCATTGATTGAAAAAGGCTTTGATCCCCATATCAGTCTTGCTGTGTCGGCGGATGCAGACGAGGGCGGTTATCGGCGAGTGGCGTCATGGACCTGGGACACAACGGTAAATTGCGGGATGTGCAACCGGAATTTGGGGCAGATGGATTCCGAATATGTTTACCGCATCGTATCCCCGGGAAAATATGTGGACGGCTATCAGGAAAGATGCGTCACGGATCAGCCCCATGTGGTACAAGCCCTGTCAGCCGGAACAACAGAGGCTTCCGGCTACCTTGCATGGAGTTATCCGGTGAACGAGTCCCGAAGCTTCGGCATAGAGCTTGACAACAAAGAAAAGTACGTCTACATCGTTTGCTATGATACCAATAAAACCACGGTATTGAACAGGGACAACGGCGCATACCTCACTACGCTGAATATGGCGATTCCCGGAGCGCCTTTCCTCAATGACAATGGACAGGAGCTTTACTTCGTTGCCAATTCCGGGATCACGAAGTATGACACCTCGTCGGGAAGCTATTCGACAGTGATCTCAAGGGGAGGCCAGCTTGCGCAGATGATGGACGGAAAAATCATCTTCGTCGGCAAGAAAGAACCGCCGGTAAAGCAAAATAAAAACGGCTTCGGCTTCTACATCGGACGATTCGACATGGATTCCGAGACCATTGAGGAGGTTGCGGTTCCGGAGCTGCCAAACACCGACGGCCCGGTTTCCCCCGCGGATATCGATTCCGAAGGGAAGGTGCTGTTTAAACAAGGATCCAATATCTGGGTGGCAGATACGCAGAATCAAACTGTTAAAATGACCAACGGAGCCGGAATCGGCGACCAAATGAACTCTACCGTATTCGTGAAGAATGAGAAAGGGGAAGGTGTTTATACGGCTCATGCCTACAACAACACAGATTACAAGGCAATATCATATTTCTACTTCACGCTTTATGACTTCAGCGGATCGGAATTAGTTGGCGTTGCGGGTTTTGGCTCAAGCAAATACTCCGGATACAACTGGAACGGGCTTTCCTATGCAAAGCTTCACAGCGGGGAGAACATGATTTATATCATGCAGGGGAATCAGTTTCAGAGCGGCGATTGGGGCGGAAGCGTCCAGGGCTTTTTATTTCGCATTCATGTTCCCACCATGGGGATCGACAGAAGCTACAGTGCCTGGCATTGGGATGTCGCCGATGAAAGCGGCGCGTACAGCGGTTCGCTGATGCGTACCTTCTATGCGCTGGACAGGTGGATGAGCATGGAGGATCGAATCAATCTGTTCCGAAACTCCATTACCGAGCAGGATGCGAAGATCTACGCACTCAGGAAAAATGCTGCATCGTCAAACAGCGATGCGGAAAAATATGTCGTGATCGCCGGGGAGGAGACGGCGGAACAAATATTAAACGATCCTGTCTTTAGAGATGAAATCGATCTGCGCGGCGCGGCAAGCTTATTTTACAATGTGAAGGACGCAATCGGAACGATCGCGGATCGAATTGAGGAGTTGGGCGTTGGTTTGAAAAACCTTCTGCTGCTGGAAGGCGGCGGAACGCAGGGCAACGCGTCTCTGGAACATGAGATGCAGCTTCTGCCGGATACGGAATACGAATATCAATATGACGCGATTACGACCGGAAAGGCCGTTGACTTATTTCAAATAAAAAATGCCAACAGCCGGGGACTGGAGAACGACGGGAAGTATTTTGAAAGGACGGCAGCGTTCATCAACTTTAATTCCGGTCTTTCGGAGCCATTTTTTACAATGTCGGGAGGCGGCACCGGCTCATGGGACGGCTACGGCACCTATGCCGATACATATGGCAATACGGCATTCTCCGCGTCGTTTGAGATGGAAAAGGACGGCTATGTGACCTTTGACCTGCATATCGAAGGCACCGGATACAAATCGCACACAAACACCTTGACCTATTATGTAGACGGAAAACAGGTGGGCGGTGACGGAATCACCGGATATACGGCGCTGAATGCGCCCAGAACCATCTATCTTTCCAAAGGGGCTCATACAATTTATTTTCTGCATTCATGCAGCAGCGTTTTTTTATCAGCCGCTTCCATCAACAACTTGAAAGCGGTTTACTATGAAGATACGGCAGATGCCTTCATGCCCGCGGCGATCTTACCTTCCAACGGCAAAAAAATGCAGACCGTGTCCAATTCATTTCGCGTGGGCGGAGAAGAGGGAATGGCGGTAGTAACGGAAATCATCAATACCATGACCACAAAAACGGGAATCGAATACGGCCAATACATTTCCTCAAGCTCCTATTCCATGCGGGAGCTTTGGGATTCGGTCAACAGGAGGTACTATTGGGCAACGACTCAGGGGCCGCCCTTCAGCTTTGACGAAACAACCGGGGTGTACTCAATTGTAGGTGGCTATGAACGGGGATACCCTTCCTTTACGATCAAAGCTCCGACGGATAAATTCCTAATATACAGTTATAATGTGTCGTTTTCAGGAGGAAGGAACAATAAGGATACAAGCCAGCCCGGCGAAAGGTTGTATCCCGGCACGGAGGTCAGAATCCTCAGACCGGGGCAGGCCCAGACTCTGTCGGCGGAATTGTATTACTACGACAAGGGGGCGCAGGAGAACAGAGCCGCGAAAATGTACATATACAATATAAGGATTGCGGAATTCGATGCGGAGTCCTTCGGAGGAGCATCAAGCCTTCAAACCATAACCGTCAGTGTGAAGGATAAATCGATCAAGGGTCTCGCGGGGAACAATTTACTATTCCAAATCGATGAAGCGACAGACAGCGTGACCGTAAAACTGCTGGCCGATCTGGCCGGTTTCGCTTCTCCTCTCAACAATGGAATCCGCTTATCGACTGAAGACAGTAGCGAGACAATCTCAGCCCTTGTCTCAAATTTCAGGCTGTATCAAAAGCTTGGGGGAGTAAGGCAGCTTATCTTTTCGCAGAATTTCAACAGTCTGAACGCCCTTGACCTGACGGGGTGGAGCTTGTCTGCCTCCGGCGGCGGGAAGGCGGAAATCGTATCGGTCAAACCGCCCCAAAAGGAGAAGGAAGAACCATTGATTTACAAAAAAGGCCAGCTGGTTTCTTACAATATCTTTTATGACGATTATGAGAGCGACCCCAGCCAAAAACAGTTTTGGCGATATGCCCACACGCCCTACAACGACGGGCCCCACCCCCAGGCTGCCTTTATCCTCGACGAAGACGGCGGCGTGATCAGCAGCACCGGCGCAATTCTTCCCGAATCCATACCGCGGTTCTATATTGATGGGAAATATACCGTCGAGCATTGGCAGCTGGACAACACGAACCGAACCGGCGACACCTCGGGAAAAACAGACTACAGCAAATATGACAAGATTTCCAATGTGGAAAGCCTTACCTTCTATATTGAAGGAGGGGCCGAGGCCCCCTGGATTACTTTTATCAAAACAATTCCCGGCACCGTAAAGGAAGGGAACGAATATCAGCTTCAAATCGGAGTGGATGATGCGGAAAAGGACGAGCTCAGGCTGACGACGGAGCTTTATCAGGATAAAAAGCTGATCTATACCCACAAGCAGTCCAATCTGGCGGCGGATGCAAACGGAGTTTACCCGACAGTCACTACCGGAAGCCCTCCTGCCGCAGAACCTGGCAGATATGAGGCGGTTTGCACCGTCAGGGATCAGACCGGGGCGGGCATCGGCTCTTACCGGTTCACGGTGATTTCCGAAGGAAAGGTCACCGGCTTTGTCAACCATACGGATCAGTGGGACCGCAACAGGAAGAAATATAATCTTAAGAGGTTTTCCGAAGAAGTCAATCGCCCATTGCAATTAAGCGATTACCTGGCGCTTCCCGCTCCGAGAAAACGCGGAACCAACGTATTCTGGTCCGGAGAAAAATTCATGCTGCGGGCGGAAACAGAAGGGAATCCCTCTAAGGTTGAAGTTCAAATCATGACCCTCAGCGATCAGGGGACGGCAAAGAGTACAGGATACTTCGCCGAATTGTCCAGTACGGGAAGAAAAAAGGGAGAGGGGGACGAAATATGGGAAGGAAGCCTGTGGGATAAGTCAATGATAAACAAATGGGGCCGGAAAGCGCCTGAGCAGCTGCTCTTTGTTTTCACGGCCAGCTATTCCGGCGGTACATCGAAAACCCATGAGGCCGTGGTCATAGTTGACAGCCAACGGGATTATTGGCAGCTTCACAGGTTATGGTAACAGTTCCTCTTTAAATATTTTCACGGATATGGTAGAATTAACCAGAAGATCAAACGGCAGCAAATGCCAAAACAGCTAAACGATTGCCGGGATAAAAAAGAAACACGGAGGGATTGAGAATGCAGGAGAACAACCAATACAGGGAGTATCGGACTGAGGACCTGATCGTATACTGGAACCTTTCCAAATGCTCCCACTCTGGAAAATGTACGGCTTCGATGCCGAAGGTGTTCAGCCCGGACAAGCATCCCTGGATCTGTCTCGACGGCGCCGATCCCTTGGAGGTGATCAAAACCATCGACCAGTGCCCTACCGGAGCGTTGAAATATCAGCTGATCGAAAATTCGAAGATCGATCCCAAAGAAGCTAAGGGACCCGGCTGGATCGGCTATCAGGCGGCCCCTGCATCCGTAATGATCCGAATGGTAACGGACGGACCCCTCATCATAAAAGGACCGGCCCGAATCATAGACGCCGCGGGCAACACTCTTCAGGAGTGCGACAGCATGGTGCTCTGCCGTTGCGGAAAAACAAAGAATCCGCCGTTTTGCGACGGATCCCATCGAAATAAATAACATAAAGCTCCTGCCGCAGTCAACGGCAGGAGCATTTTTTTCAGATCAAACTAGCTCAACTCAAATCGAATTACGGCTCGACTTAGTTCAAATTATGCCGCGACTTAGTTCTTATGGTTCGACCTTGGTGCCCTTTTGCCGTGCCGACGAGAAGGCTGAAGCAGCGCTGTCCAAAGCGGAAGCGGCATTATTCACTTCCGTCTGCGAAGCGGAAGAGCTATTCAGAACGGATTCTGCTGCAGAGATTTCTGAGCTAAAGGACGAGTACACCGAGGAAAGCACCCAATCCTTGTCCGGCGTGATATCCGATCCGTCTGTGCTTACGGAGGTATTGCTCAGCAGACTTCTCGCGGCGTTCACTGAGGAGGTAAGGCTGCTTTTATCAACGGGAACCTTGCTTCCATTTGCCTTTTGACTGTTAAACGTGCTTACCGCTGAGTTCAGCGCCGAGGCGGCCGCATTTGCTTCGTCTGCTGTTTGTACCGTATCCTTGGCCCTCGCTGCCGCATCAATCGCGTCGTTCAAGGCGCTCATCTGCGCTGCCGTTACCCACTTCTTTGAAGAATCCACATCGGTTCCGTCGACGCTCGACAGAACTCCGCTTTTTGCGGAATTTGCGCTGCTGATGGCATTGTCGATGACCGTTGTGTCAATTCTTATCTTTAAGCCTGCTCGCTTCCCAAGCTCAAAGGAGGCGGTCGCAGCGTCGAGAGTCGAAGCCGCAGTGCTGGCGGCAGCTGCGGAAGATACCGTGGATTTGGCGGTTGTGGCCGCCGTGATCGCATTGTTCAGCGTCGCCAGCTGGGCAGCGGTTACCCAGTACTGATCGGTGTAAACCTCGGAGCCGTTCTCGCTGACGGCGTATTTCGCCTTTGCCGTATTTGCACGGCTGATCGCCGCGTCGATTGCAGATACGTCTACGCTGCCCGCGACGGTAAAGGTGGAGCTTGCCGAAGCGGCGTAAGTGCCCGAGGAATTTCTAAAGTAACTGCCTGAGACGGAAACGGTGTAATTATGCCCGGCAATCAGACCACCCGAGGGGCTGAGTGTGAAGACCGTACTGCTGGTCCCGTCGGAAATGGAAGAGCTGTATGATACATTGCTTCCGGCCGTATTGTCCCGCAGAGTCACGTTGGAAGTCACATGGGAGCTGATGGGTACGGCGCCCGAGCTGCTGAAGACCCTTTCCGAAAAGGTTACTTTTATCGCAGAATTGGTGGAAACATTGGAAGCTCCGTTGGCTGGGCTAAAGCTGATGGTTGGCGTTGTTGCGCTCCCGACGGTCCAGGTGACGGACTGGGAGGACACGGCTTTGTCGCCGGAATCTACCCGGAATACCTTGCTTGCAAAGCCCAGATAGTACTTTTGTCCAACGGTCAGAGCGCTGTTCGGCGTAATGGTAATGATCTTATTTTTACTGTTGATGGAAGCGGTAAAACCGACTGTAGTCCCGCTTGAATTGGTCAACCTGAAATCGATGTTCTTCTTCAGATACGAGGATGAGATGTCGTCTCCGGAATATGTTTCAATTGCCTCATCGAAGGTGATGGTCGGATTGACGGATTTACTCACTCCCGTTGCGCCGTTTGCCGGGTTGAACGTAACTCCGTCCACAGTGCCGGTGCCTACGGTGAAGTAGATCGACTGCTCGTCATTGCCCTCTCCGTTTTCATCCTTGAACACGTTTCGATCGATCAATACGTAATACTTCGTATCGGTGGTAAAGCTTTTGTCCGGCGTGATGGTAATCACTTTTTTCGCCGAGTTGATGGAGGCGGTAAAGCTTACTTTGCTTCCGGACTTGGTGTCTTTTCTCAGTTCAATCAGACTCTCAAGATCGGAATTGGTAATCGCTTTGCCGTTATATTTCGTTATGGCTTGGGAGAAGGTGATCGTGATTTTCTTGTTCACAGCCACGTTCTTGTCACCGTTATCAGGATCAAATGTAATTTTCAGATCGGGGTCGGTCTCCTCCGGCCTTGATGTTACGCCGGATCCGATATTCAAATCGGAAGGCTTCTTTTCATAGGTGATATTGTTGGCATTGGCATTCATGGTACGGATCGTACCGTTGCCGTGAAAAGCGACGGCGCTGTTGACATTGGCCGTAGTAACCGTTCCGTTGCTGTCAATCGTAATGTCCGAATTTCTGGCGGAAGAACCCACATCAAGCGTCGTAATCGTCCCGGACTCCAGCTTTAAATCGGAGCCTGATCCGGTCAGATTGACCCAGGGGAAGCTGCCTTCCAGGGTAAGGTCGGCGGATCCGCTCACATTGATCTTCGAAAATCCGGTTCCCGAATCTCCTCCGGACAGCTTTGAGGTTTCAAGACGGGCAGTATTGGAAACGCTGGTGTTCAGAATCGTGGTTTCCCCTCTTGCAATGACCCGGACCGAGGATCCGCTTTTGGACACAATACAGTCGGCGACTCTGGAATTGCTGATATCGATGCTGTTGCTGCCGCCGCCCTGAATGAGAAGATCGCCCATTACAACGCAGTTGCTGATTTCGGCGCTGCTGTCGCCCAGGTCTTTATGTATGGTGACGCCGTTGGCGTAGATTTTTCCCGACAGCTTGGTTCCGTTGCTTTTTACCGTGGGGGTGTCAGCCACGATGGTTTCCTTGTCCATAATATCGCAGATAATCTTTGCGGTCTGCGCCCGGGTCAGCTTGTCCTTCGGGTGCAGCTGGCCGTCGTTGTAGACGCCGATATAACCCTTGCCGTTGGCTTTCTGCATTCCGGTCAGAGCCCAGTCCGAAATGGAGCTGTAATCTCCATAGGCCATAAGGTTGCCGGAAGCCCCGTAACCGGGAACGATCCGGGAGATCATAACCGCAGCTTCTTCCCGGGTGATGGGATTGTTGGGCTTGAAGGAATTGTCGCTGTAGCCGGAAACATAGGCTGCGGCCACCGCTTTTGATATGTCTTGATAGTACCATTCGGAGGCCGATACGTCGTGGAAGGCAATGGAAGCGGAACCGGTATTGCCCAGCGCCTTGTTGACCATAGCGGCAAATTCCGCACGTGTCACGGCTTTATCCGGTTTAAAGGTCCCGTCCGTATAGCCCTTTACGATCCCTCTGCTGATGGCGGAATTGATGTACTCCTTCGCCCAATGCCCTCCAATGTCGGAAAATCCGGCGGCATGGACCGGTGCCGGTATCGAAGCCGGCGCAAGCAGAGCGATGATAATTGCATAGATAAAAGCCCTGCGAAATCCTCTTTTTTGTTTCACTGATCTCCCCTCCGTTTTATCGGTATTGTATAACCAACTATAACCTTTTGTCATTCTAATAATTCCCAACCTTTTAATGGTCAACCCTCCCGTCATTTTACCATATCTAACCGTGGATTAGACGTATTATTTTCCGGAAGGTTCCATGCTCTAGAAACAAAGAAGGACAGATTTCTCTGTCCTTCAACATTTTCTATATCACCTCTTTTGATATGTGGAGCGTATAGGTTTTGGTGGTCATGTTCGATATGATCTCAACCGTGACGTCTTTGTTGTTGGTGTCCATAGTTATTGTGGCGGAGCATTCATGTGTCCCCGTAGTATTTCCTATCTTAACCGTTGCATTCGGGTCAGCTGCTCTAACAAAGATCGCTGCTGTCGCAGCGGCCGAATTCACATGCGCTGCATAGGGGGGCGACGCCGGCGAAATAAATACTCCGTCGATGGCAATCGCAGCCAGATCGGTATTCCCGGCTACCGCCACATTGATTGTGTAGGTGGTTGACGACAATCCGCTTGCAGAGACTCCGACGGTGATCGGCGTAAGGGAGCTTCCCGTTACAGGAATACTCAAGGCGGATGACGTTGCCGTTCCGTTTATGGTAATCGCTGTGCCGCTTGCAGCCGTTGCCGCAACATCAACAGAGGTTGTTCCGAAGGGAACGGTTACGCTGTAGGTGTGCGTGGAGGGGCTGAACCCGGTCAGGACATTGCTGCCGCCGGAAGGCGCCAGAGTCAAAGTACTGAGTGTTGCGGCGGTTACAGGCGGCGTGGCGGCCGCAACCGTCCAGGTTGCGGAAGAACCGGTCACCGGTTTTTTGCCTGCCCTGGTTTGGAACTTATTTGCCAAGACGGCCACGTAATATGACTGACCCGGCGTCAGGCTTGCGGTCGGTCTGATCGTGATCCTGTCTCTGGAGATGATCGTTGCGGTAAACGGTACTGCAGAGCCGCTGTTGTCCGTTCCGGATTTGAGAACGACGGCTCCCTGCAGGTAGGCGCTCGTTACCTCCGCTCCTGTGCCGTATACCATAACATCCTCGGAGAAATCGATCGTTATGGAAGTGCTCGGAGAGACGCCTCTTGCTCCGTTACGCGGATCATAGGAAGCAAGGGAATTGGAGCTTTTCGTACCGGTGGTGAAGTATATGTAATCGTCATCGTTCTTAGCTCCGTTGGCATTCATTATGGCTTTGTCCGCAAGAACGACGTAATACCTCGTATTGGGAGCCAGCTCGGCGTTTGGAGTCAAGGTAACCACCTTCTTCGCCGCGTTGATCGTCCCCGTGAACTCTACCTCGATCCCGCCCTTGGATGCGGTATGCAGCGTGACGAAGTTCTTGATATTGGAGCTCGTGATCTGGGCGCCGCCGACGAGCTTGATGGCAGTGTTGAAGGTCAGGATGATCTTTGTGTTCAGATCCACGTTGTCGTCCTTGTGGTACGGATCAAAATCCACCTCCAAATCCTCATCGATATCCGCTTCGCCCAGCGCCCTGTCAACATCAACTCCCACCGTCATCTTTTTCGGCTTTGTTTCATAGGTGATATCGTCGGCATTGACACTCATATGGGCGATGGTCCCTGTACCGTGGAAATAAGATTCCGCATTGACCGTTGCCTCGGTGACCTGCGCCTTGCCGGTCAGGGTGATATCGGAATACCGACCGGATTTTTCTACGATTAAATTCGTTATCTTTCCGGATTCAAGTGTGACGGAGGAAGAATTTCCCTCTACTCTCACAACGGGGAAATTCCCCTTCAGAGTAACCTCCGCCGCTTTGCCTACCGTCAGCTCCTGTATCCCGGTGCCATCCTTTCCGGAGGTTTGCACAATACATGATTTTGAAACCTTAACGTTGGGAATTACGGTTGTTCCTTTGGTGACGACCCGCACGGCCGTATCGTCCTTGCGAACCTGCATGGCTGCCACTCTCGAATTATTGATGGTCACGCTCTTGGAACCGCCCCCTTCCACGAAAAGGGTGCCCAGGATGACACAGTTGTCAATGGTCGCGTTTCCTTCGCCAAGGTCCTCATCAATGATAACATCATTCACATAGATTCTGTCTTTGAGCGTCGTTTTATCTTCGTCTACGATCACCTCGTCGTCGACAAAGGATTCATTATCCAGGATATCGCACAGGATCTTGGCGGCCTGGGCTCTGGTGAGGGAAGCGTCGGGATGGAACTTTTTATCGTTGTACCCGCCCATATATGCCTGTCCCACCATTTTTTCGACGGCAGGGGCAGCCCAGCTCTGGATCAGCCGGTAATCGCGAAAGGCCTTCAGATTCCCCTTTTCCTTGTAGTTGGGAAGAATCTTCGAAAGCATCACCGCAGCCTCCTGTCTTGTGACCGGAACGTTTGGACGGAAGGTGTTGTCGCTGTAGCCTCCCGCGTAGCCTGCTGTGACTGCTCTGGATATATCGTTGTAGTACCAGGAACCGCCGGTTACGTCTTTGAAATTTGAGGTGGCGGTTATCTCGAGATCAATGGCGTTGTTGATCATGGAAACAAGCTCGGCCCGGGTGACCGCTTTATCCGGCATAAACCTTCCGTTTGCGTATCCCTCAACAATTTTCAGGTTGAAGGCGCGGCTGATATATCGTTCGGCCCAGTGGCCGGTGGTATCGTAAAAATTGCCGGAGGCATAGGAAGGCATAGGCTGGGCAACAGACAGCGAACCGATCATCGCAAGTGACAGAACCAGCGATACGGCGCCGCGCAGAATTCTCTTCTTCAGGATCATGATCATTTCCCCCTTAAATCTCGTGTTATGGTAAATACCGCAGAAGAACTGCGGATGTCCGATTGCTGTGACAGTGTTCGAATAAATTCTATCATTTAATCAAAAACAATACAATTGTCAAACGAAAAAACGATCGCGTCAAGTTAGGACGGGAAAAATAAAGCTAGAGTTTCCCCATAGTCAAAAGTCTGTGTATTAAATCCCTCGAAACGCTCGTAATGCTAGTGCCAATTGAGTACGCTTTCCAGAATTAAGA
>JAEZLP010000058.1 GCA_023415235.1 Bacillota bacterium
GTTATACTATTTTTCATAAGAGTGCCTCCGTTATCTATGTTTTTGTCGTTATTAACATCATAACATATGAGGTCACTCTTATTTTTTTATTTTCTTTATTTTTCCCGTCTTAATTTTACACTAAGCGGAAAAGAACCGTGCCCCAATGGCACGGTTCATACTCGATTTCAATATTATTTTTTGTAGCAGCATCCTCTAGTTTACGGGCAGCGGCATCATCGGATAGTCCTTAATAACCGCATCCGCCGGTAAACTCAGATCAGGCGAGCCGGAGGTTTCGGCCACATGGGATTCCACCTTCATGGTCACTTTCATCATATCCTTCTGATCGATGGCCATGCTGCAATTTGCATTCTTCTGATCACCGCTCAAGTCAAAGGTGCAGCTGAAGTCTTCCATGGAAGCGCTTCCCTTGAGGTTGTATCCGTTAAGGGAGCCTGCCTTTTCCTTGATCTGGATGTCCGCCTGGATGTTGGTTTCCTTCAGCATATCTCCCAGCTTGGTTAGATTCAGTGAATCTGCGGAGATACCTTCCGTCAGGGCGGTCTTTGCCATAGCGGCAAGAATTGTGTTTTGATTCAGTGTCAAAGAGTAAGTGACATAGCTTCCTGCGGTTTTCTTTCCGAAGGCGTCGTCGCCGATGAGGTTTTTCAGGAATGCGTAAGTGGTTTTCATGTCCTTATAGGTGGAAGTGTCCGCAGCCTGCATATATAATACGGACTGGGAAAGCATTTCAGAGAGATTGACGCCGGAATAGCTCATGTCCACCAGAGACTTCATATCGATCCCCATTTGTTCATAGGTATCATACACATTCATCTTATACCATGTTTTTGAATCCACTGTCGGATCCATCGAAGCAAAGATGCTGGAATTCATATAGGTCGTTCCCGTTTCCGCATCCATTTTCATCCGCATGCCGGCATTCTTGAACATGGCAAGAAGCGGTTCCATCTGGGCTTTTTCCTCTGCGGTAAGCTTGGAAATCATCTGGTCGAAGTTGAAATCAAAAGTCATGTTCATATCCACATTGGATTTCTGCTGAATTCCGGACATGGTTCCCTTCATCGAGAACTTCATTTCCGGCATGAGGGATCCTTCTTTGGCATAAGTGGCAATATCCACATCAAACCGTCCGTCCGTTTTGTACGCCTTTTCAAGGTCAAGATCGGACTTCATCAATTTGCTTATGATGGAAAAGTCCGTATCCGCATTACCAAATATGGTTGCGGGATCGATGATGACAACGGTTTTCGCTGCAGCATCCCAGCCCACTCCATAGCCCAGGCTTTCCGCCAACGGCCGAACCGGTACGTAAATGCGGTTCTTCGATTTGTCGATCCATGGCTTGACATCCATTTTCACCGTTGAGGATACGCCGTCATCCATGATGGTGATATTCTCATCCTTGGCAGAAAAGGATATTTCCCTGTCTGCAGTTTTTGCCTTGATTATCTTAGAAACGGAATCATAGGATACTTCTGCCCCCATGGATTCCAGAATCTGACGAAATGGCACCAGGACCCTGCCGTCCATAATTTTAGCAGCTTCTGTTCCTGTAATATTCTTTCCGTTGTATTGCACCTGGATTCCCTTGGAGCCCGCTCCGAACACCGTCAGGCTTCCGGACAGGATCAATGTTACGGTCAGGACTGCAGTGATAATTTTTTTAGTCGCTTTGTTCATATGTAGTAACCCCCTTCCGAATAATTCCAATCATAGGAAATTATTCCCCTACAAGTTTACTACATTAATGTGCAAAAGTACACCTTATTATTTTGCTATATTTTGCTAATTAATTTGTTTTTTAGCACCCGGCTTAGTCTGCTGTGTATTCTGTCTTCTCTTCCTCCGTTTTGCTCTGCATAATACGGTAATATCATAGTCAAGCTTGATCTGAATAAAATCTTCGTAGCTGCCGTTGACCGGCGCTGATCCGGTCATCTCCGCACAAGAGTGAAATACTGTCAATGCAGATTGGAGAAGTGCGACAGCTATGGTGCCGTAACCGGCAAGATCAAGTACGACTGCGGAGATTTCTCTGGCAGCCGCACTCCCAGCTGTCCCTTCGGCAATCAGTCCGCCGACGATACCACCGCATAGCATAAATATGAAAGCCAGATAAATCGTCTTTTTCATTTCTCTCTCCCCCTTACCCCTTTTGCAGAATCAATACTGCACGATCTTGGAATTGTGATTTCTCTTCATAAAAAATCACCTCCTACCATTAATAACCAAGCGGGCCGGTAATTTGTGACAAGTTATTGCTCTGGAATCCGGATAAGATTTCCTGATTAAGCAAGTATATGAGGATTTCGGAAGGGAAAACTAACTTTGCCGGTTGCAATAATTTGGGCAGAAAGGAATTTAGGACATGGATATTTCACAGAAATTCAAAGTAATGGAGGCCTCTTCTGTAAGAAAGCTTTCGATTTATGCGGAGGAAGCCAAGAAAAACGGTAAAAAAGTATATCATCTGAACATCGGCCAGCCGGATCTGGCCACGCCGGCGCCTTATTTTGAAAGAATCCGCAACTTCAAGGAGTCCGCGACGGAATATATGCCGTCCTTGGGGATTCCCCAGCTCATTGAAAAAATTCAGGCCTATTATGGCGACCTGGGAATTCACTACGATAAGGATCAGATCGCCGTAACCAACGGAGGAACGGAGGCGCTGCTCTTTACCTTCCTCGCCATCGCCAACGAAGGGGATGAGATTCTGCTTCCGGAACCCTTTTACTCCAATTACACCACGTTCTTTACGATATCCGGAGCAATCAGCATACCGATCACCACCTATGCGGAAAACGGATTCCACTTTTCCGAGGAGGATCTCACCTCAAATATTACGAAACGCGCCAAGGCCATCCTGATTTCCACGCCTGGAAATCCTACAGGAGCGGTTCTGAGCATGGATGAAATCAAAATGGTGGCTCGGATTGCAAAGGAATATGACCTTTATCTGATCGCCGACGAGGTTTACCGGGAATTTGTATTTGACGGGAGAGAAATCGCAAGCTTTGGATTTCTTCCGGAGATTGAAGACCGGCTGATCATAATCGACAGCGTTTCAAAGCGGTTCAATGCCTGCGGCGCCAGAATCGGAACTCTTCTGACAAAAAATAGAGACTTCTTTTCCGTAATCACCAAGCTCTGCCAAGGAAGGCTTTCCGTCTCCACAATCGAGCAGCATGGGGCCATCGGTCTATACGAGGCGGATAAGCGCTATGTTACCGCCGCGAGGGATCAGTATCAGCTGCGCCGGGACATCGTATACGGACTGCTGAAGGAAGTGCCGGGAGTCGTCTGCCAAAAGCCGGAGGGGGCGTTTTACATGATTGCCAAGCTTCCCATCGAGGATATGGATGATTTTCTCACCTGGCTTCTGACCAGCTTCGACATCGACGGCGAAACCGTAATGGCGGCGCCTGCCGAAGGCTTTTACAAGACAAGGGGGCTGGGAAAAAACGAGCTTCGTATTGCATACGTGCTGGAAGAAGAGCCTTTGCGAAAAGCAATGAAAATACTCACCGAAGGCCTCAAAAAATATATAGAGCTGAATGGCGTTTCCCTTGTATGATGCAATTTCCCATTACCAATAACCCAGAATTTGCTGGATCGACAGGCTGACCAATGCGATTCCCGTCCAACAGCAGAACCCCATTATGATTGGCTTGCCGCCCGTCTTCACAAGCTTTACCAAATTTGTGTTCAGGCCAACTGCGGACATAGCCATGATAATGCAAAACTTGCTGACTCCCTTTGTCAGGCCCGTGATTTCTAGTGGGAACTGAAACAAAGTTGCTGCAATGGATGCCAATATAAAATAAAGAATGAACATCGGAAAGATTTTCTTCAAACAGATCTTTGAATCGGTGTTCCTTTCTTTTTTTGTTCGCAGAAAAGCCAATCCAAGCGTGATTGGGATGATTGCCAGCGTCCTGGTCAATTTTACAATGGCCGCGCCCGGCAGCGTGTTGCTCGAGTGAATGCCGTCCCAGGCAGCAGCTGCAGCTGTTACCGATGAAGTATCATTGATCGCGGTGCCCGCAAAAAGACTAAAGCCTGTGTCGGAAAGGCCGATCATTCCTCCAAGGGTTGGAAAAATCAAAGCGGCCACAACGTTAAACAGAAAAATTACTGATATCGATTGAGCGATTTCCTCATCGCCGGCTCCAATGACCGGCGCTGTGGCAGCGATTGCCGAACCGCCGCAGATTGCTGATCCGACGCCGACCAGCACGGAGGTTTTTTCGGGAACTTTCAATGCTTTATGGACAATCCATGCAAGGATCAGCGAAGTTGATATCGTAGCAACAATAATAGGAAGCGATAGCCAGCCCTTGATCAGAATATCCTTCAGATTCATATCAAATCCCAGCAGGACTACTGCAAAGGGAAGGATTTTCTTGGAGGTAAACACAATGCCTGGACGGAAGGACTCCGCTCCGCGGATGGCATACGTGACCATCATGCCGATTAAAATAGAAAATACGGGACCGCCCACAACAGGAACCAGCCGTCCGAGGTACCAGGATGGAATGGCTATCACGAAACATAAAAGAATCCCCTTCCAGTATTTTATCAATAAATTCATATTATCACCTCCTCTTTTGTTGGCATATGAAATCATAAAAGCTGTGGTATTGAATCCAGCATAACACAGAATATCAATAAATAATAATTATTAAATATTATATAATAATAATTCTATGTTATAATAAGTCGAGGTGATAAGAATGCTGGATTTCAGAATGGATACATTGATAGCCGTCTGCAAGCATATGAATTTTACCAAGGCGGCAGAAGCGCTGAATATAACCCAGCCTGCAGTATCGCAGCACATACGGCATTTGGAAGATGATTATGGGATAAAGATCTTTCAATATGACGGCAGGAAGATGAAATTGTCGGCGGAAGGAAAAGCATTGCTGAATGCCGCAATTACGATAAAACATGACGATCTCTTTCTCCGGGAAAAGCTGAAAGAGTTTAAAAAAGAACAAAGAAAACTGGTTTTTGGGACAACGCTGACGATTGGCGAGTTTGTCATGCCGGGCCGGCTGGCGGAATACCTTAACAAAAACCCGGACACATCGATCCAAATGATCGTGGAAAATACGAATCGGCTATTGGAAAAGCTCAACAACGGAGGGATTGACTTTGCGGTTATTGAAGGGTACTTCACGAAGAGCGAATATGACTATCTGCAATACTCAAGGGAAAGATATATCCCTGTTTGCGGTCCTGACTACCGATGCAGCGAAGCCGCTCATACTGTAGAGGACCTGCTGGGGGAGAGGCTTATCGTCCGGGAGCCGGGTTCTGGGACCAGAGAAATACTTGAGCGAATCCTTGGAGAAAAAAATTTATCGATACAGGATTTCAAGAACCTTGTGGAAATAAGCAATATGAATGCCATCAAGCTTTTAGTACAGGCAAACTGCGGAATCACCTTTCTCTATGAGGCGGCTGCAAAAAAAGAAATCCTTAATGGATCCCTCAGGGAAATCCGGCTTAAGGAATTCGACGTTTCCCATGATTTTACGTTCGTATGGAGAAAGGGAAGCATGTTTGCCGAACGATATCGGGAGCTGTTTGAAAATTTAAGAGAATAAGCCTTCTCCTATCGATTGATCAAAAAAATTCCCGCCATACAAAGAACAATCCCTGCAATTTTCCCCGCCGTAATCTGGTCGTGATAAAAAAGATATCCTATTGCCAGCAGCGTAACAATAGCCAGCGCGCTGGACATCAAATTCGTCGTGCTGATATTTCCTCCGACCCGGTATGCATATAAATATCCCACCTCGATTCCGAGGACTGCCGCGCCCAGAGCAAAGCTCGCCCAATTAATCCGATGCAGCTGTTCTGAAAGCGCCACCCCCTTGCTGAAGAAGGGAAATAGAGCCACGCACATGATCGCTGCGGTAAGATAGGATATAAGCAGGGAGATCATCGGGTTCACCTCAGAAGGCGTTGACTTCTGGATTAGATGATACAACACCGTCGATGATGCAGTGAGGGTGATTGCAAGATATAATGGATTGATGCCGCTCATAGATAATTCCACCTTAATCTCATGAATTTATGCAGCCGGGTCCGTTTGATTCATCCCCGGCTGCATAATCCTAGTCTAAAGCAGACGAAATTTCTTTTCAACCTGTTTTTACCTACTCTTCAAAACGCCGAAACAGAATATTATTTTCCAGATGGATGTGCTGGAACAGATCGCTCTCCAGCTCCTGCAGCAGCTTATAGGTCTTCGAGTAGGTTGCGCAGCCATCCGTTGGAACGATATAATCCTCCGTAATGCTTCTCAGCTCTTTTAAAATATCTCCGGCAGCCTCATGCTCCTCTTCCGTTTCTCGGATGACTTCTCCTATCTTTTTCTTAAGCTCCTCCGTGCCCTCCGCCTCATATTTCCTGATCAGCGGAAAAAGGATTTCCTCTTCCTTGATCAAATGCTGCTCCAGCTCCATTTTTAAATTGTGAAACAGTTTGTGGACACGGAAAAGTACGGGATGGCCGGGACCATGAACCCTTAATATGGTTGAAGTAAGGTCGCTGAGCTCGGGAAGCACCCGATTCAGATATGCGTGATGCGTGCTTACGATGTAATCGATCAGACCGTTGTTCTTCATCGCTGTGAAATCCGTCTGATCCTTCAGCTGACTCGTTTCGCGGCGGGCCTCCTCCAATTTTGCCAGGACATCCTCTTCCTTAAGATTCTGTTCCTTGATTGCTTCGGCTAAAGGCCTATGCCCGCCGCAGCAAAAATCAATATTGAATTTCTTAAAAACTTCGCCGGCTTTTGGCATGATTGATACAATCTCGCCGATACTTTGTGATGTTTGAAAATAACTCATTTTTTGCTCCTCTCTTCCTTCCGGAATTAGTATCTACAGTTTCTAAAGTATTTTTTCTTCCATTTTCCGGAATCATAACACGAATAAATAATAATCCACCGGCATTGCCGGTGGTTTTTCTTGTGCGGGCAAAGCCCTATTATACCAGCAGCGTTTGAAAACGCATGCGATCTGCCACTTGCATGCTCTTACTTGTTATCACCCTTGAAAGGG
>JAEZLP010000042.1 GCA_023415235.1 Bacillota bacterium
TGCGTATTTCGGCGACATCCGGACACTGATTTCGGAAACATCCGGACAGCCTATCGGAATTATCCGGACAGCGTATCGGATACATCCGGACACCTTGCCTGGCTGACATCTTAACTGGTATCCTTAAAGTATCACACTTTAAGGAGGGCCAAGAATGAGGAGGCTGGACATGTCAAAAGTCAAAGAAATACTCAGGTTAAAATTTGATGCAGGATTATCTCTTAGAGATATCGCCGCATCATGCAATTGCGGAAAATCAACAGTGGACGACGTTCTCAAAAGAGCTCAGAACGCTAAAATCTCTTGGCCCTGTGATCTTAACGATAAAGAACTCCTGTCCCTGATTTATCCTCCCGCAGAAACGAGAAAAACGGCTTCTGAGCCGGATCTGAATTACATCTTCAGCGAGATGAAGCGGAAGCATGTAACTCTGATGCTCCTTTGGGAAGAGTACAAGCGGGATAACCCCGATGGCCTCATGTATACCCAGTTCTGCGAGCGATATCGGAGCTTTAAGAAAACCAATCAGATCTCCCTGCATATCGAGCATAAAGCCGGAGAGGAAATGCAGGTGGACTGGGCTGGCAGCACGATCCCATACTTTGAATCTTCCACAGGCGAAGAGAAAGATGCATATATATTTGTATCGGTTCTCCCGGCGTCGGCGTATCCCTTCGCTTACGCCTATGGGGATATGAAGCAGCCAAACTGGATCGATGCTCATGTTAGGGCCTTCGAGCATTATGGCGGTGCACCGAGGGTTATCATCCCCGATAATACGAAGACTGCCGTCAAAACGCCGGATCTTGTGGATCCCCTGCTCAATGCCAGCTATACCGAGATGGCCCGGCATTACGGAACTGTTCTGGTACCGGCAAGGCCAAGGAAGCCCAAAGACAAAGCCGCTGATGAAAACATGGTCGGCAATGTGTCAAGGCGTATCCTTGCCGCACTTCGAAACCGTCGGTTCTTTAGCATCCTTGAGATCAACCAAGCCATAGCGATCGAACTTGACAAGTTGATCAACCGGCCGTTTCAGAAGCTCGAAGGAAACCGGAAGACCGCGTTTGAAGCCATTGACAAGCCTGCTTTAAAGCCGCTGCCCGCTACCCGCTACGAATATGCCGACTGGGCAGATGCCAAAGTTGCTTTTAATTATCATGTTGAATATCAGGGATTTTTCTACAGCGTTCCTTATTCCAACATCGGCAAAATCTCAAGAGTGCGAGCTACCGCTTCCGTCATAGAAATATTTGTTGACGGCGAGCGGATTGCAGCCCACAAGAGAAATTTCAATACATTCAAACGGTATACGACACTGCCGGAACATATGCCGGAATCCCACAAGGCAGTTACCGGGTGGAGCCCCGAACGATATTTGTCCTGGGCCGAAAAAATCGGGCCAAAGACCAGGAATCTTGTTGCAAAGATTCTCGACAGCAGGGAGTATCCGGTACAAACTTACCGTGCCTGTATGGGCATCATGCGCCTTGCGTCGGATTATCCTGCGGAAACGGTTGAAGCCGCAAGCAATGAGGCAATCGACAAGGGAACCTGTACCTACAAATATTTCAGCATCATCCTCAGACAAAAGGCGCTGAAAGAATCCTCCGAAGGCGAGAAGTTCGTATCAAATGCCAACTTACGAGGAGCCAAAGCGTATGCCGGAGGTGGGATGAATGCTTAACAATCAAACCATCGAAAAACTCCGGGATATGAAGCTTAAGGCCATGGCTCAGATGCTGAGCGAGCCTGATCCGTCCGATCTTGGGCTGTCCTTTGAAGAGCGGCTTGGCCTTATGGTCGAAAAAGAGTGGATGGCCAAGAAGAACTCCAAGATCAAGCGCCTGCTTCGGAATGCCTCTCTCGGCTTAAACGCCAGCATCGAGGGCATCGAATACTCCGCAAACAGAGCGATCGAGAAGCAATCTATCCTTGAACTTGCAAGCTGCAGCTTTATTGAGAAATCACTGAATATCATCACTACCGGTAAGACCGGATGCGGTAAAACCTATCTGATTTGTGCCTTTGGCAGCAATGCCTGCAGGAAAGGATATACCGTTAAATATTACAGGATTCCGGAATTGCTTCTGGAAATCCAGGATGCAAAAGCTCATAATCAATACTCAAAATTTATGAAAGGACTTCAAAGCACCCGTCTCCTGATCCTTGATGATATGGGGCTGAAATCATACAGTCTTGAGGAAAGCCGTGACATTCTGGAGATTGCAGAATCCCGCTACAACAGAGGTTCTATGATCCTGGCCGGGCAAATATCTCATGGTCAGTGGTATGAGCTTTTCCCCGATCCTACCATAGCCGATGCGATCATGGACCGGATCATCCATAACTCCTATATCCTCGAACTTGATTCAAAGGTTTCGATGAGAGAAGTTATGGCTGCCAAGAAAATGCGAGGCATTGATGAACTCTAAATACTGACAATATTTGTTGCCGAAAAGCAGCAATTATTTTACAATCAATTTAGCCGGCAAAGTGTCCGGATACTTCCGGTTTCGTGTCCGGATGTTTCCGGATTCGCCGTCCGGATGTTCCGGAATACGCAG
>JAEZLP010000045.1 GCA_023415235.1 Bacillota bacterium
GGAGTATCTTTTTTTTCTTAATTTAATGACATATAATTTCGGCGACCAAGCTGCTCGCCAATTGGCGAGGCAGGTGCCTGTTTTGCGTGGCTTTAGCCACAATGCAAAACAGGACAGCAGCGAGCGACAGGTTTTCTTGCTCTTGTAGGACTGCTTATAGGTTTTGAAGTTTACAGTATGCCCTTGATACTCTGGACGTTCCAAAATCCCCTCTACTGTTTTATTATCCCAATCAAAGAGATTGTCCGGCGGCGCGTTCCTCGTCGCCCTGCCTGTCTGCTGAAAATGGATAGTCGGTGTTATGACTTTATCCTTTTTCAGAATACGGGCGATCTGCGACGGCCCGTAACCGTCCAGACAAAGCGCAAATATCCGCTTGACTACTTCGGCAGCTTCGGGGTCAATCATCCACTGTTTTTTGTTTTCCGGGTCTTTCACATAACCATAGGGCGGGTTGGTACAGAGATGTTCCCCTGCTTCGCCTTTGGACTTCATCACCGCGCGGATTTTCTTGCTTGTGTCTTTCGCGTACCACTCATTGATGATATTGAGAAACGGGGTGAAGTCGCTGTCTTGTTGGTTTGCGCTGTCAATGCCGTTGTTGCTGTCGCCCGTTAGTTCATCGTCGCGGGATAAGCGGCAATAGAGGGCGGTAATTTTGTCAGACTGCCTTAACATACTTTCTGCTCCTTTCATCGGCGGGCAGTCTGCCAATACAGGATTGCTTGTACTCATTTTAACGCTCCTTGTTTTCTTCATCAATAGGCGACCTCGCCATTAGCTGCAAAACTTTATGGGGCAGGTTCCATTCCCTTCCCGTCCTTTCCTTGTTTTGAGTAGGGAGCAAGCACAGCAAATGAGTACCCATTTGCCGCTTGCTTCTTCCGCAGCAAGCACAGGAAAGGGGTACCCTTTCCGTAAAAATCCCCGTTTTGACGCTATGCGTCGGACGGGGATTTTCTCTTGTTGGGATAGTCCCAAACCCTTTGCTTTCCCTCATTCAATATCCTGTCTGAAAGGCAGCTTTTGTTGCGTTTTGCCTTCACTACATACAACACGCAAAAATCTTAAAATGCCAAATATAAGGGCAATAAAAATGTTGCTCGCCCAAAGGGTTTGCAACATATTTTTTATTCCATTACACTATGAATGAGTTTACAAAAATGGACATGAAAAGCGAGGAACAATATCGTTTGTAAGTATATGCTTATAAAAGAGGAGGAACATCGAATGGAGTGGTTGAAAAAACTAAGTGCAGCGATAGATTACATAGAAAGCAATTTGGATAGTGATTTGTCTTATGAAGAAGCTGCTCGAATTGCCTGCTGCTCGGTTTTCTATTTTCAACGGATATTTTCTTATGTAGCTGGTATTTCGTTATCGGAGTATATCCGTCGCAGAAGAATGACACAGGCTGCTTTTGAATTACAGCGGACAGACGCTAAAGTGATAGATGTCGCTTTGAAATATGGGTATACTTCCCCAACATCATTTAATCGTGCTTTTCAGAGCATACATAATATTTCTCCAGCCGCAGCAAAAAACATGGGAAGTACGCTAAACGCTTATCCAGCAATTCATTTTTCAGTTCAAGTTACAGGAGGAAATGCTATGCCATATCACATTACAGAAAAACAATCCATGCGGATTGTGGGGGTTCGTACTCCGCTGGTTCAAGATATGGAGGAAAATCAACGGGAAATCCCAAAGTTTTGGGCGGCAGTTTTAAGCGATTACCGCTTCTCTGAAATATGCCGTTTATCGAACCAAAATCCACAGGGGATTTTAGGGGTAAGCGTCTATATTAATCCGCAGGAAATCTTTTATTATATTGCCGTTGCAACAGATAAGCCCGTACCGCAAGGAATGTTTGAATATGAAATACCAAAAGCAAGTTGGGTTATCTTTGAAAATAACGGCTATTTCAAAGAAAACGTGCAGAGTGTTTTCAAAAGGTTTTATACAGAATGGCTCCCTTTTTCGGGATATGAGTATGCCGGTTTGCCGGATATAGAGGTATATCCTATTTGCCATGAAGCACCGATCAGCGGTCATTCCGAAGTATGGATTGCAATTAAAAAGAATAAGGAGGACGAATGATGTACCATTTGAGATTCAAAGGCGACCATTATCAAATGGGTGTTAAGCGGGGAAAGATTTTTCAAAAGTACAAGATATCTTTCCCTTTACATCTTGATGAGTTTCAGCTTGAACATGGAAAACAGAGCGAAAAAATACTAAGAGACTTTTTCCCAGAGGTTTGTGAGGAAATAAAGGGTGTGAGCGATACCATAGGCGCAGATTATGACACTTTTGTTTCGTGGATGTTATGTATGGGCTGCTGTATGTATAACTTGGAAGATAATATCCCCGTTGAGATTAGAGGGTGTACCGCATTTGCCTATGCTAAAGACGGACAAGTGATTTACGGTAGAAACAATGATTTACCACCATTTTTGAGAAATGGAAGCAAGAGCGAAATATATGCCCCGTTAAACGGAAATAGATTTAATCTTACCACTTCCTCTTTCATCAATGGAGAAGAAGGGTTAAATGAACATGGTTTGGCTGTTGCCATGACTTTTGTAATGACAAGTCTTGACAAAATACAGGCAGGATTTAATTCTTGCTTTATTGTAAGGTATTTGCTTGAAAAGGCAGATACCGCACAAAGCGCAATCTCTTTACTTATAGAATTGCCGATCGCTTCTAACTGCAATATTTTAGTTGCCGATAAGAGTGGAGAAATGGCAGTGATCGAGTGTACGCCCACTACAAAGAGAATACGGAAAGCAATTTGCTTTAATGAAGATAAAATTGTCTGCACCGTTAATAGCTTTACTTCCGATGAAATGAAACCCTTTGATATGGCAAACGGAGATGACTATTTCTCCGATAGGAGATATCAAACGGTTATAGATAGCTTCTCAACTTACATTCAAGACGACTATATAGAAACGACAAAACAGCTTCTAAAAGGCGATTATGGGTTCATGTGTCAATATGACGACCCTAATTTTGAAACTGTTTGGAGTTCCATATTTGATTTAAAAACGCTTATGATATATCGTACAGAAGGTGATCCGAGAAAAAAGAAATTCATAGTAGATAACCGGTTACACAGTATAGTGAAAGGGCGCTAAAATTTTGAACATAAAATGGGCTGTTATGCCCTGTTTGTAAGAGCATATGCTGCCCGCCAATTGGCGAGGCAGGTGCGCATTTTACGCAGCGTTTCGCTGCAGTGTAAAATGCGACAGCAGCGAGCGAAGCGAGTCGGAGTGAAGCGCGTAGCGTTGAGCGATGCCTGAGAAAGTAGCACGTATTTCTTTGTATTAGTGAAAATTAATGGTATGATGGAATTGATCGATTCAACCTGACTGTCATAAAGCGAAAGGAGATCGTGTTGTTTACAGATGTAGATATTAAAATAAAAAAAGGAAATAAAATATTATTTTCCCGTGAAAGCGAATGCTTGCAGGATTTAATAAAACTGATTGCGAAACAAAATCATCGAATCCTTGTGATGTGGGCTCTGGACTGTGCAAAAACTACGTTGGCACAGTTTGAAGAAAAATACCCCGATGAACTGAGACCCAGAAGAGCCCTGGAGCTTTGCAAAATGTGGTCAAGAGGCAAAATAAAAATGCGGGAAGCAAGGAGAGCCATATTGGATGCTCATGCTGTAGCAAAAGAAATCAACGATGATGAATATGGCGCCCTGGCACATGCCATCGGCCATGCAGGTGCAGCCGTTCATGTCGAAACTCATGCAATTGGCCTCGCGATATATGAGTTGACAGCAATTGTATTAAAATATGAGAAGGATGACTACAAGAAACCAGTCACTGAAAAAATTAATTATTATTATAAGCGACTTCTGTATTGGCAGGACATGACTGATAAACTCAGAATTGATTGGGTTGGTTTTTTAGCGGATGATACGCGTCCAAATAAAGAAAAGATGTTGAAGTTGAAATAATAAGGCTATACTGAACCCGGATACAAAAATCAGATTCAGCATAGCTTATTTTAAATAGAGGAGAAGGAAAAGTAATGCTCAGTTATCCCCTCATTACTCGATGAACACCAATGACAGCCAGGGGATATATGTAATGATCGTTAGACCGACCAAAGCTACAATGAAGAAAGGCCATAAATGCTTGAACATGCTCTCTAAACTTATCTTCGCTACAGCGGCTCCCACAAACAAATTGCATCCGTATGGCGGGGTACATAAGCCTACCGCCAAGTTAACCGCCATGATCACTCCAAAATGAACAGGGTTGATATCCAATGCCTTCACTGTCGGCATTAACATAGGGGCCATAACTATGATTGCAGGAACTGTGTCCAGGAAAAGGCCGATAAACAACAATACAATATTTACAAAGATTAACACAACTAATGGATTGGAGGATACATTGGTAAGGAAGGTAGTTATCATTTGAGGAACTTTTTCATAGGTCATAAATGTTGAAAAAACTGTTGAATAGCCCAGAAGGAAGGAAGTTATTCCGTTCAGAACCGCAGTTTCTAAAAATACATCAGCCATCTCTTTCACATTCATATCCTTATACACGAAAAGACTGATTATTATGGAATAAACAACTGAAATGCAGGCCGCTTCCGTAGGAGTAAACACTCCGGAATAGATTCCTCCGAGAATAATTACCGGTGAAAGCAATGCCCAAAAGCCATCCTTAAAGCTTCTCCAAATTTCCCCTGCTCGAAATTTCATCGCTTCGCCAATGGGAACAAGTTCATCCGCTTCTGTCTGTTTATTGGATCTTAAATCTGTTCCGTTTATTGTACAAATAACTATATTGGTCACCAGAAACAGCAGACCCAATAAAATCCCGGGGAGGATTCCTGCGAGAAACAACTGCGATATGGATACGCCCGTGGTTGCCCCATACAGAACAAAGGACAGGCTAGGAGGAATAATCGGACCCACTATGCCGCCAAAGCATACAACAGTCGCCGCATATGCCGGATCATAACCTCTTTTTTTCATTTCCGGAATCATCATGCCGCCGATTGCTGAGGTTGTAGCCATGCCGGAGCCGGAAAGAGCGCCAAAAAACATGCAGGAAATTACGGTGACGCTGGCAATGGCGCCGTTCACAAAGCTGATCAGGGTAGATGCAAAGTTTACGATCTTTCTGGCTATCCCACCAGTAGACATAATCAAACCGGCAAGCATGAAGAAGGGTATTGCCATTACGGTGAAGGAAAAAATACCGCTGTATGCATATTGCGCGTTGATAGCCATGTTTAAGTCAGTGAAGAAATACATGGCCAGCATTGTTGCCCCGCCAATAGCAAATCCCACAGGCAAGCCCATCAGGATAAGTACAAAAAGCGCAATAAATAGAACTGTCATTGCCATTACGAATACCTCCCTTCCATTGAAGTGTCATAGTTCTTAAGAGACCTCAATGCTTCCAGGAAGTATATAAATGCCCGCATCACAAATAAGGCGCACCCCAGCACCAGAGATAAATATCCCCACGAAGTGCTTATCTTGATTCCTGCATAAGGCACGTTCCATTGAATTCCCATCAAAATCATTCCGTAATAAAGGGTGATGCCACAAATTACAATTAGGATCAGTTCGTTAGCCGCACCGACTGCAAGCTTGATTTTCCCCGGTAATTTATCCAGAATAATGCCGATCTTAATGTGTTCTTTTCTTCGGTGACCAATGCTGATTCCCAGCCAGGAGAGCCAGACGAATAAGAACTTCCCTAATTCTTCAGACCATGAGGATGAATTGTTGAACACAAACCTCATAATTACCTGGAAGAAAATAGATCCAACCATAGCCATAAACATTGCTACTAAAATTACATCTTCAGTTTTATTTATTATCTTTAAGAATTTTTTCATGCTCTTGTCATTACTCTGCATGAGAAAGTAATTTTCTCCTCCTTTTTTTATATTGGCAATGGTGAAGTATTTCTCCGAAAAGGCAAACGAAGCTGTCACACCTATGCCGGTCATGCTTTACGAATATATGAGGCAATTTCTTGCCTCATATATTCAAGTGCTGGCACCGACTTTTTACGGTTGGGTGCTGAGCCATCTGTCGACCATTTCGTCGCCCACCAAGCTTCTCTGATAGTCATATACCGGTTGTACAGCTTCCTGGAATGCCTTTATTTCATCGGCTGTAAGCTCATATACTTCAGCTCCTTCACTTCTGAACCTTTCAAGATATTCCTGTTCTTTGGCATATTCTTCTGCTCTTTGATTCTTTGCCATTTCTCTTACGCCAGCCTCTAACACTTCCCTGTCAGCAGGGTCCAAAGATTCGATCCAGTCTCTTGAACAAATGATCGGGAAGGGGGAGCTGCAATGGTTCGTCAGGGTAATATACGGTGCAATCTCATGAAGATTGAAGTCGTTAAATACTCCGAGAGAATGGTCTAATGCATTGATTTGTCCTTGTGATAAGGAAGTTACAACCTCGCCCCAAGCCATTGGAGTGGGGTTCGCTCCCATAGCTTTCCAAATCTCAATATTCAAGTCATTTTGTGCAATTCTGATTTTTTGGCCTTTTAAGTCATCGCTGCTCTTATAGATTTTGTCTCTGCTGATTACTTGTCTCATGCCGTTGTAATACATGTCGATGCAATAGTAGCCTGACTCTTCAAGGGTTTCGTTGAACAGCTCAAGTCCTCCTTTTTCGAAGGTTCCTTCTTCCCAAGCTTCAAAAGACGGGTAAAGATAAGGTAAATCGATGCATGTGGAATCGGGTCCTGATGCGGCAGTCAGAACGGATGAAAGGTCGAACATCATGGTCACGGTTCCGATCTTAATACCGGATACCAGATCGGGAGTGTCGCCCAACTGACCGTCAGAATAAACCTCAATTACAAAACGTCCGGGTGCTTTTTCTTCGAGGTATTCACCTAAGGCTACGCTCCATAAATGTGTGGATCTTTGCGATGAATCCGTGTGACCTATTTTGATTACAATGGGTCCCTCGGCATCAGCGTCTCCGCCTCTCTCGCCGCAGCCAACGAACAAGCTCATAATCATGATTAAGGTTAAAAAAATGGCTAATCGTTTTGTTTTTTTCATTACAATCGTCCTTTCTTTTTATAGTAATATCGTTGAAACTAAATTTTGCAATTTCCATGCCATTCACTGGATTAAAACGTTTACCCAGTGAATCATCTGAAATCAGCTGAAATCAGTTGACTTGCTGTTAAAAATCAGTGCCGAGTAAAAAATAAAAGCGTGAAAATTATTTCACGCTTTAACGATTCAGGCTGAATTATAATTCAGCCTTTCAAATTTATCTTGTACTGATTGATTTTGTTCCAAAGCTGCCTGGTGCTAATTTTTAAAACCTTTGCGGTTTTTGCCACATTCCAGTTGTTGCTTGCCAATGCGTTGCTGATGAAATTTTTTTCGAATTCATCCCGCGATTTTTTAAGAGATTTTTCGATATTTATAGATTCGGGTTTATTGGGCATGCAGTCTATCGGCATCAGCATATCGCTGATCGTGACAACGCCGTCGGTGCATAGTGTGATCATTCTTTCTATGACATTTTTCAGTTCCCGCACATTGCCGGGAAAGTCATAGCTTAGCAGGAAGGCCATCACCTCATCTTCGATCTTAATTATCTTTTTCTTTTGCTCGGACTCGATCTTTCGAACAAAAAACTTCACCAAGTCGGGGATATCCTCCCTTCTTTCCCTTAAAGGCGGTATCTCTAAGGTCAAAGTATTTATTCGATATAATAGATCCTCTCTGAATGTTCCCTCCTCCAATGCTTTCGCCAAATCTTTATTGGTGGCGGAAATGAACCTTACGTCCAAATCAATGGATTTGTTGCTGCCGAGCCGCTCTATCTTTTTGCTCTCGATTGCCCGAAGAAGCTTTCCCTGGGTCTGTATGGGCAGATCGCCTATTTCGTCCAAAAACAGCGTCCCGAAGTTGGCCTGTTCAAACTTTCCGATCCTCATCTCCGTAGCGCCCGTAAAGGATCCCTTTTCGTGGCCAAACAACTCGGAATCTATGACCCCTTCGGGGAAGACCTGGCAATTAACCGGCACAAAGGGCTCCGATCTTCTCTTGCTGAGCCTGTGAATGTAATTTGCGATTACCTCTTTCCCGACTCCGGATTCTCCAAGCAGCAATATGCTAATACCTGTTTCAGCTGCTCTTCGGCACATTTCCAACAGCTTTAAATATCTTTCGTTCCTCGATTCGATAAATAGCTCAATTTCATTTTGCGCATTTAATAAGGCATTGCTCTTTCTTTCCAATCTGTGTATTTTTGCCAGCCGCCCCACTTTCATCTCAAGCTCGTGCATATTGCTGCTTTTGACGAAGTAATCCTTTGCACCATACTTTATGGCATTGACGGCGCTTTCAATGCTGCCATACGCGGTAATAACAATGATATCAATTTTTTCATTCTTTTCTCTGATTTTCTGGATCAGCTCGGCCCCATCCATTGCGGGCATTTTTAAATCCGTCAGCACGAGATCGACTACATTGTTGTCAAGATATTCTAAGGCTTCGATCCCGTTTGAGCAGCTAGCAACTCCGTATCCCAAGTCAGACAATATAAGCGTAAGTACTTTTTGATATTCAACCTCATCATCGACAATAAGTATCTTATAGCCCTTTTTCTCAACCATCTTTTTACCTCAATATCGGCAAAGTAACATCAAACACTGTGCCTTTTCCTTTTGCGCTTTCTACTGCAATTGTTCCATTGTTGTTTTCAATTTCCGTGTTGACAATATACAAGCCTAAGCCCGTTCCGGTTTCCTTAGTAGAATAAAATGGATCGAATATATTGTCAATTACTTCTTTATCAATCCCGCATCCATTGTCCTTGATTCTTAAATGAAGCTTATTCTCATGAATGCTTGCCTCGACTGATATTTTTTTCCCTGTCTTCGGGTATTCCGACAAGGCGTCAAGCCCGTTCTCTATCAGGTTCTGGACCACCATGCGCAGAACTCCCTCATTGATGGTGACCGCTTCCTTAGGGATACCGGTAAAAGCGTGGGAAATCTCAATATCACCTTTTGCTTTGTTTTTCTCTATTTCGATGATCTCCTCAATCTTTTCTCTGATATATACAGGCTTCACTTCATCGTTTGAAAGCTTAGAGAACCTCAGCAGGTTTTCAATCAGCGTATTTATGCTGTCGACAGAACTGTCGATGACGCTCACGGAATGCTGACAGATTGCATCTAATTTGTACTTTCCTAACACGAAATTATAACTCTTTATTAACCCCAAGGGGTTCCTGATCTCATGGGCCAGTCCGGCCGAAAGCCGTCCTACAGCGATCATCTTTGACTCCTGCCGCGCTTTTCTTTCGTTTAGATACTTCTCGGTATAATTCTCTATAATCACCATTTTCTTGTTATTATTGATAATGATCTGGCTGGTCAAATAATAGAATCTGCCGATGTTGATTACTCTGTTTAAATTAGACATGTCCATAAAAGGCTTTAACTGGGCGATATCGTTATACAGGCTTCCAATCAAATCGCTCCGGGCAACACCGACTATTTTCTCAAGGGCGTCGTTGCACTCTACAATGACTGCGTTATTTTCAATAACCATAATACCGTTTTTCATTGCATCGATGATTAGTCTCAGTTCTTCTTTATTTTCCAAAAGCTCCCTTGTCTTTGCATTTACTCTTTTGGTGATTACGTAATTCCAACCGGTCAGCGCGCCAATTATTAAAATGATTCCGCCTATGATTCTATTCGTCAACTCAATGACCCTCAGGTCAAAAGTGTCGCTTTTGAAGTCGCCAAGCCATTTATATTGTGTTTGCGCAATGAGATTTTTCTTTTTCAGAGAAATGATGCCCTTGTTGAGTACGTTCATTAATTCTTCGCTTCCCTTGGGAACGGCGAGGGACATCTCCTTCTCTGCAAGTTCCGTATCAAGGAATCTGTAACTGTAGTTTTTGCTGGTCACATTCAGATAATGGGCCGCCTTCATGTCATCCCCAATAAACCCGGAAACACGGTTATTTCTCAGCAAAGCAATGCATTGATACATATTTTCAACTTCTATGATATCGATATTGATGCCTCCTTCGAAGAGACTGCCAATTCTGCCATTCTCATTGTCGCTGCTTAGAGTCACGAAGGTTCTGCCGCTTAAATCGCGGAAGTGGTTGATATCGCTTCCTGCCGGAACGAGGATTTTAGTCTTTACAACAAATAAAGGAATTGAAAGGTCGGCTGCTATCGCATTATCAGGAGTGTTTTCAAGAATCGTAAAATCTATTTCATCGCTTTCCAATGCTTGAACGATAGAGGATTTTGATCGGATTTTCATATTCACATTGCTTTTGGTTTCAATTGCCAGCTGGGAAATATAATCGGTTACAATCCCGGCATTGTAATTATTGAATTCATTGGTAAAAGCAAATGGAGGTTCTTCGTAGATTCCAAAGTTAAGAGGCTTTTCTTTAATGAAAGCTTCTTCGGCCGCCGTTAGGTTAGTATTATATTTAGCATAATCTAATAAACTGATATCGTATTTTAATTGGATATCAATTGTTAGGGCGATAATCAAACCAACAACGACAACAATAATCAGTACTGCTATTTTCTTTTTTTTCATACTTTTACCCATCTGCAGCCCTATCGGTAAATATGGAATCTTCAACCTTACCGGCCACTGTTTATAGATTAGGTTTTGGCTTGTTTCTTTATTATAGCAACACAAGCAAAAAAAGACCACCTCAAAGTTGTATGTGTTGAGTCTAAACATGAAGGAAGTCGGTCAGAAGTATGGTATTTGGTTAAAACTACCGGCCGCAGCCGGTAGTAATGTTCTCTATTATGATTGTTCTAATCATTTCTCCTAACCAGGTTATTGGTTTTGTCTTGTCAGTCAATGGACGTACATCCCCTCATACCGTGGGTATGACGATCTGATACGTCAGTATCGCCGTCGTAGCAATGGTAATGTCCTCCGTTTCGATGGATTGATGGGCCCGTTCGCAAATGGTATAAATGGGTATGCCCGTCATCCATTGTAGTTGTGCCTTCCATTATGTGGGTATGGCCCATTGTGTCCGGCTCCCTGCTGGTTCTTCCGAAATAGCCATGGTTGTGTCGATCGGCGATTAAAGTCATCCCATCAAATCTATGGGTGTGAAAACCGTTTGGCATGTGATTCACCTCGGTTTATTCTATGAAGCGAGGTGAAAAGTGTTACTCATAAGAAGCAACAAACATGTTGAATATTAAGGTAATTTGTCGAAACATGTAATATTGCCAATTTTAACCGTACAGACCATATAATTTTATAGACATTTCGTCGAATAAGGTATAATATGGTCTATAGATAGGTTATTAGGTAAGAGGTATACGAAGGCTATGAAATACAGTTCAGATTTGGGCACTTGAACTGCATGGAGCCATTGGTGCAACCGGTCGTATAAACGGTATGTTTATGCGGCCTTTTTTGTTTCGAAGGATTAGATTAGGTTAGAAGGAGCGTGTTTGTATGATGGAGAAACGTACAAAACTATTAGCGATCCTGGTTGTGCTTACTATGATATTTACACTAATATTGCCTGGAACTGCGTTTGCAGAGGGTTCATTCGACGGAGTTTCAGATGGGCAAGACCTTGGCGGGGAATTATCGGATCCCGGGTCGGGGACCAGTTATGGTCCCGGTATCGATTCCGGTTCGGATTCCTACAATTCGGAGTCCAGTTCGGGTCCCGGTATCGATTCCGATTTGAACCCTGATTTGGATTCGGGTTTTACGTCGCTGCCCGAAATGGGTCCATTGTTTATCATGTCTATGCCGAGGGACGGCAATCTTTATGTGGATTATGATGGAGCGGTGGACGATACTCATTTTCAGACCATTCAGGATGCAGTGAATGCGGCAGAAGTCGGAGACACCATCTATGTAGCGGCAGGGGAGTACACGGAACCTAAAATCACGATTACCAAGAACCTTACCATCATCGGAGAGGATAGAGAAAATACCATCATCAAACCGTCTGTGAATTTTACTGGGGCGAACCACTCCGATAACGCGGCATGGTTTGTGGTAAATGATGGAGTAACATTCAATTTAAGCGATGTTACACTGGACGCAGAAGGGAAGAATGTTCTGGTCGGAATCATGTCCCACGGCAGCGGTTCAATCGAAAACAATATATTCAAGAACATTCGCGGCGGTCATGATTACAATGGCGTTGCAATTGAGCTTCTTGGTTCCGACATGACTGTAACAGGCAACACCTTCAGCAACATCCAGCGCATCGGTGTATTTATCGGACAGAATAGTGATACAGCAGGTGCAGTAATCCAAGCCAATACATACGTAGGAAAGGGCACAGGTAATTTTCTGGACTATGCCTTTGAAGTCGGGCGAGACGGGCGTGCGGAGATTATTGGCAACACCATCTCCGGAAACAAAGGCATTGCCAGCACTGACAATTCCAGTTCCGCCGGCATTCAGATAACCAGCTATTATGGATCCGGAGCTTCACATGCTATCATTGAAGATAATGTGATATCGGATTGCAGCATCGGGGTACTGGTTGGTTATGATAATAATGATATCAGTGTGGTCACCATAAACGAGAATAACCTGGAAGGCAACGGCATTGGAATCAAGAGCACCGCTCCCACTGTCAACGGAAAGTGGAACTGGTGGGGAGCAAATGATGCTTCGGGCATTCTGGAGCTTATTTCCGGCAATGTCGATTTTGAACCCTGGTATACAAGTGAAGCAATGGGTGAGCTGGTTTACCGGTATTCAGTAGTGAATCAGGACTTAGAAGCATCTTACGAGACAATTCAGGCGGCCATTGATGCGGCCGATGCCGGAGACATCATCAAAGTGGCGCCGGGGGTTTACAATGAAAACATATCGATTATCAAACCTCTCACTTTGCTGGGGGCGACCCATGGAATAGACAAAACAAGCGAGGCTTATAATACGGTAACTTCAGATGGTACTTGGGATACCTCACAAGAGAGTGTGATTCAGTCTCCGGATCCATCACAGAGGATGTCCTGTGTGGTGGATATCAAGGGAGCCAGCGACGTTACCTTTGACGGGTTTGTCGTGCAGGAGCTGCATGCAGTCAGCGCGCAATACGACTCTCTAGTCAGAGTCTCTGCAAAGGAACCTCCAAGAGCGACAATACAGAATATAAATGTAATCAATAATATAATCGGACCATTTACCAATATTGAAGGTCAAGACGGTTCTCAGGGTCGTATGGGCCTTTATATCGTAAACGACCCGTACAACGCCAACGTTGGTGTTATCAACAGCACCTTTGCCCATAACAGAATTTTCGGAGCCGAGGGGAACGGCAACAATGTTTTTATCTGGTCTGCTTATCATGCATACGGCGCTGCAGGACCCTGCCCGATGACGGGAACCGCAATTGAGGAGAATGATATCTATGGAGCAAATCGAAGCGGGATCGAAATCGCAGGCGGCGTCAAGGATCTGATCATCCGCAGCAATAAAATTCATGACAATGGCATGAGCGACACCACTGATTCCATAAAATACGGCAACGGAATTTTGATGATACGGGGAAATAATGATAAAGAGGACTCGTCGGGCTTAGGACCGGAAAACCTTACGATCCAGAATAATGAGATCTATAACAACGAGAAGAATGGAATTTACTCCGGCCCGATGATTAAAGACACCCTTATAAAAGAAAATCGAATACAAAATAACGGCTGGCACGGAGTGGTTGTCGATCTGCAGGAACAATACTACAGCGGCGTCAATCCTGTGCTTGACGGGGCAACAGGAGTAACCTTAACGGACAATACGATTACTGGAAATACCACAGGAGCTGCGGTGCAAGGTGATCCATCCAACAGCTTTGTATTGAAAGCGATAAAGAACTGGTGGGGTACGAATGTGAATGCGGAAATACAAGCAGCCGTTTCCCCATATGTCAGCTTTGATCCCTGGTATGCCAGTGCGGCGATGGACACTCTGGATTCAGCCAAACCTGTTATCAATGAAACCAAAGGCACATCCTATGACACTATCCAGGCCGCGATCAGTGATGCGGCTTCAGGAGATTCCATTTATGTGAAAGCGGGAAACTATCGGGAGAACGTGAACATAAATAAAAATAATCTGACACTCAGGGGCGCCGGAGCGGCGAATACTAAAATCGTCGCGACTACCGCAACGGCAAGTGCTCTGACCTTCAGCTCCAGTGGCTCGACCGCAGAGGGCTTCACCTTGACCCATGAATATACAACGGCCGAACTCAGCGCATGGAGCACGATTAACAACAACGGCGTTAGCTTTGCGTCAAACCATAATGGCAACACGTTGAAGAATTGCACGGTTACCCTCAACCGGAACGGGATTTATTTAAATACAACACAAAACAATCAAATCTTAGACAATATGATTACCAACAACCGGTCCGGCATCAACATGACGAACAATATCAACGGGACCCGGATTGAAGGGAATACAATCTCAGACAACTGGACCGTCGGTCTGGTAACCTACTCGCTTGGCGGCCCCGCCAACCTGGATACCGTTGTAATAACCGGCAATACCTTTGACAGCAACTGGTATTCTGAGGTTATTGTTAAGGATACAGGCGCTTATACAGGCACACTGGACGTTTCAGACAATATATTTACGGACTCGCCTGTTACCTATTCCACCTCCGCAGACGCCAGCCTCAATGAACCGGGTTGGAATGAGCATAAGCCTGCCGTTGAAGGGATAGGCGGCACTGCAACCAAACCGGAAACCGACCTTCCGACTCTCCGTATCTATAACAGCGGTTCGGTCGTGCTGGAATATAACAAGCCAAAGGCCTTAGGCGTTGGCCCCGGCGGATATCAGACCATCCAGGCGGCCATCAATGCGGCTTCCGCAGGCGATACGATCCAATTGGCAGCGGGCACATACCCTGAACAGCTGAATATCACAAAAGGATTGAGTATAATCGGAGAAGGCTGGGACAAGGTAACCATTGACGCGACAACAGCTTCGGCTCACGGCATTACGGTGTCTAGCGGCGATGTGACACTGCAAGGCTTTACCCTGCAGGGCAGTACGAGTAATAGTAGATCAAGATACGGCATTCATGTCGCAAGCGGAGGGCATCAAAATATTAATTTCTCCGATTTGAAGGTCCAGGATTTTTACAGGACTGGAATTGACATCAACGGAGCAGACGGAGTCATCGTGAACAATGTAACCGCTGTCAATAACGGTGGCAATGGTCTTCAGACCTGCGACGCGAAAAATGTAACCTTCTCCGGCATTACGACCAGCGGCAACGCCTGGGGCGGAGTAGGCATCTTTACCATCGGACAGTACAGTCCCATCGGCACAGACGGCATTGTATTTACCGGTGAAAATAGCTTTGGAGAATCTGCCACAGATAATGGAGCGATTTATCTGGAGGAAGGGAATTTTGCGAATCCGGACAATCCCTATCCTATTACCTTTAGCACCAATCCTTCGGACAATGCGAATGTGATGTTTATAACGGATGACCTGCAATACATGCTCAGCGGCAGTTCAGATGCCGCGGAGAATTACAAGCGGTTCTATGGAACCCTGGAGCATGTTCTCTCCGCAGCAAATGGGAATCCGGGACATATCGTGTCTGACATATATATCAGGAGCCTGTCTGACGGCAGCTTCTATGTCACGGAAGACTTAAGAATTCAGACCGCAATCAATGCGGCCGCCAAAGGCGATATTATCCGCGTAGCGGCGGGAACGTATAACGAAGCGCTACAAATCAACAAGTCCGTTGAACTCAGAGGGGCGCAGTATGGCGTCGATGCCAGAAATCGTACTGGAGTAGAGGAGTCCGCGATTACAGGCGGCATCGTCAGCATTTCAACTGCCGGCGCCATCATTGACGGGTTCACCTTTACGCCGCCCGTATGGACAGGACGAATTGAGCCGGCTGCTGATAATATCACTTTGAGAAACAATATTATAGAGCGCGCTATCTATCATACGCGAAACCCGGAAAAAGCCATTGAAAACTTCACTCTGAGCCAAAACTGGTTTAAAAATATTACAGATGGCAACTCGGCCATCGTGCTGGAAGGCGCAACAGAGGATCTGACGATAGAAGACAACTTATTTGAGAATATCAGCTATTCCGCTATCATCTTAGGCGCAACCACCTATGAGAATACGGTGATCAGCGGCAATGCGATCTATCGCACCTGGTCCCAGGCTATAAACCTTGGAGGAGCTCACAGCAACACTGATGTAAGGAATAATTATATTGAACAAGCGAACATGAGCGGTGAACCCGACAAGGGAGGAATCCGCATTTATGGAACAGACTTTACCGGCCCTGTCTCTATCATCGGCAATAAGGTGGTAAATTCCTTCAACGGATTCAGTGTGAGAAACGGTGGAGATATTACCGGAAAAACAATTATTGTGGAAGACAACACCTTTATCGAGAACAGCAACGCTGGAGTCTACAACGGCGCATCTTCCGGCGTGATCAATGCCACCAACAACTACTGGGGATCTGCGGGACCTGTTGTGAATGGGGATGTTAGCTACTTCCCATGGTATGTGGACGCAGGCAAGGAACGTCTTGCTAATCAGGGCTTTAATCTGACATCACCAAGCAAGAGCAGAAACACTGTCACTCTGAGCTGGGCCGCAGCTCCGGGCGCAGACGGATATAACATTTACAACGGAGATGCCAAAGCAAATTCAGCGATTATTACGAACACCTCCTATACGGTAACCGGACTCTCTTCATCCACTGCCTACAGCTTTAGCCTGACGATCGTAGCCGGAGGAACAGAGTATGCCGTCAGTGATTCTGCGATTACAGTAACGACAAACAGCGGTGGAGGAGGAAGCAACACGCAGACACCTCCGCCTCAGCAGACACCTCCGCCTGCCCCCAAAGCGCTGACGGATCCTCAGACCAAGGACGATCAAAAGCTGAATGAAACACTCCAGTCCACAGGTCAGGCAAGCCTGGATCTGACAACGGCAGAAAATGCCGCAGCAGGTTTGTCAACCAACACAATTACACAGCTGGCCCAGGAAAACGCACCTCTGGTCATTCGGAATACCGGGGTTCAGGTTGACTTTTCACCCAACTCCCTGATCACTCCAGAACTGACATCGGCGCTGCAGCAGCCTGACGCAGTGGTAGAGCTGGGAGCCAAGCAGGTAACGGAGGAGGAGAAACAGGAGATACTTGCCAATGCGCCGTTGGGAGAGAGTACGGGAATCTTTGAAGTTGGCGGCGTGATTATCGACCTTACGGCTAATATAGTCACCGGAGGAGATAACAGCACGAAAATTGAAAATTTCTCCGAACCTGTCGCGGTTACCATTGATCTCTCTGGTCTCGACCTGACTCCCGAGCAGATCAGCGAGCTTTCAGGTGTCAGATTTGAAAAGGATGAAACCGGGGCCATCGTTCCTGTCCCACTGGGCGGGAGCTATGATCCGCAGACAAAGACCTTCACCTTCTACACCACAAGATTCAGTCTCTATTCGGTTGTGCAGGTGAAAGATCTGGTCAAGCTGGAATTGACAATCGGCAATCAGGTTTCAAAGGTGAACGGGACGGATCAAAATATCGATGTTCCGCCCACCATAATCAACAATCGGACCATGGTGCCGCTGCGATTCATCGGTGAGGCTCTGGGAGCGGAATTTGTATGGGACGGGAAGACCCGGACCGTAACATTCAGCCTGGACGGAAAGGAATTAAAAGTAGTCATCGATCAGCTTTCACCGGGAATGGATGTTCCGGCCACCATCGTCGGCAATCGAACCATCGTGCCGATCAGGTATATTTCCGAAGCTTTCGGAGCTGAGGTGACCTGGTTCCCCACCGAGCGTAAAGTGACGGTAGTTAAATAATGGGAAAAATTTAACAAAAATCCTAAAGTTAATGAAAGGAATGCCGATAATAATATAGCAAGATATATAGAATCAACGTAAAAGGCAAACCCGGTAAAAGCCGGGGACGCAAAGCCGCGAGTCTAAAGCCCATAAGGGTTATGATAGTCGGGTTGCCGTAAAAGGGTTTCATCAGACCCTGCTTTGGCGACCCAAAGCAGGGTCTTTCTATATTATTATCAGGTGCAATTTGCTTGGGCCACGACGCCCGGCAGCAAATTGACACTTGAAAAAGGCAAACCCGGTAAAAGCCGGGGACGCAAAGCCGCGAGTCTAAAGCCGCAAAGGCCATGATAGTCGGGCTGCCAAGTTTCAACTCCGATTACGGGGATATGCTGTCAGGGAGGTGTTGTCGTGTTCAGGAAAACTTTCATACTGATTGTCTCACTCATATTCATTCTGAATGTGAATACTGTTTATGCAAGCGATAACATTGTGGCCTTCACCGGTGAAGTCAGTGAAAAAGAGGTGATTGACCGGTCAGGCGAGCAGGCTTTTCTGACAAAACAGTGGTATGATCTGAAATTTGAGATAGCCCCCCGGAATACGAGCGGCACATTAAAAATGCAGGAAGTCGACAGCCAAGAATATCTGCTGGCCCTGAAAGAAGTCCGGTTCCCTCTGGAGGCTGCAGGTGAGTATAAATTATATTTTCTTGCTCATAAGCTGAAAGATCAGTTTTCTACGTTAGCCCTCAGCTTTGGGGATGGAAGCGTGGTCGTCTTCGGGAATTACGGTTCCCTGCCTCAGGAAAAGCTGCATCGGCTGGCCGTTCACGAATTGGGACATCAGATTGATTTCCGGCTGATGACAGATGCCAAATGGCAGGAATATAGGGAACTTCGGGGGATAGAAGACCAGAACGTATACAACGACTACACGGATGTGTATCAAAATCGGCCCCAGGAGATTTTTGCAGAAGACTTCAGGCTTATTTTCGGCGGAGAAAAAGCCCGGCTAACAGAGCATCTCAACAGCGATCTAAAAAGCCCGAGCGAGATGCCGGAATTGAAAGAATTCTTTTTATCTCTCACAGAACAAGGAGCATGAAGCCGAAGCTCCTGAGGAGACGCATGTCTCAGCTTCAACCATAAATAGTAATGAACAGCCTTTTATGAAAAAATCATAAAAGGCTATTTTATTTTCAAACTTGCTGGTATCATAGTAGAAGAGGGATTCTTATTCCGGATTCTGAAAAATCGCCTAACAAAAAGGATTCTAACAGATGATGAAAAATATTGTCATAGGAATATTAGCCCATGTAGATGCAGGCAAGACGACATTATCGGAGAGCCTGCTTTATCTCAGCGGGAAAATCGGGAAAATGGGAAGAGTGGACAAGAAGAACGCTTATCTGGACAACTATGAACTGGAGCGTGCAAGAGGAATAACCATTTTTTCAAAGCAGGCCATATTGGAAATCGGCGGGACTCAGATCACCCTGCTGGATACCCCTGGACATGTTGACTTTTCAGCAGAAGCGGAGAGGACTCTTCAAGTGCTGGACTACGCCATTTTAGTGGTCAGCTGTGCAGACGGGGTACAGGGCCATGCTAAAACCTTATGGAAGCTCCTTGAATCGTACCGGATTCCTGTTTTTTTGTTCATCAACAAGATGGACCAGGTTGGAGCAGACCGGGAAGAGATAGCGGAAGAACTGAGAGGGCAGCTTCATGAGCACTGCATTGATTTCGACCGGGACAGAACAGACGATTTTTATGATCAGCTTGCCATGTGCAGCGAATCCATGATGAATGCATATCTGGAAACAGGCACGATTGAAACGGAAGAGATTAGAACAGCCATCCGGGAACGCAGGGTTTTTCCCTGCTACTTTGGATCGGCCTTGAGGCTGGAGGGTATCGAGCGGTTCATGGAGGGACTTGAAACATACACGATGGAGCCAGTTTACCCCGACGAGTTTGGTGCGAAAATCTACAAAATTTCCAGAGACGAACAGGGAAACCGTCTGACTCATATGAAGCTGACAGGAGGGAAGCTGAAGGTGAGGGACGTTCTAACCTATCACCAGATGGAAGAAAAGGTGAATCAGATCCGGATCTACTCCGGTCAAAAATTTGAGGCGGTCAATGAGGTCGAAGCCGGTTTTATCTGCGCGGTTACCGGGCTGACCCAAACCAGACCGGGAGACGGGCTCGGCGTGGAAGCATCTTCCGCTGCGCCGCTGCTGGAACCGGTATTATCCTATCAGATCATTCTTCCGGATGGAATTGATCCCAGGGCGGCGCTTCCTATGCTGCGTCAGCTGGAAGAGGAGAACCCAGAGCTTCATATTCTATGGGAGGAACAGCTGCAGGAGATTCATGCGCGGATCATGGGCGAGGTCCAGACCGAAATTCTCCGAAGTCTGATAAAAAGCCGTTTTGGAATCGAGGTAGCCTTCGGCCCAGGAAGGATCGTATATAAGGAGACCATCGCGTCGCCGGTGGAAGGCGTCGGACACTTTGAGCCGCTGCGTCACTATGCAGAGGTTCATTTGCTGCTGGAGCCGGGAGAGCGGGGAAGCGGTCTGCAATTTAAAACGGTATGCAGTGAAGATTTGCTGGCCGAAAATTGGCAGAGGCTGATTCTCACCCATTTGGAAGAGAAAGCGCATATAGGCGTCCTGACCGGATCGTGTATCACCGATATGAAAATAACCCTGGTTTCAGGCCGAGCCCACAACAAGCATACAGAGGGCGGCGATTTCCGGGAAGCTACTTATCGTGCGGTGAGACAAGGATTGATGGAGGCGGAATCCATTTTGCTGGAGCCATACTATGCCTTTCAGCTGGAGCTGCCTGTGAAAATGGTGGGAAGAGCCATGACCGACATTGAAAATATGCATGGAATCTGTGAAATTTCCCGCACAGACGAAGAATCGGCAGTGCTTACGGGCAGCGCCCCTGTCGCTGCCATGAAAAATTACCAGCAAGAGGTGACCGGGTACAGCAAGGGACTCGGCAGGCTGTCCTGCCGCCTGCAAGGATATGGGCCATGCCACAATTCGGAAGAGGTCATTCAGAGGATTGGCTATGATCCTGACCGGGATATTGAAAATCCTTCCGCTTCCGTATTCTGTGCGAATGGGGCAGGGTTTTTGGTGGATTGGCATGAGGTAAAAGACTATATGCATGTGGAGAGCTGGCTTCGGAAGACCCGAATTGAAGCGGAAAATACAGTAAGGGAACCGACAGCATATCAAGGAGAAATACAGATCAGCCTGGAAGAGATCGATCGGATTATTAATAAAACCTATTATGCGAACCAAGGGAAGAGAACCTTATGGAAAAGAAATATCGCGGCCCGGGAAAGAAACTATGAACCGGCGGTCTATACGGGTATTCCGAAGGAAACGAAAGAAAATTATCTCCTGGTGGACGGTTATAATATCATTCACGCATGGCCAGAGCTGAAGGAGCTTGCAGACGGGAATATGGACGGCGCAAGAATGAAACTGCTGGATTCCCTCAGCGGATATCAAGCGCTGAGGCAGCAGAAGATTATCGTTGTCTTTGATGCTTACCGCGTTCAGGGACATCGGGAGGAAATCACCGAATATGGCAACCTCCATATCGTATATACGGGAGAAGCGCAGACCGCGGATCAGTATATTGAGAAATTTGCCCATGACAATAAGAAAAAGTATAATATCGCTGTCGCCACATCGGACGGGCTGCAGCAGATGATTGTCAGGGGAGCCGGCTGCTCCCTCCTGTCTGCCAGAGAACTGAAAGACGAGATTGATGCTGCAAATGATAGAATCCGGAAGGAATACAGAGAATTGTTAAGCAAGAGACACAGTTCCCTTATGGATGCGCTGTCCCCGGAAGAAATCCTTCAGCTTCAGGAATTGGCCGGAGGAAAGACTGCAACATCACAAAAGGAAGGTGAAAGCGAATGATAATCAGAAAAATTGATCCGGAAGATCTGGATGGGGTTGTTAAACTGGAAAATCTCTGCTTCCCGGCGGCGGAGGCAGCGAGCAGAGAGGCGTTCGAGTATCGTATTGCCGCATTTCCCGACAGCTTTTATGTTGCAGTGGAAAATGATAAAATCATCGGCATGATTAACGGATGCGTCACAAATAGTCCGGTGATCAGTGACGACCTCTTTAAACCGGAGGGCGGGCATAATCCCAATGGAAAAAACCAAGCAATATTTGGTTTGCTGGTGGACCCCGAATACAGGAAGCAGGGGATTGCCGCCGCTCTTATGCGTTATCTCATGGATACGGCAAGACAGGCAGGTCGAGAAAAGATGATCCTTACCTGCAAGAAGCATTTAATCAAATACTACGAGGGCTTTGGATTTGTGAACCTCGGTCTGTCAAAATCAGTACACGGAGGCGCGGTCTGGTATGATATGGCTGCCGATCTATGAACCGCTGCCAACCGTTAAATCTAGATAAGAGAGAGAGGAAAATATGATTCAGGACATTGAACCAAGAATATTTAACAACAATTATCAGAACAAGAAGGCGGAACCACGGGATCTGTTTCTTTCCTATCAAGGCGACGCTGTGCTGATCAAAGAAGAAAAGGACAAGCTCTGGTATCCGTCATTTTCCGATTTCGAGACGGAGTTTCCCCATCTGATCGACCAGGCCCAGTATCTTTTTTCAATTGATGATATAAACTATTTCCTGGTGGAGGAAAAAGGGCTGGAATCGGTTGAAGGATGGATCTATGCAACCACAGGCAGATTCCGGACCGAACCGAAATACTGGCGTTCCTTTGCAGGCGCGGTAGGGTGGCAGCTGAATCGCTGGTATGAATCTCACCGTTTCTGCAGCAAATGCGGAAAGCCGATGATTCGCTCGCTCAAAGAGAGAATGCTCTACTGTGAATCCTGCGGATTTCAAACCTATCCAACCATATCCCCCTGTGTAATTGTAGCCGTGCATGACGGGGAGCGCCTGCTTATGACCAAGTATTCAGGCAGGGCGTATACAAACTACGCGCTTATCGCAGGGTTTGTAGAGGTGGGCGAGAGCCTGGAACAGGCTGTCCGCCGGGAAGTCATGGAGGAAGTAGGGTTACGGGTGAAAAACATCAAGTATTATAAAAGCCAGCCCTGGCCATTTTCTGACACCCTGCTTGCGGGATTTTTCGCCGAGCTTGATGGAGACGACACGATAACCTTGGATGAAGCGGAACTGTCTCTGGGCGTATGGCTTTCCAGGGAGGATATCCCTCCTGCCGAGAGGAGCATCAGCCTTACCGGCGAGATGCAGGAGGCGTTCAGAACAGGAACCGTGGAATTGGATTGATCTTTCATGTATAAACTACCACCACCGCCATAAGATAAACTATCTGAAAGGTGGTGACATCATGAAAAACAAGAAAGCGCTTATTATTTGCATTCTCATCCCCATAGCGGTTGGAGGGCTGGCCTCATTCCTGACAAGAAACAGCATGGACGTCTACGAGAAGCTCATTCAGCCGCCTCTGTCCCCTCCAAGTTGGCTATTCCCCGTGGTCTGGACGATCCTTTATCTTCTGATGGGAATATCTTCCTATCTTGTTTTTGTCTCGGATTCGATTTACAGAAAGTCCGCTCTGAAGATTTACGGAGTTCAGCTGGCTGTGAACTTTTTCTGGACCATTATCTTTTTCAATCTTGAGCTTTACCTGTTTGCTTTTATCTGGTTGGTGCTGCTTTTGCTGCTGATTCTGATGATGGTCTTAGTCTTTTCCAGAATCAACAAGACTTCCGGGTATCTCCAGTTCCCTTACCTGCTGTGGGTTTTGTTTGCGGCATATTTAAACCTGGGAATCTACCTTCTGAACAGATGAATCTAAAACCGAGTTACACCCCACAATTTTCTCATTTTATGTTAAGAATCCCTGCCATATGCCGATATGTAATAATAGGAGTGATAAGATTGATCACACTGCATGGAATAATAAAGTGACAAAGTTATTATTTGCTGGGAGGAAAAAATGAAAAAGGGAAAGATAGGAGTTCATAAAAAGTCAATCAGCAAGCAAATACTGCTGATTCTGATCGGCATGGTGCTGATTATCACAGTCGTCATCGGTTCGGTGAGTATAATCGAACATAGAAATGAAGTAATCGGCCTGAAGACAGAGCAGTCAATGATGGTGGGGAGAACGGTGGCCGCACATCTGGACGGAACCAAAATAAGAGAATTGACAGCATCGAACATTGAAACAGAGTATTTTTACGAAGCGAAAGATATCATATCCAATATTAAAACAGCCACGGATGTGAAGTATCTGTATGCTGTGATTCCTCTCCCGGAGGAAAAGAAGATCCGATATCTCGTGGAGGGGCAGAAACCTACGGACAATCCGGACGATATCTACGAATTCAACACCCTGGTGGAATACGATTATTTTTTCAATACGTATGAAGAGGCTGAGGATTTTGTGACTGCCTTTGAGAACGGGCAGGAGTATGACAACGGACTGTACCAGGATCCGGAATTCGGATATCTGATGACTACCTTCGTCCCGTTGAAGGATGCAAGCGGCAAAACCACAGCAATGATCGGCGTTGACCTGAGCGCCGACGCCATAATCAATCAGGCAAATCAGTTGATGTATCTTCTGATTGCCATCTCGGTGATCGGCATTCTTGCCATGATCGTCGTCTCCAGACTGCTGGTTAAAAAGCTGATTATCAGGCCTTTGAAAAATATCGTCGAAGCTTCTGACAGCCTGGCGGCGGGGGATGTCAATGTAAATGTCGCAAGGCAATCGGACGATGAAATCGGACAGCTGGCCCAGGCCTTCCAAAAAATGATCGAGAATATCAGGGAACAGGCAAACGCTGCGGAGAGAGTTGCCAATGGAGATCTTTCGGTGGAAATCGTACCGAAATCTGACAAGGATATCCTTTCTGCCAGCCTGCTCAACGTGATACAAGAGCTGGGCAAGCTTTCCTCTGAAACCGGATCCCTGATCCAGGCGGCACTTGATGGAAATCTTTCGATGAGAGGGAATGCAGAAGCCTTCCAAGGCGGCTACAAGGACATTATCGAAGGTGTCAATTCGGTCATGGATGCACTGGTTGAACCGCTCCAGATTTCAGCCGGATATATGGAACGGATCAGCAAAGGGGATATCCCTCCGCTGATCACGGAAGAATACCATGGCGATTTCGACACGATCAAAAATAATATCAACACTTGTATTCAAGCAGTAAACGGGTTGGTGGAGGATATCAATCAGCTTTCCGCCAACGCCATTGAAGGCCGCCTTTCCTATCGCGCAGAAACGGATAGACATAGCGGCGACTTTGCAAAGGTGATCGCGGGAGTCAACGAAACTCTGAATGCGATTGTAGTTCCTTTGGAAATAACCGCATCCTACCTCGATATGATCGGCAGGGGTGATATTCCGGAAAAGATTACCGACCATTACAGTGGCGACTTCGACAGGATTAAATCCAGCATCAACTCCTGCATCGATGGTCTGTCTGCTCTGGCTGAAGGCAGGGAGGTTCTCGCCCTCATGAGCAAAAATGATTACTCCATGAAGGTGGAAGGAAGCTACCTCGGAATCTATCGTGAAATTGCCGACTCCATCAACGATGTGTCGAAACAGGTCAACCATGTAATTGAAATCGTGAAAAGAGTTGCTGGCGGAGAGCTTTCCGACCTGGATGAACTTCAGACCATCGGCAGAATGAGCGATAAGGACGAACTTGTTCCCTCTCTGATCCTAATGATCCGCACCATCCAGGATCTCATCGATGAAACGCGGATTCTGTCTGATAATGCTGTCAACGGAAATCTTTCGGCTAGAGGAAATGAGGACAAGTTCAACGGAGAATACAGACTTGTTATTCGGGGAATCAACGACACTCTCAACGCCATTGTCGCCCCGGTGCAAGAAGCTTCAGAAGTCTTGCAGGAGGTAGCAAGAGGCAACTTACATATCAAGATGGAAGGGGACTACCATGGGGATCATGCGGAAATTAAAAATGCGCTGAACGAAACCATAGATAATCTGCAGAGCTATGTGGACGAGATATCAAGAGTCCTGGCTGATATAGGCGAAGGTAATCTGAACCAGAACATTACCGCGGAATATAAGGGTGATTTTATCGAGATCAAGAATTCGCTGAACAATATCAGCACGTCTCTGTCCGAAGCGCTGGGAGAAATCAACAAGGTGGCCGACGAGGTGGCCGCGGGCGCAAGGCAGGTATCCGATGCGAGCCAGGCTCTTTCCCAGGGCTCCACTGAGCAGGCGGGCACTTTGGAACAGCTCACCGCCTCGGTTGCGGAAATCTCCAATCAAACCAGACAGAACGCGGTCAATGCCGGGCAGGCCAATGAGCTTTCCGCGATGGCCAAGTCCAACGGAGAAAAAGGAAACGAGCAGATGCAGGATATGCTTTCCTCAATGGCCGAAATCAATGCTTCCTCTGCAAACATTTCAAAGATTATCAAGGTAATCGACGACATCGCATTCCAGACCAATATCCTGGCGCTAAACGCTGCGGTGGAAGCCGCGCGGGCTGGTCAGCACGGGAAAGGCTTTGCGGTGGTAGCGGAAGAGGTCAGAAATCTTGCTGCCAGGAGCGCGGAGGCCGCCAATGAAACCACGGCGCTGATCGAAGGCTCCATCAGCAAGGTGGGAGCGGGGACAAAGCTAGCAAATGATACCGCAGAAGCGCTGAACGAGATTGCGGCAGGTATCGAAAAATCCGCAAATCTGATAGAGAGCATTGCCAGAGCTTCCAATGAGCAGGCTAACGGAATTGAACAAATCAACGTAGGTATTGAACAGGTATCCAAAGTAGTTCAAAACAATTCAGCTACAGCGGAGGAAAGCGCGGCAGCCAGCCAGCAGCTTTCCAGTCAGGCTGAGATTTTGAAACAGATGGTGGGAAGATTCCAGCTGAAGAAGACGGAACTGCTATTGGAGCAGAAATCAAAGCCGGAGCCAAAGCCGGGGCAGGAAGTGGAATCGGATTATAACTCCGGACCGAAAATCGTCCTCACGGACATGGAGAATGATAAATACTAGAATGACGATTCATCCAGAATGATTGAAGCATTCACAAGAGTCTGCCGGTCCCGGCAGACTCTTGTTAGTATGACGGGCATGCCGTCAATCTGTGGTGAAAGTCCACAAGGGGCGTAGGCAATCGTAACCCATGCAGGTAAATCAGACAGGTAGGCGAGGAAAGATTGACGACTTATCCCGTGAGGTCTCACAGACGGAGAAATCCGTAGTAACAACGAACTGTGAGAAGTCAGCAGAGACCA
>JAEZLP010000014.1 GCA_023415235.1 Bacillota bacterium
CTCGGGCTTCCTTCAGATTCCGCCTCACGGTGGACACCCTTGCCTCTGGCTATACACTTCCCGCTACTGGCGTGTTCGGGACTTTCACCCGTTAGACTGCGCCCATGCTGGGCGCACATAAAAAACAAGGTACAGTTCATCTGTACCTTGTTTTTTATTTTGTTCTCAAGGGAGAAGGGACTTGAACGGAAGAATTCCATGCCAGCTAAAGCTGGGGAATTCCCGTATAGCACCTACCAAACATTTGCTGTCTCAAATATGGTTAGGTGCGTAACCCGAAAGGGCGCGACCGTCGTTGGAAAGTCCTGCGGACTTTTCAACAGGGAGCGGTCCAAGCCTGCTGAATGAGCAGGCGCAGGACGGCAGGTGCAAGGAACGAGCAGCTGTGTAAGTCCCTTCGACCGGACCAGCTAGCCATTTTCCTGCATTATCCCGTTTTCAAGAATGCCGTTAATGAGGTCAAATTTTAGATCAACTTTTTAGGCATGCAATAAGATCTTTTGTAGAATCTAAAGTGAATTCTGATTCTTTGTCGCACTGGTTCATAAATCGTTTATTTTCATCCGTTAATTTTTCTTTAGACTGTATAGACATTGAAAGCCTTTTGCCGGAGAGAAGAAGCCTATGCGCTAAGTTAAGCTTCTTATAGTCGATTCTTCCGCTAAAATGGAAAAAGCGTATATTTTGCAATGGAATGCCTCTAAGGCTGTTAGTTCTTACTTTCTCCAGAATATTTGTCATAGATTTAGGAGTAAAACCGACACTAAAAACAATAAAGCTTTTATCTTGGAATTTTTTACACAAATTCCTAAGCAGGTTACTACCTGCTATTTGACCGGCATAAATGCCGCCCCCGAAAACAATAGCATCATATTTCGTTAGTTTTGATGTTTTTACCTCGCTGCATTCCAGTAAATCGGCACCCAATTCTTGTGCGATTAATTCTGCATAGGATTTTGTTGTTCCGTAAGTTGATTTGTAAATTACTATCGTTTTATTCATTGTTTTTACCTTTCTGTTTTTATTGTTTTTCATTCTGATAATAACCAGCAGAGGAATTGAAATTAGCCATAATGCAAGGAAAAGAAATTTCAGCATAGTGATAAAGCTCGAAAAAGTAACGAGTTGAGGCATTACAGAAGGGAAGTTCTTTAGCAGTATCAAAAGAGAAATATTTTCAATGATATCCGAAAAACCCCGCAGGTAAGATAATATCGTCAATCTTCTAAATCCGGTCTTGAGCAGATCTTGCCCCATGATATATTTCAAAATCATGTTCTGCAACATAACAAAGCTTGCGATGAAAACAAAGTCTATCAACAGCATCCTTATATATATGAGCTTACCTGGATCGCCCAAAGCATCAAACAGTTGGTATACGTCTATAGGGCTGTAATGGATTCTCATATCGAGTGTTGAAGCACCATCACTAAAAAAACGAAAGTCATGTTCATTTAGCTGTATTGCTAGTAAGGATACGGTAAAGACCAGAATTACTGTCAATATCTTTGCCTTATCAGATTTTAATAGTATCATTTCGTATTTTCCCACCTTGTCTTGACAAAAGATGCAACGCTATTGTATACTTAAGTTATATAAGTATACTACGAGTATACATAACGCTATCATGTTTGTCGACAGAAGGAGGGGTCAATTTTGAATGAATTGAGTAGAAGGGAACGTGAGCGTCAAAATATGGTGAAAACAATTATTTCAACAGCTGAGGAATTGTTCTGCAAGCTTGGTTATGAAAATACCGCTATGGATGATATTGCTAAGGCCTCCGAATATACAAAAAGAACGATATATAAATACTTTAGGAGCAAAGAGGATTTATTCTTTGCTGTTGCACTTAAAGGATATCAAGAGTTATATCGCTTGATCGTAAAAAATAATAATGAAGAAGTAAACGGATTCGGAAGAATTCGCTCTGCATATTATGCTTTTTATGAATTCTACAAACGTTCCCCGCAAATGCTTCAGCTAATAAATTTAAGCGGTGTTGTGAAATCTGCCTCTCCAAATCCAGAATCACCATACATGCTTAAATACATGAAAATAGATAAAGAGCTATTTGATATTATTTTGAAGATGTTTATGGAAGGTAAAGCTGACGGGAGTATCCGGACCGATATGGAGATTTCAATGCTCGCATTTTCATCTATTTTTATGGTAACAGGATATTTCCAGATGCTTTCGTTATCCGGCGATACGTATACTAGTCACTTCGGTATCGATAAGGAGCTTTTTATCAGGCATTCCATCGAAATTATGCTTGGCACAATAGAGAAGAGATAAGGGGAAGGGAGTTGAGCGGAAGGAAGTTGCATGAATTCGTGGAAAGTGTTACCATAAGGATATTTAAAACAAACGTCTCAGAATTCTGAGACGTTTTTGAACAAAACGGAAAGGGGAACTTTGATGAGAAAACGATTCATAATGATTTGTCTGCTGGCTTTCTGCGCTTCGCTTTTGCTAACCGGATGCATTCCAGGAGACGGAACCTATACGTCCGATGATCCTGCCGGTTTCTTTTGGGGTGTCTGGCACGGCTGGATCGCTCCGATTTCACTGATTATCAGCCTCTTTGTAGACGGTATCAGAGTATATGAAACCGTTAATACCGGCTGGTGGTATGATTTCGGATTTTATATTGCTGTAATCAGCGGCTTCGGAGGACTATCCCTGTCACGGAAAAAGGGAAAGAAGGGAAAAGACAAGGACTGATTTCCTAATTGTTTTGAAACATGCACTTACTAAGGAAAAGAGGACAACTTCTAGTCAACAGGGCAATTTCATATATTATTCAAGCATTAGAAAGGCAAATTCTTATCAAAGAGAATTTGCTTTTTTCTATCACATATCCCATTTTAATGCCATATGCTATTTTGAGGTGATATGGTATGAAAACGGAACCTGCAACAATATACAAAATGACCATCGAAAAGGAAATGGAATACAGGGGAACGCCGGTACTCCATTACAAGATTGAATATCCAAAATTTCATGATCCTTCCGGTCAACTGGAATTGGAGCCAATCAACGAGTGGTATCGGAAGCAGGCAGCGGCGCTTCAGAAAAAATATGAAACCGAAACCTATGAAGAAGCGGTGGAACACCTGAAAAGCAGCCGGAAAAACCATTTTCCGTTTCATGTATTCGAAGCGTTTTCGGTCTACGAGGTGCCATACAATAAGAGAGACTTGATGAGCCTGTACTATGATCATTATACTTATACAGGAGGAGCCCACGGCAATACCGTTAGGGTTTCAGACACCTGGAATATGAAAAACGGAACACGAATCAATCTTTATCAATTTACGACCGATCCTGTCCGTTTTACAAGAGAGATTTTGCAGGAAATCGACAAACAGATCGAACACAAAATGGAAACAGGAGAAGGCGGGTATTTTAATGACTATTTAAAACTCACCGCCCAGTATTTTGATCCGGACCATTTTTACCTGAGACCGGAGGGTATTGCAATTTTCTATCAGCAATATGAGATCGCACCATACGCAAGCGGTATCCCGGAGTTCGTCATATCGTAGAAAGGGCAGGCGTCTGACAACGAGCCTAAAAAAAGAACAGAACACTCAGGTTCTGTTCCGGATCATGTTGTTTGAATTACTTCAGACCTTTAGCAAAGACGCCGATTTTTTTATCCTCATTGGAAATATGCTTCGTTAACCAGTCAATAACCATTTGATTTGCATTCAGTATAACTATAATATTTCCGCCGGATTCCTGGTATTCCTTCTTTAGCTTGGCAAGCTCGCCGATAAATGCGGTATGCAGTGATTTTTGCCTAGCGTATTCGGGGTATTTTATACTGAGCATATACTGCTCTTCATCGTGAAAATGCTTTTTTGTGTAATCATCGAGAAAATCCAGCAACTGGCCGATGAATTCCTTGGCCTGTCCCTTTTTTCCCGCTTCAAACAGCTCATCCGCTTTTTGGAACCATACCTTATGCTGCTCGTCGACGAGACTTACACCTACCGTCAAATCTTCTGTCCATCCCATTGCCATAACAAAACTCCACCTTTCTTCCGTACATTCTCTAAACTTTCAAAATATATGGCTGATGACATAATATCACATATGCCGATGAATTTATACCCCTTTCGCAGAAATATCAAACTGTCAAATATTCTGGAATTTAAGAAGGGAGTGGGTTATAATAGTAACGAACCCAAACCGGTATTGCATCGGTTATACTACCGTTTATACTATGGAAAAAGGAAAGAGGCAGTTATGGCTAAAGTATTGATTGCAATGAGCGGAGGGGTTGACAGCTCCGTGGCGGCGGTGCTTCTCTTGGAGCAGGGCTACGAGGTGGCTGGCGCAACCTTTAAGCTTTTTGATAATGAGGATATCGGAATTGACAGAACGAGGACCTGTTGTTCATTGGAGGATGTTTTGGATGCGAAGAGCGTAGCTGACAAGCTTGGCTTTCGGCATGATGTATTCAATTTCGGGATGCAGTTTGAGCGGGATGTAATCCTTCCGTTTGCGGAAGCATACCGCCGAGGCGAAACTCCGAATCCATGCATCGAATGCAACCGAAGCATAAAATTTGACAAATTCCTGGAGCGGGCTCTGCTTCTGGATTATGATTTTATTGCCACAGGTCATTATGCCAGGATTGAGAAGGACGCGGCCACCGGAAGATATTTGCTGAAAAAAGGCCTTGATCCGGCAAAGGATCAGAGCTATGCTCTATATACCATGACCCAGGAGGAATTAGCCAGGACGCTGTTCCCTCTGGGCAATCTGAAGAAGACGGAAATCAGAGCGATTGCGGAGGAAAAGGGCTTTGTCAATGCAAAAAAGCCCGATAGTCAGGATATTTGTTTTGTCAAGGATGGCGATTATGCCGGTTTCCTTAAGAAAACCCTTAATGTAAACGCCATGGAAGGGGATTTCGTGGATCATGAAGGGAATATTCTGGGAAGACATCACGGCATCATCCATTATACCATCGGTCAAAGGAAGGGCCTGGGAACTACTTTTGGAAAGCCCATGTACGTGGTCGATATCGACAGCGAAACAAACCGGATCACCCTCGGGACCAATGAAGATCTTTTTGTCGAAAGCTTTACGGCAGGGGATCTCAATCTGATTTCCGTTGCCGAGCTTGCGGAGCCCATGGAGGTTACCGTGAAAACCAGGTATACTGCAAAGGAAGTTCCTGCCACAATATATCCCCCGGAAAACGGCAGGATTTTTGTCAGGCTTCAGGAAAAACAGCGCGCCGTCACCCCAGGACAAGCCGCGGTATTTTATCAGGGCGATGTGGTAGTCGGTGGTGGAAAGATCATAAAGCGATAAAAAAACCCTGCAGCAATCTGCAGGGTTGTTATTTAGACCTTATTCCTTGCTATCTGTATTTGTTTCTGTTTCAGCGGGTTCCTCTTCAACAGGTGCTTCTTCAACAGGTGCTTCTTCAACAGGTGCTTCTTCTAGCTTTTTGGTCATTCTCTTCGGTAATGTCTTTTTTGGAGCTTCTGATTTTGTATCCTCTGCCGGTTCTTCTTTTCTGGTCTTCTTAGAAGAAGGAGCTGGCTCGTCCGTAACCACCTTAGAAACTGCCCATCTCATGATCTCAAACTTTACTTTGTCTGCTCCGACCTGGATTGTCAAGGTTTCATCTTTGGTCTTTACGATCTTGCCGCAAATGCCTCCGATTGTGATTACTTCATCTCCCACCTTGATGGCGTTTCTCATGGCCGCAACAGCCTTTTCCCTCTTTTTCTGAGGTCTGATCAGCAAGAAATACATGATGACGATCAAAAGAATTAAAGGCATTAAGGTTGCTATTTGTTGACTCATTATTCATCCTCCTCTCACGTAATAAAAAAATTATATAGTAAAAAAAATAAATTGTAAATCCTTTTTTCTTGATTTAAAATTATATGTATGTTAATATAACAAAGCGGGTCTTTTTACCCCCCAGAGTTGTAAAAACGTTAACCACTTTGTTGCGCCGGCGTGATGGAATTGGCAGACGTGCGGGACTCAAAATCCCGTGGTGGCAACACCGTATCGGTTCGACCCCGATCGCCGGCACCATAAAGAAACAAGCTTCAGGGCTGTTCCGAAGCTTGTTTTTTGTATTTTCTGTATAATTCGCATGTTAAAAAATATAATGTAGAAGATAATATTTGGAAGTCTTGATAAGGAGGATATCATGGGTACGGTATTAAAGAATCTGAAGGGCTTTCTGTTTGCTTTCATTTTATTTATATTGCTGACCCTGCTGATCAGCGTTGTCGTCAAATTGACACCTGCTCCGGAAGGGTGGGCGCTTTACTACATGGTAGGCATTCTTAGCATTACTTGTCTGTTTCTGGGCATATTCATCGGGAACGATATGAAGAAGAGGGGATTTGTTTATGGAGCTTTGTATTCCGTTATTTTCCTGCTGATTCTGTCTGCGTTTTATATGCTGGCTTTTTCCACTGGGATTGACGCAGGCGCCGGTCTGATCAAGTACCTGATTCCGGTTCTCTTCGGCAGTGTGGGCGGAATGATCGGCGTTAATTTAAGAAGCTGAATATGGGGAAGAAACGGATATCGATGCAATTTCAGCGTTTTCTGACGATTTCGCTTGTAGGAAGGCCGAAATAGTAGTAAAATATTCTGTAATATAAAATTTGATATTGAAAAATATTACGAAATACAAGCAGAGAAGAGAAGGTGAAAATACGATGAAGAAGGCATTGGCAATAACTCTGTCTATTGTCATCCTCTTTGGCTGGTACGTAACGCTGGCCGGCATTGGCTCCTTCGCACCGATCAAGGACCAGTTGAAACTGGGACTGGATTTGTCCGGCGGAGTCTATGTTGTCATGGAGGCACAAACAAAGGCAACAGGGGATGAACTGAAAAAATTGATGTCACAGGCACAAGCAGTCATCGAAAAAAGAGTAAACCAAATGGGCTTATCTGAGCCGGTTGTTACAATAGAAGGGAAAAATCGAATCAGGGTTGAGCTGCCCGGCGCCGAAGATGCGGATGATGCGATCAGAGCCATCGGAAAAACCGCCCAGCTGCAGTTTGTGACTGCAGACGGCAAGATCGTTTTAGATGGAAGCCAGGTAAAGGACGCGGGCATTACCCAGGATCAGGAGCACGGAGGCTATGCGATCGCTCTCAAGTTTAACAAAACGGGAGCAGAGGCCTTCAAGCAGGCAACAACCGATATTATAAACGGGAGAATCGTTTCCACGACACCTGGAATACCAGGGGAGGCGATCATGATTATTCTTGATGAGGAGATTATTTCCTCTCCGGTGGTCAATGACATCATCCCCAACGGGGAAGCGATTATTACTGCAGGCGGGACCGGCGGTTTCAGCGAGGAGGAAGCCTCAAATCTTTCCGCTCTGATCCGCGGAGGTGCGCTGCCAGTGGAATTGAAAGAAGTACAAACCTCGGTCGTCGGGCCGACCATCGGACTGGATGCGATGAATATGAGCGTCATTGCCGGCGCCATCGGCATTGTGCTGATTTTTATAATGATGCTGTCGATGTATCGGATTATGGGTCTCACAGCAAACATCGCGCTGGCGTTATATATTTTGATCGTATTATGGGTCATGGTAGTCATGAAGGCAGTTCTCACACTTCCGGGTATTGCCGGTATTGTGCTGTCGATCGGTATGGCGGTAGATGCCAATGTCATCATTTTTGCCAGAATCCGTGAAGAGATTACCAACGGGAAAACAATCCGTGTTGCGGTCAATACCGGATTTAAAAGGGCTTTGTCAACCATTATCGACTCCCAGCTAACGACCGTCATCGCCGGCGTTGTGCTTTACCAGCTGGGCTCCGGTCCGGTCAAAGGATTTGCATTGACGCTGCTGATCGGTATTGTCGCAAGCATCTTCACAGCGGTTGTTGTTACCCAGCTTTATCTTGACCTCGTTGCGGAAAACAAGAAACTGGCCACCAATAAAAATTTTGCTGTTGCAGTCAAGGAGGCGAGATAAATGTTTCAATTAAAGAAGTTCTCCTACATTAAACATAGAAAGGTATTTTATGCGATCTCCCTTTCGGTGATCATTATCAGCATCAGCGTAGGCTTTATCAGAGGCTTCAACTTCGGGATCGACTTTACGGGAGGGACCATGCTGCAGCTTGATATGGGCCGGGAAGTGGCCGTGTCCGAGTTGGACAAGGTGCTGAAGGATAACGGAATTGAGTCGGACATTGTTCACGCAGGCAGTGAAAATCAACAGGTCATCATCAGAACGGTTCAATCGTTGGATACCTCAGCAAGAGAAGAATTACTCAGTGATATATTTGAAGAATTTAATCTGACCGAGGATTCCGTACTGACCATCGATCAGTTCGGACCGTCTGTCGGGGATATGTTGAAGAAGAATGCAATCAAGGCAGTAATCCTTGCAGGCTTGGGCATTCTGATCTATGTCATCGTCCGGTTTGAGTGGAAGTTCGGGGTTGCCGCTATTATTGCATTGATGCATGATGTGCTTGTCATGATCGGATTTTACGGCTTTTTCCACATTCCCATCAATAATCCGTTTATCGCTGCAGTGCTGACCCTGCTTGGATTTTCCATCAATGATACCATCGTTGTCTTTGACAGAATCAGAGAAAACCTTACATTGATGAAAAAGAACAAGCTGGAAGAGCTGATCGATACCAGCGTCAATCAGACCATTGTAAGATCTTTGATGACTACGGTTACTACGGTTGTCGCTGTAATCCCGTTGCTCATTATGGCCGGATTGACCATCCGTGAATTTATTATGCCGCTTATGGTAGGTTTCGCGGCCGGGGCCGCGTCCTCGATCTTTATCGCAAGCCCTATCTACTATGATCTGTGCCAGATAACCGGAGGGCCGAAATACAAGGGGAAGAAGAAAAAGAATCGGGACTAGGATGAATAGGTTTGACAAGGAAAAGGTTTTAACTTTATGGATTTAATGGAGCGTTTTTTAAACGATCTGCTGCAGATCAACCCGAATATCAATACCGAACTGATCAAGCGGGCTTATCAAAAAGCGGAGAATTATCATGAAGGACAGTTGCGCAAATCGGGTGAACCATACTTGGTTCACCCTGTTGAAGTTGCAAAAATTCTTGCCGAGCTGGGCATGGATGAAAACACGATCGTAGCAGGTCTGCTTCATGATACGGTTGAGGACACCTCCTATTCAGAAGAGCAATTGAAGGAGGATTTCGGCGAGGAGGTTGCCTTGCTGGTAGACGGTGTAACCAAACTGGGCAATATCGTTTACGAAAGCAAGGAGGAAAGACAAGCGGAGAACCTGAGAAAGATGTTTCTGGCTATGTCCAAGGATATCCGCGTTCTGATCATCAAGCTTGCCGACAGGCTTCATAACCTTAGAACCATCAATTATATGAACGATGAGCAGATTCGTGAGAAATGCAAGGAAACCCTGGAAATTTATGCTCCTCTGGCCAGCAGGCTCGGAATTTACACTATGAAATTTGAGCTGGAAGACATCGCCTTGAAGCAGCTGGATCCCGACACATATTACGATCTGGTCAGCCAGGTGAAAATAAAAAAACAACAAAGGGAAGAGAATATCAACAAGGTCATCAACGAAATCAAGGAAAGTCTCAACGAGCTTAAGATCAGATACGATATTACCGGACGCTCAAAGCATTTTTACAGCATCTACCGGAAAATGAAATATCAAAACAAGCAGCTTGAAGAAATTTTTGACCTGACGGCCATCCGTATCATCGTGGAGACCGTAAAGGACTGCTATGCCGTTCTGGGCATCGTGCACACAATGTGGAAACCGATTCCGGGCAGGTTCAAGGATTACATAGCCATGCCCAAGCCCAACCGCTACCAGTCGCTGCACACGACCGTAATCGGAGACAACGGGGAGCCTTTTGAAATCCAAATTCGTACTTATGAGATGCACAGGATTGCGGAATACGGTATCGCAGCCCACTGGAAATACAAGGAAGGTGTATCGGAAGACAAGGAAGAGGGCAAGCTGGCGTGGCTGAGACAAACCCTGGAGTGGCAGAAGGATCTGAACGACCCGAAGGAGTTTATGGAAACCCTCAAGGTGGACCTGTTCTCCAATCAGGTTTTTGTTTTTACCCCAAAGGGGGACGTGATTGAGCTTCCGGCCGGCTCCACTCCGCTGGATTTTGCATTTAAAATCCACTCTGCGATCGGGGTAAAGTGCATCGGGGCAAAGGTCAACGGGAAAATGGTTCCTATTGATCATACGCTGAAGAACGGAAATATCGTTGAAATCATAACCTCTTCCAACTCGAAGGGACCGAGCATCGACTGGCTGAAAATCGCACAGAGCAGCAATGCGAGGAATAAGATCAGGCAGTGGCTTAAGAAGGAAAGCAAATCCGACAATACGGATAAGGGCAAGGAAATGCTGGAAAAGTATGCGAAAAGAAAGGGATACGAAAGCCAGCAGATCCTCAAGAGCCAATATATCAACAAATGCGCCAAGGCCTTCAATTTGGCTTCCGCAGACGACCTCTACACAGCCATCGGCTCGGGAGGCGTGCTCCTGAGCAAAGTGGTTGCTATGCTCCTTGGCTATTATCACGACGAGAAGCAATCGGAGCTGAGAAGGAAAGAGAAGGCCGAGCAGGCGGAGGAAGGCAGAAAGAAGGTAAGAAGGAAGGAACAGACGGGAGTTACCGTCAAAGGAGTGGACAACCTTCTGATCCGTTTCTCCAAGTGCTGCAATCCGGTTCCGGGAGATGAAATCATCGGATTCATTACAAAAGGACGGGGAATTTCCGTTCACCGCAAGGACTGCATCAACGTCTTGTCGCTGCCGGAGGAAGAGAAGGCAAGATTCATTGAAGTGGAGTGGGACAAGCAGAAGGATAACATGTCCTACGATACCGACATCAATATTCTGGCAGAGGACCGGAAGGGCCTGTTCTCAGATCTTTCAAGGGTATGTGAGGATATGGACGTCCATATTGCCGGAGTCAACGCCAAGAGTGCCAAGGATGGCGTCATCAACATTACCATGACCCTGTCCATCTCCAATACGGGTCAGATCGAAAAGGTGCTGAGATCTCTCAGGAGCGTTCCGGGAGTGGCGGATGTTTACAGGGCTATTATTTAGGGAAATAAAAGCATTATAAATTATGTCGACGGTGAAAGCGCCGGATAGAATATCACAGAGGTTTAGGGAGATTGAAATGCGTGCAGTTGTTCAGCGAGTTGTAAAAGCAGATGTAACCGTGGAGGAAAAGACTACCGGAGCCATCGGGAAGGGCCTAATGGTCCTGTTAGGGGTGGAGGATGAGGACGAAGAACAAGATGCGGTTTATCTGGCGGAAAAAATTGCCGGATTGCGTATTTTTGAAGATGAAGAAGGAAAAATGAATTTATCCGTCAAGGATGTAGGGGGTGAACTGTTGGCGGTATCCCAATTCACCTTGTTCGGAGACTGCAGAAAAGGGAAGAGGCCCAGCTTTATCAAGGCCGCGAGACCGGATAAGGCAAACGCCCTGTACCAAAGGTTTGTGGAGCTATGCAGAGAGCAGGGACTCCATGTGGAAGAAGGAATATTTCAGGCCGAAATGCTGGTGAGAATCCACAACGACGGGCCTGTCACCATATTAATCGATAGTAAAAAAGTATTTTAATGAGAGGATTTCCAATGATAATAAGAAATTTTCATACAGGGCCGCTGGCCGTAAACAGCTACGTTGTAACGGATGAAACAACAAAAAAGACGTTCATGGTTGACCCAGGTGGACATAATACACAGATGGTAAACCATATTAAGGAAAACAATCTTGAGCTGGATTATATTATTCTTACCCATGGCCACGGAGACCATCTGGGCGGTGTACCGGATATGAAGCGGGAATTTCCCGACGCCAAACTGGTAGCCTGCATTCATGACAGAGCGCTGGTAGAGGATCCGCGACTCAATATGTCGTCCATGGTTTTCGGATATCCGATTTCCTTAATTGCGGACCTATATGTGGACGACGGGGACCTGTTGAAAATAGGAAACATGGAGCTGAAGTTCCTCCATACGCCGGGACACACCCCGGGAGGCATGTGTATTCTGTTGGAAGACGTGGTGTTCAGCGGGGACACCTTGTTCGCGCAATCCATAGGGAGAACCGATTTCCCCGGTTCGTCCTATGAGGCGATCGTAAGGTCCATCCGAGAGAAGCTTTTCATGCTTCCGGACGATACCTCCGTCCTCCCCGGACATATGGGCTCCACCACAATCGGTTTTGAAAAGGAGAATAATCCTTTTGTTTAAGATCCATGTGCCTCAGGACAACAATCAAAACGAATACGAAGAAATGATCAAGGTATTTCTCAAGTCGGGGGAATACATGATTACCGGACCAGATGAAGCGGATCTCATTGTTCCGGAGTTCCTGGAAGACCTATGCTCGGACAGACGGGAATCTGCCATAATAAAAGAAAACTCGGTGAAGAACCAAATCAAGCGCGAACTTTTCCGAAAGCTGCAGAAGCGCACGGGAGACACTCCCGACTGGGGAATCCTTACGGGTGTGCGGCCTGTGAAGCTGGCCGGGGAGCTGCTTGCAAGAGAAGGCTCGGAGGACAAGGCAAGGGAGATTCTGATCCGGGATTATTACCTGACCGCGGACAAGGCGGAGTTGATTCTGAATATTAAAAAGGATCAAGACAGACTTCTGACGCCCAGCCCGGCTGAGGCTGTGGGACTGTATATCGGGATTCCTTTCTGCCCCACACGCTGCGTCTATTGCTCCTTTCCGGCCAATCAGGGGAATTCGGAGGAGATCAATGATTATCTGGAGGCACTGCACCGGGAAATCACTTTTACCGCAGAGGGGATGAGACGGAAGGGTTGGTATCCGGAATCCATTTATATCGGGGGAGGAACCCCGACGACCTTAACGGCAAAACAGCTTTCAGAACTGCTGTTGCATGTAACGGAAGCATTTGATTTGAGCCGTTTGAGGGAATTTACAGTCGAAGCGGGACGCCCTGACACCATCAGCGCGGAAAAGCTTCAGGTGATCAGACAGTACGGCGTGCAAAGGATCAGTATCAATCCCCAGTCCATGAACAATGATACACTGGAGCGAATCGGACGAGCCCACAGGCCTGAGGATATTGAAAAGGCTTTTCAGCTTGCGAGGCAGGCAGAAATACCGATGATCAACACGGATGTAATTGCCGGCCTGCCGGAGGAGAATGTGGGTGATTTTGTCCATACTCTGAAACGGGTCCTTGCGTTGGAGCCAGAGAACATCACCGTGCACACGCTGGCGCTGAAACGGGCATCCAGACTGAAGGAAATTGACAGCGATTATCCGTATAAACAGGGGAAAATCGTAAGAGCGATGCTGGATTCAGCAAAGGAAATGCTTTTCAGGGAAGGGTACAAGCCTTATTATTTATACAGACAGAAGCAGATGACCGGAAACTTTGAAAACATCGGCTACGCCAGAGGCGACACCGCCGGAATCTATAACATTCGCATCATGGAGGAGGCCCAAACCATTATCGCACTGGGAGCAGGAGGGATCACCAAGGTATGGTATTCCGATGAGAATAGGCTGGAGAGGGTTCCAAACGTATCCAATTATCAGATTTATATAGAGCGGCTTTCTGAAATGCTTCACAGAAAGGAAGCCAATTTGTTTCAGGACAGCGATAAATAAGAAAAACGGCAACCGAAACCATAATCAGGAGGCCGATTCAGGAGGAAGAAATGTTGATCAATGCACCAAAAGGAACGAAGGATATCCTGCCCGGACAGGTTTACAAATGGCATTATATTGAAGCTGCATTCCGTGAGGCATGCAGCAGATATGTCATCAAAGAAATCAGAACCCCGGTCTTCGAACATACGGAACTGTTTGCAAGGGGCGTGGGAGATACCACGGATATCGTGGAAAAGCAGATGTATACTTTTGAGGATTATGGGAAAAGAAGTATTACATTGAAACCGGAGGGAACCTCGCCGGTTGCCCGGGCTTTTATCGAGCATAAGCTGTACGCCGAGGTACAGCCTTCCAAATATTATTATATCATTCCCTGCTTCCGCTACGAAAAGCCCCAGTCCGGAAGACTAAGGGAATTCCATCAAGTGGGGATTGAAATCTTCGGCACGGACAATATGATGGCGGATGCGGAAGTGATCGGCTTTGCCTCAGACTTTCTGAGCTCTCTCGGAATCACCGATCTGGAGCTTCGCATCAACAGCATCGGCTGTCCGAAATGCAGGCAGACCTACCGGGAAGCGTTGAAAGAGTTTCTCAAGGACAAATACGAGTCCCTCTGCGAAACCTGCAAGAGCCGCTATGAAAGAAATCCCATGCGGATTCTTGACTGCAAATCGCCTGTATGCCAACAGCTGGTCCAGGGGGCTCCTTTCATGCTGGATTACCTCTGCGAAGAATGCAGCACCGCCTTTGGGGATCTGAAAAATAATCTCGACGCAATGGAGATCGAATATATCGTAGACCCCGGCATTGTAAGAGGTCTCGATTATTATACAAAAACAGCCTTTGAGTTTGTTTCCAACAGAATCGGCGCGCAGGGCACCGTTTGCGGAGGAGGCAGGTACGACCACCTGATCGAGCAGATCGGCGGACCGCCGATTCCGGGAGTGGGCTTTGGACTTGGAATTGAACGGCTGCTGCTGCTTATGGAAGCCACAGGAAAAGAAATCCCTCAGCCGGAAAACCTTGACGTTTTTATTGCAGTCATGGGGGAAAGGGCAAAGCTGTTCGGTCTCAAGCTGCTGCGTGATCTGAGAAATCAGGGAGTCAAGGCTGAAATGGACAGCCTTGGCAGAAACATAAAAGGTCAGTTCAAGTACGCCGACAGGCTGCGTTCAAAATACACCATCGTCATCGGCGATAACGAACTGGATCAGAACATGGTCGCCATAAAGAATATGGAAACATCGGAACAGAAGCAAGTGCCGCTGCAGGATATTATGAAAGAAATAATCGGATAGGAGTGACAGAATGGATAACGTAATGAAACGGACGCACATGTGCGGTGTCTTAACAGCAAAGAATATTGAAGAAAGAGTAGCGCTGAACGGCTGGATCCAGAAAAGAAGAAATCTGGGCGGGCTGATTTTCTGCGACCTGAGGGATAAAACGGGAATTGTACAGATCGTTTTTGACGACACCATTCCGCCGGAGCTCTTTGAAAAGGCCGACAAGCTGAGAAGCGAATATGTAGTAGGGATTCAGGGTGTTGTCAAGGAGAGACAGGCAAAAAACAAAGATCTTCCCACGGGAGACATCGAGGTTTTCGCCGATGAACTGATTATTTACTCCGAGGCGGAAACACCGCCGATTTACATCAAGGATGACGACGATGTTTCGGAGAACCTCCGGCTGAAATACCGTTATCTTGACCTGAGAAAAACGAAGATGCAGAGAAACCTGACCTTCCGTCATCAAATCGCAAAAATCACCAGAGAATATTTTGACAGCGAAGGCTTTACGGAGGTGGAAACACCGATTTTATGCAAACCGACGCCGGAAGGAGCGAGAGATTATCTCGTTCCAAGCCGGGTAAATCCGGGACAGTTTTATGCGCTGCCCCAGTCTCCCCAGCTGTTCAAGCAGCTGCTCATGGTCAGCGGGACAGACAGATATTATCAGATCGCAAAGTGCTTCCGTGATGAGGACCTGAGAGCGGACAGACAGCCGGAATTCACCCAGATCGACCTGGAAATGTCCTTCGTTGACGTGGACGACGTCATCGACGTACAGGAACGGTTCCTGCAGAAGCTGTTCAAGGAACTGAAAAATGTGGATATCAAGCTTCCATTGCCAAGATATCCTTATAAGGAGGCCATGGAACGTTTCGGCAGCGACAAGCCGGATACCCGATTCGGCTTTGAACTGAAGCTGTTGAACGACGTGGTCAAGGACAGTGAATTCCAGGTGTTCGCCAACGCTTTGGCGGCCGGCGGCGACGTCAGGGGTATCAATATCGAGGGGGCTGCAGAGAAATTCAGCAGAAAAGACATCGATAAGTTGCAGGATGCCATCAAGCATTTCGGCGCCAAGGGACTGGTTTGGATCAAGATCGGCGAAACAGAAACCACATCCTCGATCAGCAAATTCTTTACGCCGGATAAAATGAAGGAAATCACAGACGTATTCGACGGCAAACCGGGAGATCTGATTCTGATCGTAGCAGACAAAGCCAAGGTGGTATTTGACAGCCTCGGATTTTTACGCAGGGATATCGCCGGAAAACTGGGTCTTTTGGACGACAATCAGTTCAATCTGCTGTGGGTTGTGGATTTCCCGCTATTCGAGAAGGACGACGAAACGGGAGAATACTCCGCCATGCACCATCCTTTCACATCGCCGAGATTGGAGGATGTGCCGCTGCTTGACACAAAACCCGGCGAGGTCAGGGCAAAGGCGTATGATATCGTACTGAACGGCGTAGAACTTGGAGGAGGAAGTATCAGAATCCACGACGGTAATCTGCAGAGAAAGATGTTCCAGGTTCTGGGGCTCTCCGATGAAACCGTGAAGAATAAATTCGGCTTCCTGCTGGAAGCATTCAAATACGGCACTCCGCCCCATGGTGGGCTGGCTTACGGACTGGACCGTCTGGTCATGCTTTTGGCCGGCGAGCACAGCATCCGGGAAGTTATGGCGTTTCCGAAAAATCAGGCCGCGGTGGATATGGTCAGCGAAGCGCCGACCTATGTCGGCGAGGAACAGCTTGAGGAGCTTTCAATCCGTGTCACTGCGGAGCGGGAATAATAAGAAATGAAAAGAATTGGAATCATAGGAGGGACCTTTGATCCGATCCATTACGGTCATCTGATCCTGGCCGAACAGGCCAGGGTCGAGGCTTCACTGGATAAGGTGATCTTCATGCCGGCCATGGTCCAGCCCTTTAAACTGAATAATAAAATTGCGGAAGGCGACGACCGGTATGAGATGGTCCGGAAAGCGATTGCGGGCAACCCTTATTTCTCCGTATCCAGAATGGAACTGGACCGGGAGGAGATTTCCTACACCATCCATACGCTGAATGAATGCAGAGCCAAGTTCGGTGCGAACGCGGAACTCTATTTCATTATGGGGACCGACGCTTTTTTGAGTTTGGAGCAATGGTATGCCGCCAAGGACCTTTTGAAAGGCTTCTCCTTTGTCATCGGAACCAGGCCCGGCTACAAGGAACAGGAGCGAAGGGCGCTGATTGACCGGCTGAGAGGTCGTTATGGCACGAATATGATTGAAATCAACAACTCCGAGGTTGAAATTTCATCCACGGATATCAAAAGCCGGATCAAGGAGGGCAAGAGCATCAAGTATCTGTTGCCGGAACCGGTTGAGGAGTATATTTTCAGGAACAAGCTTTATCAGGATCAGCCGCTGTAGCAACCAATCCGGATTACGGCTTGATTAACCTGGACATAAATGGTAATATATTTTAGTATGCAATGTACGGATAAGAAAAGAATAATTGAATATATTGAAAGAAATATGACGGAAAAACGGCGGAAACATACCTACGCAGTGGTGGAGGAAGCAAAGAAGCTTGCCCGGCGGTACGGAGAGGATATGGAAAAAGCCGAACTTGCCGCTCTTTTTCATGATTTTTTCCGTGGAGTATCGGAGCCGGCGCTGAACGGTTATGTCAGGCAACTGGGATTGAATCCGGTTTATTTGGACAATGCAAACCTGGCTCACAGCAAAATCGCAGCTTTTATTATGGAACGTGATTATCATGTCACGGATCGGGATATCATCAATGCGGTAAGCTTCCATACCACCGGAAGGGCGGATATGTCGACACTTGAAAAGATCATCTATCTGGCCGACGCCATCGAGCCAAACAGATATTATCCCGGAATTGAGGAAATCCGCGAGACAGCGTATGAAAATCTGGATCAGGCGTGCCTGATGTCTCTATTGCATTCCATCGAGTATGTAAGCTCCAGAGGACTCTATCTGGATCAGGATACGGTTATGGCGAAGGACAGTTTGCTTCAAAAAATGGAAGCTGACATATAACATTCTGCCTGGTGCTTCAGCACAGTTCGGCAGATTAATACAGAAAAATCACGAATGAAAATTCTTAGATTTTTGTCGTAGATATAATTTGAAAGAAAGGAGAAGAGACATGAACAGCAAAGATATTGCTTTGAAGGCAGCGTCTGTTTTATTGAAGAAAAAAGCTTTGGACGTAGTGATTATCGATATCACAGAGAAATCATCCTTCGCGGACTATTTCGTCATCGCTTCCGGCAGCTCGGAACGGCAGGTTGGGACTCTGGCGGATGAGCTTGAGGATCAGTTCGGCAAGGAAGGAATTCTGACCAAAAACGTGGAAGGCAAGAAGACTTCCGGCTGGATTCTGATGGATTACGGTGATGTGATTGTAAATATATTTACTCTGGAACAGCGTGACAAATACAACATAGAAAAGGTATGGAGCGACTGCAGCTTCATAACAATTGACGAAAACGAACTGCAGCAATAGAAGCAGTAGAAATCAAGTCCGCCGATAATCTGATTGCGGATTGGGCGTGCTAGTATACGGAGGTTAACTGAAATGATCGAGCGATATGATTTTGCAGAAATTGAAGCAAAATGGCAGAAATATTGGGAAGACAACAAGCTTTTCAAGACAACGGAGGAGGACGGAAAGAAAAAGTTCTACCTGCTGGAAATGTTTCCCTATCCATCCGGCAAGCTCCATATGGGCCATGTTAGAAATTATTCCATCGGAGATGTGGCGACCAGATATCTGAGAATGAACGGCTACAACGTGCTGCATCCCATGGGCTGGGATTCCTTTGGTCTGCCTGCGGAAAATGCAGCGATCAAAAACGGGATTCATCCCAATGTTTGGACCTGGGACAACATCGCGGAAATGAGAAATCAGCTGAAGCAGCTGGGATTGTCCTATGATTGGGATAGGGAGGTTGCAACCTGCCACCCGGATTATTATAAATGGATGCAGTGGATCTTCATCCAGTTCCATAAGCAGGGACTTGCCTACAAGAAAAAGAACCCGGTCAACTGGTGTCCTTCCTGCCAGACCGTGCTTGCCAACGAGCAGGTAGTGGACGGCGCTTGCGAACGCTGCTCGACGCCGGTCGGAAAGAAGGATCTGGAACAGTGGTATTTAAAGATCACAGACTATGCGGACCGTCTTCTTACAGATCTGGATAAGCTGGAGGGCTGGCCCAACAAGGTCAGGACCATGCAGAAAAACTGGATCGGAAAAAGTGTCGGAGCGGAAGTTGATTTTACGATTGAAGGCTTTGACAAGAACCTCAGGATCTTTACCACCAGACCGGATACGCTTTACGGAGTCACCTATATGGTTCTGGCTCCCGAGCATCCCTATGTGAAGGAGCTGATCGCAGGCACAGAATATGAAAAAACTGTCGAGGAGTTCCTCGATAAGCTCCAGTATATGACGGAAATCGAAAGAACAGCAACCACACTGGAGAAGGAAGGAGCCTTTATCGGAAAGTATGCCGTCAATCCGCTCAACGGAAAGAAGGTGCCGATCTATATCGCTAACTATGTCCTCATGGATTACGGTACCGGTGCTATCATGGCCGTACCGGCCCACGACCAGAGGGACTTTGATTTTGCGATAAAATATGGTTTGGAGATTATTCCGGTCGTCGATCCGAAAAATCCCGAGATCGATCTTTACAATCTGAAGGAAGCCTTTGAGGCGGAAGGGGTTCTCATCAATTCCGAACGGTTTGACGGAATGGAAAACACCGTCGCGATCAAAGAGATCATAAAATATCTGGAAGAACAGAAAATCGGTAACGAGTCCATCAATTTCAGGCTTCGAGACTGGCTGATCTCCAGACAGAGGTACTGGGGCTGCCCGATACCCATGATATACTGTGAGAAATGCGGCTGGGTGGCGGAAAAGGAAGAGAATCTTCCGGTGCTGCTGCCGACGGATGTGGTATTCTCCGGAAAGGGCGAATCTCCTCTGACCACCAGTAAAACCTTCATGGAGACCACCTGCCCCCATTGCGGAGGAAAAGCAACCAGAGAAACGGATACCATGGATACCTTCCTGGATTCCTCCTGGTATTTCCTGAGATACACCGACGCGAAAAACAGCGAGAGGGTATGGGACCAGAAAAAGGCGGATTACTGGATGCCGGTCGACCAGTATATCGGCGGGGTGGAGCACGCGATTCTGCATCTGCTCTATGCCCGATTCTTTACCAAGTTCCTCTATGATATCGGATACTGCAAGGCTGACGAGCCGTTCACAAACCTTCTGACTCAGGGCATGGTCCTCAAGGATGGGACAAAAATGTCCAAATCGAAGGGAAATGTTGTCAGCCCGGAAGAGATCATCAATAAATACGGAGCGGACACAGCCCGGCTGTTCATCCTTTTCGCATCCCCGCCGGAAAAAGAACTGGAATGGTCCGACGCCGGAGTGGAAGGAAGCTATCGTTTCCTGAACAGAGTCCATCGCCTTGTGTTTGAAGTATATGAAAAAGTCAAGGATGCAGACTCCGACTGGCAGGCAGTCACCGCTGAGGACAAAAAACTGAACTATAGCCTCAACGCAGCCATCAAAAAAGTAACGGAGGATGTAGGAGGCAGGTTCAATTTCAATACGGCAATCAGCTCCATCATGGAACTGGTCAATGAGCTCTATCGATACAAGGAAAATGAAAATCTCAATCTCGGCCTGCTTAAGACCGCCATTGAGAGCTTAATCCTGATCCTGTCGCCGTTTACTCCGCATATTTGCGAGGAAATGTGGGAGTATACCGGTCATAAGAGTGCCGTCTATCTGGAAAAGTGGCCGTCTTACAATGAAGCGGCGCTGGTGAAGGACACCGTCGAGATCGTGGTGCAGCTGAACGGAAAAGTGAAGGAAAAGCTCGAAGTGGCCAATGGTCTTTCCAGGGAACAGATGGAGGAGATTGTGATGGCCAATGAAAAAGTGAAAGCGTTGCTTGCCGGCAAGGAAATCGTAAAAATTGTTGCCGTACCAAATAAATTATTCAACATTGTCGTAAAATAAAAAAGAGTGATATCGGCTTAAAGCTGACACTATGTAAAAGATATGTTAATGAACGGAAAACAATAAATTAAGAAAGGAATGAAAAATTGAAAATATTAGAAACAAATAAAGGAGGAAGCCCGGTAAAGGTGATTCCAATCGGCGGTCTGAACGAAATCGGAAAGAATATGACCGTATTGGAATACAAAAACGACATCCTGATCATTGACTGCGGACTGTCCTTCCCAGATGACGAAATGTTCGGAATTGACATCGTAATTCCCGATTTCAGCTACTTGATCAAGAACCGGGATAAAGTAAAAGGAATGATTCTGACCCATGGTCACGAGGACCATATCGGAGCCATACCATATTTATTAAAGGAACTGAATATCCCTATTTACGGTACCAGACTGACTCTGGGACTGGTGGACAACAAGTTGAAGGAGCATGGAATCAAAGGTAAGCTCAACACCATCAAGGCGGGCCAGACCGTAAAAATAGGAGAATTTAAAATTGAAACAATCAGAACGACTCACTCGATAGCTGACGCCATCTGTCTGGCGATCGAAACGCCGGCAGGCGTGGTCTTCCATACGGGAGACTTCAAGATCGACTACACTCCGGTAGACGGAGAACCCATCAATTTCCAGAGGCTGGCGGACCTGGGACATAAAGGAGTGCTTCTGATGCTTGCGGATAGCACCAATGCGGAAAGAAAAGGCTACACCGCTTCGGAAAGAACCGTAGGCGTCACACTGGAAAATATTTTCCGGGGCTCCGAGGCGAGAATCCTGATTGCCACCTTCTCCTCCAACGTGCACCGTGTTCAGAGAATCATCGACACTGCAGTCATGTTCGGTAGAAAGGTTGCAATTTCAGGAAGAAGCATGGTGAACGTGGTAAATCTGGCCATTGAATTGGGATATTTGAACATCCCGGAAAATGTGCTGGTTGATATCAACAAGACGAAAAACATCAAGGACAGCGAATTGGTGATCATTACTACCGGAAGCCAGGGTGAGCCCATGTCGGCACTTGCCAGAATGGCGTCCGCAGATCACAAGGCGGTACAGATCAAGAAGGGCGACATGGTGATCCTGTCTTCAAGCCCGGTGCCGGGAAATGAAAAGACCGTATCCAACGTCGTCAATAAGCTCTTTGAAAAGGGCGCCGACGTAATCTATTCAGACATTGCGGACATCCACGTATCAGGCCATGCCTGCTCCGAGGAACTGAAGCTGGTTCATTCTCTCATAAAACCGAAATACTTCATGCCGGTTCACGGAGAGTACAGGCATTTGAAGCAGCATGCCCACATTGCAGAACAGCTGGGTATGCCGACGGAAAATATCTTTATTCTGGAAAACGGGGAAGTGCTCCATCTGAGCAAGGACACCGTGGTCAAATCCAAGGAGGAGGTCTCCGCTTCCGCAGTACTGGTAGATGGTCTTGGAGTGGGAGATGTGGGCAATATCGTCTTGAGAGACAGAAAGCTTCTATCCGAATCCGGTTTGATCATCGTTGTGGCTGCCATCGAAAAGAGTACGGGCATGATCTGCTCCGGCCCGGACATCATTTCAAGAGGCTTTGTATATGTGAGAGAAAACGAGGATTTGATGAACTCTGCAAAGATGGTCGTCAGCGCAAGACTGGAAAAATGCTACGGGGAAGGCCTGAGAGATTGGGCTGGGCTGAAAAATGCGGTGAGGGATGAGCTGAAGAATTTCATCTATGAAAAAACAAAGAGAAGTCCGGTTATCCTGCCAATCTTCCTGGAGGTCTGATTGCCGGATGAAAGGTTAATTCTTACCGCTCGAAGCGGGCGGAACAGTTAGGAGGAACAGAATGAACGTACATGACGAAGCTCACAATCTGGCGAGAGCGATCAAGGAATCTCCCGAATACAAGGAGTATCTCAGGTTGAAGGACTTGGCCTCCCAGAATGAGGAACTTGCCGCCATGCTCAATGACTTCCAAGCCAAGCAGTTTGAAATGCAGGCAAAAGTAGTTTTGGGAGAACAACTGAGTTCCGAATTGATGGAACAAATACAATCATTAAGTCAAATCATTATGAGGGACCCTCTGGCGCTTGAGTATTTACAAGCTATGCAAAGATTTCAGCTGCTTGTCAACGACGTTTATACCATACTTGGAGAAGTAATAAAGTTTGATGGAAAGTAATATAATCAAAAACGAAAAAGAAATAGAAAGCATATCAAAGGCCGCGGCGCTGGGAGACCGATGCTATGAACACATCCTCGGGTTTATCAAGCCGGGTATGACGGAAAAGCAGGTCGCGGCCGAGATCGAGCGGTTTCTTTATGAAAACGGCGCGGAAGGACTTGCCTTTGATACCATCAGCGTGTCGGGGAATCGATCCTGCCTGCCGCACGGGGAACCGACGGACAAGATCATTGAAAAGGGAGAGTTTCTCACCCTTGATTTCGGCGCCGTCATCGACGGCTACTGCGGTGATATGACCCGAACCATCGCCATCGGATTCGTTACGCCTGAAATGAAAAGAGTGTACGATACGGTGCTGGAAGCACAGCGGGCGGCCATGGACTTTATCAAGGCGGGAGTCAGATGCTTTGATGCGGACAAGATCGCCAGAGACATCATCTCGGAAGCCGGCTACGGGGAATACTTCGTCCACGGGCTGGGCCACGGAGTGGGCAGGCTTGTCCATGAGGCGCCTACGTTGAACGCAAGAAGTGAGGAAATACTGGCTTCAAACATGGTAGTTACCATAGAACCGGGAATCTACATACCGGAGCAATTTGGTGTACGCATTGAAGACTTGGCAATTGTGACAGACTTTGGTATAATAAATAAAGTCGAGTCACGGAAGGAACTGATTATTTTATAATGAACTTTTTTGGAGGTATTAAAATATGATTTATGCTAGTGATTTTAGAAAAGGGATTACCTTTGAAATCAATGGAGAACCCCATGTTGTCCTTGATTTTCAGCACGTGAAACCCGGAAAGGGCGCAGCCTTCGTAAGAACCAAATACAGGAACATCCTGACAGGGGCTACCAGGGAAGAGGCATTCAATCCCAATGACAAGTTCGAGAATGCGCGCATTGAAACCAAGACGATGCAGTACCTGTACAACGACGGCGAACTCTATTACTTTATGGATCAGGAAACCTACGATCAGGTTCCCTTGATGAAGGATCAGGTGGAAGACGCAATCCTCTATTTGAGAGAGAACGATATGGCGACGATCAAGTTCTTTAAGGACAGTGCGTTCCTGGTTGAACCGCCGAACTTTGTCAACCTGAAGGTAATCGAAACAGAGCCGGGAGTAAAGGGAGATACCGCAACCAATGTAACAAAGGCTGCCACCGTTGAAACAGGAGCGGTGATACAGGTTCCGATCTTCATAGAAGAAGGCGAAATAATACAGATTGACACCAGAAGCGGTGAATATTTATCAAGAGCAAAATAAAAGCTTAAACATTTCGCAGGATATCTCATTCTGCGAAATTTTTTCGAAAGGGCATTTGCCATATAAGTGGGGGTAACATATGGGGAAACGACGCAACAGGGTAAAGAACAAGAGACGATTATTCATCAGCGCGATTATCATGGCAGCAGCCATCATCATCGCCTTCGCGGCAGTCTATTCCGTCTACATCGGAAACGGAAGCAAACCGGTAAAACCAGGCAGCGAGGAGTATATTTCAATCACCATACCGTCCGGAACAGGGACAGGGGGGATTGCCCAAATTCTAGCGGAAAACAATCTGATCAGCAGCACGGGAGTTTTCAAGCTGCAATCCAAGAGCAAAGGATACGACGGCAAATACAAAGCCGGTCAGTATTCCCTGTCTCCGGGAATGTCCATGGAGGAAATCATGGAGCTCCTTTTGACAGGAAAGGCGGATACGCTTCGGTTTACCATACCGGAGGGTTATGATATCAAAAGAGTTACGGCAAAGCTGGCAGAAGAAGGCTTGATCAATCAGGAAGCATTTTTGAAAGAGATTGAATCGGGCCAGTTTGATTATGAGTTTCTAAAGGACGCGCCGGCGGGTCCTGACCGGCTGGAGGGATTTTTATTCCCGGAAACCTATGAAATATTCGCTACAGCCAACGAACACGATATTATCGACAAAATGCTGTATCAGTTCAACAAGGTCTTTACGGCCGAGTATTATGCCAGAGCGGAAGAGCTGGGAATGAGTGTGAGAGAGGTTATCACACTAGCCTCCATCATTGAGCGGGAGGCCCGTGTTCCGGAGGACAGACCTATCATTGCCAGCGTTTTTTACAACCGTCTTACAATCGATATGCCTCTTCAGTCCTGCGCCACGGTTCAATATATTTTAGGGGAACAAAAACCGGTATTGAGTATTAAGGATACTCAGATCGAGTCTCCTTACAACACATATCAGAATCTCGGCTTGCCGCCGGGACCCATCGCGTCTCCGGGTGCGGATTCCATCAAGGCCGCCTTATATCCGGCTGATACGAACTACTTATACTTTCTGGCAAAAGGGGACGGCTCCCATGCCTTCTCCAGCACCTACGAGCAATTTTTAAGGGATAAGGCAAAATACATCGATTAAAGAGGCGACATGAACATTACAAACGACAAGGTGACCGAATATCTGGAGGAGCTGTACCGGCCGTTCAACGATGAGCTGAAGCAGCTGCGGGATATTGCGGACAAGCATAACGTGCCCATCATTCGAAAGGATTCGGAAACATTTTTATTGAATATGATCCGGATGGGAAAGCCCAGGCGTATTCTGGAAATCGGAACCGCAATGGGCTATTCCGCCATTTGTTTTGCGCTGGCTGCCCCGGCTGCAGAAATCGTAAGCCTGGAGCGAAGCGAAAAGATGTGCCGATACGCCTTGACCAACATTGAAAAATTCGGACTTTCTCAAAGGATCCGGGTAATAGAGGGAGATGCCTTGGAAAGTCTCAGGGGCTTGGCCGGAGAAATTGAGGATGTGGACGCGGATGGATATGATTTTGTTTTTATCGACGCCGCGAAGAGCTTATACCGGAAATTCTGGGACGCCTGTGTGCCTCTCTGCCGGAATGAGGCCCTGATCCTTTCCGACAATGTGCTGCTTTCGGGCCGGACGGCTTCCGACGAATTTATCACCGAGAGAAGACAGAAAACCAGTGTCAGGCATATGCGGGAATATTTAAGCTATATCACAAAGCTGGATTACGCGGATACTGCGGTCATCGCCGTAGGGGATGGAATCGCTGTCAGCGTGTTGAAAAATAAAGGATAGTATGAAAAAAATAGAATTGCTGGCTCCTGCGGGAGACTTGGAAAAACTGAAGATTGCAATAGACTACGGCGCCGACGCCGTCTATTTTGCAGGAGAAATGTTCGGGCTTAGAGCCGGAGCAAAGAATTTCACCTTGGATGAGATCAGAGAAGGCGTTGCCTATGCCCATGACAGTGGCAAAAAAGCTTACATGACCATCAATATTTTCGCCCACAACGAAGATATCGGAGCTCTGGAACAATATTTGGACCGAGTAAAGGAGATTCCCATAGACGCCTTCATCGTATCGGACCCGGGCATTGTCATGATGATACGGGAAACGCTTCCCAATGCGGAAATCCACCTGAGCACCCAGGCCAATATGACCAATTACAAGACTGCGGAATTCTGGCACAAGCAGGGTGTCAAGCGGATCGTCCTTGCACGAGAGCTTACCTTTGAAGAGATCCGGGAGCTGAGGAGCAGACTGCCGGAAACTCTGGAACTGGAAGCTTTTATTCAGGGAGCCATGTGCATCTCTTATTCCGGCCGATGCCTTTTAAGCAATTTCATGATCGAACGGGATGCAAACCGGGGGGAATGCGCTCATCCGTGCCGTTGGAAGTATCATCTGGTGGAGGAACAGAGACCGGGTGAGTATTTCCCTATCGAAGAGGACGAAAGAGGCACCTATATTCTGAATTCCAGAGATCTTTGCATGATCGAGCATATTCCCGATCTGATCAAGGCCGGCTTGACCTCCGGAAAGATCGAGGGGAGAATGAAAAGCATTTTCTATGTTGCCACGATTGTAGGAGCTTACCGGAAAGCGATCGACGCTTATTACGCAGATCCCGAGGGCTATGTCTTTCAGCCTGAGTGGCTTTCGGAACTGAAGAAGGTAAGCCACCGCGAATTTACCACCGGGTTTTATTACAACAAGCCCACCAATAAGGATCAGAACTATCAGACCAGCGCGTACACAAGAGAGTATTCCTTTGTGGGACTGGTAAAAAGCTATGATGAAAAAACCGGTTTTGCGGTGGTCGAACAGCGAAACAAGATGAATCTGGGGGATGAAATCGAGGTGTTCGGCCCGTATACAGACTTTTTCAGCCAGAAAATCGAGGTAATGCTTGATGAGGAAAATCAGCCCATCGATTCGGCTCCACACCCGCAGCAAATCGTAAAGATCCGGATGAATCGTCCAGTAATGGAAAAATATATGTTCCGAAAACAGAAATAAGTGGTATAATTATTATATAGTGTACCCATCATGATTAAGGAGGAAATTTTGAATGGATCCTGACCCGAGTATGTCATTAACAGTCCAACTATTGTTTTTATTACTACTCATACTAATCAACGCTTTTTTTGCATCCGCAGAAATGGCTGTCGTTTCGGTGAATAAGAATAGAATTAAAATTCTTGCCCAGGACGGGAATAAAAAGGCGAAGCTGCTGTTGAAGCTGTATGATGAGCCAAACAAGTTCCTGTCTACAATTCAGGTGGCCATTACACTGGCGGGATTTCTGGCTAGTGCGGTTGCGGCGACTTCCATGTCGGATGATATCGCTGGTTTTCTGGCCAAGTTCGGAATTCCTTATACAACTCAGATTTCCGTTGCTTTGGTCACGCTGGCCTTGTCCTATGTATCCCTGGTTTTCGGCGAACTGTATCCGAAACGAATGGCGCTGCAGTATTCCGAAAAAATAGCCATGGCATGTGTCAAGCCGATCCTGTTTATCTCCAAGATATCAAAACCATTTGTCTGGCTTCTTTCCGCCTCGGTAGCCCTGTTGCTTCGCATTACAGGCGTCAAGGACACGAATATTGAGGAGCAATACTCAGAGGAGGAAATTAAATCCCTGCTTGAGGTCGGTCAGGAAACCGGCCTGATCAAGGAAACGGGCAAGGAGATGATTACCAGCATTTTTGAATTTGACGACAAGCTGGCCTATGAGGTGATGACACCGAGAACGGATGTATACATGATCAACATCAATGACAATCTTGCCGATTACGTGGACGAACTCCTTGAGGAGCGATATGCGAGAGTGCCGGTCTATGAAAGAGACAGCGACAATATCATCGGAATCCTCTATATGAAGGACTTTATGATAGAAGCAAGGAAGCACGGGTTTGAAAACGTGGACATCAAGGGTCTGCTGCGAAAACCGTACTTTGTGCCGGAGAGCAAGAATATCGACGATCTGTTCCGCGAGCTGCAGCATTCGAAGGTCCATATTGCAATTCTGATTGATGAATACGGAGGATTTTCGGGAATTGTTACCATTGAAGACCTGATCGAAGAGGTCATGGGAAACATAGATGATGAATACGACGACCATGAAGCCAAGCTGGAACAGTTGGATGAGAACACGTACTTACTGGACGGTCAATACTATATCGATGATCTGAACGACGAGCTGCTGTTGAATCTTGAGTCGGAGGAGCACGAAACCATCGGAGGCCTTATTATCGACCTTTTGGGCGAAATTCCTGACGAGGATGATAAGGAGGAGCGGATTGTTGAGCTGGATAACTGCACCTTCAAGATCGAGTCCGTGAAGGACAGGAGGATTGACAAGGTAAAGCTTCACATTGCGCCAAAATCAACAGAACAGCCTTCGGAAGAGGAAGAATAGCATAAACAATGCCCGCCAACGGCGGCATGATTGCAAACGGGACACAGCCGAATAACGGCTGTGTTTTTTATGTGTTATTTTTACAAAAACAAAACGAGGCTGGCTGCCATGACAATCATACCCGATACGAGCCCGTAGATGGATAAATGATGCTCACCGTATTCCCTGGCCGCCGGAAGCAGTTCATCGATGGAAATAAAGACCATGATACCGGCAACCCCGGCAAAGACGATACCCAGTGTCATTTCACTGAAGAAGCTGAACAACAGAAGATAGCCTACCAATGCGCCGATTGGCTCGGATATTCCCGATAAAAACGACAGACGGAAGGCCTTCCGCCTGCTGCCGGTCGCATAAAAAATCGGAACGGCAACCGCAACTCCCTCAGGGACATTATGGATTGCGATGGCTATTGCGATTGGAACACCAAGGTTGGGGTCCGCAAGCGCCGCAGTAAAAGTGGCGAGTCCCTCGGGAAAATTGTGAATTCCGATAGCGAGAGCCGTAAATACCCCCATACGAAGGAGCTTGTTCTGATGATGCTCGCTATGGCCATCCATTTCCTCCACGGTATGGGCTTCGTGGGGATTGTTTGCGTCAGGGATGATTTTATCAATCAGGGCAATGAACAGCATACCGCCAAAAAAGCTTATCACCGTAACAGCGGCCCCCATTTTTTCTCCAAGAACCATTGCCAGTGAATCGTTCGCCTTTCTATAAATCTCTATCATCGACACATAGATCATGACTCCCGCGGAAAATCCAAGGGCAACTGACAGGAATTTTGTATTGGTTCTGTTGGTGAGAAGAGAAAGCAGACTGCCGATTCCTGTGGCTAGGCCCGCAAATACGGTCAGACTAAAGGCAAAAATAAACTGTTGAAATGTAATGTCCATGAAAGTCTCGTCTCCTTGTAATTTTAAAATTTTTATACCCTTTCTTTCTTGAATCATATCATAAAAATTCTAAAATTTAAATCCGGTGAATAAAATGGTGGTACAAGCGCGGCACACCATTGGAGATGCGCTGTCCTTGACAACAATATGATAAATCAAAAGAAAGAAGGTTATACGTATGAACAGTCTGGACAAGATCCTTGTGAAATTGCCCATTGAAATCGGGGAGCAGATTAAAAGCCTCCCGAATCATATCAAGCGGAATCTGGAGGAAATCAGAATCCGGAACGGTAATCATATCATATTTTACGCGTCGGGCAAAGAATACGAACTCGAACTGAAAAATGGATCCGGAATAGATAATTACATAATTAACAATATATTTAATTCATTTCTGAACTATTCTGCCTATGCCTATCAGGAGGAGCTTACAAACGGCTATATTACAATAGAAGGAGGACATCGGGTCGGCATCTGCGGACGGACCGTCATGGAGAACGGCAGGGTGAAAACCATCAAGGATATTTCTTCGATCAATATCAGAAGAAGCAAGGAAATCATCGGTGTCTCAGACCCGTGTGTGGGATATCTGATGAAGGGCAGGCATCTGATTTATAACACTCTTATCATATCCCCGCCCAAATGCGGAAAAACCACTCTTCTTCGGGATCTGATCCGGAATTTCAGCAGCATGGGGTTTCAGGTGGGGTTGTGCGATGAACGCTCGGAAATATCGGGAATGTACAACGGCAAATCCTCCTACGACCTGGGACCCAGAACCGATATTCTAGATGGCTGCCCAAAGGAAAAGGGCATGATCATGCTGATCCGCTCCATGTCTCCGGACCTGATAGCCACTGATGAAATCGGGAAAAAAGAGGACTGTCATGCGATTGAAGCAGCCGTCTGCGCGGGCATCAGTCTCTTGACGACAATTCATGGAAGCAGCTATGAGGATGTCATCCAATCAGGAATTGGCGAGCTGGTGCAGAAGGGAGTGTTTGAACGGCTGATCTTTCTGACCAATATCCCTGCCATCGGTTCCATTTCAGCGATACGAGACTGGAGGAATCAAAATGTTGTTTAAGGGAATCCTCTGTATTCTGATTATCCTGGCAGGCGTCGCGATCGGGCATCTGAAGGCGAAAACCTACGACAACAGGGTATACCACCTGCAGGAATTGATCACAACCATCAAGGTATTGGAGTCGGAAATGAAATATCGGCTTGACCCTATGCCGGAACTGCTGATGAGAGTAGGCAATATGAAAGCCGGTATGAGCGCCGACATGCTTTTGACAGCAGGCTTGCTCCTGAAAAATCAGGCTTCCAGGGATTTGTCGGAGTGCTGGGAGGAAGCGGTTCATACCGCTTACCGGGAAAGCGCCTTAAATCAGGAGGATAAAAGGATCATAGCGGACCTGGGTCTCGAACTGGGAAAAACAGATATGGAAAGCCAGTCCGGAATGTTTCTCAGGACGCTTTCTCTTCTGGAAGCCCAGACCGCGGAGGCAATCGAAGATAAAAAGTCGAAGGGGAAGATGTATAAAAGCCTCGGGTCAGCCATCGGGGTGCTTATCGTCATACTCCTCATTTAAAACAACGGGAGGGTCGGACTACAGAGGCAGACGGCGCGGCGGATTTCCGGGACAGCTTCGGCTCGTCCCACTTTTTGGTCATAAAATCCTGTCCCGGGAATATGATGTAAGGAACAGGAAAGATTAAACAACCTTCAGGCAACTTGAGAGGAGAATTCAGAATGGATATCAATGTGGACATCATCTTTAAAATTGCGGCGATCGGTATTATTGTAGCCGTATTGAATATGGTGCTGACTAGAGCCGGCAGAGAGGATCAGGCCATGATGACAACCCTGGCGGGAATCATCGTCGTACTGCTTCTCATCGTTCAGATGATCAATCAATTTTTCGATGCGGTGAAAACCTTGTTTCAATTGTGACGAAATGAGGTGTTTTTATGGACATGGATATTTTCAGGATTGCGGCGATGGGAATCTGCGGTGTGATGATCGCTGCGGTAGTAAAAGGATACAAGCCTGAATTTGCAACCTATGTTGTAATTGCCACCGTACTGGTCATCTTTACCATGGTGATCTTCAAGCTGACCTCCGTCTTTGAATTTTTAGGTGAAATTTATAATCAGATCAGTTACGGGAAGAGCTTTTTCCCGATTATATTAAAGGTTCTGGCTGTGGCCTATATCGCTGATTTTACGGCCCAAATCTGCAAGGATTCCGGCGAAACGGCCATCGCGAGCAAGGTTGAACTGGCCGGGAAGGTGATGATTTTTTATCTGGCCATACCGGTGATGGTGTCTGTCATGGAGCTGATCAACAAAATGCTTCCGGGATAAGGATGAAACTGCAATTCGCATAAGGAAAAACAGTCCGGGGAGGTGTTGAGTTTTGAGTGTGGAAAGCATCGTTGATGAGCAGCTTGCTTCGATGGACATGGAGGAAATTGAGGAGTTATTTGATATTGCCGCAGAAAACGGCAATGTCTTCGGAGATATCGGCCCGGGTGAAATTATCAGGAGCATACTTCAGGGCAAGCCCATTTTTAGTTTTCAAGACATAATCAATGCGATCACCGATCATTTTTTGCACGAAATCCACGGGAGCATCCTGTTGGGTGTTCAGCTGGTTCTGATCTGCATCATCATCGGGCTGTTGAAAAATCTTGCCGATTCCTTCTCCGAGGATACGGTATCCAGCCTCGGCGCTGTCGTATGCAGCTGCTGCGTGATGGCTCTTTGTCTGAAATGCTTTATGGACATTTATCAGGTGTGCGCCAATGCGGTAGAAACCATGACGGTTACTATGCAAGCCCTGCTGCCTGTGCTGGTGCCTCTGCTGATCACCATGGGAGGCTTTGCGTCGGGGGGCATACTGAATCCGTTTATCGTGACGGCGATTACGGTGTTTAATTCCATCCTTCAGAGGTTCATCATGCCGGCAGTCTACCTGTCCTGCATCTTCATCCTTGTGAACAGCCTTTCGGAGAAGGATTACGTGAAAAAGCTTGCTTTGCTGATCCGGAACGCCGCAGTTTCCGTCATCGGACTGGCGGTTACGCTGTTTTCCGGGCTGACAATCGTACAAGGTCTGGTAACCAGGACCGCTGACGGAATGCTGGCAAAGACCGCAAAGTATTCGGTGGATAATTTTGTCCCCATCGTTGGAAGCTTCGCGGCGGATTCGCTGGATCTGATCTTAAGCTGTACCGCTATCATTAAAAACGGAATCGGTATTTTCGGCCTCATCATCATACTGACGCTGCTGATCGTTCCGATGATAAAAATTCTCGCAGTCGCCCTTATTTTCAAGGTTTCGGCGGTTGTCATCGAACCCATCGGCAATAAAACCATTTCAGACTGTCTGAACGAGGTGGGCAATACGGTGATTACGCTGGCGATCATTCTCTTTCTGGTGGCCATGATGTTCATTATTTTCCTTTCCGTAATCATCGGCATCGGCGGAGGCAGCCTGTTTCGATAGAAGGTCAACGGAGGTGATGCGTTTTGGAAATTGCAAAAGAGTGGGTCAAGAATATTTTTATTATTATCGTGGCGATAACATTTGTGGAAATCCTGCTGCCCACGGGCAGCATGAGCAAGTACCTGAAATTTATTTTTTCTCTGATCATCATGGCCATAATATTGTCCCCGTTGGCAATTTTAATGGAATAAGGACATATCCAGATTTATATATTAATAACGAGGTATTGAAAGTTTCCACCGAAAAATTTTGATATATACGGATAAGGAGGATAAAGAATGTGGGATAAACTGAAAAACGATAAATACGTAAAGGACTTGCTTATCAAGTTGGTTACGATATTATTTGTGGCAGCAATCGCACTTCTGTTGTTCGATGTTCTTACCCAGAGCAAAGACGGGCGAAGGCAGATCGTAGATATGGACGGCGGATCGGAGTATACGGAAGAGACTTCACTGGCAACGGAGGAGGAAATCAGACTGGAGGGAATTCTCAGCCAGATGAAAGGAGTCGGGGATACCAGTGTCATGATTACCTATCAATACATAGAAAAACCGGATACGGTATTCAGCAGTGAAAACAATAAAAACGACCGGAAGGTGGAGGGAGTGATCATAGCGGCTGAGGGGGCGGGAGATATTATTATCAGGAGTAATATCATTGATGCTGTAGCGACGGTATTTGACATCCCTGCATCGAATGTGGTTGTCTTTGAGAAAAGCGGCGGCGATATGGAATAAAAAGAATTGCGAAAGCAGGATTTAGGGGGGATATCGTAAATGAAATTCATGAAACACAAAAAAATAGCCTTGGTGGTCATGCTTGTACTTATTGTGGGTATTGGAGTTCTGAACCACGAGCTGAATAACGATCGGGATCTTTCCGCATCTGCGGGATATACGGAGTATGAAATGGATCAGATGAATCTTCACGACGGAGACGTTTTGGTTGATAGCCTGAATGTCACACAAGTACCGGGCACGAGCAGCGGTTCCAGTGTGGACGCCCAGCAGACGGATCCTAATGCTCAGCAGACGGATCCTGACGCGCCTGCTGCGGATACCGCTTCCGGTGAGCTTGCAGTTGTGGATACCATCGCCGGAGCCGGCGGAAATACAGCCTCCGCCACCGGGGAAGCTTTGGACAGCAGCATGATCGTTACCTCAGACGATATTGCTGAAATGGCAAATGCGGATGCATATTTTGAGGAAGCGCGGGCCACCATCAATATGGACAGAAACCAAGTCATTTCCATGCTGACCGACGTGATTGAGGAAACAAAAGACGGCAGCGCGGAAAAGAATAATGCCACACAGCAGAAGCTGAAGATCATCGATTATATGAACAAGGAAAAGGTCATGGAGAACCTGATCAAGAATAAAGGCTTTACCGACGCACTGGTTCTCATGACGGATAATTCCGTTAACATCACCGTGAACAAACAGGAAATCACACAATCCGACGTAGCAAAGATCTGCGATATCGTCATGAGGGAGACCGGCAGGGACGCCAGCCAGATCGTAATCCAGAGCAAGTATTAGAATTGAAATTCATTTGTATCTATGATTCACTTCTGCTATAATATTTGAGAGGTGAAGAGAATGAGCTCGGCAACGGAAGAAAAACTGGGGACCCTTAAAATATCGGATGATGTGATCGCAGTCTGCACGATGAATGCAACCTTGAAGACAAAGGGTGTTGCCGGATTAAGCGGAGCTTTTTCCGATAATATTTCAAAGAATCTCTTCGGAAAAGATCCCCTCTACAAGGGAATCAAAGTGAACCAGAGCGAGGAAGGGATCAGTATTGACATAAATGTGGTAGTCGAATATGGAGCGAAAATTCCCGAGGTTGCCTGGGATATTCAGGAGAGCGTCAAAAGGGAAATAGAATCCATGACGGAAGCTGTTGTGAAGGCAGTGAACATACACGTTCAGGGAGTACATTTCTCAGATGAGGAGGACTAGAAGATATGCGAAGAACGGAAGCAAGAGAGCTTTTCATGCAGCTTTTGTTTCAAATGGAAGTGCAGAGTGACTATAGTCAGAACATAAAGGAAAAATTCGTACAGGAACATTTAAAGGATTCCAACCAATTAGAGTACTTCAATAATCTTTTTGAAGCGGCGGTGAGCAACCTTGCGACCATCGACGAGAAGCTGGAAGCCTGCAGTGAAAACTGGAAAATCAGCCGCATGGCCAAGGTTGATCTTGCCATATTAAGACTTTCCGCTGCGGAAATCCTTTATCTGAACGATGTACCGGATTCCGCTTCCATCAACGAGGCGGTGGATCTGGCTAAAAAATTCGGCGGAGACGATTCCGGAAAATTTATCAACGGGATTCTTGGCAAGGTTGTAAGAAGCAAAGATGCAGAGTAAGGATTATATACTCGGTTTAGATACCAGCAATTATACCACATCCCTTGCAATCACCGATCGCAGGGGTGAAATTGTAAAGGACCAGAGAATAATACTGACAGTCAGGCAGGGCGAAAGAGGGCTTCGGCAATCCCACGCCCTTTTTCAGCATATGGAAAACCTTCCCGAAATGATAACCGGGCTATTAGAAGAGATAGACAAGGAGCGGATTGGAGCCGTTGCGGCCTCCAATCGACCCAGACCTGTTGAAGGTTCCTATATGCCGGTTTTTAAGGCGGGGGTCAATTATGGGATTGTGATGGCAGCCAGCCTTAGGGTGCCATTCTTTAAGTTTTCCCATCAGGAAGGACATCTTGAAGCGGTTAGACATGACAGCCCGCTTTCCTCCGAGACGGAGTATCTGGCCTGGCATTTGTCAGGGGGAACCAGCGAGCTGCTGCATGTGAAAGGGAATGCCATTGAGATTCTGGGAGGAAGCCGCGATTTATCCTATGGTCAGGTGGTAGACCGGATCGGAGTGGCCCTGGGAATGAAATTTCCTGCCGGAAAGGAAATGGACCTGGCCGCTCTGGCGGAAAGGGACAGGCCATCCCAGCTTGGAAATAGCGCAAGCCAAGTCGCTGCAAAGATAAAAACAGCCGGCTTGCTGAAGGATATCCCTGTTGACGGATTGTTTCTGAATCTGTCCGGGATAGAAACCCAATGCAGGCGGGAGTTGGACAAGACTGACGATTCCGTACCGCTTATTTTTGAGTTGTTCCGAAAGATCAGCCTGAGCTTGTGCAGGCTGACGGAGAACGCTGTTGCTGAGACAGGCTGCGGAAAGGTTCTCTTTACGGGAGGCGTTTCCGCAAGCAGATATATCAGAGATGAAATCCTTCGGTATTTTGCGGACAGACCGGTAAAACTGGTCTTCAGCGATCCTGCTCTGTCCTCGGACAACGCGGTGGGGATTTCATTTCTGGGAGGAAAAACACTATGGCAATAAAACCGATAAAGGTATCCCAACTGAACGGATATATCAAAAGAGTCCTTCAATCGGACCCCCTGCTTGGGAACGTATCCGTGATCGGTGAAATCTCCAATTTAAAATACCACGGCACGGGACATGTGTACTTTACCCTGAAGGATGAAACGAGCAAGATCAGCTGTTTTCTGGCCGCAGAGTATCTGAAGGATATTCGTTATGAGCTGACGGACGGGATCGAGATCGTAGCCAGCGGCTACATCTATCTCTACGAAAGGGGAGGGAGCTACTCCCTGAATGTAAGGGAAATCGCCATCGAGGGCATGGGAAATCTGACGGCCGCCTTCGAACGGCTGAAGGAAAAACTGGCAAAGGAAGGTCTTTTCGATGAAAAATATAAAAAACCGATTCCGTTTTTCCCCCAAAAGATCGCGGTAGTCACGTCGGAAACAGGAGCGGCGGTACGAGATATCATAAAAATAATCAAGTCCAGGAATAATATAGTAGATGTATTGGTCTACCCCTGTCTGGTTCAGGGTCCGGGGGCTGCAGCCGAGATTTCAAAAGCCATTGAAGAAGTGAACCGGCTGTTTCCGGAAACCGATACCATCATTGTAGGCAGGGGCGGAGGCTCTATGGAAGAGCTCTGGGCCTTCAACGAGGAAGTGGTGGCAAGAAGCATCTTTGCATCGAAGATTCCCGTCATATCGGCCGTGGGACATGAAACGGATTTTACCATCGCAGATTTCGTCGCAGACAAAAGGGCAGAGACTCCCACAGCGGCTGCCCAGATGGCGGCGCCCGACATAGCGGCGTTAAAAGAATATGTGGAAAATCAGAAGGAACACCTGATTGCCATCATGGAACGTCTGATTAAATATATGGAGCTAAGAGTGAAGGGAAACGATCTTGCCGCTTTGAGCGCAAATCTGAACCAGCGGCTGCTCTACAACGCCATGAAAACCGAAGCCCTGTATAAGGAAATGGCCGGCACCCTTGCAAGCCGACTGGCGGAGTGGTCTTCTAGAGCAGAAAAACTGAAAGCCGGTCTTGACGCCTTGAATCCGAAAAATATTATGGAAAGAGGTTATGCAGCCATCCTGGACGGGGAGGGCAAGCTGACAGGAACGGTGGGACGGTTTGAGATAAGCGACGATTTGATCGCCGTAATGAAAGATGGAGAACTGATATGCAAGGTTGAAGATGTTAGGAGGAATCAACATGGCAAACCAAAAGAAAAAAATGAGCTTTGAGGAGGCGCTGGCCGGCCTTGAGCGATCAGCGGAAATCCTCAAGCAGGATGGGACGACCCTGGAGGCAGCCATGGAGAGCTTTGAACAGGGAATCGAGTACTATAACTACTGTAATGAAATTCTCAATGACGCGAAACAGAAAATAGAATTCTTTGAAAGAAAAGATGCATAAAGGAGATGACACTGGATGCAGAACAAGGAATATTTAAGGTTTAAAGCTCTTGTGGAGGAACACCTCCTATACTTCCTTCCGGAAGTTGACCATAAAAGTATTACGTTATATGAGTCGATGTCTTACAGCCTGAAAGCGGGAGGAAAGAGGCTGCGCCCGGTCTTGCTGCTGGCCGCCTGTGACTTTTGCGGCGGCGATGAAAAACTGGCGCTCCCGTATGCATGCGCCATCGAATACATCCATACCTACTCGCTGATTCACGACGATCTGCCGGCCATGGACAATGACGATCTGCGCAGGGGAATTCCCACAAATCATAAGGTTTTCGGGGAGGCTGCCGCGATACTGGCAGGCGACGGTCTGCTGACCTCCGCTTTTGAAGCCATGAACAAGGACATGCTTCTGTATTTTGACAATGTGGAAAAGCTGAAGCGAAGAGTTCGTGCTATCTACGAAATCTCAAAAGGCGCAGGCTGCCGCGGCATGATTGCCGGTCAGATCGCCGATATGGAGGCGGAGGACAGACAGTGCACCAAGGAGATCCTTGACTACATTCATTTAAACAAGACGGCGGCGCTGATCAAAGCAGCAGTTCGAGCGGGGGCTCATCTGGGCGGTGCTGATAAAAAGACGCTGGAGGATCTCGATGACTATGCGGAAAACATCGGCCTTGCATTCCAGATTGTGGATGATATTCTGGACATCAGCGGCACCGAGGAACAGATCGGCAAAAAAACTGGTTCGGACCTGGCAAAGAAAAAAGCGACTTATCCGTGCCGCTACGGTTTGGATGAATCCAGATTGAGAATTGAAGAACTGACCGAAAATGCCAAGAGAGCGATGGAACCTTACTATGACAACGCTGAATTTTTCATTCAGCTTGCCGACGAGCTTGCATCCAGGATCAGATAATATCAATATACCTGCTGGCACGGAATATACTATATAGTAAAACGGCAAGCAGCCAATAAGGAGTTAATATAAATGAAAAAGACAATACTGGACTACCGGTTCCCGGAAGAGCTGAAAGAGATGACAGAACGTGATCTGGAGCTGCTCACTTATGAAATCAGGGATTTTCTGATTGAAAAAGTATCGAAGAACGGGGGACATCTTGCGTCCAATTTGGGTGTCGTTGAGCTTACTGTCGCCCTTCATCGGGTTTTTGAAAGCCCGAAGGATAAACTGATATGGGACGTAGGCCATCAATCCTATGTACATAAAATACTGACCGGAAGAGCAGCCTGCTTTGACGGTTTGCGCTGCCTCAACGGGATCAGCGGCTTTCCAAAGCGGGAGGAAAGCGTTCATGACATGTTTGATACCGGACATAGCAGCAATTCCATCTCCGCGGCCATGGGTTACGCTGCGGCAAGGGACCTGAACGGCGATGATTATTCCGTCGTAGCGGTTATAGGAGACGGCGCCCTGACGGGAGGAATGGCCTACGAGGCGCTGAACAACGCAGGCACGTCACAATCCAAGATGATTGTGGTGCTCAACGACAACGAAATGTCCATTTCAAAGAATATAGGGGGGATGTCCCAGCACCTTTCCAAGCTGCGAGCCTCCCAGACCTATCTGGACTTCAAGAAGCAACTGAAAAAAACTCTGAAAGGGATTCCCGGGGTGGGCGAAGGCTTGTATAACGGAATGGAACATATCCGTGACTCCCTGAAATACGCTATTGTTCCCGGCGCTATATTCGAGCAGCTGGGCTTCAAATATTTCGGACCGGTTGACGGCCATAACATCCATGAACTCATCGAGGTGCTGAACCTTGCAAAACTCATGGAGGGACCGGTGCTGATCCATGCCATCACAAAAAAAGGCAAGGGTTATCGCAATGCGGAAAACAATCCCGGAAAGTTTCATGGGATCGGCGCTTTTGATCCGACAACCGGCAACGTCCTGGGCGTGTCATCCAATCTAAGCTATTCCCTGATCTTCGGAAACAAACTGGTTCAGCTTGCTTCTGAAAATAAAAAGATCGTTGCGGTGAGCGCCGCCATGATCGAAGCCACAGGACTGGGGAAATTTGCCGTTAAATATCCTGATCGGATCTTTGACGCGGGAATTGCAGAGGCGCATGCCGTCACCTTTGCGGCAGGATTGGCTGCCGGTGGCTACAAGCCTGTCGTGGCGATTTATTCCACCTTCCTGCAAAGGGCTTATGATCAGATTCTGATCGACGTCTGCATGCAGAATCTGCCGGTGGTGTTTGCCATAGACCGGGCGGGAAATGTAGGCGCCGACGGAGAGACCCACCATGGCGTTTTCGATCTGTCCTATTTGAGCCATATGCCTAATATGACGGTCCTTGCTCCCAAGGACGGAAAAGAGCTTGCGGACATGATGGAATACGCTCTCACTCTAAATGGTCCCTGTGCGATCCGCTATCCCAGAGGGGAGGCGGTGGACTGCACCGACGAGACCGGCAGCCCGGTGATCGACGGTTCCAGCGAACGGCTGCTTCACGGAAACGACATAGAAATCTTCGCGGTGGGCAAGATGGTTTCCATCGGAATCGAAGCCTGCAAGAAACTCAGATCAAGGGGAATTGAGGCAGGCCTGGTCAATGCCCGTATTGTCAAGCCCTGCGACCGCAATGCGATCCTGTCGGCGGCGGAAAAGGTAAAGCACCTTGTCACACTGGAGGACAACGTTCTTGACGGCGGCTTCGGCTCTACGGTGAACAGCCTGCTTGCGGAAGAAGGCCGGACGGACGTGAGGGTTTTTAATATCGGCTGGCCCGATAAATTCATCGAACAGGGCAGCATGGATGAGCTGTTTGAAAAATATGGGCTTGATGCGGAAAGCATAGCGGAAAGGGTGTGTGGCTTCCTTGAAGGAAAGGCTTGATATCATTCTGGTAAATCGTGGTTTTTTCCCGTCGAGGGAAAGGGCCAAAGGGGCAATCATGGCGGGCATCGTCTATGTGGACGGCATGAGAGTGGACAAGCCCGGAACAGGAATCAAGGATGATGCGGATATCTACGTGAAAGAGAATACCTGCCCTTATGTAAGCCGGGGAGGACTGAAGCTTGCAAAGGCTATCAGCTCCTTTCAGCTGAATCTGGAAGGGCTGGTTGCCGTAGATATCGGAGCTTCCACAGGGGGGTTTACCGACTGCATGCTGAAAAACGGCGCCAAGAAAGTCTATGCCATCGATGTGGGCTACGGACAGCTTGACTGGACCCTGAGAAACGACCCTAGAGTGGTCAATATGGAAAAAGTAAACATCAGATACCTGGAACCGGGGAAAATCGCTGAAAAAGCCGATTTTATCAGCATCGATGTATCCTTTATCTCCCTGAAGCTGGTATTTCCCGTTGCAGCGGAGCTGCTGGCGGAGGATGGAAAGCTGGTATGCCTTGTGAAGCCGCAATTTGAGGCGGGCAGGGAACAGGTGGGGAAAAAGGGTATCGTACGGGACAAAAAGGTCCACGAAGAAGTGATTCAAAATGTCATTCGGTACGGAAAAGCCAACGGATTGCATCCTCAGGGCCTGGATTTTTCTCCCATGACCGGGGCGAAAGGCAATATCGAGTACCTTTTACTTCTGGGCAGGCAGCCTTCTGAAACAGATTTCAGCCAGGTCATCGATGCGGTGGTGAAGGATTCCCACGAAAAACTAGATTAAACATATTCTTAACACTACTTGTTAAGCGAAAATTCGACACATTAATTTAAGATTCGAGGTTATTTATGCAGTTAACACCGATGATGCAGCAGTATATGGAAATCAAAAAAGAATACCAGGATTGTATCCTGTTCTTCCGTCTCGGCGATTTCTACGAGATGTTTTTCGAGGACGCCATCACAGCTTCACGAGAGATGGAGATTACTCTAACGGGCAAGAGCTGCGGTCAGGAGGAGAGGGCGCCCATGTGCGGCGTGCCGTATCACGCGGCGGATACCTATATCGCAAAACTCATCGACAAAGGATATAAAGTAGCCATCTGCGAACAGGTGGAGGATCCTGCGACGGCAAAGGGGATCGTGAAAAGGGAGGTCATACAGATCATTACCCCCGGAACGGTTCTCAGCCAGACCATGCTCAATGAAAAGGAAAACAATTATCTGGCTTCCGTTTATCTCGACGAAACGGGGGCGGGGCTGGCCTACTGCGATGTGTCTACCGGAGAAATCAGCGCAACGGAGCTTTCAGGTCAGGGTTACATAGAAAAATTGCTCAATGAGCTTGTGAAAATAAGAGCCAAGGAAGTCATCGCCAACGAAACTGCGTCCCTGGACGGGCTGGCTGATGAGATCAGAGACGCCTCCGGAGCTTATTTCAGCATTCTGAATCCTCGGTATTACAATCAGGAGTCGGCAGCAGATGCGGTGCAGCGGCAGTTCAAGGTCAGGTCTCTTAAGGGATTGGGCGTAGACGAGATGCCACTGGCTGTCATGGCTCTCGGCGCATTGCTGTCCTATCTTTTCGAAACACAGAAGCAGAACCTTTCCCATCTAGCCCATCTCGTGGTATACGACACGGCGGGGCACATGTCCCTGGACAAGGCTACGATAAAAAATCTGGAACTGACGGAAACCCTGTTTGAAAAAAAGGTTCAGGGTTCGCTTCTGGGCGTGCTGGACAGGACTCACACAGCCATGGGCTCCAGAAGGATGAAGCAGTGGCTGAGAGAACCTTTGAACAAGCTGAAGGAAATTCAGGAACGTCTTGATGCAGTGGAACTGCTGACCGATCAGGTCCTTCTAAGAAACAACATCAAGGAGCATCTGAAAAAAATATATGATTTGGAACGTCTTGCCGGAAGGATCGCCTGCGGCAACGCCAACGGCAGAGACCTTATCGCTTTGAGAAATTCCATTTTCGTACTGCCCGATCTGAAAAGCGAGCTGGCCGCATGCGGAGATCCGCTCCTTGAAAGGCTGGAAAAGTCCATGGACGCCATGGAGGATATCTGCCGACTGATCGACGAGGCAATCGTAGAGGAGCCGCCGTTTACCATAAAGGAAGGCGGTCTGATTCGAAGCGGTTATTCAAAAGAGCTGGACGAGATGAAGCATTCCATTTTGGACGGTCAAAACTGGATTGCAGGTCTGGAGGGAAGCGAACGGGAGCGTACGGGGATTAAAAACCTGAAGGTGGGATTCAACAAGGTCTTCGGATATTACATCGAAGTGACCAAGTCCTATTACGATATGATTCCCGAAAACTATATCAGAAAGCAAACCCTGGTCAACTGCGAGCGTTTCATCACGCCCGAGCTGAAAGAGGTGGAATCCGTCGTCCTCAATGCGGAAGCAAAGATCAATCAGATGGAATATGAGATTTTCACCGGGATCAGGAATACCATACAGAATTATATCGGCGACATCCAGAAAACGTCGGCAGCAGTGTCCATTCTGGACGTGCTTGCCGCCTTCGCGGAGACGAGCAGCAGGCTTGGATATGTAAAGCCTGTGGTGAACAACGGCGATGCCATCGTCATCGAAAAAGGACGCCATCCTGTAATCGAAGGAACCATAAAAAATGGAATCTTTGTCTCCAACGACACCTATATCGACAGAAAAGACTGCAGCCTGCTGCTGATTACGGGACCGAACATGTCCGGAAAATCTACCTACATGAGGCAGACCGCGCTGATCGTACTGATGGCCCAGACTGGCTGTTTCGTACCCGCGGAATCGGCCGCCATCGGCATTGTAGACAGGATTTACACCAGAATCGGAGCCTCCGACAATCTAGCCCAGGGACAAAGCACCTTTTTTGTGGAAATGAGCGAGCTGGCTTATATCCTGAATACGGCCTCGGACAAGAGCCTGATCATTTTGGACGAGATCGGCCGCGGCACCAGCACCTATGACGGATTATCCATTGCATGGGCGGTGGTGGAATATCTCTGCAACAGCAAGGGCCGGATCCGCACTCTCTTTGCAACCCATTATCACGAGCTGACTGCACTGGAAGGCCATATGACAGGGTTGAAAAATCTCAATGTGGATGTGCAGGAAAAGGACGGAAATATCGTGTTCCTGCATAAAATTATAGAAGGAAGCGCCAGCAGGAGCTACGGGATCCATGTTGCCAAGCTGGCCGGCGTGCCGACTCAGCTTCTTTCCACCGCTGAAGAAAAACTCAAGGAGCTTGAAAAAAGCGGAGTATCCATCGATCTGGACAGATATGCGGCACAGGTCGACGAAACCGTGGATCCAAAGGCGGACACGGAGCAGATTTCCTTCTTCAGCTTTGCACCGAATCCCGTGGTGGAGCGGCTCAAAGGGCTGGATCTTTTGAATATTACGCCATCTCAGGCCTTCGGCATTCTCGAGGAACTGAAGAAAGCGGCAGATGGTGACTTATAGGGGAATCAATTCAGAAGGGGTGAAAGAATAATGGAGGAGATTCTAAACAGGAGAAGCATCAGAAAGTATAAGGACCAGCCGGTTGAAGACGGGATGATTCTTCAGCTGCTGGAAAGCGCAAGGCTGGCGCCATCAGGAAAGAATACCCAGCCATGGCAGTTTATCATTGTAAAATCACAGGCCACCAGACAGAAGCTGGCTAAAGTGTCCCACAATCAACCCTGGATGGCGGAGGCTCCGGTATTCCTTGTATGCGTGGCGGACATTCGTTCCAGGATCAATCCGCCTGAGGATGTCTTTCTGGATGAAAACAGTCCGCAGTTTGAATTAAAACAGATCATCCGGGATACCGCCATAGCGGTGGAGCATATCGTGCTGGAAGCGGAGCGGCTGGGCCTGGGCACCTGCTGGGTTGCCTGGTTTGAGCAGAAAGAGATCAGACCGATCCTTTCCATTCCCGACGATAAATTTGTAGTATGCATCATTACGCTGGGGTATCCCGGGGAGCAGCCCAAGGCAAGACCGAGAAAAAAGCTGGAAGATATCATTCACAGGGAAGTCTGGCAGCCAAGGGAATCCCACTGAGGAGCATAAGCATAGCAGAAATCAAGAAGCGCGTTATACTACACATATCAGTAATTGAGAAGAGAATCTTAAACATATTGAGAAGAAGATATTAAACATATCAGTAATCAAGAAACCGAGGTTTTTATGGACAGACTGGAAACCAGAAAGATCATAGAGCTGCCGAAGCATGTAGCGGATAAAATTGCCGCCGGAGAGGTTGTGGACAGACCGTTGTCTATCGTCAAGGAGCTGGTGGAGAATTCCATCGATGCCGGCGCCACCTCCGTGATCATCGAAATCAGAAACGGCGGGAAAACATATATCCGTGTCACGGACAACGGCAGCGGCATTCACCGTGACGATGCAGAACTGGCATTTCAGCGGCATGCCACAAGCAAAATTAAAAATGAAACCGATCTGGACCACATCAGCAGCCTGGGCTTTCGGGGAGAAGCGCTGGCAAGCATCGCCGCCGTATCAAAAGTGGAGCTGATCACAAAGACAGCCGGAGAAAAAAGCGGAATCAGGATCAAGATCCAGGGCGGCGACATACTGGAGAAGGAAGATACGGGATGTCCGGAAGGAACAACGATCATCGTAGAGGATCTGTTTTTCAATACACCGGCCAGACTGAAATTCATGAAGCCTGATTCCACGGAAAGCACCCTGATCATCGATTTTGTCTCAAAGATGACACTGGCCTATCCCATGATAAAAATCAGGCTGATCAATAACGGAAACATCCTTTTTTCCACACCGGGGAAAGGGGATATTTATTCCAATATCCTGACGATCTACAGCAGGGAAATAGGAGACAAGCTGATCCATCTGCGGGAGGAAAGCGGCCAAATGACGCTGGAAGCCTTTATCTCAGCCCCAAATAACAGCAAAACCAACCGGAAAAGCCAGATTTTCTTTGTCAACGGCAGATATATCAGCAGCAAGCTCATGGAAAACGCCGTGAACGACGCCTATCGGGAAAAGCTGTTTGAAGGCCGCTATCCCATCGCATTCCTGTTTTTGCAGGTAGCTCCCGAGACGGTAGACGTCAACATCCATCCGAACAAAAAAGAGGTACGGTTTGACGACGAACAGATGGTCCGTGATTTTATCGCGTCCACCATTCGGAACAATCTTCAAACCAGGGAAGGAATCCCTGAGATCAAAGGGAAAAATTTGTTTCGGTTTCAGCATTCAGACGAGGTTGAAGGCTCTCCTGAAACTGGCGGGAGCGGTTCCGGAGCTCCGATTCAGGTATCCGGCCAGGATCAATCCGGGGTACATAGCTCTGGAAAAACCGTGGTGCATAGCGCGAGAAGAATCGAGGAGCAAGTTGACATAAAAAAGTTATTGTCTGAACAACGAAGAACCGAACGTACCGGGAATGAAGGGGAGACAGTTCTGGAAACCCAACCGGCAGACAAAATTCAAGAGACAGAGAACGTTTATACTGAGAAAAAACCGGAAATTTCCGTACCGGCTGGCAATGCAAAGCCGGCGGAACCGGGCTTTAATATCAAGGAACTGGAGGTTACCGGATCTATTTTCGGCACCTACATCACTGCCGTGGATGAAAGCAATTTTTATCTCATCGACCAGCATGCAGCTCATGAAAGGATCTTTTACGAACAGCTTCTGGATCAGTACCGGATGGCGGATAAGGCCCAGCAGCTGATCCTTACGCCGGTTGTCATCAACGTGACCCATGCGGTCAAGAACGATACGGGTGAAATGCTTGATTTCCTGGGAAATCTGGGATTTCAGATCGAGGAATTCGGACCGTCGGCCTATCTCATGAAAGGGATTCCCGTTTTCATGGAGCTCTCAGAAGCAAAGGACTTCATCGAGTTTCTGATGGATAATATCTCCGGGGAAGCTGATTTGGAAAATCAAAAGAAGATTTCCGCGATTATAACAAATGCCTGCAAAAAGGCAGTGAAAGCCCATGACGTTCTTGACAAGAAGGAAATTGAAAGACTGATGGAGGATTTGGCCAAGACGAAAAATCCCTATTCCTGCCCTCACGGCAGACCGACCTTTTTAAGACTGAGCAAATATGAGATCGAAAAAATGTTCAAACGGGTATAATGAAAACAGAATGAAAAAAGTTATCTTTGTTGCCGGCCCTACGGCCGTGGGAAAAACAAAATATGCCATAGAAATCGCAAGAGCTTTTCATGGGGAAATCATATCGGCGGATTCCATGCAGATCTACAAGTACATGGATATCGGCAGCGCCAAGCCCACAAAGGAGGAGCTGGCCCAGGCAAAGCATTATCTGGTTGACGAAATCGATCCCCGGGATGAGTTTTCCGCGGCGGAATATCAGACTCTGGCTAAAAACTACATCAACCAGGTGTTTCAAAAGGGAATGACTCCGGTGGTATCGGGAGGTACAGGGCTCTACTTGAATTCCCTGATCTACGATATGGATTTTTCCGTCATGCCAAAGCAAGCGGAATTCCGAAGGGAGCTGGAGCGGGAAGCGGAGCTTTTCGGTCCGGAGCATGTCCATAACCGTTTAAAAGCACTGGATCAAGCTGCGGCGGAGCGGATCCATCCAAACAACCTGAAAAAAGTGATCCGTGCTCTTGAAGTGCTGGAAACAACAGGAGAGCGAATCCGGGAATTTCAGGAGTCCTTTGTTCCCACCAAGGATTACCAAAGCATCCTGATCGGTCTGAATCGAGACCGGAATGAGCTTTACCAACGGATTGACCAGCGGGTAGACCTGCTCATGAAGGCCGGTCTGGTAAGAGAGATCGAGGGTTTGCTGGAAAAGGGACTGACGGAACACAACATCTCCATGAAGGGGATCGGATATAAAGAAATCATCGGCTGCCTTCATGGAGAATATGATCTGGAGGAAGCGGTCCGTCTGGTCAAACGAAACACTCGCCATTATGCGAAACGCCAGCTCACCTGGCTCAGGCGATATCCGGATATGATTTGGTTTGATCTGTCCGCCTTTGAGACAGAGGAAAAAGCGCTTTCCAGCATCTTTGAGACGATTCGCGAGAAGGTTTAGGGAGAATGACAATGGCTGTGAAGAAGGAACTGAAAATCCATAATAAAAGCGATAAGCCGGACAATATCATCCTGAAGGAAAATGAGATCATGGAAAAGTGCCAGGCGATCCAGGATGAGCTTCCGCGCTTTATGAGCGGGTTTTTTATCTACCTGAAGGGAAATGTGCTGCCGATGACCAGGCTTGCCTATCTGCAGGATATCCGGTTCTTCTGCAATTACCTGATTCATGAAACCGGCCTTACTCAAGCGGAGAAAACCAGGGATATTAAACTTGAGGATTTTGAGCAGATCAAAGCGGTGGACGTCAATATCTTTATCGATTACTGCCGAAGATACAAGGTGGAAAAGGAAAACGCCGTCTATATCTATGAAAACGATAAAAAATCCCTGTCCAGAAAGAAATCCTCCGTTTCCGTACTGTTTAAATATCTTTACCGGGACGAGCTGATCAGCAGGAATATCACCGATGGCTTCGATCCCATCAAGCTTCCCAAGCCAGGGGAAAGAGAAATCAAGGCCCTGCAGGATGACGAGGTGATGCGGATGCTTGACGCGGTGGCAACAGGCGGAAATCTTACGAAAAAGGAACGGGAGTTCTGGGAAAAAACGAAAAAACGGGATAAAGCCATCCTGATTCTCTTTCTTACATACGGACTCCGGCTTTCGGAGCTTCAGCAGCTCAATGTGTCCTCATTTAATTTCAGCCGGGGAGAGTTTAAAATCTATCGAAAACGGGGAAAAGAATCCGTGATGCCGCTGAATCAATCGGTAACCAAGGCGGTTTCTTCCTATATCAACGAAGAACGGCCTGCGGATGATAAGCTGACTCCGGAACACAAAGATGCGCTGTTCTTATCCCTTCAGGGGAAGCGGATGACGGAACGGCAGATCAGAGAGCTCGTCAAGAAATACACCTCGATTGGACTGGCCACCTCAAGAGACGCAGGCTACAGCCCTCACAAGCTAAGAGCTACCGCCGCCACGTCCCTGATCGGAAGAGGGAACTCCATTTTCGACGTTCAGGCCCTGCTGGACCACGAAAATGTCACCACGACACAGCTCTATGCCGCCCATAAAAAGAATGTCAAACAAGATTTGGTCAGAAATTTTGAATGGGAAGACGAATTTGATAATAAATCCAAATAAGTATACAATATAAATATTATGTTAACTAACGGGAGATTATGATGCAAAAAAACACATTTCAATTATTGAATCAGGAGTTTGGAATCCATGAATCCGTTCTGAAGGCCGTATCGGAAGCGGAAGAACAGGTAAAAGGAATTTTTCAGGAACTGGATGATATTATGGCGTTCAACCAGTATAAGGTGCTGGACGCATTCCAGAAAAACAGAATCACGGACATGCATTTCGGCTGGAATACCGGCTATGGATATGATGATCCTGGAAGAGAGGCATTGGAAAAGGTTTATTCCCATATATTCAAAACGGAAGCGGCTCTGGTAAGACCAATCATTGTCAACGGAACCCATGCGTTAACTCTTACCTTAACGGGAATACTAAGACCGGGAGACGAGTTGATCTATTGTACAGGAAAACCCTATGACACCCTGGAGGAAGTCATAGGTATCCGGGAAGAAGGAAAGGGTTCGCTGAAGGATTTCGGCGTCAAATACAAGCAGGTGGAGCTGAAACCAGATGGAACCATCGATTTTGACGCGCTCCGGAGCGCCATTTCACCGGAAACCAGGATGATTACCTTACAGAGAGCCACTGGATATGGCTGGAGAAAAGCGATTACAATTCCGGAAATTGAGGAATGGACCCGGTTTGTCAAGTCGCTGCGGCCTGATATTATCTGCATGGTAGACAACTGCTACGGCGAGTTTCTTGATACAAAAGAACCGACTGAGGTGGGAGCCGATGTGGTTGCCGGCTCTCTTATCAAAAACCCTGGTGGAGGACTGGCGTTGACAGGCGGATATATAGCCGGGCGAGCGGATTTGATCGAGAACATTTCCTACCGGATGACGTCTCCGGGAATCGGAGGCGAATGCGGACTGACCTTCGGCCAGACAAGAACCATGTTTCAGGGTCTGTTTATAGCCCCGAAAACAGTCAACGGCGCGGTCAAGGGCGCAATCCTCTGCGCCAAAGTATTTGAAAATCTCGGATTTGAAGTCTGCCCGGGACCGGAAGACCGGAGAAGCGATATTATTGAGGCAGTCAAGCTGGGAAGTCCGGAAGCGGTTGTGGCTTTCTGCGAGGGAATCCAGGCAGCGGCTCCCATCGACTCCCATGTCCGGCCGGTGCCTTGGGATATGCCGGGATATGGGGACCAGGTCATCATGGCTGCAGGCGCCTTTGTTCAGGGCTCCTCCATTGAGCTGAGCGCCGATGCGCCCATTCGCGCTCCTTATATAGTGTATTTCCAGGGAGGGCTCACCTATGAGCATTCCAAGTTCGGCGTAATCAAAGCGCTCCAGACCCTGTACGAAAAGAGACTGGTTCCTTTGGAATAGAACGATCGGGTGGTAGAATGGTTTATCGCAACGAAAAACGGAAAAAGCAAATTACGACAATGGTTTCTGTTCTAAAGCTGCTGATTTTGCTCGGTATCGTCATCGGCTTACCGATTTATGTTTATTTTGCTTATCCTGAGCTGATCGACCGGTTTAAAAGCCTTGACGAGATCAACAAGCTGCTGAAGCAGTATAAAACCGCCAGCATTTTCCTCTTTATCGGACTGCAGATTTTCCAGATCATCGTTTCCATTCTGCCGGGTCAAGCGCTGCAATTTGCAGCGGGTTATGCCTATCATTTCTGGCTTGGATTTTTATTCTCCATCCTTGGAGTAGCCCTTGGTACGGTCATAACCTTTTATTTGGCCCGTTTGCTGGGGAAAAACGCGCTTCAGGTCATATTCGGAGAGGAAAAATTCTCCCGTTTTGTCCATACGCTTAACACGAAAAGGTCCTTTGTCGTTTTGTTTGTCATTTTTCTGATACCGGGAATTCCCAAGGATCTGTTCACCTATGCCGCTGGCGTTTCGGAAATCAGGATCGTCCCGTTTTTACTCCTGTCCCTGATCGGAAGAGCTCCGGCTATGATCGGAAGCATTCTGATGGGCAGCATGTTTTATAACGAAAGCTACGTGGGGCTGGTCATTATGGGGGCGATCGCTGTGATCCTGTTTATTGCAGGACTGACTCAAAGGCATAAGCTGGTGAAGTGGGTGGATCGGTTTTATAACCGAATGATGGGAAACAGCCACGCATAAGCAACTTTTTCTATTTTCTTATCTCCAATAAGCTTCTTAAATCTTCTTATCTCCAATAAACTTCTTATATCTTCTTATCTCCAACAGACTACTTTTATTTTCGTATTTCCAATAACTTCTTTATTTTTCTGGCCTTCATTAACTTCTTTCATTATCCTCAAAGCAGCTTGTTTTACTGTTCGCGTTGAAAATAGAACATGGATAAAAAAAATAGAACAAATGTTCCGAAAATACTTTACAACGAACATGCATTCTGATATTATAATAATAAAGAACAAATGTTTTGGAAATAAAAGGGGATATGGAGGTTGCTGCCATGAAAAAGAAATACAGAATCCGATCAAAATTCAGATTTACATTATTTCTCACCGTTGCGATTCTCGTCATGATCAGCGTTACAGGCACGATTTTCGGAGCCAACGACGCAGAAAGCCTGACAAAACCGGTATATACGGAAATTACCGTTCAGTCCGGCGATACGCTGTGGGATCTTGCCCGGGATTTTGGACCTGACCACAAGGATGTCCGTGAAGTCGTATTTGAGATCTGCAAGCTCAACGATATTTCTGCCGACAGCATTTATCCGGGCCAAACAATCCTGATTCCGGCTTATATTTAAAGAAATTGAAAGTATCGACTTTATATCTAAGGAAATTGCAGGTATCAACCCTCCGCCATATCAAAAAAAATCGCTAAAAACGAAAAATAGAGCCCCGAACTCTGTAGGCATTGAAAATACTGGGGTTACGGGGATTTTGTACGGAAAACTGCGTCATTCAGCATGATTTTGGCAGACAGCGGCGAAATGAACCACGGAAAAGAACCGGAATCATGAACTTAGAAAGATAATCCAAGTCATGAGCCAAGCAGCGAGAGAATATCGGGTCAAAGATAAAGATATAAACCGCAATATGGAATAAAGAACTGACAGCTATATGAAATATGGAATTGATCACAATAATAAATGAATAAAGCTTTCAAATAAAAAAGGGGTTTCTAAATATTAAATCAAAGAAAAATTAAAAATATATAAAAATAAATCTGAAATAGAATTAAGATGGATCGTACAGCCAGAAAGCCGTGAAACCCAAGGATTGGGCCTAAAGCGGCTTTCTTTGTTTTATACGATATATCTATTCCCAAAATTATGATTTTAGGAATAGATATCGCTCGAAAAAAGCAGGCAACAACCCTCTCTTGCCTGCTTTTCCAGTTTATTCACTTACTTTAGTATTTTTCGTATTTCAAATTATCCAGTCCGATCTGATTTCCCCGAACGCTGTTCTTCTCTAAATCATTTCCGAGAAGTCCCGTCAAATCGGGTATCGATTTTAATGATCTGTTCAGCTTGAATTTGCCGACCATCTCTTTCAGCAGCTCCGCCTGGCTTGATAATTGCTCGCTGGCTGCCGCACTCTGTTCCGCAGTTGCCGAGTTATTCTGGGTTACCTGAGATACCTGCTCAATACCCTTGTTGATCTGGGCGATTCCGGAAGCCTGCTCGTTGGACGCCTTTGCAATTCCTCCAACTAGGCCTGCAGCCTTCTCGATGCCGGAAACAATTTCTACCAGGGCGGAAGCAGTGTCATTGGCTATTTTCGTTCCTGTCTGGACCTTGCTGATGGAGCCCTCGATGAGTTCCGTGGTCTCTCTGGCCGCAGCCGCGCTTCTGGCCGCAAGATTTCTTACCTCTTCCGCTACCACTGCGAATCCCTTTCCGTGCTGACCGGCTCTTGCCGCCTCCACCGCTGCATTCAGAGCCAAAATATTGGTCTGGAATGCGATATCGTCGATGACCTTGATGATTTTAGAGATATTGGCGGAGGAATCGTTGATCTCCACCATGGAGTTTAGCATTTCCTGCATCTGGCCGTTGCCCTTGTCTGCGTTGTTTTTCGCTGCCTCTGCAAGTTCGTTGGCTTGATTGGCATTAGCGGCATTCTGCTTCGTCTGTGACGCCACCTCCGCGATGGACGCCGTCAGTTCCTGGATGGAGCTGGCCTGCTCTGTGGAACCCTGAGACAGCGCCTGGCTTCCGTCGGATACCTGTCTTGAGCCCGAGGCTACCTGATCCGCCGCTTCGCTGATTTCTCCCATGACCTGATTCAGAGACCGGATGATGTTGTTCAAAGAATCCTTGATTTCAATAAAATCACCCTTGTAGTCCGCCGTAACCGCCAGATTCAGGTTTCCTTCGCTGACCGCAGCCAGAACATTTGAGATGTCGCTCACATAAGCCCTCATGTTTTCTAGGGTTTCATTCAGCGCGTTCTTGATTGCCGCATGATCACCCCGGTAATCCCCTTCCATGGAGATATGGAGGTTGCCCTTTGCCATTTCCTGAAGGACGGAGGACGCTTCGTTGATCGGCTCGATGACGGCATCCAGTGTCTTGTTAAAGCCTTCCACGATCTTGGCAAAGTCGCCGCCATGTCTTGATGCATCCGCCCTTGTGGACAGCCGGCCTTCCACCGCAGCATCTGCAAGCATTTCTGCATCCTCAATCAGCGCATTCACCGCATTGATGCAGGTATTTAAATTATTGCTGATATCATTGAAATCTCCTCTGTAGGAATCCGTTATCATTTCGGGAATGTCTCCCCTGCTGATCCGGTCTACATAGCTTGCCGCCATATTCAGCGGCCCGATTACCGCATCCATGGTTTTATTCATGCCTTCCACGATCTTGGCAAAGTCGCCGCCATGTCTTGATGTATCAGCTCTAGTGGATAATCGGCCTTCCACCGCCGCTTCTGCCAGCATTCCAGCATCATCAACCAGCGCGTGGATGGCTTTAATGCAATCGTATAGACTATCGTTTATTTGACGGAAATTGTTTGCAATTTCCTCAGTGTCCTGATCGGCCGCCTCCACATCGGCATGAATATCCAGGTCTCCTTTGGCAAGCTGTTTCAAGCTTTCAATCAGCTTCTCCACTTCACGCTTCTGGTAACTCGCCTGCTTCATGGTAGTTTCCATGGTGAGACTGACCTTCTCTGAATGATCACGGGCTTCCTTCAACATCAATTCGTTCTTTTCCGCAACCTCTTTTTTATTGAACACAATGCAGTTATCCGGAATATTTTTCTCCAGAGCGATTGCAACGGCCATGTCATGGCAGGATTCATATCCGCATGCGGAACAGTCGATTGTTTTATCCTCATCGGTATATTTCATCAGTTTGCGGAAGGTTGCGTCAAGCATTTCTTCGGATACATGGTGCTTGTCTGAGGAACGATCCCGATAATGGACAATAAAATCCTCCAGCTTCAACTTCTTGTCAAATTCCTTGATGATATCGACAGGCGACATTTTTCCCACAAGACCCTTTTTCCGTTGACGAAGCTCTTTCGTCCTCGCATAAAGGAGGGCGTCCATCTCGTCTGCCGTTCTCTGATGCTCTGTTCCGGTACCGAGTGAACAGCCCTCGGCACAGTTCAGAATATCGATGACAAGAGGCAGTTTTGAGGAGCAATGGCTGATGCTTTTCAAGTATTCCTGCGTCAAGCGAGGGCCTTCAATCTTTTTAATGTGGAATCCCTTACCGAATACCTGTTCCACACTTTCCTTCAGGCCGCCGGGAGTAGGATACCAGAATCCAACCAGGCTTTCCGGGGAATTAAAGTCTGCTTCCGTCGCATAGCCCCCTTCTCTCCGATATAACTCCATTAGCCTTGCAAACGTCACGTTGTATTGGATGGTATCGAACCTAAGAAACTCATCGGTTTTGCCGATGCAGGGTGACAGGGCCGCTATTCGTCCATCGAACCCGTCATATTTCCGAAGGTATACTGCCGCGCAATGCATGGGAGAGCCAACGGGGCTTAAATACGGCAGCAGATCAGGATAATAGTGTTCGATACTGTTTACGATCACAGGACATGGCTGTGCGATGACAGTGCTTAGGTTCCTTTCCTTGATGGCCTTGACATACAAATATGTAGTAATGTCTGCGCCGAAGCTGACGTCATAGATCAGGCGTACGCCTTTTTTCTTTAGCCATCCAAAGACTTTCTTGTAGTCCTTTTCATAGTTCAGCATGAATGCCGGTGCTACGATTACAGCGATTTTACTACCTTGTGCAAGATCGGATAGAAATTGTGCCGTATCATCCTCAAAGGTACGGGCTTCATGAGGGCAACTTCTTATGCATTCGCCGCAGAGAACGCATTCTTCCTGATCCGGCACAACCTTAAACTGGCCGTCATCGTCCATATAGGAGCGATTTGCAAGAAACTGGGGACACTGGCGGATGCACTTGTCACAACCGATGCATTTGTCAATGTCAACTTTTACGAGATCCCTTCCAATCATGGCTCATTCCTCCTTTATAATATGTTGAGGCTCCCAATGCTTCCATCAATTCCCAGTTTACGACAATTATGTGAATATTACAACTATTTATTTAAATATACATTCATATATCATATGGCCTTTTAAAACCATTTCAATGTTTGTAAATAAAAAAGATAAACAGTTCAGTATCAACGTTTATCTTGTTTTATTGGTTCTATAATAAAAGTTGGGGTGGTAAAACTAAGATAATTGGTTTTACCCTCCAGCCTTCTTGGTTTTTGAGACAAAAAAATAGAGCAATAGGCGGAAATCTCTTGTAAAATTTAATCACCACAAAAAACCAACAGGAGGTTTCCGCTATGCTCTATTCCGATTATACAGAAGAATTAACTGGTTTAAAAGATGTCATTGTAAGTTTTGTGGAAAGAAAAGATAATGTCCTCCATCTTCATATTACGATGGAGCAACGTATTCATGTTTGTCCACGCTGCGGCGAAAGGACCAGCAAAGTGCACGATTACCATAAACAAGAAGTCAAGGACATCTCGTCTTTCGGCCAATTCACGATTATCCATCTTAAAAAGCGTCGCCATGTATGCCCGGTTTGTAGAAAGAAATTCTATGAGAACGTTGACTTTCTTCCAAAGTACCACAGAATCACTAACAGGCTTTATTCATACATACTCAATGAATTCACGGAAACAAGATCTATGAAAAGCATCGCACGCAGTAACAATATTTCACAAACCTCTGCTGCGAGAGCTGTCGATCATGTAAGCTACACTCCCGCAGAACTTCCCGAAGTGCTTTCAATCGATGAATTCAGGGGCAATTCAGGCGGTGTGAAATTTCAATGCATCCTTACCGATCCTGCGAACAAAAAGGTATTTGACATCCTTCCTACCCGCTCTCAGGAATATCTCTACTGGTATTTCTCGAAGTTCAAGGATCGTAAAAACGTCAAATTCGTAGTAATGGATATGTACAAATCCTACAAGCTCATGGCCAAAACACTATTTCCCAATGCTACAGTTATCGTTG
>JAEZLP010000019.1 GCA_023415235.1 Bacillota bacterium
TTGCTTCGGATTCAACATCAACAAGCTTCATTCCAAGACGAAGGCTAACAAGCGGGGATTCAAGCTATACAAGGAAGAAATGTTGAAAAAAACTGCTTAACAAACCCAGAAAATCTCCTATACCCTAATTTTGTGCTGCCCAAAATTCAAAATCCGCACTCCTAACTGATTTAGCTAATGATTGAGCTATGAGTTAGAATGCGGATTTTTTCATTTTTCATGGAGAGAGGCCATCTCTCCATGATTTATTCAATCATTTTGAGACAGCCTCGTCTTGGTATCCTTATTATCGATATAATCCTTATTATACTTATCCTTTGACGCTTCCCAGTGCAATGCCTCTTATGATGAACTTGGACAACAGGAGATATACGATGATGATCGGTACGATGGCGATGGTGATAAGCATATAGACCTGCCCCATATCAAACTTCAGGAAATCCGCATTTCTCAATTGAGCGATCAGAAGCGGCACTGTTTTGTTATCCGTGGATTTTAAGATCAGAGACGGTATGAAGTAACAGTTCCACGAGTTGACAAAGCAAAAGATACCCTGAACGGCTAAGGCCGGCTTCATAATCGGAAGCACAATGCGGTTGAAGGTGCGGAATTCGTTGGAGCCGTCGATTCTTGCCGCTTCCACGATGGCAAGGGGCAGCATGGCTTCCATGTACTGCTTCATAAAGAAAAACACGATGGGTGAAGCTACCGATGGAACGATCAGCGGAATAAAGGTGTCGATCAGATGGAAGTCACCCATGAGTCTTACAAATCCGAGAGCGGTTACCTGAGTCGGCACCATCATGATCATCATGATGAAAGTGAACGCCACCCGCTTGAAACGGAAATCGTACGCGTGGATCGCGTAAGCGGTCAATGCCGAGAAATAGGTGGCCACAGCTGCCGTGCAGCCGGATATGAAGAGGCTGTTGAAGATTGCCTTTACCACCGGCAAGTTGTCGTTCGCAAGAAGATTGTTCAGGTTATAGAAAAAGGAACTTCCCGGCAGAAATGAAAACCCCTTTTGAATGTCGGGATGCGAACGGGTGGAATTGATAATGAGCACATAGAAGGAAAACAGGCACATCAGCGAAATCAGGATCAGCACGATATAGCATACGGTTCTGGTCAGCCTGAGCTTCATTCTTGCGGCCTCCGACATGCTTTTATTCATTGACGGCTCCTCCCTTCTTCATATTGATTTCTTTCTGCAGCCTTCGTTCCTCCCTCAGCCGCTTCTGTTCTCTCCTGTCCGCTCGCTGTTCATGGGTCAGCGTATCGTATACGAGGAAGCTCAGAGCGCCGCTTATGATGAGCAGGATCACGCTCAGCGCGCCGCCGAGACCGTAGTTCTTGCTGTACATATGGTTGTTCAACAGCATGATCAAGGTGGTGCTGGTTCTGTCCGGATTTCCCCCTCCGTTGGTCAGGATCTGGGGAACGTCGAACAATTGGAGACCTCCGATGAGGGAGGTAATCAGCACGTATACGAAGATGGGCTTCAGCAGAGGCATGGTAATCATCCAGAAAAGCTGTGCAGGCTTTGCTCCGTCAATTTCCGCCGCCTCGATCAGCGACGAATCGATGCCCATGATGCCGGCCATCAGAAGAATTGTGGTGTTGCCGAACCATAGGAGAAAATTCATTGCTATGACCAGGCCCCGGGTTCCTGCCACCTCGGACAGAAAGCGGTAAGGCGTATCGATCACGCCAAGGGTTAGAAGAATGTCGTTCATGGGCCCCGCATCGGAGAAAAGGACGAAGAAGAGCAGCGCAAATGCGGATGCCATGATAAGATTGGGCAGATAAATGATGGTTTTAAAAACCCCCGTTGCATGAAGACGCAGACGCAGATTGGTAAACCAGCTTGCCAGAAGCAGGGAGATAAGAATCTGCGGAATAAACCCGAGAATCCAGATCAGCATAGTGTTGCCGAAGTATTTCCCCAGGTCTCCCTCAAAAAGCTTTCCGTAGTTGTCAAACCCCACAAAATTCGGACCGATTTGAGTTAATCCCGACATATAGTTCTCGAAGAAACTGTTGTAGAGTACGGAAATGAGGGGTATCAGAGAAAAGATTATGTACACGAGGAAAAATGGTATCAAAAAGATATATCCCCATTTCGAATAGCTGACGGATCCGGTCTTTTTACGTCTGACTGCCGCCTGGTTGTGAACGGTACTCATTTTTTCACCTCAATCGTTAAAACGCAGGACAAGGCATTTGCATTACCTTATCCTGCGTGATCAGTCTTTGCCGCTAGCCTCGCCGCTGCATCGACCGTTCTTGTTCGGAAATTACTGATCTATTTCTGCAGTTCAGGATGCTTTTCGATGACTGCGGTGTAGAAGTTTTCAAGAGCCTGTTCCTTGGTGACCTTTCCGTCGAAATAATCCTTGAAAGCCAGTCGGAACTGCTCAGTCATAGCTTGATCATAGGGAGAGATGTTGCTCATGTCGATCTTCGGTGCGGCTTCCGCAAAGAGGGCGATGTGGTTCTGACCGCCGAGGAAGTCCGACTGGAAGTCGCTGTTGGCGAGCTCGTTCATAGCGGTTACGTTGTTGGTATAGTCCTGGGTATCGATGGTGATCTGCTTCATAGTGGCCGGATCACAGGTCAAAGTATACATGACGTCGCGAACCAGAGCCTTGTTGTCCGTGCCTGCAGCGGCGCAGATCCAGGTTCCGCCCCAGTAGTAGTTTTCCGGTCCCTGGCAGACTGCCCAGTCGCCGTAGATTCCGTTGCCTACTTCGGCTTTTCCGCCTTCGGATTCAGGCGTTGCAAGGGAGTTGCCGAGCAAAGTGAAGTTGATTCCCCAAGTAGAGTAGAAGAAACCGAATACCTTTCCGGAAGGCCCCTGATCGGCAGACCATTCGGGAGCCCACAAGGTCGTCTTGTTGTTGTAGCCTTTATCCGTGTAGAGCTTTGTCTGCTCAACCCAGCGCATGATGTTGTCGTCAATGACGATCTTGTTTCCGTCTACCCAAGGCTTGGAAACGTTATTGGTAAAGGTTCGGAAGGAATCGTCATAACCGGAAAGCATCTTATAGCCTTTTGCGGCTGCCTTTTCAGCTACCTGGTCAAATTTATCCCAGTTTGCCAGAGCTTCCTGTACCTTCTCCGGATCATCTGTGCCCAGCACATCCTTGGCGATGGAACGACGATAAGCAAACAAGCCGGGGGTCGCCTGCCATGTGGTACCCTTCTGCACGCCGTTGCTGTCCGTTACGATGGCGCGGGTGTACTCATACTGACCGGCAAGATCCGCTTCGGTGAGGCCGATGTCATTGACTACGTCCAGCGTATAATCGGTGTTGACGTACTTGAGCGCGTAATCGGCTTCAATCAGGAAGATATCGATCTTTTCATCAGCGGCGGCGTTTTCCTGATTAAGCAGGGCTTCGTCCAGCGCATTCTGGTAGGCATTGTCCTGATTCGGAGTGATAATGAAGTTGACCTTTACTCCATCAGGCACCAGGCCCGGTTTTTCAAAATAATCGGTAAAACGTGATTTGAATTCCTCATTCCAGCAATAGATGTTAAGGACCTTTCCCTCTTCGCCGGTTTCGTCACCTCCGGTTTCCGCAGTACCGCCGCCACAGGCAGCCATTGAAACCAGCAAGGTTAACGTCAACAGCAAAACGAGCGTTTTTTTAAGAGTTTTCATAGTAAATCCTCCTCCTTAATTATAGCATGCTTTATTTAGGTGGTTAATTACCCAATGATGCTCTGCGTAATGCGGCTTTCCGGTTTTGAACTTCGTCGTTCAAAGTCCTTCTGCCGTTTCGCAGGAGATACGATTTACGACTCCGTATCAATAATCCGTTTCACCGATTTGCCGGGGAGCAGCCGCCCGTCGATCATGACCTGTTCGGTCACCGCTGCTTTTGGATTTTCTATACTGGCTATGAGGCGATTGGCTGCCTCCCGCCCGATACTGACCGCATCCTGCTGAACGGTGGTCAGCGCTGGCTGTATCACCTGGGAAAGATAGATGCCGTCAAAGCCGGCCACACTGATATCTTCCGGTATTTTCAGATCCATTTCATCAAGCACATTGCGTCCGCCCATAAAGGAAAAGTCATCCGGGTACATGATGCAAGTCGGGCGGTCCGCCAGGGAGAGCAGCGCTCTAGTAGCCTCCGCGCTTGATGCGGGATCATGATAAAGGGCGCTTTTTACGTAAGCTTCCGGCACCGAGATCCCGTGTTCCTGACAGGTGCGGTAAAAGCTTGCGATACGTTTCTGGGTTACCGAGGTATCCTCGCCGTGGATGAATGCGATCTTCCTGTGTCCCTGCTCCACCAGATAGGTGACCAGATCCCGGACGCACTGTACGTTGTTGGAGAGGATTGCCGTTTTTTCATTGAATACGTGGTCGATTGTGACCACCGGTATTTCACTCTGAACCAGCTCAATCACATCGGGATCATTGAAGTCCGCGCAGACCACTGCCACGCCGTCGCAGGCCCTATAGCGGCAGTGCTCGAGAAAGCTCATCTCAAACTCTCCGATATTATTGCTGATAAAGGTAATGTCGTAGCCGTTTCGTTCTGCCTCCTCCTTGAAGCTGTCAAGGATGGTTGAGAAGTACTCGTGTGCAAGGCCGCTTTTCGTATTGTCGATATACACGACCCCCAGATTGTTGGTGCGGTTGGTTTTCAGTGCCCGCGCCGCTGCGTTGGGCAGATAGCCCATCTCCTTGGCAACCTTGCGTATGTGCTGCGCCGTCTTTTTGCCGATGTCGCTTTGCCCGCTCAACGCCTTGCTAACCGTTGCAACCGAGACGCCGCATTTTATGGATATATCCTTCATGGAAACCATAGGCGATCCCTCCGTGTCTATTATTGAATTCTATTATAGCCTATGGAACGGAAAAGGACAAGTTTTACTTAATCGTTTTCGTAAATTGAGTATATCGCATTGCCGGAAAAAATGCAACCCCCAATTTTCAAAAAAAATTGGAACATTCGATCAAGTTTACTAAAATTAATTGCTAAAAATATAGAAAAAACACTTGAGTTTTTCAAACTTCTAGGGTACAATAACTATTAACGTAAACGATTAAGAAACGTTAAAATCAAGGTTTCGAGGCAATTTTCAGCCCCGGGAGACTTAAATTGTGCAAAAAGCGCCATAATAGCGTATATATAAAAGGAGTAAAAGTAAAATGCAGTACGGATATTTTGACGATGAAAACCGGGAATATGTCATCACAACTCCGCAAACACCGCTTCCCTGGATCAATTACCTGGGCTGTGAGGATTTCCACAGCCTCATTTCCAATACGGGAGGAGGCTATGCGTTTTACAAGGACGCAAAGCTCAGAAGGCTGACTCGCTACCGGTACAACTCGGTTCCGGCTGATTTTGGCAGCCGCTTCTTTTACATAATCGATGGCTCAGACGTCTGGAGTCCCGGCTATCTGCCGGCAAAAAAACCTCTTGAAAGCTACCGCTGCAGACACGGGCTCGGCTATACGGCGATTGAGAGCGAAAAAAATGGAATCCGATGTGATATGACTTTTTTCGTACCCATCGGATCCCACTGTGAACTGAATTATATGAAGCTTTCCAACCACGGAACGGAAGAAAAGCGCATCACAGTCCATAGCGCGGTAGAGTGGTGCCTCTGGAATGCGGTGGATGACGCGCAGAATTTCCAGCGCAACCTGTCCATCGGCGAGGTGGAACAGGAAGGCAGCACACTGTATCATAAGACCGAATACCGGGAACGGCGCAGCCATTACGCCTTCTTTCATGTCAATGCGGAGCTCAAGGGCTTTGATACCGACCGGGATGATTTTCTGGGACCCATGGGGGACTGGACCCTGCCCAGGGCAGTCAGGGAAAACGGAAACCGCGGCAGTATGGCCAGCGGCTGGGCGCCCATAGCCGCCAACTCGGTGGAGCTTATGCTTGGGCCGGGGGAGACGAAGACGCTGATCTATATTCTGGGCTACGTGGAAAATGAGCCTGACCAAAAGTGGGAAGGAAAGGACCGTATCAATAAGACAAAAGCAAGAGAGATGATCTCCGTATTTTCCTCCGAGGATGCAGTGTTGGAAGCCATGAACCAATTGAGAGCATACTGGACCGGGCTCCTTGACTGTTTTTCTTTGCAGAGCGGGGAAAAGGAGCTCGACCGCATGATGAACATCTGGCATCCCTATCAGTGCATGATTACATTTTTAATGAGCCGCAGCGCCAGCTACTTCGAAAGCGGTACGGGAAGGGGCATGGGATTCCGGGACAGCTGTCAGGATCTCCTGGGCTTTGTCCACCTGGTCCCTGGGGCTGCCAGGCAGCGAATCCTGGATATTGCAGCGATACAATTCGAGGACGGAAGCACCTATCACCAGTATCAGCCTCTTACCAAACGGGGCAACGCAGATATTGGCAGCGGTTTTAACGATGATCCCCTCTGGCTGGTAGCCTGCACCGCAGCTTACATACGCGAAACCGGAGACAGCTCCATTCTGGAGGAGCCGGTTCCCTTTGACAATGTTCCTGGCAGCGAGCGCCCACTCTTCGAGCATCTTCGCCGAAGCATCGGATATATCCTGGAACATCTCGGACCTCACGGGCTGCCGTTGATCGGCAGAGCGGACTGGAACGACTGCCTGAATCTGAATTGCTTTTCCAAAGAACCGGGGGAGAGCTTTCAGACCTGTGCGAATTTTGAAAGCGGAAAGGCGGAGAGCGTTCTGATCGCAGCGATGGCAGTGCTTTACGGAAGGGAGTTTGCTGAATTGTGCCGCAGATATGGAGACCCCGCAGAGGGACAGGAGGTTCTTAAGGCAGTTTCAAGAATAGAACAGGCGGTGCTGGAGCATGGATGGGACGGTAAATGGTTCCTGCGGGCTTACGACGCCTACTCCCGACCCATAGGAAGCAGCAGATGCGAGGAAGGGCAAATCTTTATCGAACCTCAGGGCTTCTGCACTATGGCTGGAATCGGGATCAAAGAAGGCTATGCCGCCATGGCCCTGAATAGCGTAAAAGAACGGCTGGTCGGAGAGCATGGAATTCAGCTGCTCAATCCGTGTTATACCGTATATCGTGAGGAATTGGGAGAGATTACAAGCTATCCACCGGGTTACAAGGAAAATGGCGGAATCTTCTGCCACAGCAATCCCTGGATCAGCATCGCCTATACAATGCTGGGAGACGGAAATTCGGCCTTTGAAGCCTATTGTTTGATCTGTCCTGCCTATACGGAGCATAAGAGCGAGATACACCGCACCGAGCCTTACGTATATAGTCAGATGATTGCGGGAAGGGAGACTCCGCGCAGCGGAGAAGCAAAGAACAGTTGGCTTACCGGGACTTCATCCTGGGCATATGTGAACATCAGCCAGTATATTTTGGGTATCAGGGCCCACTATGACGGTCTTGAGATCAATCCCTGCCTGCCTGACGGAATCAATGAATTCAAGGCGGAGCGCACCTTCCGCGGCGCCCGCTTCCTGATCCACGTCCGGCGGACCGGAGGAAAAAAGCGGAGGGTCTTTGTAAACGGGGCGTTGCAGGAGGATTCCATCATTCGCGTTGGGAAAAACAAGGAACTCCGTGTGGAGGTTGAAATATAGCACAGAGCCGCAATTTTTATCGGGTGGAGATGAGGAGACGGTTATGGGGGTATTGAATCGAGAATTTTTATGGGGAGCGGGCAGCTCTGCATACCAAGTGGAAGGAGCCTGGGACGAAGACGGAAAAAGCCTAAGTGTCTGGGATGCGTTCTGCCGTAAGGAGGGCGCCATCCAAAACGGGGAAACCGGAGACGTTGCCGCAGACGCTTATCATCGGCTGGAAGAGGACCTTGAGCTGATCAAAGCCCTCGGGCTGAAGACCTATCGGTTTTCCGTGAGCTGGCCGAGAGTTTTGCCCGAAGGAAGAGTCGATAAGATCAATGAGAAGGGGCTTGCCTATTACGACAGATTGGTGGACGGCTTGCTGGAAGCCGGAGTAATTCCCTTTATCACCTTGTATCATTGGGACCTCCCCCTTGCGATGGAGAAGGAAGGCGGCTGGAGGAACAGGAGCACAGCGGAGGCATTTGCCAGGTACGCCGCCCTGATCGCAAAGCATTTTGACGGCCGTGTCAAATACTATATTACCCTTAACGAACCCCAATGCTTTATTGGACTCGGCTACGGCGGAGGAATCCACGCTCCGGGACTGATGCTTTCCGGGGAGGAGCTCGTTTTATGCGCTCATCATGCGCTCCTTGCCCACGGATTGGCGGTTGCGGCCATGCGTTCCTGCTGTACTGCGCCGCTTGTAATCGGTCTCGCGTCGACGGGAAAGATCTGTTTCCCCTCTCCGGGCGCGGAAGAAAAGGCGGCATACGATGCAACCTTTTCTATGACGGAGGACGATTGGACCTTTTCTCACAAATGGCTGCTGGACGCTGCTGTTTACGGACAGTATCCGGAGGATTTTGAGGAATTCCGGCGGCTGAATCAAAGTCTTTCTCCGGAGGATCGCCACATCATCCGGGAGCCCTCCGATTTCATCGGTCTCAATATCTACAACGGAATAGCTGTCGATGCAGACGGAAAAGCGTCAGGTAACCCGCCCGGCTTTCCCCGTACGGCGATGAAATGGCCGGTCACGCCGGAAGCCATGTATTATGGACTGCGGTTTCTGTATAACCGCTACCGGCTGCCCCTAATTGTGACGGAAAACGGTCAGAGCTGCAACGATCGGATTTTTTTAGACGGAGCGGTTCATGATCCGGATCGAATAGACTTTCTTGCCAGATATCTACAGCAGATGAAAAGGGCTGTCGAGGAGGGCATACCGGTAAAAGGGTATCTCCATTGGAGCCTTGTGGACAATTTCGAGTGGGATCGCGGATATGATGAGCGCTTCGGGCTTGTGTATGTGGACTACGGTTCAAAGAGGCGCATCATTAAGGATTCCGGATACTGGTTCCGGGAGCTCATCCGGAACAACGGAGACGGAATTCTGTAAAGAGTTCGGCGCTCATTCATTTAATTGCTTTTTCATTTTTTTACCTTCTCAAAGGAATACAAAAACCGTCATCTCATAATCGGGATGACGGTTTTTGATGAATAAGAATCGTTCAGGATTCCTTTTTTCCATGATAACCCATGATATCAATCGTTTCCCCGATGACATTCTGGGGGTAATGAGTTTCGCCGGGGGTCGTCGAACCCAGCCTCTTTTCCTCGAATACTTTTACCTTATGCTGGGACCATTGGTATTTCAGACCGCTGAGGGTCATCTTCCCCGGTTCGAAATTCGGATGGTCCTGTTTAAAATTATGAAGGCTTTTTTGCGCGCGCTGATAGGTTGTGAAAATTCCAATTACCTCGCCGGAATTTTTCAGCAGAGGTGAGATGTGTTCCGTGGAAAATGTATTATAGGTGAACAGGGAATTAACAGTGGAATAATCATCGATATAAAGATCCACTGAGCCGTTTTTTAACGGAAGATCGGATGGCTTGCCTACGATATATACGATGTTGTAGCCCCAGGCTGCCAAATATTGCTTGATCTTTTCGATTCTTTTCAAAGAGGGGTCAAAAATAATATAGGTGTTGTCCTTGCCCAGCCTTTCCATGTATTCAAGAAGAAAATTGAAGGTGAAGGGTCCGGTCATAATATATTTGCTGCTGTTGATATGGCTCGGGACCCGGTTGAACATCCAGATATAGGTCTTGGCGATCAGCTTTCTGTACAGCGGGCTGAACTGATCCTTCATGGCCATGACGGATTCGATGTTTTCAAAGGCCTTAAAGGGAGTGTCCTCCGCATATTCTCGGCACAGGATGATTCCATCGATGATCGCAGCCTGATAGCCGCATTCGCAGGAAAGTATGCCCTTTTGAAGGCTACCGTTGGAAAGGCTTGCAGAATCGAGCTCCAGAGGAACCTGGCAGATCGGACAATACAGATAGGGAATGATAAAGTAAGGAACTCCGGCCTCGTTCAATTCTTTGGCGGGCAGGACCGGAAGATCTTCAATCTCCTTTTCCAGTTCTTCGATGAACTTTGTCAGGTTGTCCCGTTCGTCGATCAGCTGGGCTTTCTTTTTTTTCAGGATATCGGCGCAAACCTCAAGAACCAGTTCGTCCTGAAAACGGGAGGCCTTTTCCATGAAGAACAGGAGCTGGATTTCTTCCAGAGAAAAGCTGTACTTTTTATACTTCAGTATTTTCTCCATGTCGCTTATGCAGTTCGCGTCAAATTCGTACTGCCCCCCTGACCTGACGGGCGTCAGCAGTCCGCTGTTTATGTAATATCTGATTGTGCTGATATTCAAGCCGAACTTTCTTGCAAAGGTTCCGATCTTCATAGTACCGCCTCCTTTGACAAGGTTTCCCTGCCAATATTTGTACTTATTAACAGTATAGTTGAGAAAGGGTGGCAGGTCAATGCTGAAGAATGGTTGAGGATTACCTATCCCCGGGCTAAACCTGAATCTCGCTTAACCTTTTCTATAATTTCCCAATTGTCGTTCATCCGGGTGCATCCCATAAAATAAGATCAAACAGGGAAGCAAGAACCGGAAACCTTATCCGGGGAAGTTAGTATTAATAGGAGGGATTGAAATGAAGCGCGTAATTGTGACCAATAATAAAAAAGTAGAAGATTTCTACGCAAGAAAAAATGAAGTGATCATGCTGGACAGTGCTTCGGCGCTGGATGTGCTGAAGGAAGGGGAGAAGGTGGCTCTGGAAGGAGGACGTCTCATGCTGGATCCGACCCGCAGGAAGGGCTACTATAAAAGTCTCATATTCCTCGTGGATGAGCAAAGCGACGCCCCTCATGAAAAAAGTCTGGAACTGATTCAGGGCTGCATTGCAGAAGCGGCCAAGATCGACAGCGATACTGCGAAGGAGCCTATCCTGGCGGGAATTCTCCAGAACAGAGATTTAAACCTGGTAAAAAGCGTACTGCATTAACGATTGAGAGATCTGTTTTAGGAAGACATAAGACATTAAAAAACTCCTCGAAAAGCCCCTTGATAGGGGCTTTTCAATTTTCGCGGCCTGTATTCAATCAAGAACAGGTGGACGAAACAGGAAAAAAAGGCTAGAATAGAAACGTCGAGTGCCGAGTTATGGAAAGGATTTCAGACGCGGTACAAGGTTATTCTATTAGATTTGGCGGATCGGCGGAAGATATGAAGAAACGATTGAATATTTCCTATGGAGCGATACAGGCAACTTATTGGATGGTTTTTGGAGCGATTCTCAGCTTCGCCTCCGTATTTCTTCTGGGGAAAAACTATACAAATTCTGAAATAGGTGTAATTCTGGCCGCGTCCAGCGTGCTCGCCGTCGTGCTTCAGCCCCTTCTGGCGGATGCCGCGGACAAGTCCCGCAGGGCGTCCCTTATTGATTTTACAGGCGTCATATCCATAGGTCTTCTGGCGGGAACGGCGCTGCTGCTTCTCTTCCCTGCCAAGAGTTTCCTTCTATCGGTTCTCTTTGTGCTGCTTGGAGCATGGTTCCATTCCCTGCAGCCCTTGATCAATTCCATGGCGTTTTATCTCAGCGGAAGCGGACATAGGGTCAATTTCGGAATTGCAAGAAGCGTGGGTTCGGTTGCCTACGCGTTGCTGTGCGCTGTTCTGGGCTCTCTGGTGGAACGGTTCGGTATCGGGGCGATCCCCGCAGCGGGCGTGGCGATCCTGCTCCTTCTCCTTCTTTCCCTCTTTGCAACCGACCGGCTTTATAAAAGCGCGGTCCCGGCAATTCCGGGAGATTCGGATTCCGGCAAAGCCGGCCTTGCGTCGGAACCCATTGACCTGAGAACTTTTATAAAACGAAACAGGATGTTTCTGGTTTTTTCCGCGGGCATCGTGCTTATATTTTTTCAGAACGCGGTGCTCAATTTCTATTTGATGCAGATTATTATAAATATGGGAGGCACCAGCAGCCAAATGGGGCGGCTCTTTTCCTTCATGGCTTTGCTGGAGCTGCCGGGGCTGTTTTTCTTCAGCAGGCTGAGAAAAACCTTCAGCTGTCAATTCATGCTGAAGGTTTCGTCCATCGCTTTTGTATTGAAAATATTGTTAACCTATATGGCTCCTTCGGTGGGGTTTCTCTATCTTGCATTTTTATTTCAGCTCATTTCCTTCCCGATTTTTCTTTCCGCTTCGGTCCATCTTGTGGATGAGGTGATGGAGAAGGGAGAGGCTGTAAAGGGTCAGTCCTTTGTTACGGGAATGATTACGCTGAGCATTGTGTTTGCCAGTCTTTTCGGGGGAATTATCCTCGATTGCAGCGGCGCGAAGCTGCTGCTGCTGATCAGCACGGCGCTGTGCATAATCGGCTCGCTGGTTGTAATTTTTTCCGTGGGCGCCATCGGCTCGGCGCAGGAAAAGAGATAGGTCTGCGGTACCCAAAGGATCCGGTTGGAATCCGGCCTCGCCTATTGGTATGCCTGTCTTAAAAATGTCACAAAACAATCCAAATCCTCTCTGGATGGGAACATGGCTCTAGCTCCGGCTGCATTTCCGCCGCCTTTTCCCCGCCATACGTGCGCGTTCTCCTTGACCAGCTTTCCGCAGTCGTGACCGCCGGAGGAGGAAAGGATTACGACGTTTTCCCGGGTGGCGACAAGTACGATCAGGGGCTTGCCTGGTTTTTCCGCCAGAGCTTTCGTGATGGACAGAAGGTCGTTGGCATTAAAATACGGGTATTCCCGGCACAGGACTCCTCCGACTCCGTAGCTCTGCACAATTTCCACCGCCGCCTTTTCGATAAAGGTATTCTTCAGCTGGTAAAGCTCCTGTCTTATTTCCTTGTTTTTTTCATCCTGAGCCTTTATCTTGTCCAGCAGATCGCTGTCGTCAGCGGAATATTTCCTGTTCAGCTCCGTAATGATGCGGTGCTTGTTCCGGTAATCCTCAAGGGCGCCCTTTCCTGCATTGAAATAAACCCTTGTCATGCCCTTGTAGTTTTCCACCTTATAAATTTTCAGAAGACCAACCTGACCGGAGGTGCTGGGGTGGGTTCCGCAGCATGCGACGCAGTCGGCGGGATTGCTTTCCTCCCCGACGCACACGATGGAAATATCCTCGTCAATGGCCAAAGCTTTTCGAAGAGGAAGCTCCTCCGCTTCGGAGCGGCTTTCAAAATACCTTACGGTAACCGGAACATTGGCCCAAATCACCTCGTTGGCCAGCGCTTCCGCCAGCTGGGCCTGCTCCCATGTGATTCCGGGGACGTCGATATCGATGGTCATATAATCGCTCCCCATATGGAAGCCCCTGTTTACGCCGCCGGTTTCCCGGAAAAAGATTCCGGACAGGATATGCTCTCCGCAGTGGCGCTGCATGTTCTCAAACCTGCGTGCCCAATCCAGGACACAGGCGACCTTTTCACCGGCTTCCCAGATTGGAGCGTGATGCGGGACAGAGCCGCCGCTTTCCGCGGGAAGCATGGTATGATAGATGACTCCGTCTTTTTCGGTGACATCCTTGATTGAGATACCGTCGATCGTTCCAAGATCACAGGGCTGTCCGCCTCCCTCGGGGAAAAATATGGTTTCATCCAGTATGAGCCGGTAAGGGTCTTCTTCGGTTCCGGTTCCCTGAACCTCAAGAACTGTGCTTACGCATTCCCTTTGATAAACGTCCTTTTGAAATAGCTTTATGGTCATGATACTTATCCACCTCACCTAAAAGAAATTATATGCAAACCGCAAAGTAATTATAAAAATTATAGCACTTTTTGTTCCCAAGGGATATAATAAAACTAATAATACTGCATTCCGGCCTCTCATATACATTAACAGGGAGGGGACGGCAATGAAATCAAACAGATTCGACAAAAAAATAAGATGGAAAATCGCCTTGGCTGTATTTTTTTTAACGATTATCGTCTGCCTTACGCCGGCTTATGACAATGTACTGACCAGAGCTCAGAAGATCACCAACGCAGATATCATCGTCATTGACCCAGGCCACGGAGGGAGAGACGGAGGAGCCTCCAGCTCCGACGGCGTTATGGAAAAGGACATTAATCTTGCCATAGCCTTTTATATCAAGGAGCTGGCAGAGGCGGACGGCTGGAAGGTTATAATGACCAGGGAAGAAGACATCAGCCTGGGAGAAAACCTGAGCAAAACCATTCGGGGCAAGAAGACGGCAGATTTGATCGCCCGCAGGGAGATGATCCGGGATATCGACCCGATGGTTGCTGTCAGCATCCATCTGAACAGCTTCAAACAGGACCGCTCCGTGCGAGGGGCCCAGACCTTCTATCCTGCCGGGCCGGGGGAACAGGCGGTCCTTGATGAATGCAAGAAACTGGCGGAAATTATACAGAAGCAGCTGGTTCGGGGCATTGCCGACGGAACCGACAGATCCGTCCTGAAGAAGCGGGATGCGCTGATGCTTAAGAATCCAACGGTTCCCATGGCGATGGTGGAATGCGGATTCCTTTCCAATCCGGAAGAAGCTTTACTCCTTACACAGGAAGAATATCAGAGAAAGCTGGCCCGGTGCATTTATGAAGGAATTCTGATCTATTCAGGGAAAGAACCTGCCGAACCACTTCGGACAATCGACAGCAGAGGATAAGCCGGTATTGGCGGCATTCCGGTTGCTATCGGGATTGTGGTTTTCCATATAGTTTGGAAAATCTGTGGATAAGTTTGGAATTGACTTTTTTAAATTTCCGCAGACATGTTGAAATTTCAACGTTATATATATATTCTTTTATCCACAGCCACCCTTGGATAAAATTGTATACAATCACTTCTCCATTGTGGATAAGCACCTGAAAGTTGTAATTTTGCTAATTTGCCTTGTTGAAAAAAATTCGGCCGAGGACAAACAAATGTTTACATAATACCACAAGGATTGGAGCCCGGACTGAATTTTTTACGATAAATATTATAAAAAGCTGAAAGCAATGAGTCGATGAACCTGTTACGAAAGGAAAAAGCCATGTTGAAGGAGAAAAATTTCTACAAGGAAGGGTTGCCCGTAAATGTTATCACCGCCAATATTATGGAATATCCAATCCACTTTCACGATGATATTGAAGTGGTATACGTCCTTGAAGGGTCTGTAGGACTGAAGAACGGATATTATTCCTACGTTCTGAACAAAGGAGACATTTTTATCCTGAATGACCGAGAGATTCACAGCTTCCGCCATACGGACGAGCCCAATATGGTCATGATGCTGCAGATGGATATTTCCTTTTTTTCAAAGTATTACGGCAATCTGAAGAACAGCTTTTTTGTTACGGACATGAAGGATGAGGATGACGAGAATCTGGAAGCCCTGCGGAACATCTTAGGGCGCATAATGCTGGACATACTGGAAAAGGGATACGGATATGAGTATAAGGTCATTGAGGGGACCCACAATCTGCTGGCAAATCTTTTGGCAAATTTTCAGTACTTCACCATGGAGGACGGCAGATTCGTCAACGAAGCAAAGAATATCGGAAATAAGGTTTTAGCCGGCAGACTGAACCGGATTACCGACTACATGTACGAGAATTATTCGAGAAGGCTCACTCTGAATGAGATTGCGGAGCAGGAGCATCTCAGCATTTATTATCTTTCCCATGTCATCAAGGAAGCTACCGGCCTTAGCTTTCAGGAGCTTCTCAGCTTTATCAGAGTTGAGGAATCTGAGAAACTACTGCTGGGAACCAATAAAAAAATCGGCGCCATATCCGAGGAATCGGGATTTTCGGCGATCCGCTACTATATTAAGTATTTTACCAAATGGTTTGGGATGCATCCCCTGGAATATCGAAAAAAATATACCGGCAATGTGAGCAGCAGGGAAATCCATGCCCAGTATATCCTTTCCAAGCCGGATGAAATTAAAAAGGCGCTGAAGAACCAGACCAAGGATATTTTTGTTGCGGAAAATCAGGAAAAAGGCTCGACTTTAACCATCGTTTCCCTGGATCTCGATCTGCCAAGAAGGATGAAGCAGCCTGCTGAGCATGGGATTCGGGCCCTCTTCGAAAAGAGCTGCATGGCTCCCGCCGCCTTTGCATACAAGATGCTAACCGCTCTGAACGAACATATCCTTGCCGAAGACGAAAACTATATCATTACGAGATCACATAGGAGCAGCATGGGCAAGGACTCCTTCAGCATTCTTTTTTACAACCATTCCAAAAGGATCAGGGAAATATCAGAAAAGAATCCTACGCTGGCAGAAACCATGGAGGAGCTCCTTAAGTTTGACGAAAAGGCGGAAATCCTTATTAAGATTTCAGGTATATCCGGCGAGTACAAGATGAGCCGGTACAAGTTTTCCAAGGACAATATTATCATGAGCTACAGGGTAAAGCTGGGCAATTCCCATTCGGTTTCAAAACGGGAAAAGCTTACAAACCGCTGGGCCATGACGCCGACCGTGAGCTTCAGCACCGTTACCGCCGTGGACACATTGAGCATTCAGTCCCACCTGACGGGCTTCGGAGCCGAGCTGATTCTCATCGATCGTATTGAGGAAAAGGCTGGAACGGAGAAAAATACGGGGACAAGCAGTCCGGCGCCCGAAATGTGATTAATTTGTGGTTTGCTGCTCAAAAATGGCCTCAATACAGCAAGTTGGTACATTATTTCAGCAAATACATAATTGAATATTCAGAATACGTTTGCTACCATTAAGCTGTGGAAACATATAAAAACATTGCCAATTATGTGGAGGTTTTGAAAATGAAACTTTTAATTATCGGAGCAGGCGGAGTTGGAACGTCTGCAGCTATGATCATCAGCAGAGCTGGAAAAGAAGGCGAATGGGCGGAAAAAGTTGTGGTTTCGGATTATAACTTTGACAGAGCTCAGGAAGTTGCAAAAATGTGTGGAGGCGGCCGCTTTATCGCGGAGAAAATCAACGCCAAAGATAAGGAAAACATGAAGGAAGTGATCAAAAAGCATGGAATCACTTTCGTCATGAATGCGGTAGAACCTGATTTCAACGAGAATATCTTTGATACTTGTCTGGAAGTAGGAGTTGGATATCTGGACTGCGCAATGACCCTGTCCAAGAGACATCCGGAAAAACCGTATGAGCTGGCATACATAAAGCTGGGAGATTACCAGTTTGAACAGCACGAAAAATGGGAAAAAGCTGGAAATATGGCCATCGTAGGCTCCGGAGTAGAGCCCGGTATGGCTGACGTATTTGCAAAATACGCAGCGAAGCACCTGTTTGACACCATTGACGAAGTCAATGTCAGAGACGGAGACAACTATCAGATCCCCGGATATGACGGAGTTGCTTTCGGATTCTCCGTATGGACCACCATCGAAGAATGTCTGAATCCCCCTGTGATCTGGGAAAAAGGTAAGGGCTGGTTCTGCACCGAGTCATTCTCCGAACCTGAAATCTTCAACTTCCCCGGCGGAATCGGCGATGTGGAAGTAATCAACGTAGAACATGAAGAGGTCATGCTCGTTCCGAGAGTGATCGACTGTAACAGAGTAACCTTCAAATACGGCGTGCCGAGAGAAATGAGACAGCTGCTGAAGGATCTGGAAGCCTGCGGTATGGACTCCGCCACCAGAAAGATCAAGGTAGGCGACAGCGAAATCACACCGAGAGATTTCCTTGTAAAGGTTGTTCCTAACCCGATTGAGCTCGCACCGAAGATGATCGGAAAAGGCTGCGCAGGAACTTGGGTCACCGGAACAAAGGACGGCAAGAGAAGATCCGTTTATCTCTATCAGGTAGCTGACAATCAGGAATGCCTGAAGAAGTATAACACCAACTCCGTAGTAGCCCAGACCGCTGTTGGTCCAGTCATTATGATGGAACTGGTAGCAAAGGGAATCTGGGACCTCAAGGGCGTACACGGACCGGAATCCTTCGACCCGGATCCATTCGTAGAGAGACTGGCAAAATATGAATTCCCTGCTGGAATTAGAGAAATGGATTCCGAATATGCAGACGCTCTCAATGAAAAGAGACTGTTAGACGCGCTGAATGAGAATAAATAGCATCATCTCATACTGAAATATCAATGAATCAATAAAATGCCGGACCGGCGGTTCCTCCAAATATTATTGTTACGGTTTTGAAGCTCTGACAATTTATTTAACACACAGCCGCCAGTCCGGTTTTTTATATGGTTCTTATTCTAATGTTCGTTCTTACTATATTATCACGATTAATATGGTTCTTACTTTTCGAAGATCTCTTTCGCTTTTCGCATGATCTCAGAGATTGGAAGGTGCTGCGGACAATGAGATTCGCAGGCCTTACAGGATTCACAGACGGAAGGTCTTCCTTTTTCGGGAACCCACGTATAGAAATCCTCCATGATCTTATCGTTCCCTTCAAACACAAACCAATCGTTGTAGCGTCCGATCACATCCGGGATGTTTATTTTTACAGGACAGGGCATGCAGTACTGACAGCCGGTGCAGGAGTACCGGATCAGCTTGTTGTATTCCTCCGACACATTCCGGATGATTTTGTGCTCGGTTTCCGTCAGACTTTGGGGATCAGCTTCACTGAGTATCCTTAAGTTTTCTTCCACCTGCTCCATGGTTGACATGCCGCTGAGAATGGTCAGCACTTCGGGGAAATCGGCAACCCACCGGAGAGCCCATTCAGCCGGAGTCCTTTTGACCGGCGCCTGTTCCCAGAAATCCTTGATGCTTTGGGGCAGTACGTCCGTCAGCTTTCCGCCCTTCAACGGCTCCATGACGATGACGGGAATATTCAGGGAACCGGCCAGCTGGAGTCCTTTTACTCCCGCCTGAAAATCCACATCCATGTAGTTCAGCTGAATCTGGCAGAAATCCCAGGGGTAGGACTCCAGCACTTCCTTGAACAGGTCGAATTCATCATGGAAGGAGAATCCGATGTACTTGATTTTACCTTCCGCTCTTTTCTGTTCCAGCCACTGGAGGGTGTTGTATTTCTGCGCCCGCCTCCACACGGGGGCGTTGACGTTGTGAACAAGATACATGTCGATGCTGTCCACCTGCAGCCGTTTCAGCTGGTCATCAAGGATTCTGTCCATATCCTCCGCGCTTTTCGCCATCCAGAGAGGCAGCTTGTCTGCCAGCAGCACCCTTTCCCGGTAGCCATCCTTTAAAGCCTTCCCTGTGACTACTTCGCTGTATCCGTCATGATACATGTAAGCCGTGTCAACATAATTGACCCCCTTCTCGATGGCGGTCCGGATCATTCTGATTGCCTCCGCCTCGTCCACCTTTGAGGAATCGTCCTTTAAAGCGGGAAGCCTCATGGTTCCAAAGCCCAGAAGGGAAATTTTTTTCCCTGTTTTCGAAAAAGTTCTGTATTTCATATTTTACACCTGCCTTATTGATTTCAGTTTATACCATAACATTTTACCATATTTATGCGAAAATACGATATAATATTATCATTGTATGCAACCTTCTGCCGGCGCTTATGAATTGTATGGCAGAACGGAACCGATCATGTATTCAAAAAAAGGAGGGCGCCAGCCATGAGAAGAAAGGACAGAGAGCTCACAAATAGAGCCGATATCGAAGAAATCTTAAAGAAAGCGTTCGTATGCCATCTGGGATTGGTCGACGGAGATCAGCCCTATGTGGTGCCCATGAATTACGGCTATGAGGATGGCCGTATCTATCTGCACGGTGCGGCCAAAGGTAGAAAAATCGACGTCATCAGAAAAAACAACAAGGTATGCTTTGAAATGGAGCTTTTCCGGCCGGATATTATAAAAGGCGGTGACAAGCCCTGCGACTGGGGCACGGCGTTCCGCAGCGTGATCGGATTCGGCACGGCAAGGCTGCTGGAAACCAGGGAGGAGAAGATCAGAGGGCTCAATGCCATTCTGAAGCCTCACGATGACAGAAGCTTTTCCTTTCCTGAGGAAATGCTGAAAGCCACCGCGGTCATTGAGATTACCATCACGGAAATGACCGGAAAGGCAGCTAATGATTAAAAGACCGGAAAGGAATGACTGAGAATGATTAAGAATAAACTGGATGATTATTTAAAAAAGGCCTTGGTGAATTATGATCTCCCCGGACTGGCAATCGGAGTAAGGCTGGGGGAAGGCTTTTCCTATCGCAACGCAGCGGGATGGAAGGATTACCAGAATAGAAAGCCCTTGCAGCCGGAGCATATCTTTCATATGGCTTCCGTTACAAAGCTTCTGGTAGGGACCTCGGTTCTAAAGCTGTGGGAGGAGGGTATGGTGAACCTGGATGAACGGCTGACGGCTTACCTGCCCTGGTTTGAGATGAAGGATGAACGGTACAAGGATATTACCATCCGCCACCTGCTCAGCCACACCTCCGGTATGCCGGATGTGAAGGATTACCACTGGGACAAGCCGGAAACCGACGAGGGAGCCCTGGAGCGGTATGTCCGTTCCCCGGAGGTAAAGGATGCCTACCTTCTCTGGGCGCCCCAGGAAGGCAGATTCTCCTACAGCAATATCGGATACGAGATTCTGGGTGTTGTCATTGCGTCAGTTTCGGGCATGCCCTTTGAGGACTACGTGAGAACCAAAATTTTTAAACCGTTGGAAATGAGGGATTCCACCCTGCTCTCCTTTGAACGAGGGATCTACAGGGAAGGGGGCCCGGATGAGAATCTTTGTGCGCCCCATGAAAAGGATGCGGAAAAGAACATTGTCAGATCGGAGCATTTTCCGTATAACCGGGCTCACGGCCCAAGCTCCACCCTCACATCAAATATCTCCGATCTGGAAAAGTTCGGAGCGGCCCATTTGAGCTGCCGCCTTCTGATGGAGGAAACCTATCGCGCCGCCTGGGAGAAACAGGCTCTTGTGCCCAACAACGGGGAACACATCGGTCTGAGCTGGTTTCGAAGAGAGCAGAACGGCTTTGTGCTCTACGGTCACGAGGGTACGGACGACGGTTTTCGCGCCAGTTTCTGGATCTGCCCGGAGCTCGCCCTTGTCATAACCGTATGCTCCAATCTTTCCGGTGCGCCGGTAAAAAAAATCAACAAACAGATTTTTGATCTGGTCACGGAAGCTGCGTCGGAGTAGCGCTTTCTTTTCAATCAAAAAAGCCCGGGTATCCGGGCTTTTTAGTCGTAAGAGGCATATTACTACAAAATCGTAAGAGGTTATTTACTATTAAATCGATAGAGGCTATTTACGATTTAGTATTTGATGAATTTGGATCCTGGCACTCCGCAGATGCTGCATTTTTCAGGAACAGCCTTTTCTATGTTTCCGCATACGGGACAGAGATAATAGAAGACCTCCTCCGTCTGATCGATGTTATCCAGAGCTTCCTGATAGAGTCTTGCATGAACTTCTTCCGCCTTCATCGCGAAGGTAAAGGTCATAATGGCCGCTTTGTTGCCTTCCGCTTCCGCATCCTTCAGAAACTCCGGGTACATGTCTTTGTACTCATAGGTTTCGCCTTCCACTCCGGCCTTGAGATTTTCAGCAGTGGTTCCGATCTTTCCGGCAACTTCAAGATGTTTCAAAGCGTGAAGGGTTTCGGCGTCGGCAGCGGCTCTGAACAGCTTGGCTGCATTTGTTTTACCTTCCGCTTCGGCTTTCTTCGCAAAAGCAGTGTACTTTCTGTTCGCCTGGGATTCTCCTGCAAAAGCTTCCATTAAATCTTTCATTGTTTTTTCCATTTTCATTTTCCTCCTGATACATACATTTAATTTTTAACCTGTAGTTATTTATCAACCCGGATCATGCTCTTTTTTGGCATTCCGGGCAGGTGCCTTTAAAATAGAGGTTTTTATCCCTGATGTCGAAGCGATCCAGCTCACCGGGAACCAGGGCGTCCATATCGGCCGGAAAGTCATAGATCCTGTCGCAGGATTCGCATTTGAAATGTCCGTGGCCTTCCGTCCGGATATCAAATCGGGTTTCGTGGCCTTCGATATTGATGGCCCTGACCAGCCCGGCTTCCTCTAAAGCGGTCAGCGTGCTGTAAACGGTCGTTTTGGACAGGGACGGAATCTCCTTCTGAACGTTGCAATAAATCTGATCCGCTGTGGGATGCGTGAGATGGCTGTCCAGATACTCCAAAACCTTGAGTCTCTGGAAGGAGAGACGGATGTTATTCTTTTTCAGCTCGTTGACAAGCTCCTCATAGGAATGTTTCATGTTCTCTCACCTCCAAGGATTCCAGTTCCTCGAATTCATAGAATCTGTTATAAAAACAAACTTGTAATCGTTACAACTTTATGATACCTCCGATTATTTTTTTTAAACATAAAATCATTAAATATTTTAAACGGTTAGAAAAACGCCAACGAACCCAAAAGCGACTTGCAAGTTTCACATCGTGAGGTGTGGGAGAGAAGAAGCAATAGCGAAATCGTAGCCTGACGAACAGAAATCTGATACCAAGGCCTGTATGGCGGATAAGCTGGCT
>JAEZLP010000037.1 GCA_023415235.1 Bacillota bacterium
CCATGCTGACAACGACACTTGGCTTGCTGCCGCTGTCCTTTGGAATTGGAACCGGAGCAGAAATTCAGGCACCCATGGGAATCACCGTTATCGGCGGTTTGATCTTCTCCACTTTGATCACGCTGGTCATCGTACCGGTTTTCTATTCCATCATGGATGACCGCCACCTGAAGCGGATTGCTAAAAAAGCAGAGCGCAAGGAGAAAAAGCGAAAGCTGCAGCAGGAGGAAAACTAATGTCCAGGGAAAAGCAGTCAAAGCGTGAGATGATTCTGAAAGCCGCCTACGAACTCTTCGTAAAAAAGGGCTATCTTGATGCAAAGATCATTGATATAGCAGATGCCGCAGGAATTGGCAAAGGTACCGTATATGAGTACTTTGAGAGTAAAGATGCCATTTTTATGGAACTGTTTAAAACCGAGGTCGCAGACGGCTATAAAAAGCTTCCGGCACTATTGAATGCAGAACTTGATTGTGAGAATAAACTGAAAAAATACATCGAGGTTGAGCTTGAAAATACGTCCAGATATACCTTTAGCAAAAATTTTGTTCTGGATTTGCTATTGAAATCAGATGCATTCCAGAACCCATCACTGATTGAGGCAATCAACCAGCTTATGACGGATAAATTCCGGATTATGCACCAGATCATAGAGCAAGGCATCCAACGGGGCGAATTCAGGAATTCTGATCCACTTCTCGCAACGGTTGCCATCATGGGTGCAGTGAACCACTTTATCAGCCTGAAATTTTGCCCAGTGGATTTATCGCAGTTCACGTCAGAACGTCAGCTGAGCGACTTGAAACAAAGCGACTTTTTAACCTTGATTCTAAACGGATTAAAGGCCTGCTAAGGTTTATTTTACAACAATAATACTTAAAAATCTTTTGAATAAAGCCATGGTTTTCTGTGAATATTAGTCAGAGAAATCATGGTTTTATTAATTTTTCAGAACATTTGGAAGGTTGAAAAATAAATCCTTAAATTAAGAAAAAAACTAGTTACATTTGGTTAATTCTGTTGTATAATGATCGTGTAATAATCTTACAGCTGTATATTTTATGGAGGTGTTTTAATGTCAAAGTACACGCAAAAAGAAAGCGGCGGACTGTATGAATTAACTGATGCCGCTCGTGCCGAACTGTCTTCCTCAAAGTATTACAATGAAGACCTCGCTCCTACACCGATTTCGGCGAGAACCTGGTCTACATACCACATCGCAATGCTGTGGGTCGGAATGTCCGTGTGTATCCCATCCTTCACAATGGCTTCTTCATTGGTAGCATTGGGATTATCTCCCTGGATGTCCGTATTTAACGTAGCACTTGGTAACATCATCATCTTGATCCCGATTCAGTTGAATTCTCACGCAGGTACGAAGTATGGTCTTCCGTTCCCTGTATTTGCCAGACTGGCCTTTGGTGCCGTCGGAGCTCATGTGCCATCCCTGTCAAGAGCGCTCACCGCTTGCGGCTGGAATGCAGTACAGTCCTGGATCGGCGGCGCTGCCATCGTTTCCCTGATTGCATCTTTTGCGCCTGCCTTCGGACAGATGCCTGCCGCTCCGTTTATCGGATTCGGTATCTTCTTAGTCCTTGTTTGGTGGGTAACCGTTATGGGTTCCGAAAGCATCAAGTATCTGGAAGCGGTTGGTTCTCCGATCCTGATCGTATTGACCGTTATGCTGTTCATATGGTCCATCGCGCTCGGAGCAAGTGAAGGCTACAGCTTTGCAGACCTGCTCAGAGCTTCCACCGATACCTCAACTGTTGACGCAAGCGGCGGATTTGCTTATGTCTTCCTCGGCGGACTGACAGCGAACATCGCATTCTGGGCTACCATGGCTCTGAATATTCCTGACTTCTCAAGATATGCAAAATCCCAGAAGGCTCAGTTCAGAGGACAGTTATACGGAATGCCTTTGATGATGGCGGTTTGCGCATTCGTCGGAGCTCTGTTTGCACAGGCTACAAAACTGACTCTTGGAACAGCTATGTTTGACCCGACTGCAGTACTTCCTTTGATCCAGAACTCCTTTATCCAGTTCCTGGTATCCGTCGGCGTTATCATCGCTACCATCACAACGAATATCGCCGCAAACGTAGTTGCTCCTGCAAACGGATTCTCCAATGTATCGCCTAAGAGAATCAGTTATAAGATGGGTGTAACAATCTCCTGTATTCTGGCCATCGCTTATCGTCCATGGTGGATCTTCGGCGGCGCCGGCGCATACATCTTCGGCTGGCTGAACACCTACGGCGGAATTCTTGCTCCTGTAGCTGCGATCTTCATCGCCGACTACTATGTGGTCAAGAAGAGAAACATCGACGTTATGGCTCTCTTCCAGGGCAAGGACGGCAGATATTGGTACCAGGGCGGCTGGAACCTCAAAGCGGTTGCAGCATGGATTCTTGGATTCATTCTCCCGACATTGGGCAACCTCGGCGTTTCTTCCCTGAAATGGGTTGCAGCCAATGGATATATCTTTGGTTTCGTAGTTGCTTTCATCATCTACGTACTGCTCATGAAGAACGAAACCGTATCCTTCATCAGCAAAGAAGAAGAAGAAGCAATGACGGAAAGATAGTCCTGAATAATTATTCTAAACAGTATTATAATAAAATTATAATAAACATAGCAGGAGCCCTTGTGACCCAGGGGCTCCTGCTCATATGACGAAAAAACGAAGACAAGATTGCGCGTGAAGCGTAAAAAAAAGGAGGTTTTTGAAGTGGATTTATTAATCAAAAACGGAACAATCGTTACCGCAAAATCGACCTTTAAGGCTGATATCGCCGTCAAAGACGGTAAAATTCTGTCCATCGGACAAAACATCAAGCCTTTGAAGGGTACCGAAGTTGTTGACGCGAAGGGCAAGCTGGTGATTCCGGGCGCCATCGACGGCCATACCCACCTGGCAATGCCTTTCGGCGGAACAATCTCATCGGACGATTATTATACAGGCACCAGATCAGCTGCCTGCGGCGGAACTACAACTGTATTTGATTTTGTTCTTCAGGGCAAAGGCGAGAAGATGGTGGACGCCATTAAGAGAAGAGACGCTCTCGCAGCTCCTGACGCTGCGGTGGACTACTCCTTCCATGTCGGCGTATGCGACGTTACAACTCCTGAATTGCTGGATTCCATGGAAGACGCTGTTAAGTTCGGTATCCCGTCCTTTAAGGTGTTTATGGTTTATGATTTCGGCGTTGACGACGGCTCCTTCTACCAGGTTCTTCAGAAAGCAGCCAAAATCGGCGCTCTGGTTGGAGTCCATGCGGAAAACAGAGATGTAAACAACGTATTGGTGAAGCAGTACCTTGCTGAAGGCAAAACCGACGCTTGGTGGCATTACATGTCAAAGAACGAAGATGTGGAAGGCGAAGCGGATGTGAGAGCGATCAACCTTGCTAAGATGGCCGGAACTTCCCTCTATATCGTGCATCTGGCTGACAAGCAGGGTGTGGAAGCGGTAATCCAGGCAAGAGATGAAGGTTATCCGATCTTTGCTGAAACCTGCCCGCAGTACCTCTACTTCACAAAAGAAGTATACAAGAGAGAACGCGGCAGAGATTTCGTATGTTCGCCTCCAATGAAGGGCAAGGAATCTCAGGATGCCCTTTGGGCCGCTATCAAATCCGGCGATATCGCAACCATCGCCACCGACCACTGCCCATTCACTCAGGCAGAAAAAGACTGGGGAATTGTCAAGAAGGACGGTACTCCAGGCAACTTCACGACGATCCCCAACGGATGCGCCGGCATTGAAAACATGTATCCATACATGCTGTCCGAAGCAAACAAAGGCAGGATTTCCTTCAACAAGGCAGTTGAAATCTGTGCGACCAATCCCGCCAAGCTGTTCGGCTGCGATCATCTCAAGGGCGATCTGAGACCTGGTCTTGACGCTGATATCGTAATCTACGATCCGAAGAAGAATGTCACAATCAGGAACAGCGAAATGCACGGCAATCTTGACCATACCATCTGGGAAGGCGTCAGCGTAAAGGGCTATCCCGTCGCTACCTTCAGCAGAGGAAAACTCGTATACAAGGATGGCGAATTCGTTGGCCAGAAGGGCTACGGAAAGCTCGTCAAGTGCAAACCGATTAAATTAAAGGGCCCGGAACTCTAAACAAACCGGATCCTTTTGAGAAGGATGCAGGAAAAACCCATCGGCAAGATGGGTTTTTTCTTGCATAATTACCCTGTATCGTTTAGAATTAATTGTTCTGTGGTAAAATAAACATCAATTCACGCAGATGAAAGAAGGATTACAAATTCGAATGGAAAACATTATTTTTAAAGAAATGAATCTGTCCCATGAACTGCAGAGGGCCTTGAGTGAAATGGGATTTGAGGAGGCTACTCCGATACAAACAAAAGCAATCCCTCCGATTTTTCAGGGAAAAGATATCATCGGCCAGGCTCAGACCGGTACGGGAAAGACCTGCGCCTTCGGCATTCCGGCCATTGAAATGCTGGACCCGGGCGTAACCGGAGTGCAGGTCCTCGTTCTCTGCCCCACCCGGGAGCTTGCAATTCAGGTTTCGGAGGAGCTGAAGAACGTAAGCAGGTTTAAGAAAGGAGTCAAGGTCCTCCCCATTTATGGAGGCCAGTCCATTGACCGGCAGATATTGGCGCTGAAGTCAAAACCCCAGATCATTATCGGAACTCCGGGCAGGGTGATGGACCATATGCGCCGCCATACCCTCAAGCTTGCCAACCTCAGAATGATCATTCTGGACGAAGCGGACGAAATGTTGAACATGGGTTTCCGGGAAGACATCGATACGATACTGAAAGAGATCCCGGAAGACAGGCAGACTCTTCTGTTTTCCGCCACTATGCCCAGGGAGATCATGGACCTGACCAGGCTATACCAAAAGGATCCCGAACTCATTAAAACCGTACACAAGGAGCTTACCATCCCCAATATCGAGCAATACTACCTGGAAGTCAGGGAAAGCTCCAAGCTGGAGCTGCTTTGCCGCCTTATCGATGCAAAAAATATCAAGCTCGGTATGGTCTTCTGCAATACTAAAAAGCGGGTGGATGAGCTGACCTCAGCCCTGCAGACCCGGGGCTACTCCGCTGAGGCTCTACACGGTGATATGAAGCAGACAGAGCGGGACCGGGTTATGAACAAATTCAGGAAAGGCCTCATAGAAATCCTGGTTGCGACCGACGTAGCCGCCAGGGGCATCGATGTCAATAATATTGAAGCGGTTTTCAACTATGATATTCCCAACGACGAGGAATACTACGTGCATCGGATCGGCAGAACAGGTCGAGCCGGGAAAACTGGTGTTTCCTACTCTTTTGTTTTTGGCCGTGATATTTATAAGATCAAGGATATCCAGCGATACACAAAATCCGAAATTCTGCCCATGAAGCCTCCCACCATCTCCGATGTGGAGGAGGTCAAACTGGAAGGAGCAGTTCGTCAAGTGCTTGACCTGCTGGAGTCGGGAAAGAGCTACAACAAGTATCATGGAGTGATTGAAACAATCTTGGCGGAATCTGCGGACGCGACATCCCTTGATGTGGCGGCAGTCCTTTTCAGCCTTGCCTTTGAGGAGCTGGACGCCAGAAGCTATGAGCATTCCGACCTGGATGAGGATCACAACCAGTATCGAAAGGACGGCATGGTGCGGCTCTTCTTCAATGTTGGAGCCCTCGATCACGTTCAACCGAAGAATATCGTACAGAGCATCGCCTCAAAATCATCCCTGCCTGGTAAACTGATCGGCGAAATCGATATCCATAAAAACTTCACCTTTGTGGAAATACCGGCGGAATATGCGGATGATGTCTTGGACTCCATGCGAAACTTTACGCATAGGGGACGCAAGGTGCTGATCGAGAAGGCCAGCAAGCGCCAGGGACCGAAACAGAGATCCAAGCGGCGCCGATCATAAATAAAAACCCCGGGAGGGTTCCAATCCAATGGTTCCATCCATCCGGGGTTTTTTCATACAATGATTCTTATCTCCGTCCCGTCCTTCGCCTTGATATCGACCAGTTCAAGTCCTTTATACCGCTTCAGCAAATCGAGCGCCTTATTCATTTCCCTGTAGTTCACAGCATCCAGACAAATTTTCTTCTCTCTCTCTAGATCCTTTTTCTCCTGCTTCATTCCGATTCCCGCCATCCTTATGCCTGCTTTTACAAGCCAGATGGGAGCAGGGATAAAGAATCTTCTGCCCTTTTCATTTTTCAAGTAAATCCTCAATCTGAACAATCCTTTCTCCGGTTTACTCAATCGCGACCTCCACATAATCGCCGTTCCCGCTCTTTATGTCGACGATTTTCCCATCTAAACCGGCATCGATGGCTTCCATGATCATTTTGATGTCAATCCCCTCCTGATCGGTCAGCCCATGGATCTTGACATTGTTTACCGCTGTTCCGATCGCCTTGAGAAAGCTGACCGGTACGTTGATATTCACATTGTCATCGGTGCCGGACTGTACTCTTACCCGCAGCATCTTATCGCTGTTGATAGATTTGGGAAGCTGCTGCGTCTCCGGCACCGAATTGAGCGCCTCAATGAGTTCCGCCGCTTTATCGCTGTCGATCTTCCCTTCCTCCATCAGACTTAAAATTCTTTTTACCTCTTCTTTCATTTTCCTTTTCTCCCTTTCAGATTTTACTTTCCTTCATCATACTGACCGCCTGATCGGCAGTTATCTCGCCTTTTTCCAGCATATCAATGATCTCTGTACTTTCTACGGAGGGCTTTTTTGCGATTGTGTAACCCAATGCGGAAATGACTTCGTCCAGCTTAGCTCTGACGGTCGGATAGGATATCCCAAGTTCCCGCTCCACATCCTTGATATTTCCCCTGCACTTTACGAAGATTTCCATGAAGCTCAGCTGTTCTTCCCCTAATGATTCAAACTTGGAAAGCTCAAACTCATTTTCGATTACAGTGCTGCACTTACTGCATTTCAGCTTGACAGCTCTCAGTCTGCCGCTGCAGACAGGACATCTGCTGATTAACTTATATGCCATAATTAACCTCCCCTCTCTTGCAGCCTACTATAGCACGATCAAAAACAAAAATCAATATAAAAATTAATATTTTTAATTTATATCTCGTTTATTCTTAATTTTATTAATATTTTATGGCCATATTTTAAACTTTAACCATGGTCATAGGCCATCTGCATTACTATTCATCATTAATATCTATGAATTGAACTGCATTTTTATTCGACACATTTGTACAATAATCGACATATTATGGGTAATTATTGGTTATTTTGCTATATTATTTTAAAGCATTAAACAAATAAATCATTGACAATTACTAAAAATAGGATTATTTTTACTTATAACAGACGTGTATATTTATGCACGCGAAGGAGGTATCATATGAACATTCTATTTATTGTTGGCATAGGTGCCGTGATACTAGTATTAGCCTACATCACCTATGGAAAATTTGTTGCAAGCAAAGTGTTTGAGCTTGACAACAAGAATCCGGTTCCTTCTGTGGAACAAGCGGATGGCGTGGACTTTGTGTCGGCGGATTCAAAATATCTGGCCGGGCAGCACTTCTCCGCCATTGCCGCTGCAGGTCCCGTTACCGGCCCAATCATCGCAGGAATCGCATTCGGATGGATTCCGACATTACTCTGGATTCTGATCGGATCCGTTCTCTGCGGCGGTGTGCACGATATGGGATCTTTGGTGGCTTCCATCCGCCACAAGGCGGCGAGTATCGCAGACACAATGAGAAACTATGTTTCCAAACGCGTCTGGATCCTGTTTAACATTTTCATCTTCTTTTCCCTTGTCATGGTAATCGTAGCTTTTACCGACATCACAACCTCTTCCTTTGTCAACACGATCGAATTAGCAGACGGCAAAACTGTAGGAGGCGGAGCTACGGCAACCTCTTCCATCTTATATTTGATCTTGCCGGTGATCATGGGCTTCCTGCTAAAGTTCACGAAGCTGAAGCTAAGCGTTGCGACGCCAATCTTTCTGATTCTGGTTGGAGTCGCAATCTGGATCGGACAGTACATACCCTTCGATCTTTATGCGGTACTGGGTCTTGACGCTCCACAGGACGCGCAGAGGATTTGGAACTTCATTATCATTGCATATTGCTTCATAGCTGGTATCGTTCCCGTCTGGGCACTGCTTCAGCCCCGCGGACATCTGGGTGGTTACTTCCTGTATGCAACTCTGGTCATCGCTTTTATCGGAATCATCTTTGGAGGCTTCGAAGTACAATATCCTGGATTTACACATCAGTTCGGCGACAGTGATTTCTGGAAACCGATGTTTCCAATGCTCTTTATCACGGTTGCCTGCGGCGCCTGCTCCGGATTCCACAGCCTGGTAAGCTCCGGAACCACATCAAAGCAGTTGGCGAAGGAAACCGATGCAAAACCCATCGGATACGGCATGATGCTTGCGGAGGCAGTCGTTGCGATGATCGCATTATCGACGGTCATGATGCTGCCGTCCGGAGATGAACTTCTGGGCAAATCGCCAAACTTTATTTATGCGAACGGACTGGGCTCCTTCATGAGCCTCATCGGCATCAGCAAAGCCTTTGGTATCTCTTTTGGTTTAATGGCATTCACTACATTTGTCTACGACACCCTGGATGTCTGCACCAGACTGGGCCGCTTTATTTTCCAGGAAGTCACAGGTATGAAAGGATTGTCCGGCCGTATCGTCGGCACTCTCTGTATCGGCGGCATTCCGCTGATCCTTATGTCGATCAAACTTACGGATCCGACCGGCGCGCCTGTTGCGATCTGGAGTCTCTTCTGGAAAACCTTCGGAGCTTCCAACCAATTGCTGGCTGCTCTTGCACTCGTCGGGATCACCGTATGGCTGCAGAGAACTGCAAAACGTCCAAAGGTCTGGTTGGTTACCTTCCTCCCGTCCCTGTTCATGTTCATCATGAGTATCTGGGCTTTGTATAACACCTTTGCGTCTTATACAGTGGTAGAAGGAGCCTTTGTAATGCCGGTGGGCACCAATGTCGTAGTACCGACTTTATCTTTAATCTATATTGTTCTTGCCATCTGGGTCGCGGTCGAATGCGCTCCGGCTATTATTAAAAACGCCAATCGGCCTAAGCTGGCAGATTCCGCTGCAAATTAGAGAAATATTCAATAATTGCATTTTGATCTTTATGTGTAAACTAAGAGGCCGGGACACGATAGTCCCGGCCTCTTTTCGCCTTTTCAAGCAGCGGCAGCCTCCTTGAAAATCAGTTATTTTGCAGTTTTAGTATTCTGAGCACGATGGCCGCCGTCTCGGCCCTGGTGATCTCATCGCCCGGCTCGATCTGTCCGTTGCTTCCTTTAATTAACCCCTTCTTCACAAAAACGGCGGCGGTTTCTTCCGCCCATTTGCTGATCTGATCCCGATCCTTGAAGGATTTGAGCGCATCCGATACCTCCTGCTCGGTAAGGTTGACATTGTGGCCGCTGAGCTTCAATGCCCTTGCCATCATTGCCATGGCCTCTTCCCTGGAAATATTGCGGCCGGGTTTGATAAGGTTCTGGCCGTAGCCTTTTATGATTCCGTTTTCAAAAGCTGCGGAGATGCTTTCGTAGTACCAGTCAGTCGCTTTCACATCGTGAAATTGCACCGGCTTCTCCGAAGCGCTGAGGTTCAATGCTCTGGTTATGATCGCCGCAAATTCCGCCCGGGAAATATTCTGGTCAGGCGCAAAGCGGTTTCCTCCTACTCCGTTGATCAGCCCTCTACCTGCCAGTTCATTGATATCGGAACGTGCCCAATGCTTGTCGATGTCGGAAAATCGATCTGTCTGAGCGGCAGTGGTTCCAGTACCCTTGAGGATGGTATTGGAAGCCAGCGTATAGTATTGTTTGCCGTGAACGATGATTCTTTGGATTGAATCGCTTGTCAGGCTCTTTCCTTTAATCCAGCTGATCCCGTCAACAGAATAGAGGATGGTTCCTTTCACGCCCGCAGCGATAAAGCGGGTTCCGTCCCAGACAATGTGGTTCAAGTCGTTGGAGGTGCCGGAGTCCGCTTGAGTCCAGCCGGACAATCCGTCTGCCGAAGCCAGTATGGTTCCCCTGTCTCCCACCGCTACAAAACGGCCCTTTGCCCATACCACGGAATTCAGCGCCTGGGTGTTTTCGCTTTTAGTCGTTTCCCAGCTTCTTAAATCTTCACTTGTTCCGATTACTCTGACGGGCTCCGAATGATTGCCTTCTCCGCCGTATACAATACCGCGTCCCCCCACGGACACGTAAGTTTTCCCATCATAGGCGATGCTCATGGCACTCAGGCTTGCGGAAGTCGCATCTGTTTTCTCCCAGTGCGCGCCATCTGTTGAAAGATAGAGCTCATTTCCCGTATCAAGCAGATAATGGGCTCCCGCATTGATCACTTTTGCGTAATCAAGTCCGTCGAAGGCATAGTCAGTCCAGTTGGAACCGTCTTTTGAGACGTACAGCTTGGACGGATCTCCGGCAATCACTGCGATCAAGCCGCGATTCAGATAAAACAGCTTGCGGATCGGCTGATCCATCGTAAGTTTGACGGCCGATTTGGTCCATTCGCTGCCATCTTTTGAGACAGCCATGCTGCCAAGGCTGTTGTATGCCACAAACTGGCCGCCGTCCCAGGCGATGCTGTCGTATGCGGATTCCAATCCCGAACTTTCGCGGATCCAATTGAGGCCGCCCGCGGAATAAAAGATTTCTCCCCGGTAATTCAGCCCAATCAGTTTTAATCCGCACGAAATGATGGATTTCAACTCATGGTCAGCCCTCCATTTCAGCTGCTTGGTCTGCCAGTTTACGCCGTCATCGGAAAGATAGAGGGGTTGCGTGATGGTTCCGTTGCTGTCCGAAACAGAATACCCAATTCCGATGAAGCCGCCGCCATGAGCGGTGACACTTTTCATGTCAGGCGCGTTTTCTATCACCGTCCAATTCTCGCCATTCTCGGATGTCAGCATGATAGAGCCTCCCTGATGAGGAAGCTTCCCGGTCATGATAAAGGCGGTTCCGTTATAGGCAACGTTGCCATAGCCGTAATTCTCACCGGAGGGCGTTACCTTCTTCCAGTTTGTCCCGTTATCGTTGGATATCCATATATTGTTGAAGGTATCCGATGTCGTTAATATCAGTCTGCCGCCGCCGCTGGCCATCTCTGCAAAGGAATACTCCTGATCCAGCGCAACCTTTGTCCAGGTGATTTTGTTCTTTGAAACCAGCAGGGTTCCGCGGTCTCCGGCCGCAACGAATACAGAGCCGTTCCATACGACGTCCTTGAGATTCTTGTCGGTTCCGGAGTCGACTTCCTTCCAGTTTCTGCCGTCTTCCGAGATCAGGATTCTCCCCTGATTGCCCACTGCGACAAAGCTTCCGCCGCCCCAGGCAACACTCTGAAGGGAAAGGCTTCCATGACTCGCAAGCATCCATTTTTCTCCGTCCTCCGAAAGCTTAATCACTCCGTCGTCTCCCACCGCCACATACGTATTGTTTCCATACGCAGTGGCTAGAAGTGGATGCCTGTCCAAGGTTTTCTGCCAATCCAGAGAGTCAACTGCGTCTTCTCCAGCAGCCTCGGCTGCATAAGCGGTTGAAGTCGGCAAAAGACCTGCAAAAAGTACCAGAGCGACAAGCAAACATATATAGCGATACCCCTTTGTATTATAATTTTCCATCAAAGTATGGTCCTCCTTTTCCTACTTTCTCTATATAATTATATCGAAAAGAAAAGTCCTCATATAGCTGTAATGATTGCCAATTCCAAATGTCAAAAACCCCCGGTATAAAAGCTTTTTTCGTGGAGAACCTATTATTATAAATATGAATTTGGTAGGCAGACAACAATTGTTTCATTGAAATGGAGGGGTGAAGATGGCAGTCCGAGAAGGTACGATCCCGACTGCATTAGGGACAATGGCCACCGGCATTGGTGCAGCGATGGCAACGAAACATGTTGCTCCAAGACTTGCCGCCGGAGTCGTGGGCTTTGGTGCGGCGCATATCCTGCTTGGTGCAATCGATATGGTTCAGCATAGGAGCCGCTGGAAATAAATCCATGCTTACTTGCTAAAAAGTACGTATTGATAGCGGGTTAAGAGCTACTTATCGCTCTTAACCCTTTCTTTGACACAGAGATACACTTGAAGTCCGTAAGTTTAACCCTCACCCAGAAGAACAAACCCATCCGTCATAATATCCAAAACCTTACTGAACATCACGGGCAATTCGTCCGTCCTGTCTTTTTCCCCGATTAGATAGGCCACGACAATATCTGTAATCTCAGAGATCATTTCTGCCCCTTGTTTAAAAATACCGGATGCCTCAAGCCATATCACATTGCCAAATTCTTTTCCTATCTCATCGAGAACACGGCCCATCTTATCAAAGCCGCCGTAAAAGCTCACTGTGTCCGGTTCCTTGATACCACGCAGCGCATTAGGAATGGTCGGCACCGTACCGAAAAATATCACCATGTTCTCAAGTATCTTATCATAATCCGCTTTTATCATCTCGTTCTTCAGTTGGGGCAGATCCTGGATCAATTTCTCAAAGCCTCTTCTCCCGACAAAGCTCACCGGTGGATTCAAAAATATTTCGCTCTTTTTCACCAGCGCTTCCTTTGCAATTTCATATTTATTTCTAGGGGAATTCATTCTGACTGTACAGAGCGTGTATGGCTTTGATAGGCCTGGATAGCTGCAATTCCAGGCGTGGCGCAGTTCATCGTAAGAAAGTGTTTGCACCTCTTCGCGTCCGCAGTCATGCAGATAAATATTCTGTGCATCATCGTCGTAACCGACCATCAAAACATAGTGAAAGGGAATATGCTCTCCATGGTACAGTTTTGAAAAGTACGGCAGATAGTACATATCCAGAGCGCCCAGAACGGTTGGATACCCGCCATTGATTTCCGCCTTGGCCTTTTTGATTGCCTGTTCAAATGACTTATATACATGGTGTTTGTATTCGAATTTTACAATGGGAGCTAGAAATTCATACATCTGCCTCGTTCGACCGTCCCCAAGTGCAATCATCCTTTTCAAGTCTGCTTTGGGCGTTTTCAGGTAGCAGACAGATCCAAACGCAGAGAGAACGAAAAAGAATCCCGGCGGAAGGTTTTCTCCGATTTCCCGGATATACAAATCCTCTATGCCGTTCCACATACATTCGTAGTCGTCTGCATGGTGCTTTAACGTAATCAGTTTCTTTTGCATAAAAAAACCTCCTGTCATGATATCTCACAACAGGAGCATAAACCCTCGCATCGTGCAAGTGTCAAGAACTATTTTTGTATTGGGTAGCAGATTTCTGTGACAAAGTTATCCGGGTTTTGTTCGTTTCCCGGCGACAGGTAATAAACATTGAGCGCTTTTCCCGATATCCTGTAACCATTTTGCTCGATCCATCGATATAGGTGCCGATTGACATCTCGAATCCGGTTGTATTTCCCCTGAAAAGTATTGCGCATCCCCAAGTCTGACTCCATTTGCCCTGCATAGCATGTCAAGTCGTTCCCAAAGCAGCCCCTCTTCGTTGAAGTCCCGTATCACGTCTCGAAAGCTGACAACCTTGCGAGCGGGAAGTCTCTTAACGCTGACGGACAATGCGTATCCGTTCTGAAGCTCAAGATCCTCAAGCGCTTGCCGCATCCGGGCGATCTGCCTTTCCATCACTGACAGGCTTTCTTCTTTTTCTCCTATTCTCCTACCTTACCGTCGCCGTCACGATCATCCATGTATTGATATAACCAATGATCCTTCGTAATCGGCATCTTGAATCCGGAAGCCTTCGCTTCCGCTATGGAAACTTGCCCGTCACCGTTTTTGTCAATGGAAGAAATATCGCGGCTCCCTGCCGCAGGTGTGTTTTCCGGATTTACATTATCGAAATCCTCCGTTATCACATTTCCGTTTATGGTATACGTATAGTGATAATGGCTTGGAATCTGGGTCTGCGTGTCCGGATAAGTGATGATTGCCTCAAAATCCGTACATCCGCCGGCATCACGAATCACTTTTTCCATATATGCCTGGTCTCCATGACGGTTCAATGTGCTGTTTTGCGGCGTAATGTTGTAAGCGTTGGACACCCCGCCCAAGGAATCAGCAATCACATGTCCTTGATCCATATCGGGCCGCTCTGTACCTGGTACATTTGCCTCGTCGCTGTAATAACGCCCTTCCGTAGTTACTGGCTCAGTGGCATCATTTTGGAGAATAATACGAGCTGCAACAACTCGAACCAATTGGCCATACTGATTGGTAAAAGCCCAGTATTCTCTATCACCAAAACCAATATCGACAACAACGTTTGGTTCACGATGCCCGCTTAGGTCTCCCCCGTCCACCTCAAGCTTTTGGTATCCTTCAAAAGACAAATTTGAGGTTCCTATGGTATTTTCAGATTGCTGAGGGAAGACCTGCTCAGCAGCCTCTGGTTGAGGCGTACATCCGGCCAAGGATACACATAGCAACAATAGAATTAGCCAAATTCGCTTCATTTTTTTCTGTCCTTTCATTCTAGCTAGAAGCATCCCGCAATTTAATAACCGTTACTACGAAATCCTGGTCTTAAATTTAACTAACAAGCAGATGTTCTCGCCTTTCTTCTTTCTAAAACCTTATTATACCTTTATTATCTCACAAAGCAACCCTTTCCTATAAGCGCTCCTGGAACAGCTTCTTTGCCTTTTTATCTAATATACCGCCGCTTAGCGCTTTCATAATGAAATAATCGATTTCATTGCTTTGATGTTCTTTTCGTATTTCTAACAGTACATTCAAGATATCTGTCAAGATGGGCTTGCGCATTGTTTCTTGAATTGCCATGAGGTCCATGGATATGAGTTTATTTATGATAAGTTCCTTCAACTCGGGCTTGAACAGTATGATTTTGGCGATTGATTGCACACACTGACGAATGGTAATTTGTTTTTCATCATGAAGATGCTCTAGATATTCCTCCATAGCCTCTTCAAGCTTTTCTTCTTTGTCCCATCTTGCATTCTCTGCAATCATCATCAGACCAATACTTCTTTGATAAGAATTATCACTTTTCAGTTTTTCTCTGAAAATATCCCAGTAATAATAGACGTCATCTGAGATTTCCGATCGCTTCTGAAGAAGCAGAAACGCCTGATATCTGATGTCGTTCTCTTTTAATGACAGCCATTCTACGAGCTGCTTGATATCTTCCTTCGTTAACGACTTCGCTGCCTCTGGGATCTTATTTCTTTCAATATTCATCATGCTGTCAATCGAGATCATGGTATCCCTCCTTTGAATTTCCATTCAAACAACATGCAATGAATTGAATGGTTCATTCTACAATGTATAAAAACCGGCTTGCACGATCGCTGTCATATAATTCTTTCCCTAATTTATTTTCTTTGATAACCCTATAATTGATTCCCGCAAGATTAAGGCTCCTGGCCAGCCTAGTGTTGTTACAAGTCAGAATATCCTTATCAGTGTGCTCCCCATCAAAAATATATTGCGAATAGTATAAATATAAGCGGTTTTCTTTCTGATTGGTCAGTGTATGAAGCAATTTGTCCAAGTCATTGCAAAAATAAAGACTGTCAACCGATATTGTTATATCAGAGTGTATGCCGTACGGTTCCAGTTCATCCATACTCCCATCAATATATTGAATTGATTTATTATAATTCTTAAATGCTTTCGCATCCAATTGGTCAATGCCTACACCACGGCATCCATATTTCCGTACCAGATAATCCAGAATGCAGCCGTTGCCGCAGCCCAAATCCAAAATGGAAGAATTTTTCCCAATAGAAATGTTATGAAACAGAAAATCCAGCTGAGATTTATCCATCATGCTGAAAAGGCACATTTCATATCCATATATTTCTGTGCAATAATTAAGATAGGCTTCACTTAATGTGGCCCGGTATATGAGATCTTCAAATTCATTCATAATTTCACTTCTCAATGTGATGGATAAACCTAAAATCAATTAATTCTTTTCCCGATATTTCACAGGTAATCCTGTCCTCTGACTCTAAAAACCCGTGCTTTTTATAGAATTTATGAGCCCGAGTATTATCTTCCAAAACCCAAAGGTAGATATTTTCAAATCCTTGACAATGCATATCATTGATTGCACTTTCCAAAAGCTGCTTACCATAGCCTCTTCCAAAATACTCCGGCAAAACATAGATAGATACAATTTCTCCCCAATCAGGAAGAGAACTATCTCTCGACTTGCCATATGCGATGCATCCAATCGCCTTATCGCCTTCATATATTAGTTTTGATGTGATTGTATGATCGGAGATCCACTTTTCAAAAGCCGGAACCCAAAAGTCATCTTTTAAGTTATCCAGATATTCTTGCGGAATAATGCCTTTATATGCAGTTTTCCAGCTTGATGCATGGATGCGGCTAATATCTTTCACATCTTGTATACTTGCGGTTTTAATATCCAATGCAACCACTCCTCTTCAGTTAATTTATCCCGGTCCGCTTGTGTGCGTTTCAAAGTATGATGGCAACAACTATTTATTGTTGTTGCCATCATATTTATTTAGAAAAAAAACATTCTGCTCAACATAGATTCCCTATCTGATCGGGCAGACGCCGTTTACGCAGCCTGCGTCCCCGATATCGTATTCCGTTTCTTCTTTCTCGTATTTGGAGATCAGGGAAGGTACAAAGGCCTTCATGGCTTTTACTCTTTTCTCGTACTCCTCCTCCGTGATCTCTTCAAAGGGCAGAAGCTCGTAGAAATTATCCTCAAAGGACAGGAAGGAAAGGGCTACCGTGTCCTCCCAGTTGTCCCAAACCCACTGCTCGACCTCATCCCATTCGTTGTCCCGGACATGGATGGTAATAGAGCAGTTGTGCTCCACATAGTGGGTCATGAACATCTTGTAGATTTCCAGCTGTTCGATGGCGCTGACGTCGGCCTTGAACTTCTTCCCAGGCGCTTTTTCCGGGAACTCCACCACCTTGGTCACACAGGTTTCCGGGTCCTGTCCCACTTCCGGGAATACAGGATACCCCAGTTCCTCGCAGACCTTGGTGAGCGGATCGTCGCTGCTGATCCGGATTCTTCTGATATAGTAAGGAGCGTGGGAGAAATGCACGCCGCTGGATACCACTGGAAGCAAGCTCAGGGTTCCCTCAGGCTTGATGGTGGTGATCAAGAGAGGCTCAGGCTGTCCAAGCTCTCTTGCATATTCCGATGCTGCCTTTCTGGCGGTTTCCTTCAGCTCTCTCAGCAGATTTTCCTGTTGCTCCCGGTTCATTTCCAGCGCATTGACCATGTCCTGCCATCCTGTCAGAGAACAGCCTAAAAGCTTGTCTCGCTGCTGGACCTCATTCCATTCCGGAATTTCCAGTTCGGTACAGGTCATCCGGTATCCGGCTCTGGCGCTCAGTCTCTGCGCTTCCATCAATCCGGCATGATCGAGGACGCCGTCCTTGACGAAAGCCATCACATTGACCGTGGTCAGATTGCACAGGCCCTTTGAATCGAGAAGGATTTCCGCACAGGGATTGACCCCTTTGAAATTCGGCCTCCTTTTAGCGCCCGCTTCCTCATTGACCCAACCGGGTTCTCCGGAATAGCGCATCTGCTGCAAATGCCAATGCAGTTCTTCTCTGGTTGGCTTTCTCGTATAGTAAATGGAATTGTTGCTCATCTGGCGATGTGCAATTTCCGTATCAATGACCCATTTTTCTCCGACTTTCTTATAAAGCTCGCTCTTAGCCTGAATGCAGTCCTTATCATCCTGGTCGATCAGAACGATTTCAGCAGTTCTGCGGACGCCGCCCACTACTACGTTTTCCCCGATGATGTTGGCGATATCCAGGCAGTCGATGGGCAGGAGCTTCACCTTGTTAGTGGTGGAGCGGTGTCCGGCCTTTTCGATGACCTTGAAGATCTTGATGAACATATTCTTCATGCTGGAATGGCCGCTTGCGGTGCCTCCGAAGGTTCTCAGCTTTTCGCCCTTGGATCTGACATGATCGTAATTCAGGATCACAGTTTTGATCTTCCTGTATTCTCCGCTGTAAAGAATTTTAAGGAAATAATCCATGGACTGAACCCAGCCCTCCTTGCTGTCGCCGATGGTGATCTTCACCGTATCGTTATGGGTGAATTCCAGAGAGGTGCTGTCCTGCCGCAGCGTTTTCAGCATAGGCGTATAGGATTCATGGATCACCTCCAGATCCGTACGGACCGGCGGAAGCTTAGCCACATCGGATTTCAAAACCCGGACTCCGACGCCGGACCCTACCATCAGAAGGTAGAAAATGTCTCGGAAGGCGGAAAAACTGTCGATCACCTGGAAGGAACAGTTGTAATTTGACATGGGATAATATTTCGTCACGTCGGTGCTGCCCACCCAAAAGGTCCTTCCCGAGAGGAACTGCTTCAGCTCAAAGATGTTTTTATAGAGCTTTTCCGCTTCCTCCTTGGAGGTAGGCACCAGACTGCAGTTATATTCCACGGAACGACGGACTGTCTCCCACCAGTATTCTCTTCTCATCTCCTCCGGCACCCATCTGGAATAGGTTCTGTAGTAGACGAAGCTGCCGAGCTGGTTCATCGCAGAAGGGGTATGCTTGAACTTGCTGATAAATTCCTCGGAGATGAGTCTGCCGTCTCTTCGCTTCCTCGCATCTCGGGTTTTATCCCTTTCATAGCGATAGATAATGTATTTCTTTGCCGCGTCCTTCCGTTCGCTGGCCATAAGAAAATCTTCCACCAGGTCCTGGATATCCTCCACATTTATCATGCGTTCCGACCGTTCCACCTGCTTTTCGATAGCTGCGGCGATCTCACCCGCCAGCACGGAATCCACTCCCGCCTTGGTTTCCATCATGGCATTCTCGATGGCGGTCTTGATTTTTCCGCTGTTGAAGCTGACCTGGGTTCCATCCCTTTTGATTACCTTTTTCATTTCTCGCCTCCTATATGTTGTTGTGATTGATCGGTTTGATACATTATATAGTATTTTATTCCTGTTTTCAACGCGTATTCTGTAAAAAAATAAGGTTTATTCAATTGATTTTGTCGTCCGCTTGACTTGTGGGAGATCAAATTGTATAATTGTATACAATATAGATATTTTCCTCAATTGACGACAGGAGGTATTACAAATGGGAAAAACACTTGCCTATAAAATCCTGGAGAACCATCTGGTGGATGGCGTACTCGCTCCGGGAAACGAAATTACGATTAATATTGATCAGACCCTGACGCAGGACTCCACAGGTACCATGGTGTATCTGCAGCTGGAGGCTATGGACGTTGATCAGATAAAGACAGAGTTGTCTGTCGCCTACATCGACCACAATACCCTTCAGACCGGCTTTGAAAACGCCGACGACCATGAGTTTATCAAAAGCGTAGCAAAACGTCACGGAGTACTGTTTTCCAAGCCGGGAAACGGTATCTGCCACCAGCTTCATCTTGAGAACTATGGAATTCCGGGGAAAACCCTTCTTGGCTCGGACAGCCACACGCCTACCGGCGGCGGCCTCGGCATGATCGCCATCGGCGCCGGCGGACTTGACGTCGCCGTTGCCATGGCTCAGGGAACCTACAGCCTGACCGTACCGAAGGTGCTGAAGGTGGAGCTGACAGGATGTCTTAAGCCTTGGGTTTCCGCCAAGGATGTGATCCTTGAGGTGCTCCGGCTGCTGACCGTAAAAGGCGGAGTCGGAAAGATCGTCGAATATGTGGGAGAAGGAGTTAAAACCTTATCCGTAACAGACCGTGCCACCATTACCAACATGGGTGCCGAGCTGGGAGCCACCACTTCCCTGTTCCCCAGCGATGAAAATACAAGAGCCTATCTGGCTTCCCAGGGAAGAGAAAAGGATTATGTTCCGCTGTCCGCCGACCCGGATGCGGTTTACGACGAGGTGCTGAAGGTGGACCTTTCCTCCCTGACTCCTCTGGCTGCAAAGCCTCATAGCCCGGATAATGTAGATACGATCCGGAGCATCGGACCAATCAAGGTGGATCAGGTGGCGATCGGAAGCTGCACCAACTCCTCCTACACCGACCTGATGAAGGTTGCGGAAATTCTCAAAGGAAAGAAGGTCCACCCTGACGTCAGTCTGGTGATCTCTCCCGGATCCAGCAGGATTCTTGCAAAACTGGCGGAAAACGGTGCTATGGCTTCCATGATCAACGCCGGGGCCAGAATCATTGAAAACGCCTGCGGGCCCTGCATCGGCATGGGACAGTCTCCCAAATCCGGAGCCGTTTCTCTGCGTACCTTCAACAGAAACTTCAAGGGCAGAAGCGGAACATTGGACGCCGACGTCTATCTGGTGAGCCCAGAGACCGCGGCTGTTTCCGCGATTACCGGCGTGCTGACGGACGGAACCCAATCGGGGATTGAGCTTCCCGAAATCAAACCGGAAAGCTTTGACTTCAACGACAATTTTATCGTTTACCCCAAGGATTCAAATAAAACAAATACTGCTGTCGACATGGGGCCGAACATCAAACCCTTCCCGCAGAACACAAAACTGCCTGACACCGTCGCGGGAACCGTGGTGCTTCATGCAGGTAACAATATCACAACGGATGATATCATGCCGTCTGATTCCAGATTGCTGCCGTATCGATCCAATATCCCTTACCTTGCAAACTACTGCTTCGAGAAAATCGATAAGGATTTTGCAGCTCGCTGCAAGGAAGCGGGAGCCGGAGTCATCGTCGGCGGAGAAAATTATGGTCAGGGCTCCAGTCGGGAGCATGCGGCCCTTGCTCCTCTCTATCTGGGAATTAAATTTGTGCTGGCCAAGTCCTTTGCCCGTATCCACAGATCAAACCTGATCAACAGCGGCATCTTGCCCCTTGTATTTGAAAATCCGTCTGATTATGACGATTTCAAGCTGAGTCATAAGCTGGTCATCGAAAACGCCAGAGAGCAGGTGAAGAATCCTGTTGTCACGGTTAAAAATGCTGACACAGGAAAAGAATACCGGGTCAGAACCAATTTTTCCGAGCTGGAAATCGAAATGATCCTGTCGGGCGGAAAGATCAATCAAATCAAAAGCAATAGCTAACCGGAAAGGAATCAATGAATATGGAATATATGAAAGCATTTGAAGCCCTCGTTGCTCAACAGCTTGCACGAGTGGAAAAGATGAAATCGGATACAGACTTTATCAACTATCAGGCACTTGACAAAATTATCATCGGCGTGATCGGCGGGGACGGAATCGGTCCCGCTATTACCGCCCAGGCTCAGAGAGTTCTGGAGCGGCTCCTTGCCGATGAAGTAAAATCCGGCAAGGTGGAATTCAGAGTCATTGACGGCTGTACCATCGAAAACCGCGCCGCTGCGGGAAAGGCCATTCCCGACGACGTTCTGGCGGAAATCAAGAAATGCAACGTTCTGCTGAAGGGCCCCACCACGACTCCCAGAAAGGGTGACAAATGGGCCAATGTGGAAAGCGCCAACGTCGCCATGAGAAAAGAGCTGGACCTCTTTGCCAACGTAAGGCCGGTCAAAGTCCCCGAGCTTGGGATCGACTGGACCTTTTTCCGGGAAAACACGGAATGCCTTTATGCTTTAGGCAGCCAAGGGGTCAATATCAATGAAGACCTCGCCTTCGACTTCCGCGTGATTACCAATCCCGGCACGGAAAGAATCGCCAGACTGGCTTTTGAATATGCAAGGGCAAACGGGAAAAAAAGGGTTACCATCGTCACCAAGGCCAACGTGGTCAAGACCACGGACGGAAAGTTCCTGGATGTCTGCAAGCAGGTTGCAAAGGACTATCCCGACATTGAAACGGACGACTGGTATATCGATATCATGACCGCCAAGCTCATCGATGAGAAAAGGCGCGGACAGTTTGAAGTCCTGATTCTGCCCAATTTATACGGCGACATCCTCACAGATGAGGCGGCTGAATTCCAGGGTGGAGTCGGCACGGCAGGCAGCGCCAATCTTGGAAGGCATTACTCCATGTTTGAAGCCATCCACGGTTCCGCACCGCGTATGGTGGAGGAAGGAAGAGATATTTATGCAGACCCCTCCAGCGTAATCCGGGCCGGAGCGATGCTCCTCTCCCATATCGGCTACCAGGAAAAGGCCAATCGGCTGTTTGCAGCTCTGGAGGAATGCACCGTCACCGAAAAGAAGCTGACAATAACTGGCAGACCGGATGGAGCTACAGGAGCACAGTTTGCAGATTATATTTTATCAAAGATATGAGGAATGAATTATGGCACTTTCTACCGATCTTTTTTCCAGTCTTAGAAAGGATATCCTGCAGGGGAAGCTGCGTCAGGGCGAAAAGCTCACCGAGCAGCAGATCTGCGATGAGTACAACGTTAGCCGCACTCCTGTAAGGGAGGCATTCCGACAGCTGGAGCTGGAGGGCTTTATCGAGACGATCCCCCATCGGGGCGCTTTTGTAGTCGGCTTTTCACCCCAGGATATTCAGGACATGTACGAGCTTCGCAAGGCATACGAAGTGCTGGCTGTGAAGTGGGCAATTGAAAGGATTACAGAGGAAGAATACGAAAAGCTGGAGGAAGCTTTCGAATTCATGGAGTTTTATACGCAAAAAAAGGACGCGGAAAAAATGCTCAATATCAACATGAATTTTCATGAGCTGATTTACAAAGCGTCCCATAACAGGATGCTTTACCACATCCTCTCCTCCTATCAGCTGTATATAAAGCAAAGCAGGACGTCAAATCGCAGCGAGGTCACGGCCCGTTATCTGGATGAAATTCTGGAGGAGCACCGCGCTATCTTTGAAGCATTCAAAAATAAGAACGTGGATGCCGGTGTGGAAGCCGTATCCCGGCATCTGGACAATGCAAAACAAAGAGCAAAATAACCATTCTGTGAATTGCTTCCGATTTGATGGCATTGCGCGTCAATCGATCCTTATGGACCTTTCAGCCTGGAACAGATATAAATAGGCTTCTGCCACCCGTATACCACGGATTTTCTCCAGAGCCTCCCTGTACAGGCTCAGCTGGGTCCGGTATCCTTCCGCTACCTGCTGGATTTCTTCCGGGTTCTCCGGATCCCGGAGATAATTTGATTTGTAATCCAGCAGGATATATTTCCCATCCTCCTCGAAATAACAGTCGATGGTTCCCTGAATAATAATTCTTTCACCGGAAAGCTCCTTTCTCATATTGAAGGAAACCTCCTTGTAAAGCTCCTTGGAGCTGGCTGCGCGCCTTCCGATGTCCGAGTCAAAAAATCCCATGATGCTGCGGCGGGAAACCACACCCGCCTCTTCTTCCGTCAGGTGCTTCCTCGCAGCCAAATCCTCAACTGCGGCGCCGATGATCTGCAGCTTCCGTTCCACATCCGGCAGTTCTCCCAAGGCCTCGTACAGCGTACGGAAATCCAGATGCTCCATGGCTTTATGTAAAATAGTACCTCGCTCCGCTCCGGTAAATTTGCTTTTTTCTCTTGTAAACTTCGGTGTTTCCAGCGGCGGCAGCGTAATAATTTCCCATTCATGTCCCTCAGCCAGCCTGCTCATTTCCGATACGGTGAACTTTGATTTCAGTTTCAGCGCCTCCCTGTGGCCGTATTCATAGCCAAGACGCCTTCCGATCTCACGACTCAGCTCTTCCGGCACGGGATGGAACTCCGCTTTCCCCATAATCAGACCTCGGATCAGGCTTTTTTTCTGTTCGGCTTCCTCTTTGCGGAAGCTGATATCCTTTCTATTGGTTTGACGGAGCACAATGCTGCTGTTTTCCACGGCGGGAATGAGAAAGTCCAGGTAGGACTTCGCTCCCTCGAAGTCACCGGCACCTCGGATGGAATAGGCCTCCATGGCGGCGTCCGCATCCTTCAGGGTCCCTAATAGGATCAGCTTGTCCATGGCTCTGGTAAATGCCACGTAGAGGATTCTCAGCTCCTCCGCCAGGCTTTCCTTTCTTTTTTTCTGTTCGATCACCGTCTGAATAATGGTTTTCTGGTAACAGGAATTATCCTTGTCCACAAATCGGATTCCAAGGCCTACATCCTTGTGGAGGCTGACCTGGTAGGTGTCGCTGTCACGGTTGAAGCGTTTTCCAAGGCCTCCGACCAGCACGACCGGAAATTCCAGACCCTTGCTCTTATGGATGGTCATGATCCGGACCACATCGTCGTTTTCCGAAAGCAGCTTTACCTGTCCCATGGGGACATTTCGTTTTTTGATCGCTTCGATATAATTGATAAAGCTGAAAAGGCCCTTCATCTGGCTGCTTTGGAACTGAACCGCCTTGTCCACCAGCGCTCTGACATTTGCCTGTCGCTGGCTTCCCCCGGGCAGCCCTCCGATATACTCGTAGTAGCCTGTCTCACGAATCAGCATCCATAGAAAATCCTCCAAAGGCATCAGGGCTGCTTCCCTTTTCCATTCTGCGATCCGGTCCAATACAGCTGTGGTCTTCTCTCTCAGCGATTGGTCCTCTCCAGAGGCGGCGTACTCCTGAAAGGCCTGGAAATACGTGCCTTCCCTGCAAGCAACCCTGATCCGGATCATATCTTCCAGACTGAATCCGAAAATCGGGGAGCGCAGTACGCTGAGCAGCGGTATGTCCTGCTTCCGGTTGTCAATCACCCGGATCAGGTTGAGGAAGACCTCCACCTCGAGGGTGTCAAAATATCCGTCGCTTGCGTCCACAAAAGCTGGGATCCCTTCCTTCATCAGGGCGTCATAGTAGATTTCCGCATACCCTTTGGCGCTGCGGAGCAGTATGACGATATCCTTATTGGCGATCGGTCTTTCTTCTCCCCTCTTTGCGTCAAAGATCAGCTTTCCTTTGGTTTCCCGGATGATACGGGCTGCCGTATATGCTTCGATTTCCGCCTTTTTCATCTCCCTGATCTCATCGTCCAGGGGCAGATCATCGGCTTGTTTGTCATCTACGAGCTGAAGTTCCACAGGGTAGTCCAACCCGCCTTCGTAGGCAAGACCGGGGTAAAGAGCCGCGGCTTCGTCATAGGCAAGGCCGGATAGCTCTCTGTTCATGATCTGGCTGAAAATTTCGTTGACCGCAGCGATGATCCTGCCCTTGCTTCTGAAATTTTTATTCAGGTCAAGCTTGATATCATATTCGCTTTGATTCTGTTTATACGCCTCATACTTGGAAATAAAAATCTCCGGCTCCGCCAGACGGAATTTATAGATGCTTTGCTTGACATCTCCTACCATGAAAAGGTTGTTTTTCCGCTTGATTTTTCCGATGAGGGTTTCCTGCACGATGTTGCTGTCCTGGTATTCGTCGATAAAGATATATTCAAATTTATTTCTGTACTCCGCCGCCGCTTCCTCCCGGGAAAGCACGGCCAGCGCATAATGCTCGATGTCATTGAAATCAATCAGACCTTTGCCCCGCTTTTTCTCTTTATAAAGCCGGTCAAACTCCTCTACCAGAAAACACAAATACCGGGCGTCGCCGCAGGTATTGACCAAGTCCTCCGTATAGGAGGAAAGCGGCCTTGTGAAATACCTGGTCCTGAGCTTTTTAATCCGGTCCTTTCCCTGGTCCCGGAGAGAGGTAACCGCTTCCTTGATCTCTTCATACGCTTCCTTGTCCTCCTTTGAGGCTGCAAAGGTTTGGAATTTGATTTCGGCAGCCAGCCGGCCGAATTCATCATAGGACAGACTTTCCAGGCCGCGCTTCAAGTTCTCCAGCGTATCCATATCCGCCTTCCATTTGGGAATCAGGCTGGAAATACCATGCGCATCAAGAAGCTCCCCCGCCCTTTCAAAACAGCCTTCCGCGAAGACAAGGCCAAGGGCCGTTTCTTCCCTGATCTCGCGGAATGCCCGGCTTTTTTCAAAGGATTCCACAGAGTGGCAAAGCTCCTCCGCTTGGCTTCTCAGCCATTGAAAGGAATCGGGTATGCTCTGAATGAAGCTATGAACCTCCTGGACCATTTCCTTTACGGTGTTGTCGTTCTTCGTCGTTCCAAATTTACTCAAAAAATCAATAAAATCCTGGCTGCCGGATTCATATAGGCTGCTGAAAAGCTGTTCCATCGCTTCCGCCTGCAGGATCGTCTTCTGGGCTTCATCACAAATTTTAAAATTGGGTTCTATCTCAATAAGGTAAAAATAGCGCCGGATCACCTCCATAGCAAACGCGTGGAAGGTGCTGATGTTGGCGCGGTGAATGAGATTGAGCTGTTCCCTGAGAAAGGCTGAGTTTCTTTCCTCCAGTTCCCGGGAAATGGCGTCTACGATCTTTTCCCGCATTTCTGATGCGGCAGCATTGCTGAAGGTTACGATGAGCATGCGGTCAAGAGGTACCTGATCCCGAAGGAGAAGCTGTTTGATTCTCTCAACAAGGACTGCAGTCTTTCCCGATCCCGCCGCAGCGGAAACGAGAATGTTTTTCTGTCTGATTTCAATTGCTTCCTGCTGTTCTTTTGTCCACTTCATCTCGCACTCCGTATTGATCTCTTTGAATTCACTGGGTACTCTCTATCCATTTCATTTTCTTTCATCTGCTTTAGTTCTCTTTGATCAGTTTCAATTTCGTCAACAGACGGGCAAGCTTTTCCCCTTTGGGCAGCAGCTTGATTTCATGGGGCTCAATAGCCTTTGTTCTCAGAAGCATAATTCCGTAAACTGCAGCTCCGAGACAGATGGCCAGAACAGTTGACAGGCTGTTTCCGATGACGTTTCTGCAGGTATAGTAAGCCGCCAATACGACGATGCTCATCACAATACCGGAGAATAAAGGCTTCCAGACAGAAAGTCTGAAATCAAAACCGGTCTCGGTATATTTTTTCACTGCGATAAAATTCAAAATACCGATCACACCGTATGCCAAAGAACTTCCGATGGCCGCACCCTGTACATTGAGGCTCGGAATTCCTGTCAGAATATAGGTTGAAACCGCCTTTACCACAACACCGGCTCCCAGAGAGATCACCGCCACATAAGGGTGCCCCAGCCCCTGAAGGATTCCGGCCATGGTTTGGGCCACACACAGGAATACGATGCCGATGGCCAGCAGAAACAGACAGGGCGCTGCGCTGGATGCGCTCTCCGCCTGGAGCGGATAGATCAGAAGCATGATTGGCTCCGCCAGCGTCATCAGCCCAAAGGTGCAAGGCACACCGATAATCATGGCGGTACGCAGTCCAAGCCGGACATTCATATTCAGAAAGGCTGTATCTTTCAGGCTGTTTGCCGCCGCGATGGCGGGCACCATGCTCAGCGCGATGCTCAACGCCAAAGACATGGGAATATTGATCACAGGCCCGGCCATTCCTGTCAGCTGGCCATAGAGGGCGTTGGCTTCCTTCATGCCAAAGCCTACATCCTGCATTCTGCGCATCACGATGGTAACATCCACGATATTCATAATGGGGAGAATCGAAACGCCTATGGTGATGGGCACAGCGATGGCCGCCAGAGTGCCTAGAATTTTACCCGCTCCTTCCTTTTCTCCCGCCTGATTTTTTTTGATTTCCTGATGAAGCTTATTCCGCCTGACATAATAAATGATGACCAGCACGGCAACTCCTGCGATGGGTCCGATGCTTGTCCCGATCGTAGCACCGGCAGCCGCCCATACGATCCCTTTCGGTATGAGGAGGATCGCAAGAGACAATCCGATGGCTACTCTGACAGCCTGTTCCACAAGCTGGGAAACGGCAGTTGGCTCCATCTGCTGAAGGCCCTGGAAATAACCTCGGAAAACCGCCATGATCGGGACGAACAGCAATGCGGGCGCGATGGAGATCATGGCATAGTAAGCGCCGGGGTTTCCAAGCGCATTGACAATCAATTCGGCGCCAAAGAAAAACACGGAAGAAGCAGCAACGCCGAGAATAAACATGAGGATAAAGGAAAGTTTGAAAACGCGATGCGCTTCAGAATGTCGACCTAACGCAACCCGTTCGGAAGTCATTTTAGAAATGGCTGCGGGGGCCCCGTTGGTGGAAAAGACCAGAAGAAACACATAAATGGGATAAGCGGTCTGATAATAGCCCATCCCCTCATCACCGATGATATTGCCAAGAGGGATTCTGAAAATCGCCCCCATCACCTGAACCATCAATCCTGCAATCCCTAAAACTGCAGCTCCCCTTAAAAATGTCCGTTTACTCATAATCCCTCCAAAGACGCCTTCTTTTAGACTCCCTTCTATTATACCAAATTTTTTTCTTATGCTATATATTTTATTTTCCAATTTTGATATAATATCAAATACACCACTTTCTGGGAAAGTGTTGGACAGTTTTTTGTTAAGTAGTGTTATGTTTCAATCAAGGAGAATTTATATGAAATTAAATGCAAAACCGAATCTGCTCATGATCCTGGACGGCTACGGCATCAGAGCCGAGCGTGCCGGAAATGCAATAAATCTGGCGAATAAGAAAAATATTGACAAGCTGTTTGAAAAGTATCCCAACACCACCATCGGCGCCAGCGGAATGGATGTAGGCCTTCCGGAAGGACAGATGGGGAATTCCGAGGTGGGCCATCTCAACATAGGAGCCGGCAGGATCGTCTATCAGGAGCTGACCAAAATCACGAAGGAAATCAAGGATGGACTTTTCTTCCACAATGTTGCTCTCGAAAAGGCTATGGACCATGTCCTCGGAAACAATTCCGCCCTTCATCTGCTGGGCCTGGTTTCCGACGGCGGAGTTCACAGTCATCTCACCCATCTGTATGCTCTGATCGACATGGCAAAGGAGAAAGGAATCAAGAAGGTCTACGTCCATGCTCTGCTGGATGGAAGGGATGTGCCTCCTCAGAGCGCCGAGCTCTATCTTTCAATGCTGGAAGAGTATCTTGCCAAGGCGGGTGTCGGTCAGGTCGCGTTGATTTCCGGCAGATACTACGGAATGGACCGGGACAACAGATGGGAAAGAGTTCAGAAATTCTACGATGCAATGACTCTTGGCGTTGGAGAAAAGGCCGGCTCTACGGCTTCCGCACTGCAGAATTCCTATGAAAAGGGTGACAATGATGAATTTGTGCTCCCGACTCTCATCTGCAAGGAAAATGGCGAAGCTTTCACAGTACAGGACAACGACTCCATCATCATGTTCAATTTCAGACCGGACCGGGCCAGAGAGATCACCAGATGCTTCGTGGATCCTAAATTCAACGGCTTCAACAGGACTAAAACCATATCCAATTTATACTATGTCTGCATGACACAGTATGACGCGGAAATGCCCAATGTTCAGGTTGCCTTCCCGCCTCAGTCTCTGAAGAACACCCTTGGTGAATATCTTTCCCAGCTCGGCATGACCCAGCTGAGAATCGCTGAAACGGAAAAATACGCCCACGTCACCTTTTTCTTTAACGGCGGCGTTGAGGCTCCGAATAACGGAGAGGACCGCATCCTGATCCCTTCCCCGAAGGTGGCCACCTATGACCTCCAACCGGAAATGAGCGCTTACCAGGTTACGGAAAAGGTGGTGGAAAAGATCCGGGAAGGCTTCTACGATGTGATTATTTTAAATTTCGCAAATCCGGATATGGTCGGCCATACCGGCAGCATCGAAGCGACAAAGAAAGCCATCGAAGCCCTGAATGAATGTGTACCCCAGGTCGTTGACGCAGTCCTGGAACAGGGAGGCCAGGTCATTCTAACCGGTGATCACGGGAATGCCGACTGTATGATCGATGAAGAAGGAAATCCGGTTACCGCCCACTCCCTGAATCCGGTGCCCTTCCTGGTTATTTCCAATGATCCCGTCGAAATCGCGGAAGGTGGCGTACTGGCTGATGTGGCCCCCTCGCTGCTGGATCTCATGGGCATTGAAAAGCCTGCGGAGATGACCGGCCACAGCCTGTTGATAAGAAAATAAGATTATTGAAAAGCTGTCGATTTCAGGATTGCAGAATCGACAGCTTTTTTATAATCAGATCATATTTTTTTTTGCTTTTTTCCAGTAAATTTCCATTAAAAAAAATTGTATTGCTCCTCAAAAAATGATATGATTATCATCTATGGTGAAAAAGGCAGTTATTGTAATAACTTGTCGAATTAGTTGGAGGAAATAATGGAACTTACTACACTCTTAGGCATTATCGTGGGCCTTCTTTCTATCGTTGGCGCTATGATTTTCAAACATATCAGCTTTTCAGTCTTTTTGAATCCCGCTGCAATTTTAGTAATTTTTGTCGGCACAGCCGCAGCCATATTAAATTCGTATCCGGGGCAGAACCTGAAAAGTCTGGGCGCTCTGTTCAAAATCCTTTTTACAAAGCAAAAAATGATTACGGAAGCAGAGATTATTGAATTGATGATAAATCTATCGGAAACCGCAAAAAAAGAAGGCCTTCTATCCTTGGAGAAAAGGGTGGAGGAAATTGAGGATCCTTTTATTAAAAAAGGGATTCGAATGGTTATTGACGGGATCGATGCCGATGTGATCGAGGAGATCCTTGAAACTGAAATTTCGGAAATGGAGAAGCGGCATGAAACAAATGCCGGAATCTTTTCTTCCGCCGGAATGTACGCGCCGACTCTGGGCGTTCTGGGCGCAGTATTCGGGTTGATCGCAGCCATGTCTTCGATTGACGATACGGAGAGAATGGCCGAGGCGATCGCGGCCGCGTTTATTGCAACAATTCTTGGTATCTTCACCGGTTATGTATTATGGAATCCTTTTGCAAAGAAGTTGAAAGTGAAAAGCCAGAATGAAGTTATGCTCAAGAGTATGGTCATAGCAGGCTTATTATCCATTCAAAACGGCGACGCTCCTTTTATGCTCAGAGAAAAATTGCTTGCCGCTCTGCCTGCCAAGAAGCAGGAAAAAATATTGGAACTGATAATTAAGGAAAAGGAATGAGGAGGTATTGCGCATGTCAAAGAAAAAAAGACATAAGCCTCATGAAGAGGAAGGCGGCGAGGCGTGGCTGCTTCCCTATTCCGATTTGATGACTTTGTTGTTGGCCGTCTTCATCGTTCTGTTTGCCGTCAGCCAGGTGGATGTGGAAAAAGCGCAGGCAATGTCTGATCAGTTCAGCGAGTCTATGATGACGGAGGGTTACAATCTCTCTCATATGCAGGAGATGGGGGTTCCCGCCAAACCCGTCAGTGAAACGGATCAGATGGAAGCGCTTAAGGCGGAGCTTGACGCGAAGCTGAAAAGTGAAAATATGACCGCCTCCGTGAAAACCAGCATTGACAAACGGGGTCTCGTCATCAGTCTGAACAATGCAGTATTCTTTGATCCGGGAAGTGCGGAAATCAAACCGGAGCTCAGGGATACCCTGTTGGAAATCGGAGAAATGATTACCGTCATGGATAATTTTATACGAATTGAAGGACATACGGACAATGTTCCCATGAACTCGAGCACCTACCCCTCCAACTGGGATTTGTCCACCGCCAGAGCGGCCAATGTAGTCCGGCTGTTCTACAACAATACCAATGCCGCGCCTGAGAGGCTCATCGCAGTTGGATACGGAGAATACAGGCCCATCGCCGACAACTCAACGGAGGAAGGGCGTTCAAAAAACAGGCGGATTGATATTATCCTCCTCAGCGATAAGTACAACGATCTGGAAGAAATCACTCTGAAAACGAAAGACAGCGCCGTAACAACGAAAGATACCGCTCAGAATGCAGAACACGAGGAATAATAAAAAGCCGGATCAGCAATCCCGATTTTACAGTTTGCCGATCCGGTTTATTTTTTCTGATTTTCGCTTACGCCATCACATCCCAAAACAGCGGCTTCCGATTCAGCTCCTCCTTAAATATCTGCAGAAGCTCCCGCGGCTCGTCGATGAAATACGGCCTGGCCACATTTCCGTTTGCATCCCAGTCGCATCCGTCCCACCAGATCGCGATCTTGATCTCCGGGTAGGAGCCGATGTGTTCAAACATATCCCTGACCCACTGTTTTTTATCGCCGCCCACGCTGCTGGAGGCAAACTCCGTGATCATCTTAGCCTGCCCGTAGAGCGCCATGCTTCTTGCGTACAGCGGATCATACAGTTGATCAAAGCTGGTCCAGCTTTCCCCGGGGTAGTAAGTCCCCGTATTGTATGCGGTGAGGCCTATGACGTCCACATACTCGTCACCGGGATAATACATCACTTCATCGTTCCATTCAAAATCCGGAAAGGATTTCCCGTTGGGATTCCAGACCCAGATTACATTGTCCGCGCCTGCATCGGCAAAGAACTGATAAACATAACGGTAAAACGCCTTGAATATTTCCGTATCCTTGGAAGTATTGTAGCTGGAATATGGGCACCAGTCTCCGTTCATCTCATTTCCCAGCCGGAACAGCACCGGATGGTCGAAATCGCTGACGGTCTTTGCATAATTGGTTAAAAATTCATCATATTCTCCGTTGAGAACATCATATACCATGTTCCCCTCCCCTGCGGCAGTCCATGAGGTCTGCAGGGTCAGTTCAAGGATTTTGTTGTGCTTATATGCATTCTGCAGCCGGTATTCCAGATTTGGATGCTTGTACTTGTTTTCAAAATTCGTGTAGTTCAGCAGGATCGGAAACGAATACTCCATTTCCTTTTCCAAATAATTCATCTGAGTGAAATCGTCCGGTGCTTTCGGCTGGAAAATACCCCATGTTAGAGGGCTGTCCGGGCTGAAATACTGGTGGTAAAAGTCCAGAGTTTCCTGGTTCCACCCCCTGAGTTCCGGGGAAAGCTCCGGAGTTTTCCGCATGTAGGCGGACTTGGTCGGCGCGAAGGTGTTGAAGCCGCTGATCAGATAGTGATAGCCTCCTGTCAGATAAAAGGGCGCATCCGATTTTACAAAAATTGTGTAGACTTCCCTGCTTCCCGACAGGATCTCGATGGACACGTAATAGTTTTTGTCGTTTTTCACACGGCTCAGCTTCTCTCTTTTCCATTGGACGATATGTACCGTTTTCCCGTTGACATTGGTCTGGGTCTCATATTCCTTGGTGTGATCCGCGGTATTGTCCAGAAATTTGTTGGAATAGGTGATGTAGGCCTGCTGACTCACATTGTAGGGCAGGCTTTCCTTATAGATCTCTATTCTTTTATGCTCATTTTCCAGAACCGCGCAAACTCCGGAATAACTCATATCTACCTGCATGCCCTTATCCACGTTGAGGGAATAACCGTCCACGTAATTGACAAACACGCTGTAGGTCCCTCCATTGTCCAACCTGTAGAGTTCCCTCACCGCCGCTTCTTCCTTTTGACGCTCGGCCTCTGTAATCGTAGTGCCCTCTGCCGCAGCTGTGGCCCCTGCCGAAGCTGTATCCCCAGCCGCAAATGAGGCTTCCGTCATACCGATGAACAGCCCCAGACTAAGTCCCATACACAAAAGTTTGACTAAGATTTTTTTCCTCACTTTACCTGCCCCTTCTATTTTTCGATTCCTACTCTCGCATCGACACCTGCATTGTAGTAGTGTTTAATTTCTTTCATTTCCGTGCAAAGATCGGCACGATCGATGATTTCCTGCGGCGCATAGCGTCCTGTTAATACCACCTCTGTTTTCTCGGGTTTCAGATCCAGCACAGCCAGAACCTCTTCCACGGTCAGCAGATTGAAAAACAAAGCAGTATTGATTTCATCAAACACGACCAGATCATATTCTCCTGAAGAAAGAACCTCTTTCATGGTTGCAAGTCCCGTTTTTGCGTCACAGATGTCCTTCTCTGTGGGAGTTCCGTTGATAAAGCAGACTCCTCCGAATTGTTCCATGGTGAAACCAGGAAGATATTGGACCGCTTTCTTCTCACTGTAGTCCTGCCCTTTCATGAATTGTCCAAAGAATACCTTGTTTCCCGCACAGACGGATCTGAGCGAAATACCCAGCGCCGCGGTGGTTTTGCCCTTGCCGTTGCCGGTGTAGACCTGAATGTAGCCTTTCTCTAACATATTTGTTCTCCTTTACTGTAAGAATAAATGGAATATGGGAATGGATTCAGGCGTATCTACCTGAAGCCCCGATATCTCTGAATAATTTGCTCCGCAATTTTTATCCCATCCACTGCCGCGGACATGATGCCTCCCGCATAGCCGGCTCCTTCTCCCGCAGGATACAGCCCCTCCGTGCTGCCCATCAGTGTCCGGTCCCTGGTAATGCGAACCGGGGAGGAGCTTCTGGTTTCCACACCGGTCATTACTGCATCATCCGAATCAAAGCCCTTTAATTTCCTTCCAAATACCGGGATTGCCTCCCGCATGGCCTCCGTCGCAAATCCGGGAAGGCATCGGTCGAGATCAGTCCATGTGACTCCTGGTCGATAGGTGGGCTCCGTATGTCCATCCAATTTCATGAAATCAGAATGACCCACAGTCTGTCCGCCATGTGCCTCTTTGGAACCGGTCATAAAATCCTTCAGTTTCTGCGCGGGAGCCCGGTAGTTGCCGCCACCCGCCAGATAAGCCAGCTTTTCGTATTTTTCCTGAAATTCTATGCCGGCCAGCGGGGTTTCATCGGGGAAATCCTCAGTCTTTACATCCACCAGCAGCGCGCTGTTCGCATTGGCGGAACCTCTGTCATGATAGCTCATTCCGTTGGTCACAACGCCGCCTTCCATGGATGCCGCTCCTATGACATAGCCTCCTGGACACATGCAGAAGGTATAGACCCCTCTTCCGCTTTTCGTATGATGGGCGAGCTTGTAATCCGCTGCTCCGAGATCATACGTTTCCCATGCTTCGCCATACTGGGCTTCATTGACCATGGACTGGGGATGTTCGATTCTGACGCCGATGGAAAATGGTTTCTGTTCCATGGCAATCCCATTTCTCGCAAGCATCCGGAAGGTGTCCCGGGCGCTGTGCCCCACTGCCAGTATCAAGGCCTCCGTATCGATATGGTCGGTTTCGTTGATAACAACTCCCCTGATTTTTCGCATTCCATCCATTTCCCCGACTGTCATATCCGACAGCCTGTGCTGAAAAAGAATCTTCCCGCCGTTTTCTGTGATTTTCCTTCTGATATTGAAAACGACCTTTCTCAGGATATCCGTTCCGATATGGGGCTTTTGCCTGTACAGTATTTCCGGATCCGCACCGGCTTCCACGAACTCTTCCAGTACCTTTCTCACTCTTGGGTCCTTGATCTGAGTGGTCAGCTTGCCGTCGGAAAACAGGCCTGCTCCCCCCTCGCCGAACTGAACGTTGGACTCAGGATCCAGGATACCCTCTGTCCAGAAGCGTTCCACATCTCTGATCCTCTCCCCGATGGGTTTGCCGCGCTCCAGAATCACCGGTTCATAGCCCATTTCAGCCAGAATCAGCCCGGCAAACATGCCGCAGGGGCCAAAGCCAGCGATCACCGGTGGATGCTCCAGCTTTTCCCGGCCCGGCAATACGGGATGATATCCCGTATCAGGGGAGGGTTCCAGCTTGACGCCCCTGACCTTCTCCAGCAGATATTCCTCCGCTTCCGCAGTATTCTTACCCGGTAGAGCAGGGGTAAAATCAACCGAGTAAACCCGCTTGATTTCCGCTTTGTTTCTGGCGTCGATGGATTCCTTAACCAATTGGAAATCGGCTATCTCAAGCCCTTTGACGTTTATTTTTCTGATCATGCGCCGAGGAATAGTGTTAATATCCTCCCCGACGCCAAGTTTGATTTCATGGATTCTCAGCATGTCTTCTCCCCTATGTGACCTATTCTCCGGCAGCAGCCTTTCCGGCAGTCATGCCGGAGGACCAGGCCCACTGCAGATTGTAGCCTCCGCATTTCCCATCCACGTTCAGGAGCTCTCCGGCAAAGTAAAGACCAGGAACCAGACGGGATTCCATGGTTGCCGCGTCGGTCTCCTCCAGATCGACGCCTCCGCAGGTTACCTGGGCTTCCTTCCAGCCCTTCGTCCCCGCGATCGGCACCCTCCATTCCTTCAGCTGCCGGACCATACCCGAAATATCGTCATGGGTCAATTCACTGGCTTTTCTTTCTCCTTCCAGAGAAAGCAGTGTCAGCACCACCGGGATCAGCTTCCTGTGAAGCATCCCTCCCAGCAGCTCAAAAAGGCTTCTGTCCTCAAGTTTCCGAATCCTGTCCGAAAGAAGCGTTTCCAGTTCACTTCCACTGTACTCCGGATATAAATCTATTCTTATCATGTCCCCGCGGACATATTCCCTGCTTAAATTAAAAATGCAGATCCCCGATAAACCGTCCTCCGTAAACTGGACCTCTCCCGTTTCCCGATCCACCACTTGACCATTCCGGAGCAGTTCCGCCCGTCCTTTGGCTCTGACGCCTTTGAGATCTTTAAAAAACGGCTCATCAGAGACCATCTGAACCAGAGAGGGCATCAGCCGCACAACGGTGTGGCCGAAAGCCTTGGCAAACCGGTATCCGTCGCCGGTGGACCCGTATTGGGGACCGGCTTTTCCTCCCGTTGCAAGGATCACCGCATCGGATGAGAAGGTACCTCCTTCTGTCTGAATCATAAAATGCAATCCGTTTTTTTCGATGGCTTTCACTTCGGTGCCGCACAGGATCTCCACCCCCAGGCAGGCCAATTCACTGGCAAGGACCTCCAGAACCGCCGCGGCCTGCTCTGAATAAGGATAGATGCGGCCTTCCGCTTCCTCCCTGGTTAAAAGACCGAGCTCTGAAAAGAATTCCAGGGTATCCGCAGCATCGGGGCAATTGGAATTGGTCAGGTTGCACCGTCCGTTTCCCGTCGCCAGCAGCTTGCGGCCAAGGTTCGGGTTTTTTTCTATAAGCCTGACTTTCGCCGCCTGCTGTTTTGCAGCAAAAATAGCAGCCGTCATTCCTGACGGTCCGCCACCTATCACCGTAATTGTCTTTTTCGCCGCTTTGCCGCCGCTCATAGGCTGTCTCTGTTCCTTTCCAATTCTCAGCTTAGGTTTCCCTATTCTTTATATAATATCATTTCAGGCAGCGCTATGTCCACCATCATTGCTATAGAAAAGCGAATTCCCAGTCAAGGAAAGGGGGAATGAAATAGACGAAACAGACCGTTTCTAGTTCATTGCATTCCTGAATAGAATATGGTAGACTAGTAGCCATGCCAGAAGGTAAAATGGCAGACTGACAGCCATGTCAAAAAGTTTAAAGGAGATATCGTTATCTTGTTCAGATTATTGAAAAACATCTTCCGCCTTATCATCCTGATCCTTGTCATCGGGATTCTTGCCGTTTGTTATGCGCGTTACATCGAGCCGCAAATGCTCAAGGTGAGAGATGTGAACGTTTCATCATCCCATCTGACCGATAAAGCCGAAGGAGTCAAAATAGCCGTGTTCGGCGATACCCATTTCAGCGATTACTATTCCACGGAGGATTTTAACAAGGTTGTGGACGCCATCCGGGAAAATCAGCCTGACATCGTGGTTTTTTCCGGCGACCTGATCGATCATTTCAATATTTATGCCGAGGACGTCAGTCTTATTTCGGAGATTCTTTCTGAAATTCAAGCTCCCCTGGGCAAGTTTGCCATCTTCGGAAATCACGATTACGGCGGGGGCGCCGAGAATGAATACGAATCCATTATGGAGTCGGGCGGCTTTACCGTGCTGAAAAACGAGTATTACGCTATACCCGAGCTTGACATTGCCATGATCGGAATCGACGACGTCATCATCGGGTACGGAGATCCCTCCATCGCCAGCTGGGGAAGACCGGACTATTTTAACATTGTTCTCTCTCATGCCCCGGATGTGATAGACGACGTTTTGGACTACAATGTGGATCTGATGATTTCCGGCCACACTCACGGGCGCCAGATCAATGTGAAATTTTTTGACGACTACATACTGCCTCCCTACGGGAAAAAGTACGTCAGTGGCCTCTATGCTTTCGACAATGAACGCAGATCCCAGCTCTTGGTCAATTGCGGCATCGGAATGACCAAGCTGCCCTACCGGTTTATGTCTCCGCCGGAGCTTACCATCATCACTCTGAACGGAGAATAAGCCCTCTACTTTTATCATAATATTCGAAATAATAAGGCTTCCTTTGCCACCTTGACAAGCCGGTCCTATCTTTGATAAGCTGAATTGTAAATAATTGCGTTTTTTGGAGGTAAGGATCAGAAATGGATTTATTCGTGCCGGATCAGCTTTTTTTTAGTTCGATTGTTACCTATCTGGCTGCTGCAATTGCAGCTATTCTTTTTTATAGACGACATCGGATCTGTACCTTGATTGTCCAGACCCTCTGTCTCCTCGCCTCTTTTCAGGGCGGCGCTTCCGCAGCAGCGATGCTTCTTTCCGGAAGGGACTCCCTCGTTCTGAAGCCCTTTGAATCCTCCATACCTTATATATCCATCAGTATGACGCTGGATGCTCTTTCCGCGTTCTTTATACTGATTCTGTCCATACTTGCCTTCTGCGTATCGATCTACTCCATCGGCTATACCGCCCATTACCACGGGAAACGGAACGTCGGGGCTTTTCATTTTCTGTATGCCACCTTTCTGCTTTCCATGGTTTTCGTATTCACAGCGGACAACGCCGTATTTTTCTTCATGGCCTGGGAGCTTATGGCTGTGCTTTCCTATTTCCTTGTATCATTTGAATCGGAACGGGAGGAAAACCGTCAGGCAGGACTTCTTTACATCGTTATGACCAATATCGGAACCGCATTTCTCATGATCGCATTTATGCTCATGTTCTATTATACCAACACCTTTGATCTTCAGGGTCCGTCTTCCCAGATTCCGGAATCCGGCAGAAATCTGATGTTTCTGTTCTTTCTCATAGGATTTGCAACCAAGGCGGGCGTCATCCCCCTCCACATCTGGCTGCCCTATGCCCATCCGGCAGCTCCCGGCAACATTTCCGCACTCATGTCGGGAGTCATGATCAAAACAGCCGTTTATGGACTGCTGAGATTCGTGTTTCTGTATCTGGGAATCGAAGCTCCCTGGTGGGGTATTCTGATCCTGATCATCGGCATGATTTCCGCAGTATTCGGCGTGCTTTACGCTTTAATTGAGCAGAATATTAAAAGACTGCTGGCCTACAGCAGTATTGAAAATATGGGAATTATCTTCGTTGGAATCGGAATCGCCTTTATCGCCTTTTCCAGAGAGATCCACTGGGTTGGAGCTCTGGCCTTGGCGGCGGCGCTGCTCCACTGCTTCAACCACACTCTCTTCAAAGGGGGTCTTTTCCTTGGCGTGGGCTCCATCCACCATGGAACTCATACGCGAAATATGGAAGAGCTTGGCGGCCTGATAAAAAGGATGCCCGTTACCGCGGTCTTCTTTCTGGGCTGTTCCCTTTCCATATCCGCCATCGTTCCCTTCAACGGATTTGTCGGGGAATGGCTGATATATCAATCGATCTTCGCCAGCATTTCCTCGTCAAATGCTACGCTGAACATCCTCTATATCATTTCCGTCGCCGTACTGGCTTTATCGGGAGCTTTGGCCGCAGCCTGCTTTATCAAGCTGTTCGGAATTTCATTTCTCGGCCTTCCAAGAAGTGAACATGCTGCTCACGCAAAAGAGGTTTCCGCTTCCATGAATGTTGGAACGGGGATTCTGGCATCCCTCTGTCTCATAACAGGGCTGATTCCTTTGCTGCCCCTGAGCCTGCTTTCCAGGGTAATCGCTTCGATCACCGGAAACGGGGTGGTGGGACAGTTGAACGGCGGTTTTCTCATGGCGTGGTATCCGCTGAAAATCAGCGGCAACAACAACAGCGTTTCGCCGCTCTTCGTTTTTCTCCTTCTGATTCTGATGATCCTGGTGTTGGTGGTCCTGCTGAGATTATTGGGGGGCCGTTACCGAGAGCGGAAATTCGGAACCTGGGACTGCGGTTTCCACAGCCTGACCGAAAGAATGCAGTACAGCGGCACCGCATTCTCCAAACCGATAAAAATTGTATTTAAAATTTTCTTTAAATCGTCCAGGGATCTTCGGTTGCACGGGAACCACCCCTATCATCCCGAATCCATGGAATACACCATTACCACGGAGTCCGTATTTGAAAAATATATTTATGTCCCCCTGCTGGTCTGGGCGACGGACTGGTCCAGGAGACTGAAATTCATGATACAGACGGGCAGTGTCCACACTTATCTGCTCTATATTTTCTTTGCGGTTCTTATATTAATGCTTTACAACCGCATTGCTTAAGGAGGGGCCATATGACTGCGATCTTGAACAATTTGATACAGTTTCTGATGATCCTCCTTCTGGCTCCGCTCGTGGGAGGCGTGATCAAAAAAATAAAAGCGTTGACGCAGAAGCGGCAAGGAGCGCCTGTCCTGCAGATGTACTACGACCTTTTCAAGCTGATCGGAAAGGAAGCGGTGGTATCGGAAACAGCATCCTGGATCTACAGGGTGACGCCCTATCTCGTGTTTGCCACCGCAGCGGCGGGAGCGCTGATCGTTCCGGTTACAAACCTGCTTCCTTCTGTACAGTTCTCCGGTGATTTCATCCTGCTGTTTTATCTCCTCGCTTTGGGCAGGTTTTTCATGTGCCTGGCCGGACTGGATACGGGCAGCACCTTCGGGGGCATGGGCGCGAGCAGAGAAGCCCTGATCTCATCCCTCATTGAGCCCTCCCTGCTGGTTACGTTTTTTACCGTAGGCCTGACTGCCGGCTCCACCTCCATGGGAGCCATGATGGCTGCCATGAGCGGTGTGGGAACCCCCCTGCAACAGCCGGTTTTTATCCTGACTCTGATTGCCATGGTCATCATCATTCTGGCAGAGACCTCCAGAATTCCTGTGGACGATCCCGCAACCCATCTTGAACTCACCATGATCCACGAGGCCATGCTGCTGGAGTTCTCCGGCAGACATCTTGCTCTGATGGAATACGGAGCGGCGATCAAGCAGCTGATCCTGATCACCCTTGCGGTCAATCTGTTTCTGCCTGCGGATCAGCTCATCCCCTTCGGAGGATCGGGCGGATTGGTCCTAGCATTGATTTTTTACACAATCCGTGTGGTTTTATTCGCCGCAGTCATCGCAGCTGTGGAGGTCAGCACGGTGAAGTTTCGTTTTTTCAGCATCCCGAATCTGGCGGCTTTGTCGTTCATTCTGTCGTTTCTGGGATTCCTGCAGTATTTCGTATTGGGGAGGTAGTTTATGGATTCCTATTTTGATATATTATCGGCCTTGATTCTGATTTCCTCTTTTTTGCTGATCTCCCATAAACGGATCAAGTCCTATATTAAAACCTTCCGCATCCAGTCTGCGCTGATTGCGCTGACAGCAGGCGTCATGGGATGGCAGAGCCTGATGAAGGAAGGAAGCTTTGACATTCTGGTCCTCTGTGTGATTATCGTTCTGCTGAAGGTAATCTACATACCCGGACTGCTTCATAAAACCTACGGAAATATTGAATACAAGGTGGAGAAGGATTTTTATCTCAACATCCCCATCCTGGTCATCATCTGCTGTGTCCTTGTGGTTTTTGCCTATTTCTCCGTTTCTGAAATAGGCGCCCTCAGCGGAGATCATATCAACATCCAGGTCGTAAATTCCTTTTCCGTCATTCTGATCGGCTTCTTCTTCATGATCAGCAGGAAAAAAGCGCTTGGACAGATGATCGGTTTTCTTGTTATAGAGAACGGGATTTTTGTCACTGCCATGTTTTCTACTCACGGAATGCCGTTTATCGTGGATATCGGTATCTTTATCGATATGATCACCGCAATTCTCATCATGGGAGTCATGGTGGCCCGGATCAACGAGAAGTTTGAATCCATCAACATCAACAAGCTGAGAAATTTGAAAGGATAAAATTATGGGATTGATTCTTTGGCTTGTACCGCTCATCGCAGCGCTGCTGACAATTTTAATAAGAAATACGAAGGCCTTGCATGCGCTCAGCATAGCATGTTCCTTAACTATGATGCTGATTTCCGGGATTTTGACAAAAGCGGTCCTGGATTCCGGAATCATTCAATATGACTTTTTCGGTGGATTGTTCCATGTGGACGCCGTGAGCGTCATCATTCTGGATATCGTCGTGATGATCGGTTTTCTTGTGAGCATCTATTCCATCGGCTACCTCAGCGAGGAGCTTCGCCGCGGGGAGCAGAGCTCTGGAAGGATCCGGTTCTATTACACCCTGATGTTCTCATTTCTGTTTACTATGGTCTTTGCTCTGACCGTGAACAGCATCGGTGTGCTCTGGATCGCCATCGAAGGAACGACACTGGCTTCCACCTTCCTGGTGGGCTTCCATAACGACAAATACTCCATCGAAGCAGCCTGGAAATATGTCATCATCTGTTCTGTGGGAATTGCCATCGCGCTGGTGGGGATTATCTTCCTGCATCTGTCCTCCGTCGCTGTGATCGATAAGGCTCAAGCGCTTCAGTGGAATATTCTGAGCGACCATGCGAGGGAACTGAACAGCCCTGTGCTGAGACTTTCCTTCCTGTTTATCATCATCGGTTTCGGAACCAAGGCCGGACTTGCTCCAATGCATACCTGGCTTCCCGACGCACACAGCCAGGCTCCTTCGCCGATCAGCGCCCTGCTTTCCGGGGTGCTGCTCAACAGCGCTCTCTATGCCGTGATCCGGGTGCTTTCCATCGTCAACAGCAATCTTGGAGACAGCAGATTTACCGGAAGGATCATGATCGGCTTCGGGCTGCTTTCCATCGGAACCGCCGCAATTTTCATCCTGACCCAGAAGGATTATAAAAGGCTGCTGGCATATTCCAGCATCGAGCATATGGGGATCATCACCCTTGCTGTCGGACTTTTTACGCCTTTGTCCGTCTTCGCGGGTCTGTTCCATATGATCAACCATTCCTTTACAAAAGCAATGCTGTTTCTCTCAGCAGGGAATATCCTGCAGAAATATGAAACAAGAAATATCGATAGCGTCAAGGGACTGCTGAAAGCGCTTCCGGTTTCCGGATTCGCCTTCCTCATCGGACTTTTTGCCATCTCCGGCACGCCTCCCTTCAGCATCTTTGCCAGCGAGGTAAACGTATTTCTGTCCGTATTTGAAGAGGGCAGGCTGCTGCTCGGCGGGATTTTCATCCTGCTGCTGGCACTTGTTTTTGTGGGTATCGCGGTAACCCTGTTTCGCATCTTTTACGGGGAAGACGATTCCGACGAGCGCAAGCCCGGAGAAACCAATCCGGCAGGTGCGGCGGTGCTTGCCGTGCTTCTTGTGATCATATCGGTCACCGGTCTTTTTATGCCGGAATCGGTGAAGGAGCTGATCACTGCCGCTCAGAGGATCATCATTGGAGGTTAAAGCATGATGTTACAGGATACCATTGAAAAAATAAACAGCACCCTGGGCAAGCTTGTCAAAAGCTCCATCACGGTGGGAAATGAGCTCCGTCTTGAGGCGGAACCGTCCGTTGTCCGGGAACTCTGCAGCAGGCTTTGTTCTGAGTTCTCCTGCACCCTGATCACTCTGTTTGCCATGGATGAAAGAGACCAGAAAGGGCACTTTACGATTGTCTATGCCTTTGCGGAGAGCAGATCCGGCCTGCTGATCGTGATTGCCGCGGAAGTCGAACCCTCCCGGGAAAGCTTTCCGTCGATCAGTGCAAAGATTCCCGCAGCCTCTCTCTACGAAAGGGAAATTCGGGATCTTTTCGGACTTTATCCCGTCGACCATCCGGATCCGAAGCGGCTGGTTTTTCATTCCAACTGGCCTCAAAGCAATCATCCACTGCGCAGAGACTATCCTCAGGGAAGCCGTCCGGGCTTTGCCGATGAAAAAATGGAATTTAAAACCATCCACGGAGAGGGTGTGTTTGAGATTCCCGTCGGACCGGTTCATGCGGGAATCATCGAGCCGGGCCATTTCCGATTCAGCCTGGCCGGGGAACCGATCCTGAACCTGGAAGCCCAGCTTTACTTTGTGCATAAAGGAATTGAAAAGCTCTCCGAGGGGAAATCAGTAGAGCATTGCCTTTATCTGTCCGAGCGGATTTCGGGTGATGAAACCTTTACCAACTCTCTCGCCTACTGCCATGCCATCGAAAAAATTGCAGGAATCCGGGTCCCGGAGCGGGCAGAATATACAAGAGTCCTGTTTGCTGAATTGGAACGCTTGACGAGCCATTTGGGGGACTTGGCGGGGGTCTGTCTGGATGTTGCCTATGGCTTCGCGGCATTCCAATTCAGAATTATGCGAGGCTGGGCTTATCGGATTGCCGATGAGCTGTGTGGAATGCGGTTTCTCAGAAGCGTGAACCAGCCCGGCGGAATCAGAAAGGATTTTATCGCAGGAAAGCAAGAGCTGCTTGCGGAGCTTCTGCAGGAGCTGAAAAAAGAATTGACGGATACCCAAGAGATTGTGCTCCATAACAGTCTTTTTATGGACCGGGTTGAGAATACCGGGATACTGAAGAATAAAATTGCCGCTGACCTGAATGCGACTGGTCCGGGAGGCCGCGCCTCCGGCATCAGCTACGACGTAAGAAAGGCCTTCCCCTATGCCGCCTATGGCTCTCTGGATTTCCAGGTCCCGGTGCAAAATGACGGCGATGTTAGCAGCAGAGTCAAGGTCAAGCTTGCCGAATGCTTCCAATCAATTTCCATCATGCTTCAGGTCCTCGAAGGGATTCCGGCAGGACCAATCAAAACGGAGCTCGGAGCTTTGGAGCCCTATCGGTCTGCGTTTGGGCTTGTGGAGGCTCCAAGAGGCGAAAATGTTCATTTTATTATGACCGGTGAAGACAATACCCTGTTCCGGTACAAGGTGCGCACGCCGTCCTTCTGTAACTGGCCGGCGCTGTGTCATGCGGTACAAGGGAACATCGTTCCTGATTTTCCGCTGATCAACAAGAGCTTCAATCTTTCCTACGCCGGAAACGACCTGTAGAAAAGCGTAGACAAATACACGATGAGGAACCCGTTATGTTTAAAATGCTTAGAAAAATATTCCAATACCCAAGGCTTACCCAAGGATATCCGAAAAAGGAGATCGATTCCGGCCTTTTTATCGGAAGGCCTGTGATTGATGGATTAAAATGCAGCAATTGCGGCGAGTGCATCACCCGCTGTCCATCCGGCGCCATCGGGAAAGATCCGAAAACAGGTGCTCTTTCTATCGATCTTGACGCGTGCATCTTCTGTGTGCTGTGCGAGGAGATCTGCCCTGCAGGCGCGGTGCGAATGACAACAGAATTCGAGCTGGCCCACTGCAAGCATTCCACGGAGGAAACATCGAATTTCGAAGAGAACGCGGAGGAAGATTTCAGTGAGCTGGGAAGGCAGCTTGAGGAGAAAATAAAAAAGAGATTCGGCAGAAGCCTCCAGATCAGAGAGGTCGACGCCGGATCCTGCAACGGATGTGATTATGAAATCAATGCTTTGAACAATCCCTTCAATGATATAGAGCGGTTCGGTATCCACTTTGTGGCCTCGCCGAGGCATGCCGATATGCTGCTGGTAACGGGCTGCGCCGCAAGAAATATGGAGCTGGCCTTGCTGAAAACCTACGAAGCCACTCCGGATCCCAAGCTGGTGGTCGCAGTTGGCGCCTGCGCCTGTACGGGCGGCATTTTCCGGGGGAACTACGCGACAAGAGAAGGCATCGAAAGCCTTGTGCCGGTAGATGTGTATATTCCGGGCTGTCCGCCCCGTCCCCAGGCGATTCTCTACGGAATCCTGAAGGCAATTGACAGATTGGATGACTGAAGAAGTTAGTCGATGTCGTCACAGTTTGTGATCATTTCATCGTCCTTATGCTTGTTTTTTCTCTTTCTGTATTTATATTTATGCCTGTGTTTTTCCTTTTTCTCCGAATCCAGATAATCCACCTCCATGGCGTTGAGCAGGAAGATGAAGATCGGAACGCCGATGAGCAGTCCCCAAACGCCCATATAATGCTCTCCTACCAGAAGTATAATGAAGACAAAGCAAATCGGCAGCTGGGTCTTGTCCGACATCAGCTTCGGATTCAGGATATATGCCTCCACCGTGTGAATCAATATGATCATCAGAATCACAGCGGCAACCTTGGTAATCCCTCCGATATTGAAGGCAATAATGCTGAGGGGTACCAGGGAGATGATCACTCCCGCCACGGGAATTAAGCCAAGGAAAAATATCATGACTCCCAAGCCCATGATCTGCGGAAAATCCATAATGGCAAGCAGGATCATGGATAGTATGGAATTGATCAGGGCTATGGTTACCTGAACCTTCATGACCTTTCCGAAGGTATTGCAGAAATTGCCGCCAAACGTCACCACATAATCATAGATAAAGGAAATTCTGCTTTCCGCCAGCCGCTCGCCGAACCTTCTTATCTTTTTCTTTTCCAGCAGCAGGAAGTAACTGAGAATCAGAGATAGGAACACATTGACCCCGAAGCCTCCCACTGTCGCAACTCCAACTGTAAGCATTTCGCCTGCATCGACAAAAAATTTGTTAAAATCAATATGCCCCACCACATTGGCTAATCTCGGGTCGATGGAGTTTTTTACGGCTTCAATATTAAAATTGATCAGAATATTGGCAAGCTCCGTAATAAATGCCGCCATCTTCGGTGCCAGGACGATGCTTGCAAAAATAAGGACCAGGATAAATAGGGAATAAAGGACGGAGAGGATAAATCCGTCGGGAACCTGATAGAGAACCAGTTTTTTTCGTTGTCTTTGGACCCAGGCTACCAGATGGTAGAAGACAAAGGTAATGAGAAAGGTCAGTAATACGATGTCGAGCATGTACCAGATCGTAATGAACATCACAAGGATGACCACCCATGAAATGATTCGTTCTTTTAAATTGTTATTGTCGCTGCTGCTGTTCATGTCCCCCACCTTTACCTAAAATGAGAATGTCATAGTTACTATAATCATAGTATCATAAGGCATTTTGCTTTTCAAACACTGATTGACAGCTTTCCTTAAAATATGCCCTAGAGTTTCACTCGGCTGCATAGATTTAGAGTCAATGCGATCAATACGATCCGCCCCCCATGTTGCGGCAAAAGGCGCAGTTTTTATATTCGGCCCGGCAGCTCTTGCAGTCGGTAGCCGGCAGGGACGTCTTGTCGTTCACACCGACAAAAAAACCCGAACAGGATTTCAGCGGCAGCATCAGGCAGTTGGCTCTCGCCTTCACACCGATTGAATTCCCATCCAGCAGTTCAAAAAACTTTCCGGTCTGGTTCACGTCCATGCCATAAAATCCGGGGCCAAAGGAATCGAGAACGAACAATTCCCGTTCTTCCGAACGCTCCTTCAAATCCTCCTCCACATATCTCCTGAGAACATCAAGCCCTGCATCCACATATGCGGTTCCCCAGATGTCGGCGTAGAGCTGATCCAGAATCGGGGCTGCGTCATCCAGTTCAAAGGTTCCCGCAGTCATGATATATGCATAAACTCCGCAAATATGGGATGGATCCAGCCTCTGGAACGCATTGCACTCAAAGGTGACGCCGGAAAGCACGGCGGTGTTTTCCCGAATAACGCATCCCGGAAATGAGGATACCACCGCTTTGATATCAATCCTGTCCCGGATCATTTCCCTGATTTCTATGCCCCGGGCTAGCATCCTCCGGTATTTTTCCCCTTCTCTGTGAAAGCCGCATATTTTTATGAAATATTCCATGGCAAAGACGTCGGCCTCTGCCATGGAAATGGAAATTATGTGGTTCTCTATGAATTTATTTTGCATATTTCCTTACTTCCTGGACCTGGCGATATCCTCTTTAATAGTATACTTGTAAAACAGCGTAATCCGCAATATCCTGGCTTCAATGTCAAAGGGCAAATCCCAGCATGGCTGCCGTTCCAATTTCAAGATAATCATGAATGATCCGTTTTTCATACTCCACATAGGTTTCCTCATCCAGTGACAGCGGGATTCCGGGCGAAGCGATCCATGCGTCCGGATGGAGCATGTCCTTGTGGATCCAGCCTCCCGTGTTGGTGGCGTCGATGACGATCTTAAACCGCTGCATATCCTCCTGCTTTTCCAAAATGGCGGCGCCACTCCAGCCCATAGCCTTCCGGCGCTTTTCATCCGTATCGTAGCCTGTGACTCTGATTCCCCTCTTCATAAGCCGTTTTAGGAACTCCTGGCCAAGAGCGCCGAAGCCCAGCAGCAGCACCTCTTTTCCCACAAAGGAACCCTGTGCCTCTTCTAAAGCGGTAAGATAACCGGCCGCCGTCGCCATATTATTGTCCGCCATCTTCTTTTTGTTAAGATTAAATGCGATATACCGGTCATCATCCGACATGAAAAGAATATCCGCTTCTTTTTTATGCGCCTCGAAAATGCCGCATACGTCGCAGCACTCCGTAACAAAGCTGCGGAATCCCATTGCAGCCGTCACCGCCGCCACAGCCCCCGAAAAGGAGTGGATCACTCCCTCTCCCGCGGTTACAGGTACAACACCGATCCTGATCTGCATAGCCGCCCGTTCCATATCCGCCACGGACCACCCGCTGGCCTTTGCGGCTAATGAAATATAGTCCAGACCGGTTTTCCCTTTCAGAATCCCTTCTTTTTCCTTGGCTTTTTCCTGGATGTCCATGATCCATTCCGTAATTAATCGAGTCATATTCTTCTCCATTGATCGTATTTTTACAGTAGAAAGCATAAGCTGAAGTTTCCAATTATGAATTCAATGGGGCAGCTTCTATTCTCTGGGAAAATACATCCCCTGAAGATACTCCCTTTCAAAGGTGGGATGCAGAGCCAGTTCCACATGCTCTACATCTTTAGACTGCAGCTCCGCCTCGTCCATGGACTTAGCGGACAGCAATGCCATACAGGCGCCTACTCCCGCAGCGTTGCCGATGTAGCTAACCTTTTCCATGCCGACATCCGGCAACAATCCGATCCGCAGCGCGCTCCTCTTATCGATATAGCTTCCGAACGCTCCCGCGAGCATGATTTCATCCATCTCGGCTACATCCGTTCCCAGGCACTCAAGCAGCACCTGAATTCCTCCGAAAATAGCGCCCTTCGCCAACTGCACCTCGCGGATATCCTTCTGGTTTAGTACGATTTCCTGCCGATCGCCGAAAGCAAGTAAAAACTCATTGCCGTTTTCTCCCCTTCTGAGGCGATCCGCAAGATCGGGATGGATCCCTTTGAGCAGAGCCTCATCCCGGGTCAGCAGATTTCCATTGAACGTAACAAGGCCAGCGTCGAGCATCTGGGCAATGGCGTCGATCAGTCCGGAACCGCAAATCCCTGCAGGATCAGTATTTCCGATCACCTTGATCGTTACTTGCCCGTTATTAATTTCCACCTTTTCGATCGCTCCTACAGCGGCACGCATTCCCTGATGGATTCTTGCGCCCTCGAAAGCAGGGCCCGCCGCAGTGGAGCAGGCCAGCATTCTGCCCTTTCCGGCAAGAACGATTTCTCCGTTGGTTCCGATATCGATGACAAGGGTGATGCCCGGTTTTCGTTTCAATCCGGAAGCGATCATGACGCCCACGATATCCGAGCCCACGTGTCCCGCTATATTGGGCAGAACTGATATTTGGGCATCCGGACTCATATGAAGGCCCATGGATTTCGCGGTTCGCAGTACCGGTCCGGTAAACGCCGGCTCAAAGGGTGCGCGGGCAAGAGAAGCGGCGTCATAACCGAGAAACAAATGACTCATAGTGGTATTGCCCACTACGGAAGCCTTTCCGATGCGCTCCCGGCATATTCCGTACTGTGCGGAAAAGGTGTCCAGCATTTCGTTGAAGCAATCAAGAATCAGACTTTGCATCTTTTTCAGATTCTCCGGGCTTTCCGAAGACCAGGTGATGCGTGATATTACGTCGGAGCCATATCTGCTCTGAGGATTTGTCTTGGCAATCATGTCCACCAAGCTGTTTTCGGAAAGATCCCAAAGCATACCCACAACCGTTGTTGTTCCGATGTCAAAAGCGATTCCATAGCGCTTTCCGTCTTTGTCGTCAGCCGAAGGCGGATCCGGTGCAAAGCCCTCCGGAAGATTCGTCAGTCTTTTTTTTCGCGTCGTTGTATCATAAAGATTGCATCTGCCGCATTCGTCGCATCTTCCGCCGCAGATGCACAATCTGTTTTTTGTTTCCATGGATATTCCTTTCCCTCATAGCTCCATAAAAATCCAATCGGATGGATTCGCGACTGAAATTATTATACAACATTTCCGCTCATCTAAAAAGGACAAATACTGATTTCTACTGCTGTAAAAAAGGATCAATACGGATTCCCACCGCCGTAAAAAGGCAGTGTACGCCTTCTTGGAGCACACTGCCTTTTTATTGTGGTTTTTCGTTTTTTCCTATTATAATCCGCGAACGTCTATGGATGGCTCGCTTCTTATTTTTTCCCTCGTTGTCTATGTCTTTGATGAAAGGTAAGGTTGATTCCTACCAGGAGGACGCTGAAGCCCTGCACAACAAATAGGACTCCCGCCAGCATGATTGGGGATAACGCCAGCAGTACCGTATTATAGAAGGAGTATAGTCCTGCCGCAACACCCAGGGCACCCAGGGCAAGATACCAGATCAGTTTCATTTTTCCCGAGCTGCGGTTGGAGTAGCCCTCCACAATTCGGATTACTCCCGTAAAAATGACCCAAACGCCAAAAAATACAGGGATCGCCGCATCCGCCAGGATTTGATTGGAAAGCACAAGCCCTCCCAGAATGATGTTGGTCAGTCCCTCAATCATCAGCGAGTTCGAGCTTTCTCCCTTTCTGCTCAGCCAAAGATACGCCATCGTCCCACTGAGTCCGGACAACAGCATGGCTAAGCCCAATAAGAACGCAACGGAAAGAAAAGTCGCTCCCGGATTTGCGAAACAGAATACTCCTGTAAGGATCAGTATGACTCCTGCAGCAATTTTAAATACTCTCACATTGACCTCCTCTATTCGTTCTCTGTCGAACAATTTATTATATTATCCCAGAGTTCCGTAGTCAACCATCTCCCGGTTTGATTGATTCCTCCGACTCATCGTAGAGGTCAATTCCGATATCATTCTTTAGAATTCCTCCGAAGGTGATGGCGCCTCCACCATACTTTTTCCGGATATCGTCAAGAGTTCGTTCGATCGATTCCGCCTTTTCCCGGTTTTTCTGATCTGCTGCGAATAAGCTGAGCTGCTCCGCCTCCTGTTCATCGGCGAGATTGATTCCTGTTACAGTAAGCATCCTGATCGGTTCCTTCAGATTCCAGGATCTTCGGATAATATCAACTGCTGATTCGAAGATTTCCTCAGCAAGATTTGTTGCCAAAGGCAGCTGCTTCTGTCGTGAAATGGTTTTAAACAGGGGATCCCTGATGTCGACTTTGATTCCCCTGCACTTCAGCTGGTATTTTCTCAATCTGCCCGCAACCGTATCCGACAGGGACAAAATCGCCGTTTCGATGTCTTCCATGCCGGAAAGATCCCGTTTGAATGTCATTCCATTGCCCACGGACTTTATTTTCTGGCGTTCATAGGACAAGCTCACCGGACTGTCATCTACACCGTTGGCATAATCATGAATCAAAGCTCCCTGTTTTCCCAGCATGGAACAGATCAGATCCCGGTTGTACACGGCCAGATCGCCAATGGTCTTCATTCCGGCCTTTTCCAACCTTTCCGCTGTGGCGTGTCCGACAAAAAAAAGCTCCTGCAGAGGCAGCGGCCAAATCAGGTCTCTGTAATTTCCCCGTGTGATGACTGTGGTGGCATCCGGTTTCTTGTATTCGCTACCCATTTTTGCAAACACTTTATTGTAGGACACCCCCACGGAAAGGGTCAACCCCAGTTCTTCCCTGACAATGCTGCGGATTCTGTCGCCGATTTCCTTCCCCGAACCGAACAGCCTCAGGCTTCCCGTTACATCCAGCCACGATTCGTCAATGCTGAAGGGTTCGATCCTGTCGGTGAACCGTTCATAGATCTGGTTGATCCGGTTGGAATACTCACGGTACCTTTCATGGTGGGGTTTGACCAGAATCAGGTTCGGGCACTTTTTCCTCGCCTGCCAGACGGTTTCCGCCGTAACTACGCCACAGGTCTTGGCTTCTTCTGTTTTTGCCAGTATGATGCCATGCCTGTTTTCCGGATCTCCGCAGACCGCCATCGGCTTTCCTCTGAGCTCCGGACGTGCAAGCAGTTCCACGGAAGCATAAAAGCTGTTCATATCGCAGTGCAGTATTGTTCTTTCCATGTCGGCGCCTCCCCTTTCTTCTTTTTATTTTACACTAGCAAAGCAGTCCCGGCTAGTGTATAATATTTTTGAGACTTGTATGGGTTAAGCAAGTCGTAGTTCCGGTAAGTAAGTAAAGGGATGGAGATGTTATGAAAAATGTGATGGTCTGCGTGACACAGCAGAAAACCTGTGATCGTCTGATTCAGTACGGCCACGAATTCCTTGGCGATCACAAAGGAGAATTATTTATCATACATGTAGCTCATCAACATATCAAGTTTTTGGGAAATTCAAGAGAAGGGGAAGCGCTTGAGTATCTATACGAAAAAGCGCTGGAATACGGGGCCAATCTTACGGTAGTCCGTTCCAACGATGTTCTGGAAACACTTTCCGATCTTGTTAAGAAGAACAAGATCACTCATGTAATCGTCGGGGAATCCGGCGAGGCGGAAATCAAATCCAATATGGTGGAACGGCTCCGGGAGAAGATCGGCAGCAAAGCCGAGCTCATCGTGATTCCTTCCTGAAGCAAAAGCAGATTTCCCTCATACAGAAGCAGATTTGTTCAGAGCCTTTGTACGGTGCCACGCCGGGCAAAGGCTTTTCAATGAAAGAACTTGAAGCACAGGGCAATACTATGAATTCATTAGACAACAGAGTTAAAGGATTTTTATTTGTAATGATCACCTGCCTGACCTATGGGATCATGCCCGCTCTGACACAGCTTTCCTATCAGGCGGGTCTTTCCGTAAGCACCATGCTGTTTGGAAGGCTTTCCCTGGGAGCGGTGCTGATCTGGTCGGTCATCCTGATCAGGAAACTGTCATATAAGATTGACAAGAGGCATCTGGCGTTTATACTGCTGACGGGTTGCGCCTCGGTGGTCCAGATGGTCACCATGAGCGAGAGCTATCGTTTTCTGCCCGGGGCCATCGTATCCCTGCTCATGTTTTTATATGTAAGCGTGGTTGTGGTGATCGAAATCCTCCTCGGCAGGGAGAAATTTGACAAGAAGAGAATTCTATGTCTTGTCTGCACCTTCGGCGGGCTTATTCTGGTGATCTGGACTCCGGGAGAAGGGATCCGGCTCAACGGAACAGGCATTGCGCTTATCTTGATTGCAGCCTTTTTCTACGGTCTTTACGCCATCGGTCTGGGTGAAAAACGGACCAGAGCCCTCCCCTCCGAGGTGGTAATCGGATACATGCTGATTCCACCCATTCTGTTCAGTCTGGCTCGGTGTATCGCTTCAGGAGAGCCGCTCCTTCCCCAGACGCCCGAGCAGACCATGTATATCCTTCTTCTGGCCTTTTTCTGTCTGTTCATCGCAGCGGTCTGCTTTGCCAAGGGAGTGAAATATATCGGCTCGAGCAATGCTTCCATATTCAATACGATGGAGCCTGTGGTCGCATATTTTGCAGGAATTCTGCTGATGAATGATAAGGTTACGGCTAACGCCGTCATAGGAGGCCTGCTCATTCTTGGAGCCGTTGTCTACCTGAATCTTGACAAAAGATCTTCCCTTCAAAAAGGGAAAAAACAGCCTTCTGAATGACACTGTCTTTTTCCTGCGAGCAAATGAAGAAAACCCCGGCGGATTTTTTCCGTCGGGGTTTGTTGTTATGATTGGCTTATCTTCGTTTTTTCTACCGATTCTTTTTTCTCCAGATTTTCAGTTCCTTTGCTTCCTCGATAAGTTGGTCCCTGAAGTCCGGATGGGCGATGGATATCAATGCTTCCGCACGCTGCCAGGATGACATGCCCTTCAGGTTGACCTTTCCATATTCCGTCACCACATAATGGACGCCGGCTCTGGTATCCGTAATGATGGAGCCTAGGGTCATCATTCCTTTGATTCTGGAATGCAGGTTTCCGTTTTTGTCCTTATAGGTGGACGGAAGACAGATGAAGCTCTTTCCTCCCTTTGAGTTGTATGCGCCTTCCACAAAGTCCAGTTGTCCCCCCGCTCCGCTTATGATGCGAGGTCCTGCGGATTCGGAGCAGACCTGACCAGCCAGATCGATTTCCACTGCACTGTTGATCGACATCAGACGGTCGATCTTGGAGGCGATAAACGGATGGTTTGTATAATCTACAGGATAGGCGGCGATGGATGGATTTTCCTTCATGAAATCGTACAGCTTTTGGGAACCTGCCGCAAAGGAATAGGCCATCCGGCCCTTGTCAAGATTCTTCTTCATGCCGGTCACTCTCCCGGCTTCCACCATGTCCACAAAACCGTCGACCAGCATTTCCGTGTGGACGCCCAGATCCTTCAGATCGGAGTCTGCGATCATTTTCCCCAGAGCATTGGGCATTCCTCCGATTCCAAGCTGTATGCACGCCCCGTCCGGAATTTCCGACAGGACATGATCGGCGATCCTCTTATCGATTTCAGACGGCTCAGCGGACGGAAGAACTGGCAGTCCGCCATGCCCTCCTTCCACGATATAGTCAACTTTTGAAATGTGAACCGCGTGTTCGTAACCCCCGTGGACCCTGGGCATGTCCTCGTTGACCTCGACGATTACAACGCGAGCTTTTTCAATCGCGGCGGCATAGTGTGATATGGAAACGCCAAAGCTGAAATATCCGTGCTCATCCATGGGCGCCACCTGGATCGCAACCACATCAGTCCGGCAGTTTTCACGGATATAGCGCGGAACTTCCGAATACTTGATCGGGATATAATAAGCAAGACCCTTATCGGCAAGCCTGCGCTCATATCCGCCCATGTGCATGCTATTCCAGGTGAAGTGCTCTCCTTCAGGATCATTTTCAATAAACGACAGCGGTTTCATTACCACGCCCCCGCGCAGGTTGACGTCGCAAAGGTCCTCTTTTCTGCGGGCGATCGCCTCTCCAAGAAGGCCTGCGTGGCTTGCGCCCCAGGCAAATTCCACCCAGTCGCCGTTTTTTATGACCTTGACTGCCTCGTCAGCGGTAACGCACTTGTTTCTGTACTCATTTATCAGCATATATCTTGTCTCCTCCAGAAAATAAAATCCATTTTATTTTAGCGGTACAACAGCGCAAGTGCAAGTTTTTTTTTTAACGATCTTTTTCTATCTTGGATGCCATAGAACCCGGCCAAGAAAAAATGCCACGAAATCAATCCATGGCATTGAATTGGATCTCTTTTCATATTCGATTGCTAGATCTCGCTTCCCACGATGTGGATACGGAGCATGTTGGTCATACCGCCCACGCCCACGGGCGCTCCCGCCGTGATCACAATCAGATCTCCCTCTGCAATAAATCCTTTCTCAACCGAAGTGCTGATCGCATCGCGAAAAACACCTTTTTCCGTGTCCGCCGCCTTTGTGATGATCGGAGTCACACCCCAAACCAGAGACAGATGCCGGGCAACCTTATCCGTTGTGGTGAAGGCAAGGATCGGTGCTCTGGGACGGAATTTGGATACCACCTGAGCGGTGTGTCCGGTGGCAGTGGGAGTTAGAATCGCCCTTGCTTTCAACCCCTGGGAGCTGGCACAGGTAGCATAACCGATAGCATTGGTGATGCCGGCATCCTTGACCCTGATCTTCTCTTTCAGGATATTGTCATAATTCAGGGCTGCTTCCGTAGCCTTTGCGATATCCACCATCCTGTTCACTGCCTCCACAGGATATTTCCCTGAGGCAGTTTCCCCGGACAGCATGATCACATCGGTTCCGTCATAGATTGCATTGGCCACATCCGCAACCTCAGCCCGTGTCGGTCTAGGATTTCGCATCATGGAATCCATCATCTGAGTTGCGGTGATTACCGGTTTTCCCTCCTGATTGCAAAGCTTGATGATCCTTTTCTGCGTCACGGGCACTTGCTCCGCAGGGATTTCCACTCCCAGGTCTCCCCTTGCAACCATAATCAGGTCTGATGCTGCGATGATATCTAGAATATTGTCAACGCCTTCCTTGTTTTCTATTTTTGATATGATTTTAATCTGCTTTCCTCCGTTTTCTTTCAGGAAGGCTCTCATTTCTTCCACATCGGAGCCCCTGCGCACAAAGGATGCAGCGATATAGTCCACGCCTTCTCTGATTCCGAAACGGATGTCTTCCTTGTCCTTGTCCGTAATGGCGGGAAGCTTAACCGTCACTCCCGGAGCATTGATGCTTTTATAGTCCTTGATGACGCCTCCGTTCTCCACGGTGCAGATTATGTTGTTTTCCTTTACTTCGGCAACGATAAGCCCGATCAATCCGTCGTCGATGAGCAGCCGATCTCCCGGTTTCACATCGTGGATCAGCTCTTTATAGGAAACCGAGCAGATCTCATCGGTTCCCAACACATCATCCATCGTCAGGATAAATTTCTGCCCTTCCTTCAGCTCCACTTCCCCTTCGGCAAATCTGCCTGTTCTGATCTCGGGCCCCTTTGTGTCAAGTATGATGGAAACGGGCAGGTCCAGTTCCGTTCTCAGGGACTTTACCAGATCTATCTTTTTTTTCTGTTCTTCATGGGTTCCATGAGAGAAATTCAGCCTTGCCGCATTCATGCCGGCCAGCATCATATCCCTCAATGTCTCTCTGTCCTCGCAGGCCGGGCCTACGGTACAGATAATTTTTGTTTTCTTCATCTCTAATTTCTCTCCCTAAATGATCGTTCAGATGGAAAGGATCTCCGCAAGCTCCATCAGAGATCTATCATATTTTCTCGGCATATTTAAAGCCTCTTCCAATCCACAATACACGATTTCTTCGCCTCTGATGCCCACCGCCTTGCTGGTTATGCCATCCTGCAGCAGCAGTCCAACAGCCTTGTATCCCATTCTGCTGGCCAGCATTCTGTCCCGGGCGGTCGGAGACCCGCCTCGCTGAATATAGCCTAAAACAACAACTTTTGTATCCATGCCCGTTTTTTCGGTTATGGTTTTCGCCAGTTCATCGGAGCTTATTTCGCAACCTTCTGCCCTTAAAATAACGCTGTGCATTTTACCCCTGTTCTTACCCTGGATCAGGGTACGGCAGATCTTATTAATATCCATGGTTTCTTCCGGAATCAGAATGCTCTCTGCGCCTCCGGTCAGTCCCGCATACAGCGCGATATCTCCGCAGCATCTTCCCATCACCTCAATCACCGTGCTTCTTTCATGGGAGGAAGATGTGTCTCTGATATTTCCAATGGCGGACAGCACCGTATTCACTGCGGTATCAAAGCCGATGGTGAAATCGGTATAAGCCAGATCGTTATCAATAGTGCCCGGGAGTCCCATCACGATTCTTCCTGCCTTCGTAAGCTCAAGCGCTCCACGGTAGGAGCCGTCTCCTCCGATCACAACCAGACCTTCTATCTTAAAGCTGTCGAGCATGTCCAGGGCTCTCTGGAAGCCCTCCGGGGTCATGAACCGTTGGCTTCTTGCCGTTTTGAGACAAGTGCCTCCTCTTTGCATGATATCGGATACGGAAGAAACCGTCATTTCCTTGATATCTCCGTTGATCAATCCCTCGTAGCCCCTCTCGATGCCGTATACCTCCATTTTATGATACAGGGCTCCTCTGACCACGGCACGGATGGCCGCATTCATTCCCGGCGCGTCTCCTCCGCTTGTCAATACTGCTATTCTTTTCACGATGTAACCCCCATTCAATTCTTTTTTTCAAAGCGATAGATTTTGTTTTTCAAATCCTTTTATTTCGTTTGGTTTCGGTATGGTTTATGCTTTCTCCGCCTATTCGACATTCTCTTTCCCCACCAGCCCGGCAAGCTTTTGCAGAAACTGTTCCCCCGGATTGACCCAGAGGTCTGGTTTTGTCTTATACTTTTTGTTCGATGCGGCTGCGGTGATCACCACCGGCGTATCTCCCCTGTGCTCCATGATAATCTCTCTGATTTTCGCAAGTGTCTGCGATTCTTCCATTTCAACGGGTATAGTGATCTTCACCACGTCGGGATCAGGGGTTCCGCTGAAATCGTTGATGTCAAATATCCTGTCGGCAAGAAGCTTTGGATCCTCATCCTCCTTGAAGCTGACCGTGCCGCGAACTACGATGACGCCATCATTTTTCATAAGTCCGAGAGCAGCTTCGTATACATTCGGGAATACGATCACTTCCGTGGTACCGTAAAGATCCTCAAGCTGCACGAAGGCCATCATCTTGTTTTTCTTGGTGATCAGCGTTTTCTTGGAGCTGATCATGCCGGCCATCGTCACAGTCATTCCGTCCTGGATCTCGTCGTTTCCTTCCGCATGAGCCAGATCCTCGGAGGTGATGGTTGCGATCTTTTCGATGGTTTCCGCATAGTCGGACAGGGGATGCCCGGTCAGATATACGCCCAGCATCTCCTTCTCCATGGCCATCAGCAGGTCCTTGGAAAAGTTCGCCACATCCGGCAGCTTTCCCGACATGCCGGAATTCTGCATACTGTCCGCATTGATCTGGAACAGGGATAGCTGGCCTTCGATGTTCTTCCTGGAATTATTTTGGGCAGATTCAATCAGGCCCTCATAAACGGACAAATGCTTCGCTCGATTCTCGTCGAGACAATCCAGCGCCCCTGCCTTGATCAGGCTTTCCACCGCTTTTTTATTGATTTCATGAATGTCCAAGTTATTGATGAACTGGAAAATATCTTTGGGGAGCCCCTTTTCCTCTCTTGCCTTCACGATGGCGTCGATGACTCCCTCACCCACATTTTTCACCCCCAGCAGTCCGAATCGGATCTTGCCGTCCCGAACGGTGAATTTCTTGCTGCTTTCGTTGATATCCGGCGGCAGCACTTCGATTTTCATTTCCTGGCAGTTGCGGATGTACTTTGCAATCTGGGTGGAGTCACCGATAACGCTGGTCATAAGCGCCGCCATAAATTCCACCGGATAATACTTTTTCAGATAGGCGGTTTGATAGGCAAGCACTGCGTATGCTGCCGCATGGGATTTATTGAAGGCATATTCCGCAAAACTGATCATCTGGTTGTAGATTTCAATTGCAGCCTTTTCCGGGATTCCGTTTCTGACGCAGCCTTTGATCTCGATATTGCCATTCTCGTCATCCTTGCCATACACAAAGTATTCCTGTTCCTTGAGCATGATATCCATCTTTTTTTTGCTCATTGCTCTGCGTACAAGGTCGCTTCTGCCATAAGTATACCCCGCCAGATCGCGCACAATCTGCATGACCTGCTCCTGATAGATCAGGCAGCCATAGGTGACGGAAAGAATGGGTTCCAGGCTTTTGTCCACATATTCGATGTTTTTGGGATTTTTCTTGTTCTCTATGTAGGTGGGTATGGATGCCATGGGACCTGGGCGGTAAAGGGCATTCGCCGCCACGATATCCTCAAGGCAGTCCGGCTTCAGATTTTTAAGAAACTGTGTAATCCCCGAGCTTTCAAATTGAAATACGCCCTGGGTATTTCCGCTGCTGAACAGTTCAAAGGTGGCCTTGTCGTCGTAGGTCAGCTTTGACATGTCGAGCTTCACGCCATGGTTCTGTTCGATGAGCTCCAGAGCATCACGAATCACGGTCAGGTTCCGAAGGCCGAGAAAGTCCATTTTCAGCAGTCCAAGCTCCTCAATGGTCCCCATGGTGAACTGGGTACTGATTCCCTTATCCGCAAGATAGAGCGGCACATATTCGTTTACGCTTTTTTTGGAGATCACAACACCTGCAGCATGGGTGGAAGCGTGCCGGGGCATACCCTCCAGCGCCTTCGCCGTATCCAGCAGCTCCCTGACCCGGCGGTCCTCCTCGTAGAAGGCCCTGAGTTCGGGATTCATATCCAAAGCCTTGTCGATGGTCATCTTAAGATCGAAGGGAATGGCTTTGGCAATGACGTCCACCTCGCCGTAGCTCATATTCATGGCACGGCCCACGTCACGGACCGCCGCCTTCGCTTTTAAGGTCCCGAAGGTGATGATCTGTGCAACCTTGTCGGCGCCGTATTTTTCTATGACATAATTGATGACCTCCTGACGGCGCTCGTAGCAAAAATCAATATCGATATCCGGCATGCTGATCCGTTCCGGATTCAAGAATCTTTCAAAAATCAGACCATATTTAATGGGATCGATGTCGGTTATTTTCAGTGAGTAGGCGACAATGCTTCCTGCAGCGGAGCCCCGTCCCGGGCCAACCATGATTCCATTGCTCCGGGCGTAGTTGATGAAGTCCCAAACGATCAGAAAGTATTCCACATAGCCCATGGCGACGATAGTGGAAAGCTCATATTCCAGTCTCTCCTTGAGTTCCGGGGTGAGTTCGCCGTAGCGTTCCGCCATTCCGGCGGCACAGAGCTCTCTGAGATACGCATCGTTTTGTTTCCCGTCCGGCGCATGAAATTCCGGCAGGTGGATTTGCCCGAACTCAAATTCCACATTGCAGCGATCTGCGATCTTTTTGGTGTTTTCGATCGCTTCCGGAATATCGGCAAAAATTCGTTCCATTTCAAGCTCTGACTTCAGGTAGAACTGATCGTTGGGGAACCGCATTCTGTTTTCATCATCGACGGTCTTTGCGGTCTGGATGCAGAGCAGTATATCGTGGGCTACCGCATCCTCCCGTCTTACATAATGCACATCGTTGGTAGCTACAAAAGGAATCCCTGTCTCCTCGCGAAGCCGCTTCATATCAGGCAATATTCTGAGCTGCTCTTCCAGGCCCTGATCCTGGAGTTCAAGATAAAAATTATTTTCTCCGAAGATATCAAGGAGAGTCAGCGCCTCCTTCTTCGCTCCCGCATAGTCGCTGTTCAGAAGCTTCCATTGTACTTCTCCGGCCAGACAGGCCGAGAGCGCAATGATCCCTTCGCTGTGCTTCCGCAGCAGCTCGTGATCGACTCTGGGTTTGTAATAGAATCCCTCTGTATATCCGGCGGACACAATTTTCATAAGGTTGCGATATCCGGTTTCGTTCTTGGCCAGAAGCACCAGATGTCCCTGTCGCTTGTCCTTTTCCACATCCTTGTCCAGCATGGTCCTGGCCGCGGTATAGACTTCACAGCCTATGATGGGTTTTATTCCATGATTCTTAGCTTCCTTATAGAAATCGATCACGCCGAACATGGCGCCGTGATCCGTAATGGCCACCGCTTCCATGCCAAGCTCCTTGGTGCCTGCGATCAGATCCTTGATTCTTGCGGCTCCGTCCAGCAGGCTGTATTCCGTATGTACATGAAGATGTGTAAATGTCATCGTTTCAAATCCTTTGTTACCGTTTTTTTCCATACTCAATCCGGTTTCTATTCGATTATTTTATCATATTATTCCTGCCCCGCATACAGAAATGTAGCAGGAAATTGCAGAAGCTTTATCACTTACCCAATGGAACGCATATACTGAAATAAAACAAAACGAGGTGACGCCTATGCCTTTTGAAGAATTTGATACCAGGGAGCTTTTCGCCCGGCTGATCCAGTGCGAAGCAGGCGGTGAAGGTGAAGATGGAATGCGAGCGGTTGCTACTGTTATTATGAATCGTGCAACGATTCCCTACGGAGAGTTCTCACGAATCAGTCAGGGAGGGAATGTCAGAAACATCCTTACCCATGAGAGACAGTTCGTGTGCATGCAGACTACGGTGGGAGGTGTCTATAATCCGCAGAATGTGACGAATATGAATCCTACGGATGAACACTACGCCATTGTGGACTGGGCCATGGGAGGAGGCAGATTGCAAGGAGTCGACAATTCCCTTTTCTTCTTCAATCCTTACAGCCCCCAGTGTCCTCCCTATTTCCCGACAAATGTTGGCGTTATTCATAACAGAGTTGGCGATCACTGTTTCTATATCCCAACTCAATATTATCCAAGTACTTAATGAAAGGAAACACCGATATGTATGACTGTAATTTAATAAAGTCCAGGGCTCAAAAAAAGCAGGACTACCGGCTGCCCAGCCTGGAAGCGACTTATAAAAAGATGCAGATGCCAATGACGCCAGGCATGCCAACGTTTCCTCTGCCGACCTTGCCGACGACGCCGACAACGCCGCAAGCCCCGACCGTGCCTCCGACAACGCCGCAAGCTCCGGCTATGCCGTCAGTACCGATGGCCCCGACGATGCCGCAAGAGCCGAGAGAGCCTTCTCCCAATCCGCTGATGCCTCCGTCCCTGCCGGGGAGACCGGCGACTCCCGCCCCGCCGACTGCACCATCGGCTCCGACGCTCCCTCCGGTGCCGCCAGAACCCGAGCAGGCATTCCCTCGCAGTCCGCTGCTTCCAAGGGTGCTGCCGACTTCGCCCAGCATCGCCGTGCCGGCAAATCCTCTGCTGCCTCCGGAATATGCAAGCATTTTGGATTATGAAAGTCTGCAATATATGAACGGTTATCTTCGAACACAGATCGGAAATTATGTCGAGGTGGAATTCCTGGTAGGATCAACGAACATAGTAACAAAATTCGGCAGATTAATTGGAGTCGGATTAAACTATATTCTGATTGAAGACCTGACGACAGGCGATATTTTATCCTGTGATTTCTACAATATAAAATTTTTCCGAACCCATAACATCTCCAATCATCTGACCGGCATCCGCAACGATGGGAACGCGATGCCAGGCAGATAGACAAATATTTAGAAGCATGCCTCACGAATCAGGCATGCTATTTTTTCTAAAGAAGCTATTTTTTCTTAAATTGTTCTCCGTTTTTCACATGTTCATGCTTTCTTGTCCTGAAGATCAAATGCCGGAGCGTATCCCAATGAAACGGAATAAGTGGATACAGGTAGCTTGAACCTACGATGTTTTTCGTTGTCGCCAGCACCAACAGATTGACGGCAAGGGCGGCAAAAGCTCCCCATACTCCAAAGATTGCGGCTCCGATCAAAAGGAATACTCGCATGAACTTGATGGCGTATCCCAGTTCAATGCTGGGCTGGGTAAAGCCGGCTAGGGCAAGAACCGCCATGCACAAAATGGTCTGGGGAATGAACCAGCCTGATTTCACCGCAAAATCTCCCAGGATCAGAGCCCCGATCACTGACAGGGACATCCCCAGCGAGCTTGGCGTATTCAGAGAAGCAAGCTTCAGGCCGTCTATGGCGATTTCCAACAGCAGAAACTGTACAAACAGAGGGATTGCATAGCCCTCGTCCGGGAAAAAGAACTTCAGGGCTGCATGGGTCGGAATATCGCCTTCCGCCATGAGCAGATACACCGGCGTCAGAAAGATGACCGTCAGCATATTGAGGGTTCTCAGCAACCGAAAGTAATTTCCTGTCGCAATGGGGAAGTAGTAATCATCGGTATCCTGAAGAAAGTCAAAAATACAGGTTGGAATCAGCAGGGCAGTAGGGCTGTTGTCTACCAGAACCACCAGCTTCCCCTCTGTCAGGTGGGCGGCCACCACATCAGGCCGCTGGGTATAACGGACCTTTGGAAACGGATTCATCCAACTGGATTTCCCGATGGCCTCCACAAGGCTTTGATCTCCCACCGTAAGCGTATCCTGATTGATGGCGTCAATCTTTTCCCGAACTATCTTCAATACATTTTCGTCCACTATGTCTTTGACAAATCCGATACAGACGTCGGTCTTGGAGGAAGTGCCTACGGTATGAAGCTCGAAAACGAGCCTCGGATCGCGGATCCTTCTCCGGATTAAATTGGTGCTGAATAGAATCGTCTCAACAAGACCGTCCTTTGAACCTCTTAATGTCTTTTCCTTCTCCGGTTCTTCCACGCTTCTGACGGGGTACGTTCTCAGGTCTATGACAATTCCTTCCGAGTAGCCGTCGATGATCAAGAGAGCCATACCGGAAAGAAGTGTTTTGACCATTTTTTCCGTGTCCTTTTCCGGCACGGCCTGTGCATAGGGCAGATGGTACTTGATAAATTCCGAGGCGTTGGTCCTCTGGTCCATTTCTTCCCTTGTCACAGACAAGAGCATATGGAACATCTGCTCCATTACTTCGGATTTCAGGAAGCCCTCCACATAATACAAATAGACTTCCCGCCCTCCGATCGAGATGTTTCGTTCCCCAATATCAAAGCTTTGCCCGATGGGCAAAGCTTTTCTGAAGTAACTCACATATCCGTTGAATTTATTTACTTCCATAAATAGATCTCCCTTTGCCATTTGTCATTCACTAGTATTTTTAACAAAGGTAAATATTTTATTCTAAACGACGCAATATGTATTCATGTAATCCTCTATCCGCTTTTTCATTTCATCGTCCACATGGATCCTGCCATCGATTTCGCTTCCATGCAGGCTTTCCATGATGTCTCTCACAGTAACCAGAGGATAGGTGGAGAATCCGTATTCCTCCTTCAATTCCTGTATGGCCGATTTGCTTCCAGCTCCCCGTTCCATTCTGTCCACGGAAACGACAAGTCCTTCAATCACCGCCCCCTGGCGCAGCAAGACCGGAACGCATTCCCTCATCGCGGTACCCGCCGTGATGACGTCCTCCACGATCAGAACTGAATCGCCGGGCTGAATTTGGTAACCCAGCATCGTTCCCCCTTCACCGTGGTCCTTTTCTTCCTTCCTGCTGGAGCAGTAGCTGACATCCACGCCATATTTCTCCCACAACGAAATTGAAGCGGCTACTGAGATGGGAATCGCTTTGTAGGCAGGCCCGTATAGGGCGGAAAGATTCTTTGACAGTCTGCTCTCCCGGATGTGATCCATGATGCAAGCGGCATAAAAGCCGCCCAGTCTGGCAAGCTGTGCTCCTGTTTTATAATTCCCCGTATTGATAAAATATGGGGATTTTCTGCCGCTTTTGGTAATAAAATCTCCGAAGGTCAAAACACCGGATCTTACCATAAACTCGATAAAGCTTTTTTTATAATCCATATAATCCTCCTTCCTATCTCACGAAGGTCTCCGTCTGTCCCATTAAAAAAGATTCCCTGATCTGCCCCAGATTTTCAAACCCGCATTGAATCATGAAATCGACCAGCTCTCTTTTTATCCTGACCGGTGCCGCAGGATCCGCAAACACAGCCGTACCCACAGCCACAGCATCAGCTCCTGCCATCAGAAATTCAGCCGCATCCTCTCCCGTCATGATTCCCCCCATCCCGATAATCGGAATGGTTACCGCGTTCCGAACCTGATATACCATTCTGACGGCAACCGGCTTGACAGCAGGGCCGGACAATCCGCCTACCCTATTCCTCAGGACGGGCTTGCTGTTATGCACATCGATCCGCATTCCCAGAAGGGTATTGATCATGGAAATGCCGTCGGCCCCCTCTGATTCAACTGACCGGGCGATCTCGGCAATATCGGTCACATTGGGGGTCAGCTTCATCAGAAAGGGCTTTCGGGTATTTTTTCTGATCTCTCTCGTCAGCTCAGCCGCCATTTTGGGATCGGCTCCGAAGCTGATACCGCCCTCCTTGATATTGGGACAGGAGATGTTGATTTCCAGCATGTCGGCATTGGAATCGCTTAGCTTTTCCACTACCGCGCAGTAGTCGGCGATCTTTTTCTCTACTACATTGACGATTATCTTGGGCCGGAAGGCTGCAAGATAGGGCAGCTCCTCTTCGAGGAACTGATCGATTCCCGGATTTTCCAGACCGACCGAGTTCAGCATTCCGCCATAGGTCTCCGCAATCCTTGGGGTGGGGTTTCCTCCCCATGGTTCCGCCGACACTCCCTTTGTCGTGATCGCGCCTAATTCGTTGATGTTGTAAAAAGCACCGCTTTCTCTCGCCGAGAAAGTGCCGGAGGCCGTCGTGACGGGGTTCTCAAGGGCGACGCCGGCAATGGATACCCTTAAATCCGGCTTATTCATCCCAGACCACCTCCTCTCCTAGGAATACCGGACCATCCAGGCATACCTTCTTTCGTTGTATCAAACCGCTATCCTTTTCTTTCGTCTTGCAGGTACAACCGACGCAGGCCCCATAGCCGCAGCCCATCCGTTCTCCCAGTGAAACCTGAAGGGGTCTCCTCAGTCCGGCGCAGAGCCCGGAAAGGGCTTTCAGCATAAGCTTCGGGCCGCAGGCAAGATAATAGTCCGCCACGACTCCCTCCTTGATAAGCAAATCCAGAACGCTGCCTCGGAGGCCTTCCGTTCCTTTTTCCGTAGCAACCAATACTTCATCGCAGTATTGTCTCAGGTCTTCGACAAGGAATGGCTCCTCCCGAAAGCCCAGCACAGCAATGAGCTGGATGCCGGGCTGGCTCCAATGCCCGTTCTCCCGGTTAATTTCAAAGGTGAAAATCTCCTTACGCAACGTCTCGGCAAGTCCAAGCAGAGGAGGAACGCCCAGGCCTCCTGCAACAAGCGCGATGGTAGGTGCCCCGGATGGCGGATCAACAGCCAGCCTTTCCTTCAATTCCCTGAAAACCGCTTCCAGATCATATCCTCTGCCAAGGGGAGGACTGATCCGGAGCCGGTCTCCCTTCCCGTATCCCGAAAGTTCACAGGTTCCTCTGCCCGTCACCCGGTATACCACAACCGCCTTTTCCTGTTCCTTCCGGCAGAGGCTGAAAGGTCTTGGCAGCAGCATGCTTTTATCGTTCAGGTACAGATTGATAAACTGCCCCGGGTTGGCGGCGGATAATACGTCGCCGCACAATATTGTCATCTGATAAACGCCCTTGGCAATTTCCGTATTGCGGACGATCTCCGCTTCGATAATTTCTTTTTTCATAGGTATGCCCCCAGATCCTTCTTCATGTTCAGGGCGGCTTCCCTTGCAGCATCGGCAAAGTTGTGCTCCCCGTATTTCTTATCCTTCTGATATGCGCCAAGAATCCCTCTCGAGGAATTTACAATGCAGCCCCTTCCCTCCCGATCGAAATACTCCCGGATATCGGCTCCCGACGCCCCCTGGGCGCCGTATCCCGGAACGAGAAAGAAGGTCCGGGGCAGCAGCCTCCTGATCTCGCGGCCCTGCTCCGGGAAGGTTGCCCCTACAACCGCGGCAACCTTGCTGAAAGTCCTGTTTCCCATAGCCTTCTCTCCCCATTTGCCCACAAGGCCGGCAACATGGGCATAAACGGGTCTTCCGTCCGCTACCAGGTCCTGAATTTCAACCGCCGAGGGATTGCTGGTTCTGACCAGGATAAAGATGCCTTTGTCAAAATCGTTGCAGGCGGAAAGAAAAGGTGCAATCCCGTCGGTGCCCAGATAGGGATTCAGCGTGACCGCATCCTCCTTCCACGGGTCCAAGCGCTGATCCTCGACCATGACGCCCCGGATATGGGCTGCATATGCTTCCGCCGTGGATGCGATATCGCCCCGTTTGATATCTCCGATGACGATCATTCCCTTTTTCTTTGCATAATCGATTGTATTCAGATACGCAGAAAGACCCTCCAGTCCGTATTGCTCATACATAGCGATCTGAAGCTTCACAGCCGGCGCCAGATCGCAGACACTGTCGATAATTTCCCGATTGAAGCGAAGAAACATAGCGGATGCCGCCTTTGCTGTCTTTCCGTATTGCTCAAGCATTTCTTCCCGAAGGGGCTTCGGCATCAATCCGTAGGTCGGATCCAAGCCGATCACCGTGGGGTTTTCCATTTTTTCAATTCTGTCCATCAGCCTGTCGATCATTTTGATTTCCTCCTGTCATAGATAATCCTGCCCCCTGCAATGGTATAAGCAGTCTCTCCAAAGACCTTCCGCCCGATGAAGGGCGAATTCCTCCCTTTGGAAGCGAAGAATGCGGGTTCAACCTCATACTCCTTATCCACATCCATCACCACCAGATTCGCAGGAGCGCCGATCTGCAGCTGTCCTTGGTCAATTCCAAGGATCCGTGCGGGACCGGTACTCATTTTCCAGATCAGCTCGGCAGGCGTCAGTATGCCCGTTCTCACCAGTTCCGTATAGCTGACTGCAAAGCTGGTTTCAAGTCCGATAACCCCATTGGGCGCCAGCTGAAACGAAAGGTTCTTTTCCCTCAAGTGGTGGGGCGCATGGTCGGTGGCAATCACATCGATGGTCCCATCCTTCAGCGCCTGCTTTACTGCCTCCACATCCTCCTTCCGTCTCAAGGGCGGATTCATTTTTTTGTTGGGATCTCCGTTGACATCCTCGCTGTTTAAGGTAAAGTAATGGGGAGCTGTTTCCGCAGTAACGGAAATGCCGCGTTTTTTTGCGTCCCGAATCAGCTCAATGCTCTTTCTTTCGCTGATATGGCATAAATGCAGCCTGCATCCGGTACCCTCCGCCAGCTTCAGATCCCTTTTCACAATTTCCGTTTCCGGTTCCGCATGGGAGAAAACCGTAAGTCCAAGGGATCTTGCTCTTATCATCGCCTCCCGCATCAGAGCTCCGTTCTCCACAGTCCTTCCGTCGTCGCTGATCCCAGCGATCCCTCTGTCGTTGGGCTCGGAAAGGGAGAAGCCGGTACGGATCATGCCTTCGTAATCGGCAAGTTCTTTTCCTTTCTGGCCTTTCGTCGCCGCGCCGATACAGTATACTCGGACGCCGTTCGCTTCCTCGGCCCTGCTCTTTACCATCAGCAGCACGTATGGACAGTCAATGACCGGATCGGTATTCGGCATGCAGCAGATGGCAGTAAAACCTCCTCTTGCCGCGCTCCTGCATCCGCTGTCAACGTCTTCCTTATATTCAAAACCCGGTTCCCTCAGGTGCACATGGAGGTCGATCAGACCCGGCATGACCCATTTCCCGCCGGCGTTCAGATGGATGCCTCCCCCGGCCCTGTCCGCCGCCGGAGGCCCTCCGGTTTGGAAGCTGATTTCACTGATTACGTCACCTTCAATCCTCAGGTTCCCGGGTGAGACCAGATTTCGAACAGGATCAACGATTAACCCATTGCTTATGTATAAATTCATTGCTGTACCCGCCTTTCATACTGATAATTTCATCGCAGTATTCACACCGGTACTCTCGGTTTGACCTGTCGATCAGCTGGAAGATTTGAGGCGCCCCCGATTCGATCGAGGTTACGCAGCGCGGATTGTTGCATTTGATGATGTTGACGACTCTTTCCGGAACCGTTAGATGGATTTTTTCTTTGATAATGTGATCTTCAATAAAATTCACCGTCACCTTCGGATCGATAATCCCCAGGGCAGCCAGATCGATATCAGTGACATTCTCGATCTTAACCACGTCCTTTCTGCCGTATTTGCGACTCACCGCGTTCATGATGAGCGCCACGGTATCCCTCGTTGTGTCGATATCCAGATAGTCCAGAATTTTCATACCGAGCCCGGCTGTGATATGGTCTATCACAATCCCCGTTTTAATACTGTCGATCGCTACCATATGCTCACCCCCTGACTTTCAATACCCAGCAGTCCCATGATCAGAGCCATACGCGCATACATGCCGTATCTGGCTTGTTTGAAATACAGCGCTCTTGGATCGGCATCCACCTCGGCTGCGATCTCGTTGACTCTCGGAAGAGGATGAAGCACCATGAGATCCTTCTTCGCCAGCTTCATCTTTGTTCCTTCCAGGATGTAACGGTCCTTCAGCCTGACATAATCCTCCTCATTAAAAAAGCGTTCCCTCTGGACTCTGGTCATATAGAGTACGTCCAGCCTCGGAAGCGCTTCTTGCATGTTTTCCACCTCTTCAAAAGAAATCTGGTTTTTAATCAGGACTTCCTTTCTGACATATTCGGGAATTCTCAATTCCTCCGGAGAAATCAGGATGAACGAGACATTTTCATACCGGGACAGGGCCTTGATCAGGGAATGTACCGTCCTCCCGAACTTCAGATCCCCGCAGAGACCTACGACAAGGTTGTGAAATCCTCCTTTCTCCCTTCGGATGGTTAAAAGATCGGTCAGGGTCTGAGTCGGATGCTGGTGTCCTCCATCTCCTGCGTTGACCACCGGCATATCGGTGCAGGCAGCCGCAACCTTGGGCGCGCCTTCCTTCGGATGCCTTATTACAGCTATATCCGCGTAGCAGGCAACCGTTCTGATCGTGTCGGAAATGCTTTCCCCTTTGGCTACCGAGCTTGAATTCGGTTCGGAAAAACCGATGACCTGCCCGCCCAGCCGAAGCATTGCCGCTTCAAAGCTGAATCTTGTTCTGGTGCTGGGTTCATAAAATAGTGTGGCAAGCAGCTTCCCTTCACAGGCCTTTCGATAGCGCTCCGGTGCTTCGATGATCTTATCCGCCAGTAAAAACAGTTCTTCCAGTTCCTCCGTGGAAAAATCCATCGGCTCTAAAAAACTTCTTCCTTTCAGCAAAGTAACCCCCCCTTATGGCATAAAAAAAGTCTTCCAAAATGGAAGACTCATTGATTGATAAATGAAGCAGGAAACCCGTCGCCCGCCGGAAAAAACAAGTATCCCGCTGAGACAGGCAATTGTTTTTTACACTTGAGTCGGTGTTTCTGCATGGTTATTTCATACCCTTTCGTTTGATTCGCAATTCGATTCCATCGAATTTTGCTTAAATCTCCAGTATAATATCATACTGCCAGGAATCCGTCAAGGATATGGATGAAAAACTTTTTCACTATTTCTTTTTTTTATTCCGGCGCTGTGAATCGGGATTTTTTCGGCCGCCAGCCGCCTGATTCTTCTCCTCCAAAGCCTTTCCCCTGGAGCGGCTGATCAAGACGACTCCCACATAAAGTATCGTGGTCACGATCAGGATTTTGATCACAGCCTCATTGTTGTTGGCCAGGCCTGCGGTCCTTGTAAACAGCAGCACCGCCGCCACAAGGATCCAATAATATAAAACAACGCTTACTCTCGTCATGAGTTTTCTCCATTTCTATTTATATTGCTTAAAGGCTTTCCGTGTTCATTTTTTCTTCAGCCGCACCTCCATTTGCGGGTAAGGGATCGTGATATCTGATTCGTCGAAGGCCAGCTTCACCTGTTCCTCCAGATAATACTTGACCTCCGAGTAATCCTGCGTACCGCACCAGACTTTCAGATCGATATCGACACTCCAGTCTCCATGTCCCGAAACGCCGATGAGCGGCGCTGGTTCAGTAAATATGGCGGGGTTGGATTCCACAACAGCTAGTAATACATCCTTCACCTTCCCGATATCATCCTGATAGCTGACGGAAAATTTGCAGTCGACCCGTCTGCTCTCGGATTTCGTATAATTGACGACCGTGGAATTTGCCAGCTTCCCGTTGGGAACGGTAATCACCCTGTTGTCAAAGGTGATCAGCGTGGTGTAGAGCAGGTCGATTTTATCAACCTGTCCTGCGGTTTGATAGTCTTCTATATAGTCTCCTTTTTTAAACGGCTTTGTCAGGATGATCAGAATTCCTCCCGCAAAATTTCCAAGGCTATCCTTCAGCGCAAGGGCAACCGCGACGCCAGCCGCACCCAGGGCCGTGAGAAATGCGGTGATGGGAATGCCCGCATAGCTCAAAGCGGTAAAAGCAACCAGGATCCATAACACGATCCGGATGCAGTTTACGATGAATGTATGGAGCACTTCATCCAGCTTGCTTCTGTTCAGCGCCTTTCGGGTGATGCTGCAAAGAATTCTGATGACAATATAACCCACCAGAACGATTCCCAGTGCGATTCCAATATTCACCAAGGTTTCAACGGTTTTATCCGACATTGCAAGCCTCCTTGTTGGATTCATTGTTCTCATTATACAATAAGAGCATATGCTTCGCCAAATAAATTTCAGATCCGCTTATTTGTTTTACAAAAAAATTTCAGACCAGCGTATTTGTTTTATCAAATAAAAACCTGATACTTATCAGTTTCGCTAAAATATGTTATATTAAAAACAGAATAGATGAAACATGATAATTAGTTGATACAAAATAAATCATAAGGAATAAAACAAATGAAGAAAAGCTTTCAGGATTTAGGCATATCACCCCCGATTCTACAGGCCATTGATGAAATGGGCTTTCAAACACCGACCGAGGTGCAGAGCAGGGTTATACCGCATATTCTTAACCAGAAGGATATGATCGTAATATCGAAAACGGGAAGCGGAAAAACGGCCGTCTTTGGCATTCCCCTTCTGCAGATGACGGATACTGACGCATTGGAGCCCCAAGGGCTCATTCTCACTCCGACCAGGGAACTGGCTGTTCAGATTGACAACGACCTGAAACAGATGTCGGCTTATCTGCCCCATAAAACGGTCGCCGTCTATGGGCAGCACAGCATGCACGCGGAAATACAGGCTCTCAAAAAAGGAGCCTCTATCGTCATTGGAACGCCAGGCCGTGTCTATGACCATATCCGTCACGGCAATCTTAAAGTGAAAAAAATCCGCTTCCTCGTATTGGATGAAGCGGACAGAATGCTGGACATGGGCTTTATCGACCAAGTATTCAAAATCATTAAAACGATTCCCAAAAGCAGAACCACACTTCTCCTTTCCGCAACCATACCCACCGAAATACAGCACATCTGCCGGGGATATATGAAGCATCCGCAAACCGTCGAGATCGAATCCCCGACACGAACTGTCGACACCATCAGACAGACCTACTGCCGTGTGAACAAGAATGAAAAGCGCACCCAGCTTCATCGCATACTGATGACAGAGCGGCCGGACAGCTGTCTGATCTTCTGCAATACCCGCTATGCTGTCGATCAGGTCCAGAGCTTTCTCGTCTCCAAGGGTTATGCTTCCCAGGCAATTCATGGAGAAATCCCACAGAAAAAACGGCTTACGATCATGCAGCAGTTCAAGCAGGGCGGCTTTCCTATTCTGGTGGCAACCGATGTGGCTGCGCGGGGAATTCATATTGATGATTTATCCCTCGTGATCAACTATGACGTGCCTCTGGAAAAGGACAACTACATTCATCGCATCGGGCGTACAGGAAGGGCGGGCAAAGGCGGTCGCGCCATTACCCTGGTCACAGGGGACGATATCATCAGTCTGTATGAAATTGAAGAACATACCGGATCGATGATCGAAGAAGCCGAATTGCCGTCCGATGTGGAGATCACCGCGTGCAAAGCTGCCGCGGAATCGTGGATCGCTGAAAAATACAAAAGCAGCAGTTTGGCTGCCGCTTCGGTTCAAAAGGAATCGGATAAAAATAAGAGGTCAGACCGGTCCGGCAGACCTCGAAGAAGGCGCCGACCCCGAAAGGGTTGATTATTTTCCGCTTCTTCTTCGCTCCAGTTCCTTCAGATATTTTTTTCTGAGCCTAATATCGTTTGGTACGATTTCCACCAGCTCGTCGTCATTGATGAATTCCAGCGCCTCCTCCAAGGTGAATATTCTTGCCGGAGACAGCTTGATGGCTTCATCGCTGCCTGCAGCTCTCATATTTGTTGTCTTTTTGGCCTTGCAGGCATTGACGACCATGTCTTCGCTCCTGCTGTTCATTCCGACAATCATTCCCTCATAGACCCGGGTTCCCGGTTCAATAAACAACGTGGCTCGTTCGCTGATATTATACAATGCATAGGGCGTTGCAACGCCTTCCTCCTGAGCAATGACGGCGCCGTTTGTCCTTTGAGGAATATCTCCCTTATGGGGTTCAAAGCACTCGAATCTGCGGACAAAGGTTCCTTCTCCGCGGGTATCGTTAATGAATTCGGTCCTGTAGCCGAGAAGCCCTCTGGTAGGCACCAGATATTCCAGCCTCGTATATCCGTCCTTTCCCGACATGCTGGTCATGATGCCCTTTCGGATATTTAGCTTGGAGATGACCGATCCTGAGTATTCATCCGGAACCGAGATGATGACTTTTTCGATGGGTTCCAGCAGCCTTCCCTTCTCATCCCGATGCATGATGACTTCCGGTTTGGAAACTGCAACCTCGTAACCTTCCCGTCGCATGTTTTCCAGAAGAATGGACAGGTGAAGCTCGCCCCTGCCCGAAACCTTGAATCCATCCGTCGTCTCAAGGGGTTCCACCAGCAGCCCTACATTGACCTCAAGCTCCTTTTCCAACCGTTCCTTAAGGTGCCTGGAGGTGACATATTTCCCGACCTTGCCGGCAAAGGGCGATTTATTGACCATGAAATTCATAGACAGTGTGGGCTCTTCAATATGGATCATTTCCATCGGAATCGGATTTCCGCTGTCACAAACAGTCTCACCGATTGAGATATCCGATATCCCGGAAAGCACTACGATATCTCCGCTCTCCGCTTCCTCGACTGCGGTTCGCTTCAAACCCTTATATACAAAAACCTGGTTTATTTTTCTCTGTACTACGCTTCCGTCAGCCTTGCACACCGACACAGCCTGTCCCGGTTTTACCGTTCCCTTATAGATTCTTCCGATACCCAGCCTCCCGATATAATCGTCATAGGCCAGCGTGGAAACCTGCATCTGCAAAGGCTCTGCATTATAGTCCGGATAAGGATCCACATGATTGATGATCGTATCGAAAAGCGGCGTGATATCGTCGCTTTCTTCGTCCAGTTCCGTTTTGGCAATCCCATGCTTGGCTATTCCGTAGAGGATCGGAAAATCAAGCTGTTCGTTGCTTGCATCCAACTCCATGAAGAGCTCATATACCATGTCTACGACCTCGGCGGCTCGTTGGTCCTTCTTGTCGATTTTATTGATGAGGAGAATGGGATTCAAACCCATCTCAAGAGATTTCTGCAGTACGAAGCGGGTTTGGGGCATAGGCCCTTCACTGGAATCCACCAGAAGGATAACCGTATCCACCGTCCTGATAATTCTTTCCACTTCCGAGGAAAAGTCCGCATGTCCCGGTGTGTCGACAATATTTATCTTGACACCATTGTGCATCACGGAACAGTTTTTGGAATAAATCGTAATGCCTCGTTCCCGTTCGATATCGTTGCTGTCCATTACGCAGTCCACGACCTCTTCATTTTCACGAAATACGCCGCTCTGAGATAAAAATGCATCCACCAGAGTGGATTTGCCCGCGTCTACATGGGCGATTACTGCGATATTGATAATTTTTAGTTTCTCATTCATTGATTTTCCTGCTTTCTGTATTTTCAACCTTACTATTATACCAGAAAACCTAGATTATGCATACCAGATCTTCAACTCATAGAAAAAACTGCAATTCACGCCATAAAATTTTTTGCATAAACTGATTCTAGAGAATCTCTTTAAGGAGGATACAGCATGAAATGCCTACCGTTTATCTAAGCCCTTCCACACAAGAATTCAATGAATTCGCAACCGGAGGCAACGAAGAGTATTATATGAACCTGATTGCGGACGCCATGGTTCCTTACTTAAGAGCCAGCGGCATCGAATTTGTGAGAAATAATCCGGGAGATTCCATATCGCGGATTATTGAGCGTTCCAACGAAAATCCATATGACCTGCATCTGGCAATCCAGTCGCGAAGCACACCGGACGGAACGCCGAAGGTATTGCGCGGAATTGATGTGTATCATTATGCGATCAGCCCTGTAAAAGGAGAAATCGCCGCCTATCTTATTGCAGAAAACCTGAAGAACATATACCCGCTTCCCGAGCTTGTCCGAACCGTACCCGATTTTACCATGCTGGAACTAAGCGAGACCAACGCCCCGGCAGTATTGGTGGAGCTCGGCTATTACGATAATATGGAGGATGCCCGTTGGATCGTTGAAAATATCGAGGAGATCGGCAGAAACCTTGCCCAGTCGGTAGCCGATTTTCTCCAGGTCCCGTTTATCGATCCCGGCAGAAGTAGGTTCCAAATCCAGCGCCCGGAGCCCGATCCTCACTCGCAAGACACGATGAGTTCATCCAACATATCGCCGCGGGATCTGTTCCAGCGAGCTTAACAGGAGGTGGTACTGTGCCCGCCATATATATCAGTCCTTCCGTCCGGGAATTCAATCCCTATATCATCGGCGGCAGCGAAGAATTCTATATGAATCGGATTGCCGATGCTATGGTTCCTTACCTTAGAGCAAGCGGAATCGGGTTTTCCAGAAACAATCCGGGAATTTCACTATCCCAGATCATGACCCAGGCCAATTCGCGGCGTTACGATCTGCACATGGCGCTCCATTCCGGTTCCTCTCCGGAAAACATGCAGGGAGTACTCCAGGGTCCCGATGTCTATTACTATACGACAAGTGACAAGGGTAAAAGAGCTGCGGATATTTTTGCCGAAAATCTAAAAACCATTTATCCCAACCCAAGTCTCGTCATGGCTATCCCTACTACGATACTGGCAGAGCTGAGAAAAACAAAGGCACCTGCCGTTTTGGTTCAAATCGCCTATCATGACAATCATGAAGACGCTACCTGGATCAGGGACAAAATCGATGCCATCGGGAAAAATCTTTCTCTTTCCGTCGCTCAATACTTGGGCGTTCCTTTTTCCGAGCCCCGATGGTAACCCATGCGGCCGAAGAATATCAGAGAAAAATGAGACAGGAGAATACGGTAAGGTATTCTCCTGTCCATTGAAATCGTGTGTAAAACATGGTTTATCCCCTTTCCTTATGGTATACTAATATCAAATCAGAACGGATAAGAGGAAATCTAAATGAATAATATATTGGAGTTATTGGAACATACATTGAATCATGAAATTCTGGTCAAGCTCAGCTTCGGCGATCTTCGGAGAAAATCCAGCCCGTATAAAAAAGTGGTGCTGCGTCCGGTGTTGCTGCAGGGAAAGCTTAATTACCAGGCAGAGTACCATTTCCCAACCAAGGTGACCCATACAAATATGGGAAAAGAGGAGTGCCTTAAACTGTGCTGTGAATTGATTACGGATGTTTTCAAACAAATGAATCTGTTCAGCGAGGAAGGCGATTACCAGGTGCTCGCATCCAATCCGGACAAGCCTAAGATCATCAGGAAGCCGGCATCGAAGGTCGTCTCATCTTTAAAGCACAATCAGGAAAAGCAGTATCTTATTCCGGATCTCACTCCCTGCGATTTTCTGATTCGCCTGGGAGTCATGGACCAAAGCGGCCGTGTGCTCCAGAAGCATTATGCGAAGTTCCGGCAGATCAACCGGTTCCTGGAAATCGTATCCGATGTTCTCTCATTTCTGCCAAACAAGCAGGAACCGCTTCGAATCGTAGATTTTGGCTGCGGCAAGGCTTATCTGACCTTCGCCCTGTACTATTATTTGAAGCTGAAACTGAATAAAAATATTGAAATCATTGGTCTCGATCTAAAAGAAGATGTGATTGATTTCTGCAGCCGGGTAGCCGAGGATCTGAATTACAGCGGACTCCGGTTCCTGAGGGGAGATATCGCGGAATATGAGGAGCAGGGGGAAGCGGATATGGTGGTTACCCTCCATGCCTGCGATACCGCCACGGACTTTGCACTGATCAAGGCCGTGGGCTGGGGCGCATCGGTAATTCTTTCCGTGCCCTGCTGCCAGCATGAACTCTTTAATCAGATCTCAAATGAATTCCATCACCCGATTCTGAAGCATGGAATCCTCAAGGAGCGGTTCTGTTCCATCCTTACCGACGGACTCAGAGGGCTCAAGCTGGAAGAACAGGGTTACGAGGTTTCCATGATTGAATTTACAAGCCTGGAGCATACCTCGAAGAACATCATGCTTCGGGCTGTAAAAGCCGGCAAAAAAAATACAGCCGCAGGAGAGGAATACCTGCGACTGAAGGAATACTGGAATGTGAGTCCGGCCATTGGCCGGCTGGTATGAACAAAAAACCCAATCGATACTCCAATTTCTGAGTGACGATTGGGTTTTATTTTGTCACCAGGAGCCGCCGCCTCCGCCGCCCATTCCGCCTCCCGAGAAGCCTCCTCCTCCGGAAAAGCCTCCGCCTCCGCCTCCTCCGGAAGGAGCCGGCGGAATCGAAATATTGTGCTGTATCGCATTGGTGTAATGGTGGAAGGAATTCATGAAGATCCAGGTATTGAACATACTGCTATTGCTGGCGCTGTGATACCATTCCGGCGGTTCCACCGAAATCGCTTCAAATTTCTTTGCCCACTTGTCCGTCAATCCGAACACATACGCATAGGGAAGCACGTTGTAGAAGTAATGAGGCGTCTCCTCGACCAACCGTTTGATGCGGTCCAATTCCGCAGTTCGGATAAATTCCTTGAAGCCGAGTATTTTTCCCAGCAATTGACTGCTTTTTTTAGTCCTCTGCTTCATTCTCATCGTAAAGACCAGCGAAATGACCGAAGCAAGATCAACCGCAAGACCGGTAACCGGATTCCCCAGCGCCATATAGCTGAACAACAGTGTGCCCAGCCCTGCCACGACTAGAGCAATGAAGCCCAGCAATCGCATTCCTGTGATCCCCGCCTTGGAAAGGCTGTCCTTCCTGTCATAGGCCGCTATGAAAACACCGAAGCCGATTATCGCAAACAAGACAACGGGTACCATAAGGACGACCCACGCGTCATTGGAATGATTGAGAAAGCCCCCGATTATCGCAAGGGAAAGCACTGGCAGCATCATCAGCAGGACTCCAAGGGCCCTTGCTCCGATGGAGCTCTGGGTAAATATCCGGTTTTCCCTGTTCATGGTAAATAGGGCTCTCAGCTGTCCTTTTGTGGCTTCGAAGGTTCCGTAGAAATCCTCCTTCAGATCCTCCAACGCAACCAGTTCCCGATTGTCGAACAAGCCCCGGAACATGGTATGCTCATAGGTATGCGCAGTTTCCGGCAGATCCTTCCTTTTTATCAGAGTGAACTCCTTCTCTCCGTCTTCCCGGATGGTCAGATAGCCTTCGTTTGCCCAGTATATGATCAGAGATACAATATCCCTGCTGTCCACCGCCCCGTCCAGGATATAGCCGATTTCAGCCGGGCTCACGCCTTCAGGGGGATAGAATTCCACGGTACGGACTATGCGGCGATCTCTTCCGAACCGGAACCAGAGCAGGATGCTCAACAGCGGGGCTGCTATAATAACCAGCATCATGAGCCACAGCATCCAGGCCGTTGTCCGTTCCCCCGTAAAATATCCTTCCGGAAGAATGATATTCAGGGTGGCTCCTTCTCCGGCATTCAAAAGCCTGGAGGTATTCGCCGTGATGTCCGTACCGTCCGTCTTCCAGATTACGGCTTCCATATCAGCAAAACCATAGCCTCCCGCTATGAATTCGGCCATAGCCGGATCGAATGCCTTCGGCATATGAACAGTCATGGTGGATGCTTCAATGGGCGTTGACCAACCCTGGGGCAGAATATTCCAGTACAGACTGTCAAAGTCTCCGTTTTCATCATCGTAAAGAGTGCACAGATAGCTGATTCGGTAAATCTGAGGACCTTCCACGTAAAAATCTCCGCTTCCGATCTTGATCACCAGGTACCCGTCTTCGTTGTATGTTTCATAGTCATACCCATCGACCATCACGTCGGATATTTTTATCCGATACTTCTGCAAAACCGTCTCTCCGCCAATCTGCCTCGTCGTAGTTCCCTTATACGGAATATACCGGTATATTCCGTGGCTGGCCTGCGTAAAATCCACATTAATCTCTTCATTTACCACAAAGGAATTATTCTCACGGACGTCCATCCTAACGTTGAATTCCTTTGTGACAAAGGGCGCGGCATCTGCAAAAGCGGTATTCAGCGCGAATACCATCATTACGCAAAAGAAGCCGACGAATAATTTTCCCCTTCTCATATCAAATTCACTCACGCTTTCCTCAATTTTTGCAGGAACAAAGGTTAAGTAGACCCATGCCCTTTTAAGAGAAGGAACGGCAATGAGCCGTTCCTGTTTCTTAGAACTGAACTTTTACCGCTTCCCTCTGCGTTTCGTCGGTTACTTCAAACATAGTTTTGCGGGTAAATCTAAAAATTCCCGCAATGATATTGCTTGGGAAGGATTCCGTCTTCGTATTGAATTCCTTAACTACGGCATTATAGTATTTTCTTGAATTGGCAATCTCGTCCTCGATCCGCTGAAGCTGCGACTGCAGGTCTAGGAAATTTTGATTGGCTTTCAGATCGGGATATGCCTCGGCGATTGCGAACAGACTGCGCAGAGTACCCTGCAGCATATTTTCTCCCTGGATCCGACCCTCGATGGTTTTCGCATCAGCCGCCATATTTCTGGCCTGCACCACCTTTTCCAGCGTGTTTTTTTCATGAGCTGCATAGCCTTTAACGGTTTCGACCAGATTTGGTATGAGATCGTACCTCTTCTTAAGATAGACGTCCATGGTGGCAAAGGCTTCCTCCACCATGTTGCGCAGACGGATAAATCCGTTGTACGCCGATACGGCCCAAATCCCCAAGATGACGATTAAGGCCAGAATAACGATAAGAACTATCATTCCTGTTCCCATATTGAATACCCTCCTTTTATTTATTTGGCGGATCAACGGTTTTCACCCGATCCCATTGGCAGATTATCGGTTTTCCCGATCCCTTTGGTGGATTATCGGTTGTTCAAGGCTAGTACAAGACCTATCACCACAACGATGATCACTGCGCCTGCAATACCGGCAATGCCCATTAAGCTCATCGACATCATCTCTTGCTCCTTTCCTCCCCTATTGCATTAAAATACAAAAATCCGAAATGGAATATTCCATCTCTTCCTGATTGAGTTTTTTTCGGGCTTATTATTATGACTTGATTTCCCAGTCAATTGTTTCTCCGTACTGAGACAGAAACTGATTCGCCTTTGAAAAATGCCGGCAGCCGAAGAATCCGTTGTGCGCCGAAAGAGGGCTTGGATGAGGCGCCGTCAAAATCAGATGGTTCCTGTTGGTGATCAGGCGGGCTTTCGACTTTGCATTGGCTCCCCAAAGCAGGAATACCATGGGTTTTTCCCGCCGGTTCAAAAGCTCGATGACGTGGTCCGTAAAAATCTCCCAGCCTTTTCCTTTGTGGGAATTCGCCCGTCCGATCCTGACTGTCAGCACCGTGTTCAGAAGGAGAACTCCCTGCTTCGCCCAATCCTCCAAACAGCCGTGATCCGGGGCCTTGATCCCCAGGTCGCTCTCCAGCTCTTTAAAAATATTTACCAGGGACGGTGGCTTGGGCACTCCCTTTTTTACAGAGAAGCAAAGACCGTGGGCCTGATTCGGCTCGTGGTAGGGGTCCTGGCCCAGTATGACTGCCTTGACATTCTGATAGGACGTATGCTTCAGGGAATTGAATATGTCATACTTGGACGGGAAGATGACCTGTGTCTTGTATTCCTGGATCAGAAAGGTTCTGAGCGCTACGTAGTAATCCTTATCAAATTCGCCGTCCAGGACGGTGTCCCAGTCGTTTCCTATATTGACCATATCTGCTGTTGGAGGAATTGATCCTCCTGCTCCTTATTCATATTCTAATGCTGCCCGGCTTTCAGTTTCCGTTATTAAAAAATATATAATAAATATGGTGAGAAAACAAGGAGTTATCGTGTATAATACATTCTATGAGTACGGTTTTTCTGTCTGAAAATACAAATACCATACTGAAAAAAGCCCTGCGGGACCAGGGATATGAGCTGATTGAAATTCGCAGGACCGCTACGGTTTATGATTCCATTTCCTCTCACGCCGATATTTACCTGTGCAAAATCAATGACGAGCTTGTGGTTGCCCCTGTGCAGCTTCCAATGATTTTAGAGGGTTTGCTGAAAAACGGTGTAAAATTCACGGCGGGAGCTTCGGAACCGGGGTTCCGGTATCCGCTGAACGTGAAATACAACGCGGCCCAGATTGGAAGCGTTCTGATTCACAATCGAAGCTGTACCGATCCCGTCATACTGGAGAAGGCGCGCAGGTTTGGGATGGACCTGATCCATGTGAAGCAGGGTTACACAAAATGCAGCCTGGTGATCGTGGATGACTCCTCGGTGATTACCTCCGATGGGGGAATCGCTTCCGCATTGGAGCGGAACGGGTTCGACGTTCTTGTCATTTCCCCGGGCCATGTTGCGCTGCCTGGTTTTCCCTACGGATTTTTGGGCGGAGCTACCGGCAAAATCGGGAATCAAATCGTATTCAACGGAGATCTTTCCGCCCATCCCGATTTTCTCAGAATCAAAGAATTTATTGAGCGTCGGGGCCTCCGCGTCACCTGGTTCACGGAATATCCCCTTGAAGACATCGGCTCGCTAATACAACTATAAACATGAGATGAGGTATTGAAAATAAAATGAAAACCCATGCCATCATTCCCATATTCATTCCCCATCTTGGCTGTCCCAACGACTGCGTTTTCTGCAATCAGAAAAAGATCACAGCCAGAACAAAGCCCCTTTCCATGGAAGAAATGAAGCACCAGATCGAGCAATACCTGGCAACTATGTACGGCCGGGAAATTCAAACGGTGGAAATTGCATTTTACGGCGGAAGCTTTACGGGAATTCCCATGGAACAGCAAAGGGAATTTCTATCGGTCGCCAAGGAGTACAAGGATCGGGGTCTGGTTCAGAAAATCCATCTTTCCACACGCCCGGATTATATTGACGAAGCGATCCTTTCGAATCTGAAAAAGTTCGGTGTGGATATTATCGAGCTGGGAGTGCAGTCTCTGGACGAGGATGTGCTTCGCAGATCCCGCAGAGGCCATAGCCGGGAAGCGGTATTCCGCGCGTCCCGCCTGATTCAGGACGCCGGTTTCGAACTTGGTCTTCAGCTGATGATCGGACTTCCCGGTGACACTTATGAGAAAGCTGTACGGTCAGCTTGGGAGGCGGCGGAGATCGGGCCGTCCATCGCAAGGATATACCCCACAGTAATTATTAAGGATACGGAACTTCACCGCATGTATCTCAGCGGAGAATACCAGCCCTTTTCCATGGAGGAAACCATCCGGACGGCAAAGGATATGTACCAGACTCTGACAGAGGCCGGTGTAAATGTAATCCGAGTCGGTCTGAAAAGCACCGATCTGATCAGGGAAAACGGAGAAACAGCCGGAAGCTATCACCCCGCGTTCCGCCAGGTTGTGGAAAGCGAGCTGGCGCGGGAGCAGTTGGAAGCTCAGCTTCAGCGGCTGCTCGCATCCGAGGCCCATCCTTTGAAAATCAGCTTCTGCAGCAGCGAAGCCTGCTTATCCAATCTGATCGGCCATAAAAAATCCAATAAGATTTATTTCGAACAAAAGTACCCTCATTTGAGATTTCGCTTTCAGTCGGACCGTGATCTTCCCGAAGGCGTTTACTCCATAAGGCTCCAATCCGATTAATTCTTCAAGCTTTGAATGGGGGCGGGAATCCTGCCTCCCCTGTTGATCAGCGTAGCCGGTGATTTCCGGTTGATTTTCATTACGGGACCGTTTCCCAGAAGTCCTCCGAACTCAAGCTCTTCCCCTTCGTCCTTTCCGATGGCGGGGATCACTCTAACCGCTGTGGTCTTTGAATTGATCATTCCGATGGCCGCTTCATCCGCGATGATTGCCGAGATAATCTCAGCCGGGGTATCTCCGGGAATCACGATCATATCCAGCCCAACGGAACAAACAGCAGTCATAGCCTCAAGCTTTTCAATAGATAGGACGCCGCTGCGCGCTGCGTTGATCATTCCCGCGTCCTCCGTTACGGGTATAAAGGCTCCCGACAGTCCTCCCACGTTGGAGGAAGCCATGACTCCGCCCTTTTTCACGGCATCGTTAAGCATGGCAAGGGCCGCGGTTGTTCCATGGGCGCCGCATTGCTCCAAACCGATTTCCTCCAGAATATGGGCCACCGAGTCTCCGATTGCGGGAGTCGGCGCCAGGGACAGGTCGACGATACCGAAGGGGACCCCCAGACGCTGGGAGGCCTCGCTTCCAACCAATTGTCCCATTCTTGTGATCTTAAATGCGGTTCTTTTAATGATATCTGAGACTTGGGTCAAATCGCAGCTGCTTCCGGCCTTTGCCAACGCGGCACGCACCACGCCCGGGCCGGATACTCCCACATTGATCACACAATCCGGTTCCCCCGGACCGTGAAAGGCTCCCGCCATAAAGGGATTGTCCTCCGGAGCATTGCAAAATACCACCAGCTTGGCAGCTCCGATGCACTGGTTATCCGCAGTCAGCTCAGCAGCCTTCCGGACGACCTCTCCCATGGTTTTTACCGCATCCATATTGATTCCTGATTTTGTGGAACCGATATTAACGGAGGAACAAACAAATTCCGTTTCCGCCAGCGCTCTCGGAATCGCTTCGATCAGCTCCCTGTCCCCTGGAGAAAAGCCCTTGTGGACCAGCGCGGAAAACCCTCCGATAAAATTGACCCCAACATCCCGGGCGGCCCGATCCAAAGTCAGGGCATATTTAACCGGATCGCCGCCGGAAGCGCCGACCAGCATGGCGATGGGTGTCACGGCAATTCTTTTGTTGATGATGGGGATCCCATACTTCTGCTCGATGTCGCAGCCGGTTTTCACCAAATCCTTGGCGCAGCGGTGAATTTTTTCATACACCTTTTCGCAGGACCGGTCTATATCGCTGTCGCAGCAGTCCAGCAGGGAAATACCCATCGTGATTGTTCTTATATCCAAATTCTCATCCTGTATCATGGTGATGGTTTCCATGATATCGGTCATATTAAGCATACGTTACCTCCAAGTTTCTAACAGCATACAGCAGAATCAAATGCGGTGCATGGAATTGAAAATATCTTCATGCATGACGTGGATCGTCATTCCCGGCACATTGTTCTTCAAACGCAGCTGAAGCTCACCCAGGTCACAGTTCATTTTTTCCATATCGATCAGCATGACCATGGCAAAGAATTCCTGCAAGACCGACTGAGTTACCTCAATAACATTCGCGTTTGCTTCGGCGCAGGTTGTGCTTACCTTTGCCAGTATACCGACCATATCTCTACCGATGACGGTTATTACTGCTCTCATTTCTGATTCCTCCATATTTATATATATTTCTCCTATTGCAATAGCAGTATTTTATCACATCCCAGTCGGAATGCCTAGTGAAAACTAAAGTGAAGTATTTTCCGTTACATTTTCTGAAAAAGGGGAAAATATACCTTAATAGGAATAATAAAAAGGAGAACAGGCCATGGACAATGAAAATAAAATGAATGAAATGCTCAGCAAAAAGGTATGGGCGGTAATCGGCGCAACTCCCAACACAGAGAAAACAGCCAACCGGATTTTTCATACCCTTCGCTCCCACGGTTATGAGACTTATGCGGTGAATCCGAATTATACCGAATTGGACGACGGGACAAAATGCTATGCCTGTTTGGAGGATCTTCCCAACAAACCGGACTGCGTGGATTTCGTAATACCCCCTGCGGTCACCCTTAAAAGCCTGGAGGAAATGGATCCGGAAGAATATCCGTATATCTGGCTTCAGCCCGGAACCTATGACAAGGAAATCGTCGAATTTGCTGAAAAAAAAGGGTTTAAGGTGGTTCACGAAGGAGCCTGCGCAATGGCCGCCGTACGGCTGCGATAAAAATGCAATACGCCATGCGGTTACGATAGAAATACAAAACACCGTACAGTTGTGATAGAAATGCGCTACAATGAAAACGCACAGCGGCGACCCAGGTCGCCGTTGCGCGTTTTTATCGTTTTCCCCCGGATGACAGATCATGCTCCCGTATAAATCCGGATTGCGTCCCTAAGGAATTCTGTGGCGCCGGGTTGATCCTTGTCATAGTATGCCTTGAACCGTTCGTCAGCCACGTACACCTCTCCCAACCCCGCATGGGCTTCTTTTGAATAGCCGTCCCAGTACAGGCACAGCCACTGTCTGTGCAGATCAGCGGCCTTCTGCGCCAGCTCTCCCGCCGGATTTCCGGTTTCATATGCTCTCTTTAGTGTATCCAAAATCTCTCCGGAAAGCTTTTCCGCTTTTTCGTATTCCTCCGGCGTCATATTCAGCACTCTTTGGTTTGATTCGTTCACAGCGACATCCCCGTACTTCTCTCTTATCTCTTTCCCATACTCTTTTTCGTTGTTCTCTACAAGCTTCCGTTTCAATCCCTCAAATTTATCCTTATCGTTCATTGTAATCCTCCCTTCCGCCGATGCGATCGTATTTTTGACATTGGCAATCAGCCGATCTATCTGATCTCTTTTTTCGAGAAGTCTGGAGTAGTGCTCATGAAGAGCTCTGACGGGGTCAAAGTCCGGCGCGTTGAGTATCCTCCTGATCGTATCAAGATCCACGTCGAGCGCTCTGTAAAAGAGAATTTGCTGCAGCCGGTCTACTTCTTTCGAGCCGTAAATCCGATATCCCGAAGAATTGATCCTTGCCGGCTTCAGAAGCCCGATCTCATCGTAGTATCGCAGCGTCCTCGTACTGACGCCGGCCAGCCGCCCCAGCTTTTGAATCGTATATTCCATGTAGTCACCTCCTTACAATATGATCTTAAACCTTTCCGTAACGTCAATGTCAATAATTTTTTATTTATTTCAAATAAAGTTCCCATCCTTCGGAGGTTAAATTGTTTGTTAATTCTGATAATTCTGTATCAATTTTGAGCATATTTTTGCATTTTTTTATTCATTTATTATGAATAAATGAACCGAATTTCCCTGAATTTACTTATTGTTAAATATATAACTATGCATGGTATGATATTTGCTGTTGTTAAATGTAATATAAGTAATTATAATATTCTTAATCTTATAATTATTTAAATTTCATTAAAAGGAGGAAAGATAATGACAGAACAAGGTAGAGTTGTCGAGAAAAGTGAACGTACCTTAACCCGTGGCATTATGCCATGGCACGTCTCTTTGATCGCATTAGGCGGAATTATTGGTTCCTGCTACTTCCTGGGTCTGGGATTGACTTTCTCCGAAATGGGCCCCGGCGCCGTACTCATCGCATATGCGATTGCCGGAGTAACCATCTACGGAGTTATGCAGTCCTTCGCCGAGCTTCTTGTTAACGTTCCAAGAAGAGGTTCCTTCGTTTCCTACACTAGGGAATTTATGGGCGATACCGCTTCTGCAGGTATCGGCTGGGCGTTCTGGTGCAACTGGGTTGTTTATATCCCATCCGAAGCATTGGCTACCGCAGTTTTCATGAACTACTTCGTTACGCTTCCTTTTGAGAATCCTGCCTGGAGTACATTTGTATGGGGCATTGTCGCCCTGGCGCTGCTCACTTTAGTAAACATATACCGCGTAAAATGGTTCGGCCATATCGAGTCGGTCATGGCCATCATCAAAATCCTGGCAATCATAGTATTTGTAATTTGCGGTCTTGGCATCTGGTTTGGACTCGTAGGAGGCAACCTCCATCCGTTTACCGGCGAAGGAGGATTTATCGGCGGCCAGATCCTGCTTGGCGGAGAAGGCTCCATCATGGAGAAGCTGTTCCCTGCCGGCGGCTTCATTATAGTAACCTATATGATCTGGACTCTTGTTAATTTCCAGGGATCGGAAATCGTAGGACTTTCCGCTGCGGAAACACAGGATCCCGAAACCAACGTGCCGCTGGCATGCAGAAGAGTCGCTTATCGTATCATTTTGATCTATTTGATCCCTGTATTCATGCTGACCTTGATTGTGCCCTATGCTGAAGCCGGTCTGGACGAATCGATATTTGCGTATACGCTGGGAGTCTACGGGTTGAAATGGGCCGCTGGCATGTTCACCATCGTAACTCTGGTGGCTGCGTTCAGCTGTGCAAATTCAGGATTGTACGGCACCGTCCGTTCCCTTTACGGTCTGTCCGTCGAAGGTATGGCGCCGAAGTTCCTCTCCAATCTGAATATTTTCAATACTCCTCAGAACGCTACCATCTTTACCATCGTGCCGATCTGGCTCGTATATCTTCTGGGATTCGCATCCGATGAACTGGGACTCTGGGGAGAAGAGGGCCTTCCTCTGTATGCAAATCTCATCGGCATTTCAGGCTTCACCGGCACTCTCTGCTGGGTCGGAATCTGTATGTCCCAGGTGATCTTCAGAAAGAGGCTCAAGGAGAGAGGCTATGATCCGAATGAGGTTCTTACGGTGAAAGCGAAATGGTATCCGGGACTGGCGTATTTCGCCATCGTGCTCCAGATAGCGGCTATGATCCTGCTGGTATTCGAAGAAGGCGGAATGCCCGTATTTATTATTTCATTGATCGTAATCTTTGTACCGATCCTGATCTATGTGACCCAGAAAAAGAGAGGCAAAATCAGAAACGTGGTCGTTCTCGGCGCAGACGAAGTGAAGTTTGAAGAGAAATTCCCGATCAAAGGCTGATCAAGATTCCATATTCCAATACCCTCAAAAACCCTTCGGGAGGCAGTGAAACTGTCTCCCGTTTCTATTATCGCCTGTCTTACGGTGCTTATCAATTCCGACAGTCAATTGTCAGAATTGAACGAGGATTCTTTCAATTACACTCCTTTTTTTTCCATCACAATTGCATAAATCCCTATTTCCCGCCATTGCTGGTCGCTTAATGTCGAATGGCATAATTTTTGCGGTTGTTAGGACCATTGGCAGTTATTATAATACTATTAATTTGCTAATCAATTTTTGACTGGAGGAAAAAATTATGACAGAACACAATCAAAATGTTGTGCCGCAAGAGGAACGCACTCTGACACGTGGCATCCAGCCATGGCACGTATCCCTTATCGCCATCGGTGGAATCATTGGTTCCTGCTATTTTTTGGGCCTTGGTTTAACCTTCTCGGAAATGGGACCCGGCGCAGTCCTGATCGCATACATAGTTGCCGGCATAACCATTTACGGCGTTATGCAGTCCTTTGCGGAGTTGTTGGTCAACATCCCGCGAAGAGGCTCCTTCGTATCATATTCCAGAGAGTTTATGGGAGATACCGCAGCAACAGGGATTGCCTGGGCTTACTGGACCAACTGGGTAGCTTATGTTCCTTCCGAAGCACTGGCATGCGCGGTATTTATGAATTATTTCATTACCCTGCCCTTTGAGAATCCTGCCTGGAGTACGTTTGTATGGGGCATTGTCGCGCTGTTCCTGCTGACTCTTGTTAATGTATATCACGTAAAATGGTTCGGACATATTGAATCTGTCATGGCCATCATCAAGGTACTGGCTGTCGTTGTATTTACGATTTGCGCCTTCGGTATCTTCTTTGGAATCATCGGCGGCAATCTGCATCCGTTTACCGATGCAGGCGGCTTTATCGGATCCCAGATCATACTGGGCGGTGAGGGTACAACGTTTGAAAAGCTGTTCCCTGCCGGAACCTTTATCATCATCACCTATATGATCTGGACGCTGGTCAACTTCCAGGGTTCTGAGATCGTAGGGCTGTCGGCGGCGGAAACTCAGGATCCGGAGACCAACGTTCCACTCGCCTGCAGAAGAGTTGCATTCCGGATCATCCTGATCTATGTGATCCCCGTATTTGCGCTTACTCTTGTCGTACCTTATGCCGAAGCCGGCCTGGACGAATCCATCTTCGCCTATACCCTTGGCATCTATGGATTGAAATGGGCTGCCGGACTGTTCACCATAACCACACTGATCGCCGCGTTCAGCTGTGCAAACTCAGGCCTGTACGGAACCGTCCGTGCGCTCTACGGGCTCTCCGTCGAGGGCATGGCTCCGAAATTCCTGTCCAACCTGAACCAATTCAACACTCCTCAGAACGCCACCATTTTCACGATCGTACCCATGTGGCTGGTCTTCCTTCTCGGATTTGCTTCCGATGAGCTGGGACTCTGGGGCGAAGGAGGGCTTCCTCTGTATGCAAACCTGCTTGGCATCTCCGGATTTACCGGGACTCTCTGCTGGGTGGCAATTTGCTGGTCTCAGATTTCATTCCGCAAGAAACTGAAGGCAAGAGGCTACGATCCGAACGAGGTGCTCACCGTCAAAGCCAAATGGTATCCGGGACTGGCGTATTTCTGCAACGTCATCATGATCGGCGCAATGGTTCTGCTGGTCTTTGAAGATGGCGGAATGCCCGTATTTGTGATCTCCGTCATCGCGACCTTCGTTCCGATTGTCATCTATGTCATCCAGAAGAAACGCGGTAAGATTCGAACCAATATCACATACGGGGCCGACGAGATCACCTTTGAGGAAAAGTATCCTGTTAAACACTAGGAGCCTTCCACTTTTGATCATTGTCCCGATGATAGGATTGCACCAATGGTAAAACAAGGGGCTGCCGCACTAGCGTTTGGAAAATCGCTAGCGCGCAGCCCCTTTTCTCTATCCGCGTATTCCAAGCTCCCGAATCCGCCGGTATAAGGTCGATTCACTGATGCCCAGACGTTTCGCGGCGATGATCTTGTCCTCCGTCGATCTGCCGGTCTCGTTGAGACACTCTTCAATCAGCATCTTCTGATACTCGTCAAGCTTTTCTTTCAGCCCCGCCTTTCCGCCAGGATTTCGCTGCCTCCTCAGAATCTTATCCGGAAGGTTCTCAGGGAGGATGATCTTATCCACCTCCATGTTGACGGCATATTCCACAACATTTTCGAGTTCCCTGACATTTCCGGGCCAGCTGTAATTTATGAGCGCCTGCAAGGCATCTGGGCTGAAGTCCCTGATGTCCTTGTTTAACAGCTTGTTGAACTTTTCAAGCGAGTAGTGCAGCAGCAGCTCGATATCTCCTTCCCTGTCCCGTAAAGGCGGGATCTGAATCGGGATAACGTTTAATCTGAAATAGAGATCCTCTCTGAATTCCTTCGCCGCGATCATTTGCTCCAAATTTTTATTGGTAGCTGCAATAATGCGAACGTCGATGTCGATGGGACTGGTTCCTCCCACCCTGTCAATTCTGCGGTTTTGAATCGCATGAAGCAGTTTAACCTGTAAATGCAGCGGGAGATCGCCGATTTCGTCCAGAAATATCGTTCCATTATGCGCGATTTCAAATTTGCCGGGCTTGCCTCTGGAATCCGCACCTGTAAAAGCCCCTTTTTCATATCCGAACAGCTCGCTTTCCAGCAGCATTTCCGGTATTGCGCCGCAGTTGATCGCCACAAAGGGATTTTTTTGACGCGGGCTTTCCGAATGAATCGCCCGGGCGAAAAGCTCCTTCCCGGTTCCACTCTCCCCAGTGATCAGAATGGTGGAATCACTTGTAGCGACCTGCAGTGTCCTTTTTTTAGCCCGAATCATGGGTTCGCTTTCTCCGATGATATCTTGAAAGGTTGTATGTTTCTCGATTACCGTCATCTTGTACATTCTTTCCCGTACATCGGAAATGTTTTGAAACAGTACCATCGCCCCCTCGGCGGAGCTTTCCTGAATGCCATCGTCCATCGGATTGAGAGGTATGATGGTGCAAAGAAATCGTTTCACCTGATTGTTTTTCCGATAGAAAACTTCCTTGTCCTTCAACGCGGCACCGGTTTTCACAACTCCATCCACTTCCCTCAGGTCCCAGATCTCAGACAGAAGCTGTCCCTCCAACTGATTTCGGTTTAAGCCCAGCAACCTTAAGCTTTCATAATTGCAGGATTTAATCACGCCGGCCTTGTCGATGGCGATCAGACCCTCGTGCATGGATTCTACGATCCCCTGCAGCTCGTTCCTCTTTACCGTTTCCGACAGCTTGCTGGCGATCAGATCCGCCATCCGTTCAAGAAATAGGGTCAGTGTGGCGCTGTTGTTTATAATCTTTTCCCTTTGGTCTTCGTTGAATGCCACCAGACCGATCAGACCGATGATTTGATTTTCCAGCCTGATTGGGCAGCAAATTTCAGCAAGCTCCCCTTCCTTTGGATCGTATTCCGGGTCTGCCGAAGGATCTATGCAAAGGTAGTTTTCTCCGGTTTTTAAGAGCTTGCCGTATATGGCTCCGGAATTGAGATCGCCGTCTTCCTCGAAGGTTCCTATTTTGCGGGTATATCTTCCCGTGCCGCCGATGATCTGAAGGTGTTTATTGATGATCTCTGTCTCAATCTCCAGCGCCGCCGTGATGGCTTCCGCAACATTCATAACCGTATCTTTTATCACCGATAGTTCCAAGTGCTTTCCTCCATTTTCCCCGGTATCCGAAACCGGGCGATTCTTCCGTCTTCCTATTTCAAGAATATCTTTTATTATAGCATTTTTTTCATTTTTGACAATAAATTTTTCAAATGTGATAATCAAAATTGTCAATATGAGCAACTAGGCCTTGAAATTACATCCTGAATAAAAGAAAAAAACTTGGCATCACTCTTGCTTTATAGTATGTCATAGCAATCATGCAGAATGGAGGGAATATCATGATCAATAGAGAAAAACTCAAAGCTCAATACCTGAAGGAAATTGAACTCTTTGAAAAAACACATCCCAAATCAAAGGAGCTCTATGAAAGAGCAAAAGGAAGCCTGCTTCAGGGAGTGCCAATGAATTGGATGGTAAAATGGGCCGGAAGCTATCCCGTCTGTGTTGCAAGCGCCAAGGGCGCCCATTTCCAGGATGTGGACGGAAACGACTATATCGACTTCTGTCTCGGCGATACAGGCTCCATGGTGGGACATGCGCCGGAACCGGCAGTTAAAGCCATTACGGAATATGTAAAGCAGGGAACCACATTTATGCTTCCCACCGAGGATGCGATCTGGTGCGGTGAAGAGCTATCCAGAAGGTTTGGAATGAAATACTGGCAGTTTTCAACCAGCGCCACGGATGCCAACCGTTTTTCTCTCAGACTTGCCAGACAGGTTACTAAAAGACCTAAGATCGTAGCTTACAACTGGTGTTACCACGGAACAGTCGATGAAACCGTGGCTATTATGGATGAAAAAACCGGAAAAACCGTAGCTAAGCCCGGCAATCTGGGTCCTCAGTGCGATCCGTCCCTTACAACAAAAATAATCGAATGGAACGACATTCCCGCTCTGGAAGCAGCACTCAAGGAAGGCGACGTAGCAGCCGTACTGGCTGAACCGGTTATGACCAACTGCGGAATCGTTCATCCGGAACCCGGATATCATGATGCGCTCCGTGAGTTGACAAAGAAATATGGCGCCATCCTGATCATCGATGAAACCCATACGATTTGCACCGGTATTGGCGGATACACCAGAGCTTACAACCTTAAGCCGGATATCGTGGTGGTGGGTAAGACCATAGCTTCCGGAATTCCATGCGCCGCCTACGGATTCTCGGCGGAGCTTGGCGAGAAGGTCGCTGCGGAAATCCCTTACGAGCTGTGCGATATCGGAGGAATCGGCGGCACGCTGGCGGCCAACGCTCTGAGCATGCATGCCATGAAAGCCACGTTGAGCGAAGTTCTGACCGAGGATTTCTATGCAAGAAACATCCCATTGGCAAAAAGATTCAACGAAGGAGTCCAGAGTGTGATCAATGAATTCGACCTCCCCTGGAACACGACTCAGCTGGGCTGCAGAACGGAATACTGGTTCAGAAAGGAGCCCGCGAAAAACGGCGGAGAAGCGGAAGCCGCGGTTGACTTTGAATTGGATCAATATATGCACCTTGCATCGCTGAACAGGGGAATTCTGATGACTCCGTTCCACAACATGGCATTGATCACTGCGGTAACCACAGAAGCAGACATCGACAAGCATACCGCAGTATTCCGGGAAATCGTTCATAACATTGTAGACTGACGCTCTCTTTCGGCGCCGGATCCGATCCGGAAGAAACGCCGTTCCTCACATAATCCCCTTATCCAAAAACAGACCGAGGCCCCCCCTTGGTCTGTTTTACTTTAAACTGAATTTATAAAATATTTAAGAAACTAAATTTATGAAAGCTTTAGAAAATGAATTTACTGGAGATAGTTTAAAATCTCTCTGTATGCTTCCACAAGGGACTTTAGATCGTAATTTCTGCAATTAGCGGGGCTGGTGGACGGCAGATGGATCGAAGGACGTCCTGTGACAGGAAGGCACAGCTTCCGGTACAAATCGGTTGCGGCCTTTCCCGTGGTAAAAATTGCCCTGATTTTGCAGGTCGATAAAATCCTGTTGATGTCATTCGGCACAGGATCCGCAATCGAACTGTCCGCGGCGCCTTTTATGATGCAGGATTCCAATACATCCCACATGGCAATCCTGTGCTTGCGTAAAAACAGTTCCTTCTCATCCGGCGCAGTCGGGGCGGGCTCCCGAAACAGCTCAGCTAGCACCTTCCACAGTCTGTTTTGAGGATGGGAGTAATAAAAGCCAAACTCCCTCGATTTTGGGGATGGCATGGTGCCCAGGATCAGAATCCTGGAATTTTTGTCATATACCGGCTCCAGTTCATGAATTACCTTTTGCAATGTTCTGTTTCTCCTGTTAATATGCTCAGCCTTTTGGAAGCGTGATCATAAAGTTGCTGCCCTCGCCGATCCGGCTGCTTACCCCCACAGTTCCCCCATGGGCATCGATGATTGATTTTACAATGGCAAGACCGATCCCGGATCCGCCTGTATTTCTGTTTCTTGACTTGTCCGCCCGGTAGAAGCGTTCAAAGATATGAGGAAGCTCCTCTTCCGGAATGCCGGTGCCGTTATCCATGATATTGAACACCGCCGAGTCCTCAGTATCGGACAATATGATCCTGATTTCGCCTCCATCCGGGGTATACTTGACCGCGTTTGACATGAGATTGATTAATACCTGGCTGATTCTGTCCCTGTCCGCCGTCACTTCGGAGCAGTTTCCTTCCACAGTCACACTCAGGCCCTTGTCCTTCCATTCCTTTTCAAAGCCTGCAACGGTCCGTTCGGCGAGCATCGCCAGGCTGACTGATGTTTTATTCAGTTTCAGGCTCTCGCTTTCCACCTGGGCGAGGCTTTCCAGGTCGCTGACCAGACTGCTGAGACGGCTCATTTCATCATAGCAGCTCTTCAGCCGTTCCCGCGTCGGCTCCCATACTCCTTCCAGAATCGCTTCCATATGGGTCTGTACGGTAGTAAGAGGCGTCCTCAGCTCATGGGCCACATCCGCCGTCAGTTGTCTTCGCAATGACTCCTGTTTTTCCAAGGACAGGGCAAGATGATTGATGGAGCCGACAAGCTGGTCCACCTCCCTGGTGCCCGTATTCTCAGAAATCCTGACGCCATATTTTCCATTGGCAATATCCCGGGTTGCCTCAACGGTTTTCAGAATCGGCCTGCTGAGGTGTCTGGCCAGGAATATGCCGGTTATGATGGAGATGGCAAGAGAGAACGCGCCGATTCCCAAAAGTATCCTGTTTAAAGCATCCAGGAAAAGGAAGTCGTCCTCGCTGAGAAAGAACGGCCCAAAATAGCTTATGGATACCGTTCCTATTTCTTTCGAATCCTGCATTGCCGGAAATTCCGCGGTGGTAAATGAGCCGTTCATCTTTGGGTATTCCATCATCATCCTGTGGCTGATATCGTCCATGACTTCCGTACATAGGTTCATGTCGCAGGTTTCCGCATCCCAAACGGTATTGCCGGCTTTGTCATACACCCTTACGATATAACCGTCATAAAGGGCATACATCCCGATGGTGTGGACAAAGTCTGCATTCCAGGCATCGGTTTCCGGATCATACTGTACGCTGACGCTTTCCACAATCTGCCTGGTCGTCTTTTCCTGCTGGGCTGTAATATAGCCCTTGAATTGACTCTGAATAAAATAGTTGGAAAGAAAGCTGATCAACGCAACGGTGAGCAGCACGACCAGGGCGATTGTCAGCGATAATTTTGCTTTTAAACTCAATTTCATATTATTTTCCCCCGAACTTGTAGCCAACCCCGTGTACCGTCAGCACATAAACCGGATTTTTTGTATTGGTTTCTATTTTTTGTCTTAAATTTTTAATATGACTGTCCACCGAACGGTCATACCCGTCGAAGTCATCCCCGAAAGCTGCGCTGATCAGTATATCCCTTGTGAACACCTTATTCGGGTATTTGATCAGCGCTGTAAGAATTTTGTACTCGTTGGGAGTCAAACTGACTTCCTTTCCCGCCTTTAGGATGACATGGTTTTCCTGGTCAACCACAAGGTCCCCTTCCCGAAAGGACATCCTCCGATAAAGCGGCAGCAGATCATCCAAAGCTCTTCGCAGGATCGCCTCCATTCTGGCATATAGCTCCTTCAGTCGGAATGGTTTCGTCAGATAGTCGTCGGCTCCCAGACCAAGACCCCTCAATAGATCCTCCTCTCCCACCTTGGCGGTGAGCATGAGGATGGGAACCCGGGAGCTTTTCCGCAGCTCTGTGCAGATTTCTTCCCCTGAAATATCGGGCAGCATGAGATCCAGGATCACAAATGCGATTTCCTCTCTTTCAAAAATCGAAAGGGCGTCTCTGCCGTTTTCTGCGGTAAAAACCGAAAAATTCTTGCTCTCAAGAAATGATTTCACGACTTCCAGTATTTTTATTTCGTCGTCAACGACAAGCACCTTTTTCCTGTCCTCTTTCATGTAACCAATCCCTTTCTTCAGATTACAACGGCAGCCGGTTCTTCCATAGCGATCATCCGCCCTTCGGGAAGAACAAGGATGGACCCCGCCCTCGGTCTATACGACGTCGTAGCCTTCGTCTTCAATGGCCTCTTTGATGCTGTCCAGAGTAACTTTAGCTTCATCAAAGTCGACCGTTACAGTCTTGCCTTCCAGATCTACATTAACTCCCGATACCCCTCCCAAGGCGGTAACCCCTTTTGTTACTGCATTAACGCAGTGTGAGCATGACATGCCTTCTACATTTAATTTGATCGTTTTCATTGTTATACCCTCCGTTAAAATGATTATTTGATATTATTTCCGCTTATCGATTCGGCTTGAACCGCTTCAATCTCAGCGCATTGGTGAGAACGGAAACGGAACTCAGAGACATGGCCGCCGCTGCCAGAATCGGATTGAGCAATGGACCGCCGAAGAGATGCAGCAGACCTGCAGCTACCGGAATTCCCACCACATTATACCCGAAAGCCCAGAACAGGTTCTGCTTGATGTTCCTGATCGTGCTTTTACTGAGCTGGATTGCGGCAGGAACGTCCATGAGATCGCTCTTCATCAGAACGATGTCCGCAGACTCCATGGCAACATCGGTGCCGGATCCTATGGCGATTCCTATGTCTGCCTGGGCCAGGGCCGGTGCGTCATTGATGCCGTCTCCCACCATGGCTACCTTCTTGCCTTCCGCCTGAAGCTTCTTTACTTCATTGGCCTTGTCCTGGGGCAGAACCTCTGCGAGGACTCTCTGGATGCCGACCTGCTTTGCGATAGCTTCCGCAGTTTTTCTGTTGTCTCCGGTGATCATCGCGACTTCCAGTCCCATTGTTTTCAGCGTTTCAATGGCATTCAGGCTGCTTTGCTTAACCACGTCGGCCACCGCGATAATGCCGGAAATCTTTTGATCCATTGCAATGTACATCGGCGTTTTTCCTTCTTCTGCAAGACGGTCCGAATCCCTTTCCAACTCGGTCAGGGAAATACTTCTTTCCGCCATCAGCTTCTTATTTCCGAGCAATACGGAGATACCGCTGATCGTAACCTCGATTCCGTGTCCGGGAATCGCGGTGAAATCCTTCACTTCTAAAAACTCAATACCTTCTCGTTCCGCCTTGTTGGCGATGGCTTCTCCCAGGGGATGCTCCGAGCCCTTCTCGGCGGATGCAGCCAGCTGAAGCAGCTGTCTTTGATCCGTAGTTCCCGATGTGATAATGTCTGTGACCTCCGGTTTTCCTTCCGTTATAGTTCCCGTTTTATCCAATACGATGGTGTTGATTTTATGAGTCGTTTCCAGCGCCTCTCCGCCTTTGATCAGGATTCCGTATTCCGCACCCTTCCCTGTGCCCACCATAATCGCTGTCGGCGTAGCCAGACCCAGTGCGCATGGGCAGGCTATAACCAGGATTGCGATAAATATGGTAAGCGAAAATACCAGCGATTCACCGGAAATAAACCAGGCCAGGAAGGCTGCAACGGCAATTCCAAAGACGATGGGGACAAAATATCCGGAAACGACGTCCGCCATCTGCGCGATCGGCGCCTTGGATCCCTGGGCTTCCTCCACCAGCTTGATAATCTGGGCAAGGGCCGTATCTCCGCCGACTTTTGTTGCCTTGAACCGGATCATACCGTTTTTATTCAAACTGGCAGCGTAAACCAGGTCTCCCGCCTTCTTTTCCACGGGTATGCTTTCCCCTGTCAGCATGGACTCATCGATGGAAGTATTTCCATCCAGTACAACGCCGTCAACCGGAATCTTTTCTCCCGGCCTGACCAGAATGATATGACCGATCTCGACCTCCTCAATCGGAACCTCGTACTCATTGCCGTCCCGAATCACAATCGCGGTTTTCGGGGCCAAGCCCATCAGCTTTTTGATTGCTTCGGAAGTACGCCCTTTTGAGACGGATTCCAGGGATTTTCCAAGGAGAATCAGTGTAATAATTACACCGACCGTTTCGAAGTAAAGACCTTCGACTGCTCCGAAATCCCCGTTGGCGATCCGGTAGACCGAATACAGGCTGTAAATGATCGCTGCCGTGGTCCCCATTGCGATCAGAGAATCCATATTGGGACTTCTGCTGAGGATGGCTTTGTAGCCAACGGTGTAGAAGCGGTAGCCCGCCGCTACGATAGGCGCGGTAAGCGTAATCTGAAGTATGGAATAATTCAACGGGTTATTCATCGGATCCAGAATTTCCGGGATCGGAAACCGGAGCCACCAGATCATGGAACCCATTGAAAAATAAAGCAGCGGCACTGCGAATACTGCAGAAACTATAAATTTCGTCCATAGAATTCTGATTTCCTTTTCCTTGCGGAGCTTATCCTCGTCCACCAGCTTTTTTTCAGCGATTTCAACGGCGCCGTATCCAGCCTTTTCGATTCTCTCTTTGATTGCTGCGATGCCGGTTTTGTCCGGGTCAAAGGTTACCTGTGCTTTCTCAGTTGCCAGGTTGACCGATATCTCAACCCCTTCCATTTTTCCCACAATCTTCTCTATTCTGGCCGCACAGGCAGCACAGGTCATCCCGGTTATTTTCAGTGTTTCTTTATTCATTAATTATCCCTTTTCCTTTCCAGCCAGACTTCCCGCTAGTTTATACCGAAATCATGCTGATTTACAGCATCTTGCCTATGGTTACCAGCAGTTCATCGACAATTTTGTCATCCCCGGCCTGAATTTTCTCCACCAGACAGCCGCGAATATGGCTTTCCAGCACCAGCTTGCTTACGGAGTCAAGGGCGGCCTGAGCAGCTGCGATTTGGTTCAGCACATCGTTGCAGTACGCGTCCCGCTCAATCATTCCCTTAATTCCTCTGACCTGGCCTTCCACCCGGTTCAGCCTGGAGATCAGACTTCTCTTCAGCTTTTCTTCTCTGACGGTGGTTTTGTCTTCGCCGCCGGTCAGCGGACAATTGCTGCATTGATTCGTCGGTTCCGTTTTCTTTGTCATTTTTTCTATCCCCCGGTTATGTTAATTGATTTCTCTACGCAATAGATTTTATTCATCAGTCGTTATACTATACCCCTGTAGGGTATATTTTAATTCTATCAGAAGCAGTTATTTTTTACAACTGCTTTTGATTTTTTTCTATTCCCTATTCGCTAAACATCATCGGCAGCTGCCTGAAGACTTATATTCCGCAGCAGCTGGGTAGCGCAGTATTGATTGAGTCGTCTTGAACCGGAATCCGGGGCGGATCACTGAGATCTTCCACTACTGTGATCTGGCTCCTGATCATTCCCATCCAACAGCTATACGGAACAATCCCGCTCTTATTCGGCGTGAATTCTATGATATTGTCGCCAGGCTGCAGGGGCTTTTCCAGATTGTATTCCGGAATCACAATCCTGTTGTTGCAGCCATTGATATCGCCGTCTTCCGCCTGGATATTCCACTGAACAGGGATTCCGGCCTGCACCACGATGGATTCATAGCTTCCGGAATTCAGATTGGTGGATACCACCTGAACGCCGTCAATCAGCTCAGCCCTGACTCCCTGCAATCTGGAAGAATCCCGGTCGCCGCCTGCTGCAAAGGGCAGGGCATAACCTGTCAGCGCCAACCCGTTGCCGAGCATGAGCACACCCAGCATCACGACCAGAGCGGCGCTTACCGTCATCATTCTCGCCGTATACTTTTTTGTCAATACCGCGCTAAGAGCGCCCAAACCAAACATCAGCGGAACGGTTCCGAGACTGAACAGCATCATGGACAGCGCGCCCTCAAGAGGGTCTCCCGTGGACAGAGCATACAGCTGCATCGCCTGGAGCGGTCCGCATGGCATCAGCCCGTTGAGCAGTCCCACATAAAATGGCCGGTTGCTTTTCTTCTGTTCGTTTATTTTAACCGCAAAGATCCTAGGCATTCTTGGATTTAATTCCCTAAGCCTGGGGAAGATGTTCAGCATGTTCAAACCCATGATCACCATGAATACTCCTGCAGTCAAGGCGATGAGGCCCTTCCCCGTATTGGAAAAGCTGATCACAGAACCCAGCGCTCCCACCAGACCTCCGATCAAGGTATAGGAGACCACCCTGCCGGCATTGTACAAAATTCCGGGTTTCAGGCTCGGGACTATGCCGCTTCCGCTGCCGGAGACAGAATTAGGCACACATTGAGACAAGTTTATCCCTCCGCACATGGCTACACAATGGGCGGATGTCAGCAGACCGATGGCGAACAGCATGCCATAGCCCATTCCTTTCTTCGCCTGCGGGAAATAATTGAAAAGTTCAAAACCGCCAAAACGGTTTACAATCAGATACAGCGCGATTAGTATTACGAAAATGCCAGCCACCTGCATACTGCTGAAGCGTTTCCCATTGCCCGAAACTTCCGCATCTACGATTACCGCCTCATAGCCGAGCTCCTCTATGATCCTTGCAATATCGCCGCGACTGATACTGTTTCGGTCAAAAGTCACAAGCACGGTTCCCTTTCCGTAGCTTGCCACCGCATTCGCAATATCCTTTGTATTCTTTAGCTTACGTTCTATTCTATTTTCACAGCTTACACAGGTCATTCCATTTATTTTGAATGTCACCGTAATGTATTGCTTTTCCATATTTTTTCTCCCTTCGGAATTCTCAAATTGATATTACCAGACAGATATGGAGAATTTATGGAGGGTCATGAGAATTTAACGTATACTGTTGTTTCCCGAGGGCAAAATATCCACTGTGGACAAGAAGCAGACATATTATTTATTGACTGTTAAAACAGAGTAATGTTTATGAGGAGGATTTCTATGAAAAAAACATTAATACTTTTGCTGATTATTTCTTTGATATCCGTATTCGGAGGCTGCGGCGGGAATGACGATACCGACAATAAGAACCAAGACGGCGACAATACGACGACAGAAGAAAGCAATGATCAGGATAAGAATGATGCTGAAACAACTGCATCCATAGTTAATGATGAAGATGCTTTCAAGAGTGCGATCAGCAGTCAGGGGGAATGGATTATTTGTACCTTGAAAGATCTTAGCTTTGATGAGGATTTAGTACTTGATGGCAATTTTACAAATGGAAAAAAGGATGAGCAGGGAAATGATATTGTTCAGAGAAAGATCGCTCTCTACACACAGGATGAGGAGCGAAATGTGACCAACAGATTTACTCTGAAGGCCCCGAAGTTGACGATCAACAGCCCCATGGCAAGTCTCCAGCACGGAATCTTTGTGGGCGATCTATATGTGAAGCAGGATAATTTCAAGCTGGTCGATATGCAGGTGGATGGGAATATTTACTTTGAAACTGAAACCGCGAAGTCAACCTTTACGATGGATGAAGCCAGCACGGTTACCGGTGTGCAGGAAGTAAAAACAGAATAACAGAGTCGGTAATAATGCATGGGCCGATTTGTTAAAAAAGAAGGGCAGGTCTCAGAAATAGTGAGCTTGCCCTTTTCATTTCGCTATGTAGCAGTCTTCTACAAGTGCCGGCTAGTGCTGCTTATTCCGGAAGGAATCCGCTGTACTGCTTATTCTGCGAGCGCATCCTCAAAGTGAGAGCTCATCTTTACCGTTCCATCATGAAACACCCACAAGGCCTCCGTATCCGGAAGACTTTCTATCAAGGCCAGCCCCTTCTCGAAGGGGAGGTTGAATACGGAAGTGGAAAGTGCGTCTGCCATTCCGGAATCGGTGGTTAACACAGAGATGGATTCAAAGTACTCCGCAGGAAAAAGAGTGTCGGGATCGATGATATGATGATACTGCTTTCCGTTCACGATATAATATCTTTCATAAATGCCGCTGGTGACAAGGGATCTGTCGCTCAGACCGACCGTCCTGATGTCTTCCCCCTCCTCGTCAAAGGGATTCTGTATGCCCACTTTCCAAGGGATACCGTCTTCCCTGATTCCGATGGAACGGACATTGCCCCCTACGCTGATCAGGCAGCTTTCGATTCCGTTTTCTTCCGCGATTCTGGCCACCTGCTCCGTCGCATAACCCTTTGCAATAGCGCCTACATCAAGGCTCATCTCAGGATCGGTCAAATACACCGTAGAGTTTTTTTTATCAACGATGACTTGATTGATATCCGTATGCATGGAAGCTTCCTGTAGCTGCTCCAGATCGGGCAGCGTGGCTTTTTCAGGGTCTTCGGTCCCTGCTGCGCGATGGTCATGCCAGATTCTGAGTACCGCGCCAAAAGCGATGTTGACTTTTCCGCCGGTTGTTTCATAGAGTTCCTTTGAGAAAAGAACCAAATCAATGATTCTTTGATCCACCTTTACAGGGGCGATACCCGCTTTGTCGTTTATTGTCTTGATATTGTTCAGCCCCTCGTAATCATTGTAAATATCGTATAGCTGATGGTATTCCTTGAGTCCTTCGTAAATCCCGTTTACCTGTTCATTGAACTCCTCCTCGCTGTACGCATAGCCGACGACCTGGGTTACCGTATTAAAAAGTTTGAGAAATTGCGCCTGATAACGCTTTTTCTCCTCCCTGGCGCCTGAACATGCAACGAGGTTGAATGCCAGTATCAATATCATAATGATTGCGATTGGTTTTCTTGACATGATGCCCCCATGATTTTCTTTAAATCATTGATGGGGGATAGATCCTGCAGCTTTGACAACGGCACGTCTATCCCCCAACAAATTCCTAGTTCTTTTCCTATGTTTTGATTATTTCCTTATTTTGCAGTATTAAAAGCTTTTTCAAGAATAGTAAGGAAATCGGTTACATGTACGGTGACGGAAGATTTCAGATCATCTCCTGCCGGCACGCCTTCTTCGATTGCAATGCCTTTCACTTCATCCAGGGTTTTGCCTACCACATACTGGGCAAATGCATTAGCCTGCTCATTCCATTCTTTTCCGATTGAAGAAGCCTTCTTCATGCCGTAGGCGTCTCCCAGCTCGTTCTTAGTCTGGAATTCTGCGTTGATGTCGGAAGTGATTTTACCTTCCTTGGAAAAGTTGATGTTCGTCTGTGAAGCATCAATAATGCAGCTTGTGATCACGCCATCAGACTGGAATGTGGTTGCGGTGTAGTAGGTGTATGCCTGAGCAACACCGTCTTTCTCTGCTGCATCCGCAGATTTAGCGATGTTTGTGACAACTCCGAGACCCAGCTTGTCATCAGCGGAAGCTCCAAGCTCCTGAGCATTGGCAACTGCCTTTTCGATGGCTGCGATAAAGTCGGTAACGTGAACTGTGACGGATGATGTTAAATCTTCTTCGGTGGGAACGCCCTCTTCATTGACTGCGATTCCCTTTATTTCTTCAACCGTTTTGCCTGCAACATACGCAGCAAAAGCATCAGCCTGCTCGTTCCATTCCTTGCCGATTCCGGATGCCTTTCCCATGCCGTAGTCCGCGCCTAATTCCTTCTTTGCTACAAATACGGTATCAAGCGGAGTTACGATCTTGCCCTCTTTTGAAAACTCAATTTTCGTTTGAGCCTGATCGATCACGCATTTTACGATCTTGCCTTCCGCATCAACAGTTACTGCCGCAACCAGAGAATCAGCCTGAGCCGTACCGTTTTTCTCACCTGCATCCACGGATTTAGCCGCAGATGTGATGACTGCCATACCTGTTTTTACAACTCCGGCTGCCGGGGTTTCCTCTGCCGGGGTTTCTTCTGCCGCTCCGCCGCCGCAAGCCGCAAATGCGAACATTACCATAGCGAGAACCAACAATAGAGCTACTTTCTTTTTCATAAACTCTCCTCCAAATATTTTTTTATTTATTATTAAACCAGCCGTTTCATGGCCGGCATAATAAACCGCAATAACGTAGAAGTGGCGATTCCCGCCGCGACACCGGATACCAGCAGCAGCGGAAAATATGCCCACATATTCATACCCGTATAAATGACGGATATCACAAAAAATTGTCCTGTATTATGAAATACGGCTCCGAAGATACTGATTACCAGGTAACTGATCCTTTCACGGAAAACAACCATGAGCAGAATCATCACCGTAATGGACAAGATTCCTCCCGCCAAGCTAAGCAAACCTGCGATTCCGCCTCTTGTTACAAAGACGAAGACAGCTTTCAGAATTCCGATGGAATATGCCTGCTTTCTTCCAAGAAAAAACAAAGCATACATCACCGCTATGTTCGACAGTCCGAACTTGACTCCCGGAACAGCGATCGGCAGCGGCGGAAGCGCGTTTTCCACAACAGCCAGAACCAGCGCCGCGGCAAAGATCAAAGATGTCAAAACGAGCATCTGGGTTTTATTTCGATTTTTTATTCTTAAGTCCGCTGCAGACTTACTTAACATTTTATAAATTCCCTTTGCCTTTCTAGTTGCCTATGATCAGATCGACATCGTCTTCCTCATGTTCATCCGATACGATTTTTACGATAATTCCATTGGGGAGGCAAGCGGCAAACTGGCCTGCCGTGTTCAGTCTTCCTGCATGAATGCATACCTTGTCAGGGCAGTCGGACTCCACAAATGCGATGGAACCGTCCCGAAACAGTCGGAAAATCACATTTTCGTCCTGCGGTATGGAAAAGGTTCGATCCTCTCCTCCGGAAAGCTCAACGGTTTCAACCAGCTCCGATTCGTAGTAAATCTCGGCCCTGACTTGTTCGCCCGCAAAAGTATAGTGGTAAATACCCCAGGAAGCCGCACTGACAACAAGAATTCCCAATATAACTATCAAGTCTGTTCGTTTGAAAAATTTCATAATCCCTCTCCTACAGGAAATAAAAGAAATCCGTTGTTCAGACCAATCCGCTTAGAAAAATCAAAGCAGTGTTTGTTCCCATGATCACGACGTAGTTTTTAATCGAGGTCATGAAGGTGCTGCCTTTGTCCTGAGTCCTGAAAAACTCGTTGATGTTCTTCTGAACCGGCATCAACGATATCAGAGAGACAAGACAGATCGGCGAAAGGATCCCGAAGACTGTCATAATACCGATAGCAAGATAAGTTCCGTAATATAACGCTGCAAACAAGTAGAGGGATTTCCTTATGCCCAGATAATAGGGCAGGGTATGCCTCTTAACCAGCACATCCTGTTCCAGATCGCAAATATTGTTGGCCAGCATGATATTTGCCGTGGTGCATATCGGGATCAAGGAAAGAAGCGCTGCGGTAAAAAGCGGGAAAACCTGAAAATCAATGCTGATGGTCTTTAAATCCCATTCCAGTGTAAGAAAAGTACCCTTTGGCATATTCACATACAACAGGATAAACGGAATAAAGAATCCATAAAAGATACCCGACAGTAATTCACCCATAGGCTGCCTGGAGATCGGAACCGGGCCGTAGGTATACAGGATTCCGCATAAAAAACAGAGTCCGCCCAGCAAAAGAACAATAATATCGGTCAGAGCCACCAGATAAAGCCCTAGAAGGACACTTACAGCCAGCATGACTAAAATCAAAGCCAGTGCCGTTCCGCGCTTAAATTGGAGGGTCTGTGTATTGGTTTTGGTGTCTATGTAATTGTTGATCGCGGTTGTTGTCAGGTCAAACAGAAACATTGCCGCAAAAAAGATTCCTGTCAGTTTCCAGTTTATCGGCTGGTCGCTGTAAAACATATATGCTATGGTATATAGAAAAGCGAAGGTGCTGGTTATCTTCGTCTTTATTTCAACATAATTCAGAAATCTGCCTACCAACTTGTTCTTCTCCAATTCTGATTGCTTCTCACATGCCCGGCTTTTCACATGGCCGGCCTTTCGCAGCCTGCCTGGACAACCCCTGCAGCCGGTCTCAAATAAGCCTGAAGGCTTTATCCAGAAGGAATCTCAATTCATCCTCTTTTACCTTTGGAACATTCAATTCCTCAATGAGCTTCTGTGCCTTCTCATAGTATCTTTGCGCCACAAATCGTGTATAGCGTAGACCTCCCGACCTTTGGACCGCCTCATTCACTTCGCTTCTGCTCAAGCGTCTTGACTCCGCCTTTGCCTTGAAGTCGGCAAAGGTTTTGAATGCGTAAATCAATGGCAGGGTGATCACATTTTGTTCATAATCGGACTGAACGGGCTTTTTAGCCGTTTCCTCGGTTTCCTCGAAATCCATGCAGTCATCGGTAAGTTGGAATATCATGCCGATATGGTGCCCCAACTTGGCATATTTTCTTATAACATGCCGTTCCTTTTCCACCAGTACTGCGCCGGTAAAAAAGGATGCCTCAAAAAGTGCGGCGGTTTTTCCTGATATGATTCTCAGATATTGAGAAACGCTCAGGTTCACATTTCCATTATTTACATGCTGGTTCAGCTCGCCCAGACATACCTTTCCCATATAATCCGGGATCGAAAGCTTCATGTGCTCTTCCAGATCCGATTTTTCCGCAGCGGAAGTCGCCAGTCTCATGGCCATGCATACCAGATAGTCTCCGCAGATCACCGCGGTTCTTTTCCCAAATTGCTTCTGAAGCGTCGGCGCGCCCCTTCTGAGATCCGCATTGTCGATCACGTCGTCATGAACCAGAGTCGCAAGATGCATGATCTCGATGGCTGCGGCCATTTTTACGGCCTTTTCCCCTATTTTCCCCTGAGGATCCATTGCGCAGGTGATTACAGATGCTGCACGGATAAATTTACCCATGGACAATGCCAGATGCTGCGTATAGCTTCTAATTATCAGGGGAGAGGTAGACAGCAGTCTGTCTACCTCGTATTTCACCTGTTCAAAAGCATCTTCATAATTAAATTTTCTGTCTTCCGTTTTCTCCATGATCGCTACCTTTAATCATGATATAAATACGATTTTCTTACAAGCGGTATCTTCTTCCAGCCTTTCTTCAAAGCCGGCATTGCGTAATAATCAAGGCCGAAGGTTCTGCCCGCTCCGATGAGCACTGCGATTCCGGCAAAGATCATCCAGAAGGTTCCCAGATATAGTCCGGTGGTTGTCACGAACATGAACTGCAGTATCAGCGAGAATCCGGCAGCCGGGAAGGTGAACAATCCGCCGATCAGTGCAAGACCGATGAGGATTTCCGCGAAAACGATGAATATCTGCATCGCGATCTGTACCCCGTCATAGGGCAGGATAAACGTATCCACAAACCAATTCATCAGAGGAATATCCAGCTTAAAGGCAAGATCCTGAAGCGTAGACTCCGCAAGCTGCTTTCCGCTTACGAAAATTGCCTGAAATAGTCCAATAAAATCAAAGTTAAAAATGACGGTTCCGACTTCCGTTGCCGCGTTTCCGATCTGCGCTGCTCCTTCTTCGGCACCGGTTCCCGTTGCCGCGGATACTGCATCCGCAACCGCCTGAACGGTCTGTTCCGCAGCTGCTCCGGTTGCCTGGCTTGTTCCGTCGGTGGCTGCGCCGCCATCAGCGCCATTGACGATGGTGTCGTACCAGGCCTGCGCACCGCCGAAAAAGCCCGTCAGTTTGGGGGAAGTCAGCCAGCCTTCTGTGATCTTCATGATCCCTTCAAACAGCCAGACAGCGCCGAGCCATACTCTGAGCGGTACCAGCAGGAAGCTGGGGGTTCGGTTGGAAAAATGCCCTCCGACAAAGCTCCTGCAGTTTCGAATGGTAAAGAACTCATGTCTCATGTAGCTGAAGACCTTGTTCCAGCCAAGAACCTGGACAAAATAGATCATGTTGATCAGGTGCTTGGAAAACATTGCGAGCCAGGACGGCAAATTGAACATCATATTGGGAAGGCCGACTCTGGCCACCGCATAACGTCCGCCTATGCTGACCATAAAACCGTGGAATTTCGGGCTGTATTTCTCCATTCGGCCTTTTCCGGTCAACGCGCACTCAATATTATGCGCCGCCGTGTCCGCGCTATGTTCGCAGTTCTCCACGATCTGCGGAACCGGCCTTTCCTCTCCCTCGGGAGTATAGAGCATATTGTCCCCGACCACATATACACTTTCATCATCCAAAGAGCGTAGATAGGGATCAAGCGCGATCCTGCCTCTGCCTCCGGACTGCAGCTCCTTAGCCGCTTCCGCAGTAACATCGGAGGCCTCGATTCCCGCTGCCCATATTACCGTATAGGTTGCTTCCCGGGAGATCACATCGTTGTGCTTCGTCTCGACGTAGTCCCGGCCAACCTTAACAACGCCTGTGTTGAGCATAATCCGGATACCCATCTTCTTCATCCGGCGCTCCACTTTTTCCGACAGCTTTTCCGGCAGATTCGGTATCGTTCGGCTTAAAACATCCACGTTGCATATGGTAACTTCTTTTCTGTCAATTTCAAAGTTATGGCAGAGAATCGGCGCATATTCCGCCAGTTCTCCGGCCATTTCCGCCCCGGTAAAACCTGCTCCCACTATATAAAAGGTCAGCAGTTTCTTCCTCTCCTCGGGATCGGTTTCCTTGGCCGCCTTTCTGAACATATTGTGGATGTGATCCTTCAGAAGCACGGCATCCTCGTAGGACCAAAGCTTGAATGTGAACTCCTCCGCTCCCGGCGTTCCAAAGTAGGTAGGCTTTGACCCGGCGCATAATACCAGATAATCATAACCGTAGTTTTCGTTCACTCCCATGACAACTTTATTATTAAAGTCCACCGAAGTAACCGTATCAAGCTTCACTTCGACCTTTCTTCCGGCAAACACTTTTTTCAGACTAATCTTGATGCTCTCTTCGTCCACCCGGTTTGCGGCCACCTCATGCAGCTCGGTAAGCATGGTGTGAAACGGATTTTTATCAATGATGGTTATGGTTACATCCTTGTTGTTTTTAAACTTCTTGGCAAGTTTCTTTGCCGTAAGTATTCCGGAATACCCCGCACCGACAATTACGATTTTCTTTCCCATGTTTCTCTCCTCTGTCCAATCTTCTATCTCTTGAATATGTATCAAGTATGACGCTCTTATTTCCACCCTATGACAATTTCAGCACTGCGGCATTGTTAATTTAATAACATATGATGGCAAATAAAATACGCGGGCTATTTTTTTTACCCCGCGTACTTAATATACCCTTAATGATTTCGTTTAATCAAAATTTATTTTATATTATTCTAATATGATTTAGTCGGAATTATACATGAAAAATCAATATTCTTTTCTCAATCCAAACTCCGCCGATTCCACCCATTCCCCGGGCCGGCTTACCATCTCCACAAGCTGTTCGATTACCTTGGCGTGATCGTTTTCCTGTTCAATCAGAAACTCAAAGATTTTCTTATCCTTGTCGTCTTTTGCAGCACCAAGCATTTCCTTGTAGAGCTCCATGCTTCTTTTTTCGTTTTCCAGAGCCAGCTTGTAGACGTCGGCCGCGTCGGGCAGCTGTTGTACGAGATTCTTGTAGTTGCCGATCTCAACGAATATGTTTTTAATCTCCGCATAGGTGTCTACCAGCTCGTAAGGAAGGGTTTCCTCCTTGTTCTTCAGGATTCTGGCATGAATGCTCTCCTCCTCCGCCAAAGTATGAAAGATGGATTTCAAGCCGTTGTCGGAGGTTTTCTCAGCCTGCTCCAGATAATACCTTTTACTGTCCAACTCCATTTTGATTGCGTATTCTAAGCTGTTCATGAGCATATCCTTTCGAAATTTTCAAATTTTTCTCACTATTTATCTTTATTATAGCAGATAGACTTTTTAATACAAGATAATTCTAAAAATCGAGTAGGAGGGAAATTTGAATAGTGATATTCAATTTCCCGACCTCTCACAGCACCGTGCGTACGGTTCCGTACACGGCGCTTCAACTTTATTTAAATATGAACTGACTGATAGTGGTCTGA
>JAEZLP010000041.1 GCA_023415235.1 Bacillota bacterium
TACCGATTCTTGGCAGCTCGTCAACCGACTTCCATCCTTCGCTGAGCGGTTCTCTCAGGAAAGGTTCCATATCTTCGGGCTTGCGGAGCGTAATTTGATCTACCGGCGGAACTGTTCCGGCCGGGAACGCTTCCAGAATCTCGTCATGGAGCAGAGTCAGATACTTGAGGATTGCTGCAATCGGTCTCTTTGCTTTTTCGGCGGTGGCCTGAGATGGCTTGCCTACGATGCCTTCCGGAGTCGCAGCTCTTTCGATGGCCGCATGTCCTTCTCCCTCGGACCATCTGCAAGGTCTTCTGTATGGATCTACGGATTTGTCCATATGACCGTCAGGAAGGAATCCCTTTCCGTCCGCATCCTGAACTACACTCATATCGATCATTTCCTTGAACATAAGCAGCGCCACAGCGGTTTCTGCTTCGTCGGCATGGATAAAGTTGGTTTCCAGACTGTTTTTGCGGTTCGTCGGATAGAAGAATTCCCGAACGGCTCTGTGCCATTCGATTACCCTGAAAATACCGGGAAGCTGATATCTCTTGCAGAATTCATGGATTGCGGATTCCAGCATCCATAGGTGGCCGTGATTATTGACGAAAATGATTTTCCTGTATCCGTCGTTCCAAAGCCCCAGCATTGTATAGATCAGGGATTCCTTGACCACTTCCTCCGGCATAATTACAGTTCCGGGCATTCCGATGTGATGGTATGGGTGGCCACCGTAGTTCAGCGGAGTGAAAGCAAGGTTGACTTCGCGGCCTTGTTTTGCAGTGTATCTTCTTACGGCTTCGAGGATCTGCGTACACATAAAGGTATCCAAACCCGTGTTGGCATGAAGTCCATGGTTTTCAGTACATCCGATCGGAACGAAAACAATGTCGTTCTTTCTTCTTTTTTCAATTTGTCTTGCGCGGGGCGTATTCTGGATATAGGTACCCGCCACTCCCAGCTCGGAAGGGGAAGGGATTCCGTATTCCTCGAGGATAGCGTCGATTTCTTCCTCAGATGCGTCCCAGATTTGTTTTTTCAGCTGACCTACGGCGTTATCGCCTTCAAACATAATGTTTGGGTCTTCCGTCATCAACCATTTCTTTTCAGGTACCATAGTATTTCCTCCTAGATATTTTATTGAAATTATAGGTGTCGAATGAAACCATTTAAAGTATGTGGCTTTATTTCGGGATTTCTGTTATCATAATGATAATGATAATAGCTGTTATATTTCTCTGTAATTAGGTGAAGCGTATGCAGTATTTTTTTAATAATAAGAGCGGCTCTATTTTTGTTGATGGTAAATTGCCTGAGCTTGTACATGTCTGCGACATCAGCGATGTGAATCATTGGATCCGTCCTTTGCACGCGCACGAAGATTTCACAGAAATATTGTTTATTCGTGAAGGGCAAGGAAGCTTTATTATTGGCAGCAGATCTATTGATGGGAAAAAGGGAGATATCATTATTTCCAATAGCGGAGTATTACATGATGAGCGTTCTGCTATTAATTATCCCCTGAAAACTTATGTATGTGGTATAAACAATTTTCAAATAAAAGGTCTGCCTCCCAACTGCCTGATTCATGAAAATGTAATGCCGCTCATTAGCAGTGACAGGTATTATAATATTTTTAGAGACCTTTTTAATCTAATGATTAATGAAGTATCAATGCAAGCACCAGGCATGGAAGAAACTTGCCAATACATAATGTGTGCTCTAGTATCTTTGATAATCCGTATATCGCAAAACCGCTTAGATGAAAAGGACGATGAAATAAAAGCCCTGGTTTTAAACATAAAGGATTATTTAGATAAAAATTATATGAATGAAATTAACTTGACCGAGATGGCTGCTAATCTGTATATCAATCCTTATTATCTTGTTCATATTTTTAAAAAAGAGATAGGTTTTGCTCCCATACAATATGTAATCAACCGTAGGATCGGCGAAGCGCAGAATATGTTGGTTACTACAAATAAATCTTGTTCCGAGATTTCAAAACTAGTAGGATATGACAATCCTAACTACTTCAATCAGCTTTTTAAAAAGATCACCGGCGTAACACCCGGAAAATTCAGAAAGTCACACTCTAAGGATTAGCTTGTAATGTTAACGGATACCGGGGGGAACCCCCCCTCCGGTATCCCTCTCGAAAGCAGAGATTTATTTTATTCCCATTCCTGCAGATATTTTTCGAAATCTGCTGCGTTATCTTTATTTACTTCCAGGAACGGAATATCAACCCGCTTACCAGGAGCCGGTTTGCCGGATGCAAGATCAACGGCAATTTCCATAGCTTTAGAGCCTTGTCCAAAGCTATCCTGGAATACGGTGATAGCCATTTTACCTTCTTGTACAAGTTTTATCGCATCGGGGCTGGCATCAATTCCTAAAACTTTTATTTGATCAAGCATTCCGGCTTCTTCCAGCGCTGCGATGGCACCCATAGCCATTTCGTCATTCTGTGATGCAATAACGTCAATTCTTCCTTTATAGCTCTGCAGCCAATCTTCCATCATAGACTGTCCCATTTCTCGTTTCCATTCTCCGGTTTTGTCTACAATTACTTTCCAATCCGGATATTTATCAAGCAGAGATTGCTTTAGACCTTCATAGCGCCCAATTTGTCCACTGTGTCCCATAACCCCGTACATGATAGCAATGCCACCGCTTTCTCCGACGTTCTTGGCAATCCATTCACCCTGTATACGTCCTGCGTCTTCTTCCGGAGAGCCTACATATACGTCATAATTATCGTTTGATGTAAATGTATTGACTTCTACAAGAGGAATGCCCGCTTCTTTTACCTTGTCAACAACTTCATTCATGGCGTCTCTGTCAAGAGGATTGAAGACTATCGCATCCACGCCCATGGTAATGAAGGTTTCCATGTCGTTAATCTGTTTTTCAACCTGATTCTGTCCACTGTTTGAAATTGCTTCTACTCCTAATTCTTTTGCTTTCTTTTCTGCTGCTTTGCGTACATTCGTTAAAAACTGCGTATCATCACTCATGCTGATACCGATTCGAAGCTGCTTTTCTCCTGATGACGCGTCGGAATCGGATGTATTATCTGATCCACATCCCGCCAATAAACATGTCAACATGAAGAATGTCAATAATAATGCTACTTTCTTTTTCATAATAACCTCCTTAAAGTTTTTAAAAGGCAGTAGACAATTTATAAAAATAATAGACTATCATGCTATTATTCTTATTTAGATAACAGGAGCTTGTGTTTATAAGATAGAATCACTTGTTCTTTTTGGCACTTACTACATCTACAATAACCGCGAGTGCAATTACAAGACCTTTTACAATCATCTGATAGTACTGATTTACACCCAACAGATTCAGGCTGTTGTTGATCACGCCAATAATTAATGCACCAAGCAGCGTGCCTTGTATCGTACCTACGCCTCCGGATAAGCTTGTCCCTCCGATTACAACAGCTGCAATTGCATCTAATTCATAGCTGACACCCGCCTGAGGCTGACCCGAATTGATTCTCGAAGCCAGAACCACACCCGCGAGACCAGCCAGCAATCCGTTGACCGTATAAACGATCGTCTTGATTTTATTGATATTGATACCGGATACTCTGGCAGCTTCTTCGTTCCCTCCCAGGGCATATACGTACCTTCCGTATTTTGTTTTATTGAGCAATAATGCTGTAGCGCCCATAACAAGAAGCATTACAATGATCGGCCAGGGAATAAGATCTAAAAATCTTCCTCTGCCAAGAACTAAGAAGTTTTCATTCAGATCAACGATCGGCCTTCCATCCGTGTATACATATGCTATGCCACGTCCGATTGTCATCATTGCCAATGTAATGACAAAAGGAGGAACCTTAAATTTTGATATTGTCAAGCCGTTAATAAATCCCAGCAGGCCCGCAAGCAATATGCCTATGATACATGAAGGAAATATTGGCATGCCGTTTTTCATAAAGCCAGCGGCAAAAACTCCGCTAACCGCAAGTATGGAACCGACTGACAAGTCGATACCGCCGGTAATGATAACAAATGTCATACCAAATGCTAATACGGCATTTACTGCGATTTGTCGCAACACGTTTAATATGTTGTCACTGGAAAGGAATTCGGGTCTCGCAATAGACATTGCTATAACAATTACAATGAGGACTATCGTCATCATGTATTTAAGTAAAAATTCTTTAATATTGATTTTTTTCGAAATCATTCCATCATACCCCCACCGCACATTGCAATATTTTTTCTTGGGTCGCTTCATCTCTTGCTAAAACAGCCTTTACTTCTCCCTCGTGCATAACCAGAATATTATCGCTCATTCCTAATACTTCAGGAAGTTCAGACGAAATCATGATTACGGCCATACCTTCCTTTGCAAGCTGGCACATCAGTTTGTGTATTTCCGCTTTCGCACCTACATCGATTCCTCTTGTTGGTTCATCAAGAATAAGGATTTTAGGATTGGTTAAAAGCCAGTTTGCTAAAACAACTTTCTGTTGGTTTCCACCTGACAAGGATCCTACCTTTTGCTTATGAGAAGGAGTTTTTATAGATAACAGGCTAATCATTTTCTGGCTAGCCTCCACCTCTTTTTTTCTGTTTGTGAAAATCCAGCTTGATAAGCTATCTAAAGTGGCATATGTGGCATTTTCACGTACTGAACGACATAGCACCAGTCCAAGAGTTTTTCGATCTTCCGTTACCATGCCAATTCCGTTTCTAATTGCGTCACGAGGGCTATTGATGCTTACTTTTTTTCCATTGATAAAAATCTCTCCACTGTTATATTTATCAATACCGAAAATCGCATTCATCACTTCAGAACGTCCTGCACCCATAAGCCCTGCAATTCCAAGAATCTCACCCTTTCTGACAGAAAAGCTGACATTATTAAAAACACCTTTTCTGGTTAAGTTTTTTACTTCAAGAACAGTATCGGTAATCGGAACAAATTCTTTTGGGAATATTTGATTTAGCTCACGGCCGACCATCATTGAAATAATTTTCCCACTGTCTACCTCTCCGATCGCTTTCGTATCAACCCATTTCCCGTCACGAAATACCGTAACTCTGTCGGCTATCTCGAATATTTCATCAAGCTTATGCGAAATATAGATGATTGAAATTCCCTTTTCCTTTAACTTTTTAATAATATCAAATAATATTTTCACCTCTGACTCGGTCAGGGCGGAAGTCGGTTCATCCATAATAATGACATCTGAGTTATACGACACCGCTCTTGCAATTTCGATCATCTGCATGCCGGAGATACTTAGTTTATTGACCAAGGTTTTAGGATTAAATTTCAGATTAAGATCCTCAAACAACTGAGTTGTCATTTCGTAAAGCTTCTTCCAATTCAACAGTCCAAGTTTGTTAACCGGTTCCCTGCCTATCCAAATATTTTCTGCAATCGTCCGGTATGGAACAAGGCTAATCTCCTGATGTATCATGGAAATACCAGCTTTTAACGCATCCGAGGAGTTATTGATTTTTCTTTCAATTCCATTAATCAATATCTCTCCTTGATCCGCTTTATATATACCTAAAAGGATCTTCATCAGTGTTGATTTTCCCGCACCATTCTCACCCATTAATGCGTGGACTTCACCTTTTTTGATCTGAAGATGTACATTGTCTAGAGCTTGAACTCCTGGAAAAGCTTTAGAAATTCTACAGGCTTCAAGAACATATTCAGAATTGCTATCCAATTAACCCATCCTTTCTTAACAAAATGTAATATCTATTTCGTTGTCAGTATGTATATTCTATTATGGTGTACATTCTTTTTCCATTAATAGAATTGCTTAAGTAATATTGGGCTAAATACGAGCGTTTCAATTTTGTCAGAAAATTATCAAAATAAAACTATAGTTTCTTGCTTTTTGGCAAATATTTAGCTAATCAGGTTCTCACCCTGCAAAGAGATTAAACCAAAAAAATATCCCTACCTGATGGTAAGGAATTTATTGTGAAAGAAGGGTATGACTTCACAGGAGAAGAACTTAGAAAGGTTAATGAAGAATTGGATTAAGGAGGCGATGGAGAATTAGATCCTCGAGGAGTCTGTGTCACTGATCTCTGAAGTTTCCTCCCGCCCTGCAGTTCGCTTATGTCCGAATTGCTACTTCCTAAAAGTTTTCGAACCTCTGATACCGGCATTCCCTTGTAGAAATAAAACCCCTGAATCTCATCGCACTTCTCGCTTTTTAGAAATTCATACTGCTCTTTTGTTTCAACACCTTCAGCAAGGATTCTAATGCCCAGATTCTTCGCCAGTTGTATTATGGTTTTGACGATGGCCTTGTCTTTCGAGTTTCCAGAAGATAATCCATGGATATATTCCATGTCTATTTTTAAAAGATCTACAGGGAACGAACGAATTCTGTTAAGTGCTGAATATTCCCTGCCAAAATCATCGATGGCAATTAAAAGACCTAATTCCTTTAACCGAGTCAGTTTTTCTATAATCTCCACGTCGCTGTTGAAAGATTCGCTTTCTGTTATTTCGATCAGGAGCCTTTGAGGATCAATTCCAGTCTCTTGGATGATTCCGGTAAGATCCTCGATAATATCTGCATCTTTTAATTGTTCCATTGAGAAATTAATTGAAATCCTAATATCACTGAAGTAGTCTCTGTATTCTTTGCAAACGGTTTGAAAAACCCATAGACCGATCGGCTTGATCAGACCCGATTGTTCCGCAAGCGGGATAAACGTTCCAGGCGGAATCAAGCCGAAGTCCGGATGATTCCATCGTAATAGAGCCTCGAAACCAATAACCGCTCCGGTTTCAGCATGAATCTGTGGCTGATAATGCAGAAAAAATTCTTCTCTTTCCAATGCATTATACAAGCTGTTTATCAGCAATGTTTTTTTGCTGGCTTCCTTTTTCATGCTTTCACTGCAGAATAAATACTGGCTTATTCCTTTGCTTTTGGCTTGGTACATAGCTATGTCCGCATTTTTAATCAATTCAGACGAATTATCGCCGTCGTCCGGATAAACTGCAATCCCGGCGCAGGCAGACAACAATAATTTTACTCCATTCACGAAAAACGGTTCCTTTAATGCTTTCATGATTATGTCTAGAGTCTTTTCAATATCAGAAATATCCGCTACATCTCTGACCAGTAAAAAAAACTCATCTCCCCCCGATCTTGCCGCAATCATGCTTTGATCCAAAATTTCAGTTAATCTTCTTGCTACTTCGATCAGCACCTCATCTCCTGCCAAATGGCCAAACTCATCGTTTATAGATTTGAATGAATCCAGATCCATGAAGACTACCCCGAATCCATTTCCGTAGTTTCGTGCATTTTCAAGCTCCCGCTCCAGACATTGCAGATAAAAATCGCGATTCGGTAATTTCGTTAAAAAATCGCGGTGTGCCTGCTCATACAACTTCTTTTCAGAGTTTTTCAAGAGTATTTTTTGATTCTCAATCTGGTTTACATAGTCGTTCGCTTGTTCCTTATATTTCATAATCAAGGTCAAAATGATTATGACGGCAGCATAGGATATCAATCCAGGGGCAGACGCAGCGGAAGAGGATATCAGTATATACCGAAACGCCGCCAGAAAACCGATAATATTCAGAATAACCGCGGTGATATACCCTTCCTTGCGCAATACAAGTACCATGTATACCGTGATCATCATCTGAATTTGCGTGATTATTCCCCTGGACACGGCAAGGTTCGCTTGAAAGTTGTCAGAACCGCTTCCTTTTGAAAGAATTGCAAGAAGTACGGCCAGTATCATGTACAGAAGGCAGCAGATTGTGGTAACAAGATACATTCTCTTTTTTGATATCTCTTTATCAAATAATGGCATCAGTTTCATACGGTTCATTCCTTTCGCTAGTAAAATCCTATCAGGCAAGACTTTAAATGCAAGTTGTATGGGAGTCGGCCAAAAAACCATGAAACATTTCAGGCTCGGGATTGATTGTTCATATGAATTAAAACATTGTTTAAATATTATCTCGACATGATGACTTCTTTTATTAATGACACAATTGTTCAAAACGAGTTTTAAACTTGTTTTTTCGCAATAAAATCCGCCGGGGGGCTGCCTCGGCGGTATGTATGAATGATTAATTGGTTATTCAGTCATGGAAATGAATATTATATTTTTTAATAAAACTACTTACCGATCGATCTTTCGGGTCGAAATCAGAAGATAAAAATTGAATAAAATCCGGGTTCTTTTTAAATATATCAACAGCGATAGAAACGTCCTCAAGCAAGGCAATATAAATGATTTTCATTGTAAATTCATATGCTTTTTTATTCTGATTTTTTTTCAAGTACGCCAGAGTTATCAGGTAATAGGTACATTCTGTTCGTTCGAACAGGCTGCGTTTTCTTTGATACTCAAGAAGCCTGAGCCCTTCATTGATTGTTTCATCGTACTTTCCCATTTTATAGGTCAACGCTAAGTGAATCATTCTTGTTAAAATAATTGTTTCCTTAAATTCATCTTCGTCCATTGCATTTAGAAGCTCAAAAGCTTTACTAATTATAGACTCGGATTTTTGATGATCATTTAGCATCAAATAACTGAACGCAATCAGAGCTAGATATCGAATATAAGTCTTTTCAAAATAGCGCCCATTGATAAGGCGATCATAATTCTGCTCAAAAACCCGTATGATTTCTTCTGTTCTATTTCCGCCTAATACGTCGATGATCGCCTTATTCAGAATTATCTCCAGTTTTAACGGCTCCCTCTGCATGTCTTCTTCTTTTTCCATTCTCTGCGTTGCTTCGGATAGCCCTTTGAGGTCAAGCTTACTACGATATCTTTCAAACAAATTAACTGCTTCATAGGCCTGGATTGTATTTTTACACGCAAGGTAATTCGACACTTCGAATAGATTAACTCGTAATCTTGCGCTTAATTTTTTTAAGACGTCTATCGACGGTGTCCTGTCACCCTTTTCAATGAGATAGATATATCTTGCAGTACAGATCCCATCCGCAAGGTCTTTCTGGGTTAGACCCAACTGGCGCCGAAATTGCCTTATTATGATACCTATGTGATTCATACATTTCTCCTCTTAAGCGACTTTTACATCTTTGAGTGCTCTTAATAATTTCCCAAATAAAAAACTGTATCTTGCATCGCTGCCTTGTTCTATTGATTCACCATTTACGAAACGCATGCTGGATTGTTAGATATGATCCAATAAAACAAAGGAAGAAATGATTGTGGTTATGATTGTACCATTGTAAGCTTAACTTCTCAAGGAATACTTGGCCAATTCTATCAGAATCATTTGAGCAACGCTCCGCATATCGCCTCTTTTCAACATCCATCGCCAAATTGCGATATACTTTAATCAGGAGATTGCATCTCCCGATCGAATCAATATTTTGAATTGGGACCTAACGCAGACTGCGTCTGCTCCTCCGCTCACGTTGTTCGCTACGCTGTCCTATTTTGCACTGTGGCTGAAGCCACGCAAAATAGGCAATGAGGATCTCACACAGTTTCAGGAGCTCGATCCCTAAATAAACCAAAAAAATATCCCTACCTAACGGTAAGGATATTTTTTTGGTGGACCTAAGGAGGATCGAACTCCTGACCTCTTGACTGCCAGTCAAGCGCGCTCCCAGCTGCGCCATAAGCCCGCATGAAGTTGTAATTTTATGGGCTGTGTTTTTAACTCAGGTGGTCTCCCAGCTGCGCTATAAGCCCAAATATTATTTGCCTGAAACATAATATGTTTTTCGGTAATATATATTATCTGAGATTTTGCCCGTTTTGTCAATGCCTTTTCTGCAAAATTTCTCTCGGAAGCCTCCGAAATTTCCTTTGAAAGGGTTGATTTTCAACGGAATCGTGGTACGATATGGTAAATGCATCACATTTAGGATTGAGGTGGCAAGAATCATGGATATCATAAAAATTTCAAAGGAAAAATTGCCGGAAGCCTTGGATCTGGTTTGGAAAGTATTTCAGGAATTTGAGGCTCCCGAATATTCTCAGGAAGGAATCAACGAGTTTAGGAGATTTCTTGACGCACAGCTTTCAGAGTTGACCATCGATGTCTATGGGGCATATGAGAATGATCGGCTGCTTGGCGTAATCGCCACAAGAAATGAAGGCAGCCATATCGCATTGTTCTTTGTAGATAAAAAATACCATGGCCGTGGAATCGGCAAGCAGCTATTCCGTCATATTGTTCCGTTCTGCAGCAGCGCTGAAATCACGGTAAATTCTTCTCCATACGCGGTGAAAATCTACCGAAGGCTCGGATTCCGCGATACAGATGCGGAGCAGCTGACCAACGGAATCCGTTATGTTCCTATGAGGCATCCCGTATAAATAAGGGGGTCCGTATTATATCCTATTCCGGTTTTGCAATCTTGAAGACAGCCTTCTCCAGGATGATTTGATACTTGACTTCCTTCGATTCGAAAGTCCCGGAACCAGCGTTATATACCGCATTGACCGCGGCTGTATAGGTTCCGTCCTCATTTTGATCAATTCCGACGATCTGGTAGCTTTTCAGCAGGTGGGCGGTCTTTTCCCATTCCGCTGCATAGGCGTCGAAGTCCTCTAGCCTTTCCCCAATCGGAGTCAGCAGATACATCACGCTGAACTGTCTATTCTTTTCTGCGTCCAGATACCGCTGTAAAGCCATTTCCGGTGTTCTCGCCAGGATGTCCTCTCCGCTTTTTCTAATGCTTTGATTTATGCGGTCCTGGTAGAAGAAGGTCATCGGGTCATAATTATTTGCCGCGTTCCATATGATGTATTCGTCAATTCCCAGCTCCATACATGCAATAAGCTGGGTTGAAATAGTCTTTGCGTCATAGTTGATATGTCCCTTGACCCATGTCGCCGTGAACCCCTGGATCCATGGACGGATGATCCCGGGATTTTTCTGAGCGGCATTTCTCTCAAGGGCTTCTGCCATGGACAATTTCACGATTTCATAGGGATACCGGTCCGGCACATCAAACCCGTATAATCCCGGTCCGTAATGGCTCGGATAGATCATGGGACAGATATACTCGACCTGATTGGCGATTTTCCTCCAGGTCTGACCGATGTCCTCCGGCTTGTCGTCCCAGGAATGGGTGACAATGCCGAACACATCCGCCGACACATGTACGTTGTAGGGTTCCAGTTCGGACTTCGCGTATTTGAGGAAGTCCTCAATTCCTTCGTCCTTGTCCCTGTCGTTTCGTCCGGGGAAATCCGTAATAGGATTGTATTTCTTTGCGCCATCGGGGAAACGCACATAGTCGTACTGTATCTCTTCAAACCCTCTGAGAGCCGCTTCCTTGGACACGGCCAGTACATACTGCCACACGTATTCATCAAACGGATTGACCCACGTCTTGCCGGAATAGTCCTTGTAGATACCGCCCGCTTTCAGGCGGATGGCGTGTTCGCTCTTAACCTCCGCAAAATAGGGATCCTTAAAAGCTACGACTCTCGCAATCCGGTAAATATTCTTTTCCTTGAGATAATCCATCAGTTTCCCGTAATTTTTTATGGGCGCAGTCGCATTTGAATTGATCTGGTTTACGATATCGATATCGCAGTCCCAGGCCACAACTCCGTTATCATTTTTAATATCGATAACCAGAGCGTTGATTTCGGTGGCTTCACAGATGCCCAGAGCCATTTCTAGCTTGTTGACTTCGGAAAGGCGGCTCCCGTCTGCGGGCTTTCCGGATTTCCCGCTTATGGCGTCAATATAATCGGCATAATAGGCGATATCCTCCCGGTTGAAGTCAAAGCCTGCAACATTGGCCGTCAGGTATAATGCCTTCGCCTTAACTGTTTTCAATTCCGTCTCCTGGCCCAAGGCAGGCAGCGGAACATAAAATTCGCCGGCTTCGGCTTTTCTCTTTTCCTCTAATTCCTTCCGTTCCCTGACCAGCTCGGCCTTCTGCTCCTCTGTCATCTTGTTGAAGTCGGTCTCAATATAATCCGCCTGTTCGGCAGGTTTTGGAATGCTTTGTGATTTTGTCGGCGCTGAGCAGCCTGACAGGATCAAGCCAATGGTCATCACTGCAATCACTATTGCCGGAATAATTTTTTTCATAATATCCCTATGTACTCCCTTTTTTAGCGTATCGAAAACAATATTCCCTAATATGATAAAAAAGCAGGTTTTTCAACCTGCTTTTCATTTGTTCTAAAGACATGCAATTTTAGTACTTGTTGTTTCTCTGTCTTTTTCTTGCTGCTCTGCACTCAGGACATCTCTGGGGTTCGTTTTCAAAACCTTTTTCCTTATAGAATTCCTGTTCGCCTACAGTAAAAGTGAACTCACATCCGCAATCCTTGCAGATCATTTTCTTGTCTTCCATATTGAATACCTCCTTAATTAAACTGGACCTGTATTTTAGAAAAATATCTCCAAATGAAATTAAAGAGAGTATGTTCTTAAAATATAATCCATTGCAAATTCATATTGCAACTTGTTCAGTATATTATAATACCACACAATATGCAAGCTTTATTTTCTTACTTCGAGGATTTGGTCATATTTTCCTAACTCATGTATAGTAATATTTTCCTTACTCGATGGATACGGACTTGCTCAGGTTGTTCCAGACGAGACTGTAATCGAAGCCTTCCAACACATTTCGGATCGGAACCAGCTCCTGATCGCCGGATTTTACAACGGTCAGGTTGAGAGTCTTCTGCCCCTTTGTCATGACAAGCTCAAAGCTCCCCTCCTGATAGGCAATCGTTGCTCCGATTTTGTCCGCCAAAGCCGCAGCTTCTACATACAGTACGCCGTCCTTGATTACCGGAGCAGCGGAAAAGCTGATGGGGATACCCTCCCAGATAACGGAAACAACCGAGTTGTTTTTCTGATAAACCGTCTCTCCTCCGAGAACTGTGATCAGCGCCTGAATGTCCTTGATCTCGTTGGCGGGGCATTTCATGTAATCCCTGTCGATTACAACAAAGTCCGCAAGTTTTCCTGCTTTCAGAGACCCTTTCAGGTTTTCCTCAAACTGTCCGTAAGCTGCCCAGATGGTAAAGGCTTTCAAGGCTTCCGCTCTTGTCATAGCCTCTCCCGGATACCATCCGCCTTGGGGCTGACCAGCCCTGTCCTGTCTGGTAACGGCTGCATAGAGTCCATGGTATGGATTGACCAGCTCAACAGGGGCGTCGGAACCGCCGACTATAATATTTCCTGTTTCAAGTACCTTTCTCCAGGCATAGGCACCCTTCATTCGTTCCGCTCCGATTCGATCCTCGGCCATGGTCTTGTCCGAGGTTGCGTGAGTCGGCTGCATGGAGGGCAGGATCTTAAGATCGGCGATCCTCTTGATATCGGATACCTTCGCCACCTGGAAATGCTCGATCCGCAGCCTTGCATCCGCTCTCGGATTTTCCTTCATAAGCTTTTCATAGGTATTGATGACCTGGTTGATGGCTCCGTCTCCAATGGCATGGGTGGCCAGCTGATACCCTTTATCGTAGGAGTCCTTCATCTCATCGTAGATTTCCTGGTCTGAGAATTTGTAATTTCCCTTGTGGCCGGCTCTGTCGCTGTAATCGTCAAGCATCGCCGCGCTTCTGGATCCGAGGGAACCGTCCGCAAAGAATTTTACCGCGTTGATGCTGAGCCGGTTGTCATAAAGCCCTTTCTTCGGCGGATTGTTCAGAATGTAATTTCTTTCCGCTTCTCCAATAGTTCCTCCCCAGTCGCCGCCGATGAGAGAATACAGTCTGATCTTCATTTTCCCCCCTTTATACAGTTCATGGAAGTGATTGATTACGCTCATGTTGGAACCGGCATCCATGATACTGGTAAAACCGTAGGAAAGCAGCTGATCCTGAGCCTTCAGAATCGCTTCCTTTTGTCTGTCCGCACTGAGTGTTGGAATAATTTTCTGTACCGGTTCCCCGGCCGTATCAGTGAGACAGCCGGTGGGATTTCCGTTTGCATCCCTCAGTATTTCGCCGCCCTGCGGATCTTTAGAATCCTTTGTGATCCCGGCAAGCTCAAGGGCCTTGGAATTGACCCAAATCATATGTCCGTCGGTTCTCTCCATAACGACGGGATTGTTGGGAGCTACGGCATCCAGATCCTCCTTGGTCGGATAGGCCTTATCCTCCCAGATGGTATTGTTCCAACCGAAGCCCGTGATCCATTCTCCCGGCTTAACTTTATCCACTTCCGCCTTTACCGCGGCGATAATTTCCGCCTTCGGCTTCCAGAATGCATCCACCTTCATCAGGTTTTCGCCCAGCATCGGCAGATGCATGTGGCCTTCCATCAGTCCCGGAATCACGGTCTTTCCTTTCAGGTCGACGATCTTGGTATTGCTGCCCACGTAGACCTTGGCTCCCGTATCATTGCCCACATAGATCAGCTGCTGTCCTTTTACCGCTAGTGCGGAAGCATTGGGTTGATCTTCATCCATGGTGTAGATATTTCCGTTTATGTAGACACTGTCTGCAATCTCTGCCGCCGCGGAAGTAGGCATTGGAAATGTGCTGAAAATAAATACAAACACAACAACCCAGGCAAATATCTTCTTCAGGTTTTGTTTATTCATGGTTACACCCCCTTGTCTCAATTATACGTTGGGATGTCCCATGATTTTAGCTCTTTTCACAGACAAGTTCTGTCAGCAATCGCAGTTTTCAGGCAGAAAAGGTTTTGAACCGCGGGAAATGTTATGTGATTACAAGAAATATGGAGAAAGTGCGATTCCGTAATACGGAACCGCACTTTATTTTTCAATACTGGATCATGATCTTTCTGATAATCTTCACCAGGTCATCGTATCCTCCCGCGAACTGATCCAGTGTTTTGTTGACCGGTCCGTAGGTATCAAATTCTTTCACGCTCATTTCATCATACGCCTTGACAAAATCAGGGTGCTTTCTAAGCTCGCTGATATAGTAAGGATCTACCTCGTCATTCATGCGGGCTTTAATCTCGAAATCGGAACCGTTAAACAGCACCTGATTCTTGTACGGGATAGTCATGATCATGTCTCCGCCGATGAATTCCAGCCACTGGAGCGGCGTTCTGTAGGCAGCGGAAAGCATCTTTGTCTTGTAGCCTCTTTCCTTGTAGACCTTGTACGCCTTCTTTACGCAGGCGATGCCGGCATAATGCAGCGCGCAAGGATCGATGCAGATGTTTTTCTTTTCGGCGCTTTCTCTAAGCCAGTCGTCAAGTCTCCCAACCATGATGGTGCAGACAGGATTGATATTAGAATTGTCAAGGCCTTCCGCTTCTCTCCTCTTAAGTCCTCTTTCAACGGCTTCTCCGACCGCGATAGCCTGGGTTGCCGTGAAGGAAACCGTCGCGTTGATGCTGACGCCGCGATAGGTCATCTCTTCAAATGCCTTGATGCGATGACCATCCATGCGATCTCATCCTCTGATGATGTGGGATTGTCCTTGACCAGCCCCGCGATATATTCGCGATAGTCGTCCAGTTCCTTCTCCAGAACTCCCTTTACGATAACCGGATTGGTGGTCGCTCCAACGGCGCCTCTTTCGATGGCGTAGGTGAGTTCCTTGATGGAGCAGGAATCGTTCCAATACTTCGTCATGGGGAATTTCTGAGTCATTTCCAATAATTTATCCATTTTTACCTCCCTGAAAAACTGTTGACATTCCAAATGGGATGAAATGGATTTACAGTCTTTCAAAAATCCCGATCCTGGGCAGCTCGTCTACGGACTTCCAGCCTTCGCTGAGCGGCTCTCTCAGGAATGGTTCCATATCTTCCGGCTTGCGGAGCGTGATCTGATCCACCGGCGGAACGGTTCCGGCCGGGAAAGCTTCTAAAATTTCATCGTGAAGCAGAGTCAAATACTTCAGGATCGCTGCGATCGGTCTCTTTGCTTTTTCAGCGGTGGCCTGGGATGGCTTGCCTACGATGCCTTCGGGGGTCGCGGCCCTTTCGATGGCCGCATGGCCTTCGCCCTCGGACCATCTGCAAGGTCTTCTGTAAGGATCGACAGATTTATCCATATGTCCGTCAGGAAGGAAGCCTTTTCCATCTGCGTCCTGAACGGCGCTCATGTCGATCATTTCTTTAAACATCAGCAGCGCTACTGCGGTTTCCGCTTCGTCTGCATGGATGAAGTTGGTTTCCAGGCTATTTTTGCGGTTTGTCGGATAGAAGAATTCCCTTACCGCTCTGTGCCATTCGATTACTCTGAATATGCCTGGAAGCTGATATCTTTTGCAGAATTCGTGGATCGCGGATTCCAGCATCCAGAGGTGGCCGTGGTTGTTGACAAATATGATTTTTCTGTATCCGTCGTTCCAGAGGCCAAGCATACAGTAGATCAGTGATTCCTTAACCACTTCTTCTGGCATGATAACGGTTCCCGGCATTCCGATGTGATGGTACGGGTGGCCGCCGTAGTTCAGCGGTGTGAAAGCGAGGTTAACTTCATGCCCCTGCTTCGCGGTAAACCTTCGTACTCCTTCCAGGATCTGAGTGCACATAAAGGTGTCCAGACCGGTGTTGGCATGAAGGCCGTGGTTTTCCGTACACCCTATGGGAACGAAAACGATGTCATTCTTTCTTCGTTTTTCGATTTGCTTTGAACGGGGTGTGTTCTGTATATAGGTGCCGGCTACGCCCAGTTCGGAGGGGGATGGAATCCCGTACTCCTCCAGGATCGCATCGATTTCTTCTTCCGACGCGTCCCAAATCTGTTTTTTCAACAGTCCAACGGCATTGTCGCCCTCGAACATGATGTTTGGATCTTCAGTCATTAACCACTTCTTTTCAGGTATCATAGCGTTTCCTCCTAAAATTGTAACTCAATAGAATAACTTTTTTCCTTATTAATCCCTATTCTACGGAAGAATAGTCCAAGCGAACGGGTCTGTTTTCCTCTCTTGACTGGCGCGCCGCCATGGAAAGCAATACAGCGATCTTTGCGTCTCTCCCTGTAACGGGAGTTTCGGTATCTTCTGCTATGGCTTGGACAAACTGCTGGATTTCATATAAGAACGCTTCAGGGTATCGTTCCGTGAAAAAGAGCGGATACCGATCCGTATGGCCGCCGAAACGATCCTTGTATTCCACTTGAGTCTCCGTCTTGTTGTGTCCGAAAAGCGACCCCTCCGATCCCAAAACCTCCACACGCTGTTCAAAACCGTAGGCATTGCGCCGACTGTTCGTAATACTTCCAAACGCTCCGCTTTTAAATTTGAGCGAAACCATTGTCGTGTCGATGTCTCCAAGCTGCCTTATCTCATCAAACAACAGCGCATCACCACGTGCAAAGACCTCCTCAATCTCGTCGTGCATCACGTATCTTGCCATATCAAAGTCATGAACCGTAGTGTCGAAGAAAAATCCGCCACTAACCTTAAGGTACTCTAGAGAAGGGGGTTCGGGGTCCCTGCTCACAATCGATATGATCTGTGGTTTTCCGACCTTTCCCTCCTTAACCATGTTGCTTATTTTGGTAAATGACGGATCAAACCGTCTGTTAAACCCAATCATAAACTTGACGCCCGACTCCCTGACAGCTTTTAAGCACCGGTCGATTGACTCCATGCTAAGTGCGAGGGGTTTTTCACAGAATATATGTTTCCCGGCGGCGCACGCTCGCAGGATCATTTCTTCGTGTGTATCGGTGGAAGTCGCAATAATTACTGCATCAATCGAACTGTCAGCCAGTATCTTTTCCGGATCGCTATACTTTTTCAAACCCTCTATGTTGATTTTTTCCCGGTTTTCTTCCAGAGGATCAGCCAAAGCGATCAATCTGGCATTCGGAATTCCGTACGCGGCATTTTTTATATGGATCTGCCCTTGACGTCCTGCTCCTAGGATACCAATATTTATTTTATTCATTATTTTACTCTCCCCTTGTAAATCATTCATACTCTTCAGGATAGATGACAACCTTCAGCGCTTTTCCCTCTCGCAGAAGGGAAAGCCCCTCCTCATATTGACTCAAAGGGAAGGTATGTGTCACAATCTCGTCCAGAGGCAGTAGTCCGCTCTCGATTATCCGCCCGGTCTTTTCAAAATAGTATTTGCCTAGAAAGCCTCCATAGATATGCGCTTCCTTTCGCACAATTTCTGCCAGTTTGATAGGAGGTGCCGCTGTCTCGTCATGACCAAACATCAGTACATTGCCGTTCGGACGTATCACTTCGATCGCATCCTGCAGCAGTTGCCCCACCGCTTCAATACTGTGATCCACACCCAGGCCTTCGGTTTCCTCCAGGCAAACCTGAGTGAGGTTTTCTTCTAGAGGATTGACAACCCGAGTGGCACCGCACCTCAGCGCCTTTTGTCGGCGATACTCATGGGGTTCTGAAACAATAATGCGAGTTGCCCCGTTTGCCCTGGCCATTGCGGTAAATAAGAGTCCCATCGGGCCTCCGCCCAGAATGCAGACGGAATCCCCTGCCTGTATCTTCAGTTTTTCGACCGCATACCCCACGCAGGAGAGAGGCTCCGCCAAGGCCGCATGCGTGAACGGGGTTTCCTTTTTGATTTTATATACCGAATAAGCGGGCACGCAGGTATAGCTGGTGAGTGCTCCATCCTGGAACAGCCCCCGAACTAGGCCGTGCTCAAAATACGGTGTATTCTGTTGACAATACAGCGTGGAACATCTGTCCGGTCTGTCACTTCGGCAATGTTCACAGTGTCCGCAGGGAGGGTGAGGATCGATGATGACTCTATCTCCTGGCGCAAGCCACCCGACAGCGGGACCGACTTCCTCAACTTCTCCAGTGTACTCATGCCCGAATATAATATCTGGCTTTGCTGGATGAAGCGGCGGATCCATCAGCACATGTAAGTCTGTTCCGCAAATACCCACACCCAATACCTTGATGATCACATCGTCCGGATGTTGGATCTTCGGCTTTGGCCGGTCTTCGTATGTGTATAGTCCGGGTTTTTTAAAAATAATTGCTTTCATGTGATACCTCCCGTGTCTTATTCATTGTGAGATCTTATTTCCTATGTCTATGCTTTCTTTCGTCCAGCAGCACCGCACCGACGATTACAATACCTTTTACCAGCATCTGCAGGGACGGGTCGATCTGCAGCATAGTCATTCCATTCGTTAGAACACCCATAATCAAAGCTCCGACAATGGTGCCGGCCATCGTGCCGATTCCGCCCGAAAAGCTTGCTCCACCAATGATGGCTCCTGTGATTGCATCCATCTCATATCCGCTTCCAACAGCAGGCTGTCCTGCGAGAATGCGCGAGGTCAACACCACTGCGGCAACGCCTGCAAAAGCACCTGCCAGCGTGTAAACAAGCATTTTTTTCGACCTGACCTTGACACCTGAAACCTTGGCAGCATTCTCATTGCTACCGATTGCATAGATATAAACACCAAATTTCGTTTTATGCAGTATAACAAACCCAATCAGAAACATCAGGGCGAGTATCCAGATAGGCATCGGCAATCCGAGAAGAATTCCTCCGCCGATGAAATTAAAAGCATCCGTAAAGCCATAGATTGGCTTTCCGTCTGATACGATCAACGCTATCGCTCTCGCCGCCGACATCATACCAAGCGTGGCGATAAACGGCGGCACATTTCCGAATGCGATTGCCAGCCCGTTTATAGTTCCGCAGGCAGCGCCGGCGGCGACACCGATAAGGATTGTGAGGAGAAGCGGATAAGCACCGGGACCTGACGGATCAGCCAGGGGGTGTGCAAACGTTGCGATGATGACAGAGCACATAGCAATCACCGAACCCCCGGAAACATCTATGCCACCGGAGATGATCGTTAGTGTCACCCCAAGAGCCAGGATGATCACCGGTGTCTGCTGACGAATGATGTTGGTCAGATTATTGAAGGTCAAAAACTCTTGTTTTAAAAATGACATAATAACAATCATTCCTAAAAGTATGAGAACGGTTCCGTATTTTTCAAAGAAACTGGCTCTCCCGTCTTTAGACAATATTCCAATATTATTTAAATTCATTGAAGACATCCTCCTATTACTGAAGCCTGGCCTGTTGCATACTGTAGCACCTTTTCCTGGGTAGCCTCCTTCGCTTCGATGAAACCCGCTAGCTTTCCGGAGTTGATCACCATAATCCGGTCACTCATTCCCAGTATCTCCGGCAGTTCCGAAGAAATCATGATGATTGCCTTGCCTTGCTTGGCCAATCCGCTGATTAGTTTATGGATTTCCGACTTGGATCCGACGTCGATTCCTCGAGTTGGTTCATCAACAATAAGGATATCAGGCTCTGTGAGAAGCCACCTCCCCACCAGCACCTTTTGCTGGTTTCCTCCGGAAAGATTCATGATTTTCTGTTCTAGCGACGGAGTCTTGATACTTAAAGCCATTTTCATTTTCTGCGCAGTTTCATATACTTTCTTCTTCTTTACAAAAATACCATTTCCATATTCGGGCATTGATGCAATAGCTGTAATCACTGTATTTAACCGTACACTCAAGGGGAGAAAGCATCCGCTGCCTTTCCTATCCTCCGTCAATAAAGCAATTTTCTGGCGAATGGCGTCGCTTGGATTGCGAATTTCAACTCTTTGCCCTCGTACATAAATCTCCCCACTCGTTTTTTTTCGTATACCAAACAAGGTTTCCATGATTTCAGATCTGCCGGCTCCCATCAGTCCGGCAACACCCAGTATCTCACCTCTTTTCAGCTCGAAGCTGATATCCTCAAACTCACCCCTCCGCGATAATTTTTCGACCTTGAGGATTGTCTCTCCAATTTGTGCTTCCTCTTTTGGGAAAAGATCCTTGATCTCTCTGCCCACCATGAGCTCGATCAGTCGGTCGCGCTGAGCTTCTTTTGTTGCGAGCTTTTCAATAAACTTTCCGTCGCGGTAAACAGATATTTCATCCGAGATCTCAAATATTTCATCCATCTTGTGAGAAATATAGATTATGCTGATACCCTGACGCAATAGATTCCGGATAATTCGAAATAATTGTGCAGTCTCGCTTTCTGTAATGGCAGAGGTGGGTTCATCCATAATGATGACATCCGCATGGTAAGAAATCGCCTTGGCTATCTCACACATCTGCTGTTTTGCCACGCTGAGATATTTCATCTTAACCGTAGGATTGATTTCTATTTCAAGCTCTTTAAAGAGTTCACGCGTTTGACGTATCATTTCCTTTTTTCGTAAAATTCCTGACCTTCCGGCCGTTATTTCTCTTCCCAGAAAAATATTCTCTGAGACGCTCAAATCAAGCGCTACGCTGAGTTCTTGATGGATCATGGCAATCCCCGCACTCAGCGCCTCGCTAGGCCCTTTAAAATGTCTTTCCTCGTTCTTATAGATGATGGAACCGGAGTCCGGTCTGTAAATTCCGTGCAGCACTTTCATCAATGTAGATTTTCCTGCACCGTTTTCTCCAACGACTGCATGAACTGTACCTTTTCGGACTTTCAGATCTACATTCTCCAGTGCCACCACACCCGGAAAGGTTTTGGTAATTCCTCTCAACTCGATTATATAATCGTTTTCATGCACCTCTTTCACATCCTTTGCCGTTGATCATTTTACAATTGGCTGCCTCTTTTTGCGGCAGCCAATTGTATATATCTTGTTTAGTTATTCACCTTGAAGTTCCAAATATTTGTCCGCTTCCTCAGGTGTTACCAAAAGATCGTCTATAATCACATCTTCCGCTGCTTCACCTTTTACCAGTTTCAAAGCCAGATCCAGTGTTTCTTTTCCCAGCTTGTTTGCATCCGCAAACATCGTCAGATCCAATTTCCCTTCCTTCATCAGCTTTAAAGCGTCCGGTGTCGCGTCAATACCGACTATGATGATATCGCCCCGGGCTTTTGCGGCATCCAGCGCCAGCATAGCTCCGATTGCCATCTCATCGTTGCTTGCGACGACTGCATCAAACTTAATGCCTGCCTGAATCCAGTTCTCCATTACCTTCATGGCCTGGTCTCTCTGCCAGTTGGCCACTTCCACAGCCTCAAGATTGATCTCCGGATACTTTTCAAGGATGTTCTTATTTCCTTCGAGGCGTTGCATTGCAACAAGTGTGCCCGGCTCACCTTCTAATATTACCACGTTTCCTTTACCGCCCAGCTTGTCCACAATGGCTTGCATCTGTATCTCTCCTGTTTTAACAGAGTTTTGTATACAGCGTGCGGTTGCTTCATCAATCGGCTGCTGAACGGCAACATAAGGAATACCCGCAGCCTTGCAAGCGTTAGCCATCGCTTTGGTGGCTTCCAAATCTACTGGCTTGACACAGATCGCATCAAAACCCTGACTGATCCAATCCTCAACAATTGCAAACTGTTTTTGCGCATCACTTTGCGAGTTCCCGAGAACCACCTCGACCTCATCGTTTTGTTCATCCCATTCCTGGACCGCGTCTAACACGTACGATACCCATTTGTCGTTAAAATCGTTTACGGTAAATCCAATTTTATAGGTCTTGCCGGCCGAATCATCCGACGACGATTGGGATTCAGATGCGCAGCCCGTAAACACTGAGAGCAGTAACATTAGGACCAACACGATACTTAGGACTTTTTTCATTTTTACTCCTCCTGTTTAATTTTCAAATATTTGAAAAAGGGTCAAACTCATTTTTACCTCTTTTTCACGTTGATAAGTTTTGCGGATTTCTCGGTATACTGTCCTTGTTTTATTACGACAGGGATATTTGCAAATACTTTGAGTGGTTATTTATGTAACTTGTTACAATCATCATAATGTTAATTTTTGTTTTTGTCAATTAAAATATTTTGCATTTCTCTGACAATTTGTTTATAATAGCCTTAGCAAAATATTGTTTATAAATAACCCATGTTTTTCAAATACTTACACAAAATGAGGTGGTTCTCTTTGGTAGAAAAGAATTATTTTGGCATTCGGGAAATAGCAAAAATTGCAGGCGTTTCCATTGCGACAGTTTCGCGCGTAATTAATTCTCCGGAAAAAACATCCGAAGCAGTTCGTGAAAAAGTAACAAGTGTCATAGAAAAATATAATTATATACCGAATGAAACGGCAAAAAACCTATATTCTGGAACTTCCAACGCGATCGCTATCTTTGTCTACGACATGGGAAACCCTTTCTATCTCTCTATCATTAAGGAGTTGAACAGAATCGCATTTGAAAATAATTATACGCTTCTTATTTGTGATGCCGAGGACAACCTAGAACGAGAAATAAAATACTATCATTACTGCAAAAGCATCCGGGTCGCAGGCATTATCTATACGGAGGGAACCAACCGTGAAATCATCAACGACAACGACAAGACGCCTATTGTTATGCTGGATCGCAAGAGTATTAAGCAAAAGAACTGTTATGTCGTTAAATCCGATCATAGGCGTGGAATGCAGCTTCTGGTAGATTATCTGTACAAACTCAACCACCGAAAGATTGGTTTTATCATGGCACAGCCCTTTATGACATCGGTAGTGGAAAGACGGAACAGCTTTTTGTTATGCATGGAGAATTACGGCATTAAGGTTCCCCCAAATTATATCTATGAAGGCAATTTCTCTTACGCCTGCGGCGTTGAGGCTTTCGATTATTATTATTCGCTTCCTGATGTTCCCACGGCCGTTATCGCATCCAATGATCAGATCGCCCAAGGATTCATTATGCGCGCTAACTCGTTGGGAGTTTCTATTCCAACCGAAATTTCTGTCTGCGGCGTGGATGCAATTGAAGATCATTATTTCTATCCTAAAATCACGTCCTACAAGCAAGACACGAAGCGACTTGCTCAAACAATGTTCCAGATTCTGGTGAACCATAGCAAAGAGCAATTTCCTCCCGAAACGATTCTCGATGTTTCTATTTCCCTCGGACAATCCTGCTACAAGATTCCCCTTCGAGAAGGCGGCGAAATGATGTTCAATAAAACGAAAAGATAAGCTCCTTTTTCAAATCAGCGTTTTCCCTTTGCAGTTTTTTATTTCGTACCAGCGTAAATAAAGTGCGGTTCCGTGTCCCGGAAACGCACTTCCTCAATTTTTTTATTTTCACATTTCCAACTGTAATGAGAATTTATGGATCGTTATAACAAACTCCCCATTCCAGGGAATGTGGGTATGAGTTCGATATGCGACAGCCTACCTGTAAGGTATAATCTCGAGCCAGTATCCATCGGGATCGTTGATGAAATAGATCCCCATGTTCGGGTTTTCATAACAGATGCAACCCATTTCCTTGTGTTTCTGATAGGCTCCTTCATAGTCGTCCACTCTGAATGCGATGTGGACTTCATTGTCGCCAAGATTATAGGGTTCCTTCCTGTCTCTCAGCCAGGTCAGTTCAATCTGATGTTCCGAGTTCTCGTTTGCGATAAAGACGAGAATAAACGAACCGTCAGAAGCCTGTTTTCTTCTGACCTCCTTTAATCCCAGCGCTTCTTCGTAAAATTTCAGGGATTTTTCCAAATCAAATACGTTGAGATTGTTGTGTACAAGCTTAAAATTCATATTCTTCTCCCACCTTCTCTTAAAATAGCGATACCAGATTCAATTCAGAGCCTTCCTCCGGCAATAGCTTCTTTATTATTTCACATTATAGCATATTTAAAAGCAATGAAACCACAAAACAGTTGCCGGTGCAACTGTTTTGCGGTTCTATAAATTTCATAAGGAGATGACCAGGCCCTCCGGAAGTTTTTCACCAGTACTATCATGCTCGGACGCCTTGCTGGACGCTGCCGGCATCGTAGGCATGCCGGCATGCCAGCAAAACTAAAGGGTATGTACGGTGCAGGGTGATGGAAAATCCTACACTTGCGTATCTTATTGTTTGTCATACCCAATTATTATAGTTTTAAACCATCCTCCCAAGTACTTTATGCAATAGAAAAAAGAGCTGCGCTCCCCTTTTTTATCTAGATATTTCTATGCATAAAAAAACCGCCAAGGGGAAAACCCCTGACGGTTGTTGGTGTTTGATTAACGTTTTGAGAACTGGGAAGCTCTTCTTGCTTTCTTGAGTCCGTATTTCTTTCTTTCCTTCATTCTTGGGTCTCTTGTCAGGAAGCCTGCCGCCTTCAAAGGAGCTCTGAACGCTTCTCTGTCTGCGGAGGAAAGAGCTCTGGAGATACCGTGTCTTAAAGCTCCGGCCTGTCCTGTGAAGCCGCCGCCTCTTACAGTGGCAACCACATCGAACTTGCCTTCCACTCCGGCAACCTCAAAAGGTCTTCTGACTTCTCTCTTGAGAATTTCCATTCCGAAATAGTCGTCAAGAGATTTCTTGTTTACGGTGATATTGCCTTTACCAGGGATTAATCTGACTCTGGCAACGGAAGACTTTCTTCTTCCAGTTCCTGTATATTGCATCTTTGCCATTTATGATTCCTCCCTTACTAAAAATTCAGAACTTCAGGTTTCTGGGCTGCGTGCTTGTGCTCAGGACCAGCATAAACCTTAAGCTTCTTGAACATCTGTCTGCCTAATTTTCCATTGGGCATCATGCCTTTTACCGCATGTCTGATAATTTCTTCCGGTTTCTTTGCCTGGAGCTTTTCGAAAGTGATCTCCCGAAGTCCGCCCGGATAACCGGTATGTCTCTTATAGATCTTTTCTTTTCTCTTGTTTCCGGTAACTTCTACCTTTTCTGCATTTATGATAATTACATAGTCTCCGGTATCAACGTGCGGTGTATAAATTGGTTTTCTCTTACCTCTTAAAATTGAAGCTGCTTCGGTAGCCAATCTACCAAGAGTCTTGCCCTCAGCGTCAATGATATACCATTTTCTCTCAACTTCATGAGGCTTTGCGATAAATGATTTCATCTTAAACTCTCCTCATAATATCTTCTTCAAATCGCGGTGCGTTTCACCCCACACCGACAGTTTTGGCTCTCCGGTTTGCCGCGCAAACCTATCGTGCCACGATATCGTAAAATCCGGGGCTAATGGATTTTTACACATAATGCACGGATATTATACTATTGCAACCCCCTGTTTGTCAACCTGAAATTGATGCCTATGTTCCAAAAACACGAAGTGTTTATGAAACTCGATGCCGCATGTCCTTAAAATGAGGTCTTTTCTTGTTTGTCCGGCCATAGACTCTTAATAGAAGTGTTCTATCCGTTTTCTATTCTTACCTGAAATGTATAAAAATAAAACAAGCTGTCTACAATCGGAACGTCAGAATCATTTCACCGGGTCCTCACATTGTATTCCTCAGTTATGATACCAGAATCCTTGAACAAACGGTGAAAAAGTTTGGGGGTAAATAAAATGACAAAGGAAAAACAAAAGGTCGACTTGGCCAGGTCGGCAATATGGATCCTGATCGCGTTGGCCTTTGGAGCCTATCTGGGCTCGCCCGTTGAAAAGTTCTGGGAAGAGCCGGTTTCCAGAGTGAGCACCGCAGTGTCGGAACAGATAATCCGGTTGGAACGCTTACATAATGACACAAATGAAGAAAATGATGCGCAAAATAATAGGGAAGCGACAGACGCAGATAATCAGAAAGGTGACGGCACCGTTTCCATGATCGTATCGAACCCTGCGGCGAATGGTCTGCCTGATTATGCCTGTCTGAGCGCAAATCGCGGCGGAGCTGCAAGCAGAAAGGAAATGGACGTTCTGGTCCGCCTGATCAATGCGGAAGCCTATGGTTTATCCTACAAGGCCAAGCTGGCTGTGGGCCAGGTGGTCATGAACCGCTGGACCGGCCCCTTCTACGGGAATGATCTGCTGGCTATCATGACGGCGCCTCATCAGTTCACACCGATCCATAACGGATCAGCCTATGAGAAGGAAATCGAACCCGATTCCATCAAAGCCGCCAACGCGGTATTAAACGGTACAGGCGTCAGGGAGCTGACCGACGATACCTATTACTTCGTCAATCCCGACTTTACCGAGGACAAGACCATTGAAACAAAAATGCAATTTGTATGTGAGATTGAAGGAATTCACTTTTATAAGCCTCCGGCCAATTAAATGATTGGATTCATTTGATGAGGAGATCCGGCCATTTAGAAATAGAGGCCTCCAGGATCTCCTCGTTATTTTTTATTCATTTCTCAAGCTTTCCAGCGCGGACAGGCGCATTGCTCTTCTTGCAGGCGAGTATCCCGCTAAAATCCCGATGGTGGTGGAAAACACCAGAGAGCTTGCAGCGACCCACCAGGGAATGATCGACACCGTAGAGCCTCCTCCGCCTACCGTACCAAGCATTACAGACATAATGCCGCTCAGGACGGTATTCATCAGCAGGGAAAGAATCAAGCTGAATATCAGTCCGATCACCCCTCCGATAAAGCCGATCATTCCGGCTTCCAGCAGGAACAGCTTTTTAATGTCTCTCAAATTGGCTCCGATCACCTTCATGATTCCAATCTCTTTTGTTCTCTCATAGATGGACATAATCATGGTGTTGGTGATCCCCAGTGCAGCCACCAGAAGGGAAATGGCTCCGATGCCTCCCAGAATTCCCTGAATCATCCTGGCCGTTTCCTGCATGGATTTCAGCCAGTCGTTGAGACTGCTTGTCTGAAATCCCATTTCGCGAATGGCGTTGCTCACATCCTCCACATCATCGATGCTTCCCACGTAAACCATGGCGGCATCGTATTCCTTCTTATTGGAAATGGTCTCCTTCCGGGCTCGTTGGGCCTCCTTCTTTATGATTTCCAGCCCTTCCAGGCTCATATATACGTTGTAGGCGGACTCATCGTTGGGATTCGCCAGGATCCCGACTCCTCTCGCCTTGTATTCCTTGTAGACGACTTTATCTTCATCCGAGCCCCGGCTTCGCCCCCGGTCCTTCTGGCCGTAGGTGTCGTCTGCGGTAATGATCATCTTGTTGGTAATTACATCCACCTGGGCTTCTCCGCCCCAGGAGCTACCCCAGGTTTTCCTCGGATTGTAAAACCAGGTGGGCACCTGATTTCCGAATACCACCTCGAACTTGTCGCCCTTTTCCAGGAGTCTTCCCTCCTGCAGCTCATAGCCGAACTTCTGCATCACCTCCGGTTTAATCCCGATCACGGAGGCTTGAGCGACATACTTGCCGACTCCAAAGGTCAAGTAGACATCCATCTTCGGAGAAACGGCGTCAACTCCCTTTATCTTTTCCATCTCGGCAATTGCCTTGTCGTTGAGAACGCCGGCGCCATCCTGGAACGATCCTCCTCCGGGATAGAACATCATTCCTCCTCCCCCGCCGTAAACATCAACCAGGTGGAGATTTCCGTAGCTCTCGATCTGTTCCTGAAAGCTTACGGACAAGCCGAAGCCGATGGAAAGCATGACGATGATGGCGCTGGTGCCGACCACAACGCCCACGACGGCAAGTATGGTTCTTGTCTTCCTTCGAAGCAGATTTCGGAAGGCAAGGCTGATAATATCACGATTATTCATCGATTTCCATCTCCCGGTGCATCTTCTTTTTTCTGATCTTCCTCCATGCGAAGAATCCGCCGCCCCCAAGCAGCAGGATCACTCCAGCGGCAATCCAGGGAGTCTTGCTTCCGCCTTGGTTCATTCCTTCCTCCGGCATCATCCCTTCGTCAAAGACAGGCATTTCCTCCATGACGTCAAAGGAGAAGGCTCTTTCAAGAATCTGCACATCGCCGGCTGCGTCCTCATAGGAGAATATGATCTTGCCCGTCATCTCTCCCCCTTTTCTAGGAATAAAGCTGAAATCATAGCTGTCGCTCTTGCCGCTTTCCAGATTTCCCACAAAATAGCTTGTGGATTCCGGCGTATCAAAATCGCCCTCCGCAGTAACACGCAGGTTGCTCAGAGTGGTTTTTCCCGTGTTGTAGAACTGCACGGAGAGGCCGTTCTGCATTCCCGCAAAGAGATCCGGCGGAGCGATAATGTCGTCCACCTCAAGCCTTGTATCCTGCATAACGGGAATCGAGATGATATCCTTGGAAGTAAAAGCATTGCCGGAACCGTCCTCATAGGACATGTCGACGGTCAGCGGCGTTGTTTTCTGCTCAGCGTTGGGCTTTACCGATAAAACCATGGCCCGTTCCGTTCTTTCTTTTTTCCCCAGCTTTTCAATATAAAAGGAATTGCTGCTGTTCACAGGGATGATCGCTCCGTCCTCGGAGCTGATCGTCACCTTGATATTGTTGATGGCACGGCTTCCGCTGGCATTATAAAGACCCAGCTCCAGCAGAAATTTATCCCCGGCCTGGACAAAGCTGCCTCCATAGCTGTAGTTGTCCACCATGAGCTGGGGTGTCTTTTCGCCGCCGGCGCCGCTGACGTAGACGCTGGCATATTGGGTAACTGCGCTTTTACTTTCATCGGAAGTGCTGGATGATAAGGTGATTTTAATTGAATATGCCTTTTCCTTCGCTCCGTCCGCGGCAAACATCGTGACCGAATAATTCTTGCGGCTGCCCGCCGGTATTGACGACTCGATGAAGGTGGTCCTGGACTTGTTCAGCAGCCCGTCCGGAACTTCTACGCTGACTCTGATATTCTTCAGCTCTGCGCTATTTTTATTTTCAACGTCAAAGGAAAGAGTGAACTCGTCATCACCGGAAACCTGACCCGGTGCGCTGATGTTGGTGATTTCCGCATTCTTAACGGAACCGCCGGAGCCCTTGACCGGCACATAAAAGGTCTTTTTCAGACTCACGGCTTCATTGGAGTAATCCAGGCCGGTTATCTCCGCTGTAATCCCGTAGCTTTTTGATTCGGCGTCATCCTCAACCGCAACAGGGAAGCGGACTTCCTTTCTGCTCCCCGTAGCTATGTATCCCAGCATCATAGAATTGCTTGCATTGTCCATGGACAGCCCATCCGGCATGGTCAAGGTCAGCTGGGCGTTTTTGATTACCGTGCTGCCGTTATTGATAATCTCCAGCGCCAGGATGTTTTCCTGTCCCTGATCGAATCCACCCGCCGGATTGGTGTAATGGATGATGTCAAGAGCGGCGATATTGTTTCCTGATCCATGGATCGGATCGGCCAGCTTCTCATAAATAGTGAGCTTACCCAGGCTGCCGTTTTCGTGAACCGTCACGCCGTCATGTCTCAGAATCAGGCTCAGGTTTCTTGTGCCGGCTGTGGCGAACCTGGCGATCTTCAGGCTGAAGTTGATCGATGCTTTTTGATCCTTCGCCAGCGTAATGGTTCCCATGGGGTTTGCTGTAACGGTAATATCCTTCTGAGAGCTCATTCCCAGCTCGGCGCTGTTGAAGGTGAAGTTTCCGTTTTCCTTATTTTCAATCTGCACGGTGATTACCGCGTTCTCGTCGCCCTGCATCACCGATGCGGAACCGACGATTTTCGAATTGATCAGCATGGTTCCTCCGTAGACAGGATTGCCGGCCCCAGAGAGGCCAATAGGAAGGGCTTGGAATCCCAGCCCCAAAATTGCCGCAATAAAAATGAGTAGTGCTTTTCTTCTTTTGCTGTTCATAATGATCCTTTCATACTCCTTTTGCTTTAATATCCGTTATTATCGTCAATGGACAGGATATTTCCATCCTGGATCGTGACGATCCTGTCCGCATAATCCGCGATCTTCCTGTCATGGGTTACGATGATCAGCGTGCTGCCATATTCCCTTGCCTTTGACATCATGATCTCCATAACCTCTTTGGAGGTGTGGGTGTCCAGATTTCCGGTGGGCTCATCGGCGAAAATGATTTTCGGATTGCCGACAAGAGCTCTTGCGATTCCGACCCTCTGCTGCTGTCCGCCGCTCATCTGCGCAGGCCTGCGGTTTTCATATCCCGCAAGTCCGACCTCCTTCAACGTCTCTCTTGCCATCCGTTCTCTCTTCTTTTTTTCGACGCCACGGAAGATCAAAGGGAGACTCACATTTTCCACGGCAGTAAACATGGGCATCAGGTGGTAGGCTTGAAAAATGAAGCCTATGTTTTTTTGACGGAAAAGTGTGACATTCTCCTCATTGAGCTTGTGGACCGGGATTCCCCCTATGTAAATTTCCCCTTTTGTCGGTTTTTCCAATCCGGCTACCATATTTAAAAATGTTGACTTTCCCGAGCCGGAAGCCCCGAGAAAGCAGATAATTTCCCCTTTGTAAATCTCCAGGCTTACGTCATCCAGGGCGATCACCTTTTCCTCGCCCATCCGATAGACTTTTCTTATGTTCTTTACTGTGATCAATGGCTCCATGCTTTCCCCCTTATCGCCTGTTGACAATTTCTCCAATGCTAATTATACACTAACAGATTAGACGGTAAAAATTAACTATAAGTTTCCGAAAAAACCCATTTTTAAGATTTTATAAGATTTTTTTCATCGCGCCTTTACATAGTATCATGCAAATTATGGTATACTTTGTTTAGCGGCTGTAGGACAGGGTAAATAAACGGAAACAAGATTTGGATTCAAAGGAAAAAATGCGCAGAAGAAATTGACGAGATCATGAGGATCTGAAGGAGAGATAACAATGGTTAAGATTGGAATTATCATCGGAAGCACACGGCCGGGACGTGTGGGGGATACCGTAGCAAAATGGGTTTATGAGCAGTCAAAAAAACGGGAGGACGCCGAGTTTGAGCTGATTGACATCAAGGATTACAATCTGCCTCTGCTGGATGAACCGATGCCTGCGGCAGCACAGCAATACAGCCAAGAGCATACGAAAAAATGGTCTGCTAAAATCAACGAGCTTGACGGGTTTATTTTCGTGACGCCAGAGTACAATCATGCCACATCGGCTGCTTTGAAAAACGCTCTTGATTTTCTTTACAATGAGTGGACCGATAAGGCGGCCGGCTTTGTAAGCTACGGCGCCATCGGCGGAGCAAGGGCGGTGGAATCGCTGCGGACCATCATGGCTCAGTTTAGAATCGCGGATGTGCGGGAGCAGGTCCTGTTCTTCCTGGCCGATGATTTTGAGAACGGAGAACTGAAAGCAAAGCCACGTCACGAGAAATCTGTCGACACAATGTTTTCGCAGGTGATCTCATGGAGCACCGCGTTGAAAACCCTGCGGTAATTCGTGAACCTCCGGCTAAAACCGGAAGTTTTCTATATAAAAATGGGGCTGCGCCAGCGGTTTTTTAACCCAAGTGCAAAAGCCCCATTTTTTTGTTGGTTTATTCAAATTCATTTAAGGATTTATTTCAATCTTCCCTCGATCACTGCAATGGTCTCTTCCGTGCTGAGAACCTGACAATAGATCTGATTCATAATCTTCAGTTCTGCATCGTGGAGGGTAATGTCCGGCGCGGCGCAGGCGTCTTCCACGCATATGACTCTGAATCCTTCGTCTGCCAGGCTTCTTACCGTTCCTGCCACACACTGATCCGTAACAATTCCCGTAACTACAACCGTGTCGATGCCGATATTTCTGATCAGCTTCGTATAGTTGGTTCCCAATGTTACGCTGTCCGTGGTTTTGTTTACCACAATTTCATCCTTCAGCGGCGTCAGTTCATCGATCATTTCCGCGCCTTTTGAATGGACATAGAGATAGATGCCGTTCCAGCCCTCGGATTTTTGTACAGGCGCCCTATCCTCCCCATCCTCTCTCAGGCAGGCAATTCTGCCGAAGGTGACCAGCATGTTGTTCTTTCTGAAGTACTCCAGCAGCTTAACGTTATTCGGTATGACGATGTCATCCAATCTGTCGTGGAAAGGAATCCATCTTTCCCACTCGCCGGCTTCCTGGAAAGCAAGGGCATCGCCAAAGTCTCTTAAAACAAATTCTTTCTGCATATCCACGATCAGCAGCGCCGTTTTCTTCGGATCTACAATAAAGTCGGGAAATTCCTTCATGGTTTCATAGTAAAAAGACAAGTATTTTGGGTTCGGTTTCATTTTTATCCTCCTTGATTAAAATTAGTTCAAGCTATTTGTCGTGTAAACAGGATTGGTTCTGAATGCGCCAATTATCTATTCCGACAGAATCGGGGGCTTTTTCTTGAAGCCGTTGGTTGTAATTGCAGCATAGATAAGACCGATCACCAGCCATACACCGCCAACGGTCAAAGCTGTCTTGGACAGATTGATCCATAAATAGAAGCATATTGCGAAGCCTAACGCAGGCATAATCAGGTATTTCACTACGTTTTTATTATCCTGCTTAAAGAAATGGTAGACAATCACGGACAGGTTTACACACAGAAATCCGAATAATCCGCCAAAGCTCATCAGCTCCGTTACCAGAGAAATATTTAGTGTCAAAGCCCCGACGACGCCGATGGCGCACATAATAAAGATGTTGTATACCGGGGTTTTATATTTCGGATGGAGGTGAGTAAAGAATTTCTTTGGCAGAACTTCGTCACGACCCATTCCATAAAGCAGTCTGGCTGCGCTGGATTGCCCCGTCAGACCTGCCGTCAAAGTGGACAGAATTACCGCAAAGGTATAAAATCCCGCCAGAGTTACGCCGCCTGCAAGCTGAGCTACTTCGAAAAGAGCGGTATCTGCGGAAGCGAAGGTGGAATAATCCGGCCAGACAAGCTGGGCTACATAAGCCTGAAGAATGAATATTCCTCCCCCGGCCAGACAGGCAATAATCGCCGCCCGCCCGATATCCTTACGCGGATTCAGAGCTTCTTCCGCCATGGTTGTAATGGAGTCAAAGCCCAGGAAGGAGAAACAGGCAATGGCGCCGCCGGCGATCAGCAGACTGCCGGAAAACTCCTCCGGATTATAGAACGGTTTCGATGAGATCAGGTTTCCTGCCCCTGCGCCCTGAGTCACCGCATAGGCGCAAATGACGATGAATGCCACAACGATGGCCCCCATAATACCAACCAGAATAATATTGGTTCTTGCCGCCATCTGTACGCCAAAATAGTTTACAACCGTTATTACCGCAGCGATGATCAGGACCCATACCCAATAAGGGATTGCCGGAACGGCCGCATTGGCATAGGATGCTCCTACCATAAACACAATCAGCGGAACCAGCACATAGTCTAAAAACATCGCCCAGCCGGATAGAAAGCCCAGGTTGTGGTTAATTCCCCGCTGTGTGTAGGTGTAGGTTGATCCCGCAACGGGAAAAGCAGCGGCCATGTGGCCATAGCTGTAAGCTGTAAAAAGCATGGCTACCGTAGCGATGACATAGGCCATTGCCAGGGTGCCTCCTGTGATTTCCGTCACACTGCCGTAAATGTAAGCAGGTGCAATGGGCGTCATAAAAGCAATGCCGTAGATCGCAAGATCCTTCAGGGTTAAAACTCTCTTGAGTTCCTGTTTATAACCCATGTTTTCATTGTTCGTTGTCATGATTTATCTCACCCTTTCATAGTATTGGTTTTGATCAAAGACTTGAGCTTGACAAAACCATCGTAAAAATAATTTCGAATATATTAAAGAGCAACGATCATGCCAACTCATCCGGCCCCTTCCCCGATCCGTCAAACAGGCGCTGAAAGGCACAAAAATACAGACCTTCTCAATATAGTTGAGCCGGTCTGCTTTAAATTAAGAATTATTATGCTTGCGGTATGCTTGCGGTATTTAGGTGGCATTGTGCTACATTTTTGTAGCAGGTTTCCTCCCCGGGTGCTTCCTTTCTCAGATCGTGGCTGATTTGCTCCCGGATCCGTCCCTTTTCAGATCAAGCTGCTTTATTTTCAGCTGCAAGTTTTTTCTGGCCATATTGATCTCATCGGCTGTGGCGGAAATGTTCCAGTTGTTTTTTTCCAGCATCTGCAGGAAATATTTCCTTTCAAAACAGCGTTTCGCCTCTTGAAAGTTCATTTTATCCATGTTCTCGTCCCAATTTTCCTGCCCTCTGATTTCCTTGGGCAGCTTTTCAGGCCCAATATCGGAACCGTCGGAAAAGACCACAAGACGTTCCGTCAGGTTCTTCAGTTCCCGCACATTTCCTTTCCAGCTGTATCTTGTGAGCACTTCTTCCGCTTCCCGGGTAAGCTTTACCGCCGGCTTTTTCATCTCATTGCAATAGTGCAGGATATAGTGGTTTAACAGCATTGGAATGTCTTCGCTTCGGTCTCTCAGGGGCGGACTGTTCAGGGGTACCACGTTGATCCGGTAGTAGAGATCTTCTCTGAAATTCCCCGCTTCAACCTCCGCCTTCAAATCTTTGTTGGTGGCCGCAACGAGGCGGAAGTCCACCTTTATGGTCTTGATTCCCCCAACCCGCTCAAATTCTTTTTCCTGTATGACCCTCAGCATCTTGCTCTGAAGCTTGGGTGAAAGCTCGCTGATTTCATCCAGGAACAGGGTTCCGCCTCTGGCCAATTCAAATCGGCCGGGCTTGGCGGCAATGGCACCCGTAAAGGCTCCTTTTTCATGTCCGAAGATTTCGCTTTCCAGGACAGACTCAGCCAAGGCGGCGCAATTCACCTTCACCATTGGGCCGTTTCTGTTCAGGCTGTTTTCATGAATCAATTGGGCGATTATTTCCTTTCCCGTTCCGCTCTCTCCGGTAATCAATACGCTGGCATTGGTCGGCGCCACCTGCATGATTTCTTCCCGCAGCGCCTGGATTTCTCTGCTGTTTCCCAGCAGCCTGTCATCATGGCCCAGCATGGAAATCCGTGTCCTCAGATTTTGATTCTCCGAATGCAAGGATACAAATTCAAAGGCTCTCTTTATATTCAGCAGCAATTGATCGATTTCGATAGGCTTGATCATATAGGTATAGGCTCCAACCTCCATGGCTTCCACCGCGCCGGTAATCGAGCCTTCTCCCGTCAGCATCATGGTCAGGATGGATGGGTACGCCTTTTTAATCTCTTTCAACACTTCAATGCCGTTCATCTGAGGCATGTATACATCGCAAATCACCACCTGGAAATATTCATCATCCAGCCTTGCCAGACCCTCCGCCCCGCCGGTTGCTGTAGCGACCTCATATCCGTTGGTTCTCAGGATTTCCGAGTATACATTTAAAAAGCTTACATCATCGTCAATCATTAGAATTCGATTCATCCTCAATCTCCTTTCCCGGCAATACGATTCTCATCTGTGTCCGATCAGAATTCATCGCTTCAATCATGCCTTTGCTCTTTTCAATCTCCTTCGAAACGATCCAGAGCCCAAGGCCTGTTCCCTGATGCTTGGTGGTATAGAAGGGCTGGAAGATTCTCTTTAAATCCTTCTCCGGTATCCTCTCTCCCGTATTTGCGATTATGATTTCCGTTTTGTCTCCGGAAATGCTTCTGGCGGATATTTCAATTTCCCCGCCTTCAGGCATTGCATCGATGGCATTGGTGATCACGTTTAAAAAAATATGTTTAAAGGAGTCCGGATCCCCATAGATAGAAAGAGACTCCTCTTCAAGGTTCATATTGATGTTTATTTTTCTTTTCACCAAATCCTGGCGGACCAGCAGGAGAATCTGCTCCAGCATTCCCTTTAACAGAACCTTTGATTTCATGTCCCGGGACCTCCTGGAAAAGTCCAGCATGTTATAAATGATTCTTTCCGCCCGGGAAACGCTGGTATTGATCTCCTCTAAAGCTTCTGCCTGCTTTCGCCCATCCTGCCCGTGCTTCAGCAAATACGCGGCGCCCTTGATCACTGCCAGCGGATTTTTCAATTCATGAGTAATACCGGCGACCAATTGTCCCAGACCAGCCATTTTCTCAGACTGAAGCAGCTCTTTTTGAAGCATGACTTCCTCTGTGATTTTTCTGCTGTAAACCACCGCCTCTTTTACTTCTCCCTTTTCATCAAAAACCGGATAGCTGGATATATTGTAAATATTCTGGTTATAAATCACTTCTCTGCTGCTTACTGCTCCCCTTTCAAAGGTGTCCTTCACCGGGCAAACCTTGCAGAAGCCATCGGTATGGCCGATGAGCTCGCAGCAGTCCCTTCCCAAAGCCTGCTTGAAATCGGAAATCTTCAACAGCTCCAACCCTTTTTGATTTATCATGTTGACGGTAAAATCGGGCTTTACAATCATCATCACACCGCCCAGGCTGTTGATGACCGTCTCCAGCTGATTGGTCCTGTAGATCAGCGAAGAAGTGTATTCGCTGATTTCACGACTCATTTTATTATAGGCTGCGCCCAGCAGCCCGATTTCATCCTCCGAGGTAATCTTTACCTGACCAAAATTGCCGTCCGCCATTCGTTTCACATCCTCTGTCAGAGCTTTAATAGGCGATGTGATTCGATTGGATAAAATAGAGGCCATTGCCAGGCAGATCACCAGCAATATCGCCATCATTAGCCAGAAGCCCCTAGTCTGCTCGCTGGAGCCTATGGCATATTCCGATTTTTTCACCTCGATACCTACGCTCCAATCTATATTTTTAATCGGCGCAAAAGCGATCATACTGTGCTGACCTTTTTTGTCCGCATAATAGGAAATTCCCGTTTCGCCCTCCACCATTTTTTCAAGAATCCTTCGATACGCGGAGTCTTCGTACCTGTGCTTCAAAAGGTTGAGCTGGTAGCGTTCTCCCGTATCACTGACAATATCCATCATATCAGGATGGTAAATAACGTCTCCTTCCTCGGAGATCACAAAGGCAAAGCCCGTATTTCCAATGCGAAAATCCGCAATCGAGTCGGCAATCGCCTTGAGAGAGACATCAATGCACACTACTCCTCCCAGTTCACCCTTCACATAAAAAGGACTGGAACAGGTGATGACCCATCCCTTGCCGCCATAATCGTAATAAGGGTTTGTCCAGACGGCTTTTCTCTGCGGATTGTTTTCGCCTACGGCTCTGGTGTAAAAATAATCGCTTCGCTGATCGTGATCCGGCTCAAAAGCCTTATTGTCCAGATAGGGATATACCCGAAGCAGACCATTTTCGGTGACGAGATAAGCATATCCCACCTCCTCATTCTGTTTCAGGATATTGACCATGGCCTTCTCAATCTGTTCTGTATTCAGAACTTCCCCTATCAATTCATCGGTCAACTCGACATTGTTGGGCAAATATACGCTGGTTTTTCCTTCGGTTTCTTCCAGGTGTCTTTCCAATACGCCTTGCTCATCCCGCCTGTATTCAGGGGGCAATTGAGCGGGATCATAGGGTTTTTCCATAACATAGGCCGCCCAATTGGCAAAATTCACCGTTTCATTTTCAATACTCTTCAGATTCTTTTCTAAAGCGGAGGTTTTTTCCTTTACGATCGCGCTTAAACTGTCCTCCACCCGCTGTTTTTCCAATTCCCCGGTCTTATTGATAAAAACAAGGGTGAAAATGATAAACGGGATAAGACAGATTGCGATAAAGAAAATCATCGTTCTTCGTATAAAAGACTTTTTCATGCTGCGCTCCTTCATCTTCCGACACCATTACCCTTATTATACATGCTTTTGCGGCTCCGGAAAAACCATATTTGTCAGAAGGAAAAAAAAGCGCGCGCTCTTTGCAAAGCACACGCCTTTATTGAATCATTTTGATGATTGAACTAGATCAGCTCCACCATGTGGAAGGTCTTCTTGCCTTTTTTGATCAGGATCTTTCCGTCCTTGAACATGTCCTTGGTAACCATCAGCTTTGTGTCGGTCACTTTTACATCATCGATGGTAAGTCCGCCCTGTTCGATGGTACGGAAGCCGTCTCCCTTGCTGGAAACCAGCTTCAGCTCAGCGATGAGGCTTACGACGCCCATGCCTTCTCCTTCAAATAAGGAAGCGGCCATCTGGGTTTTCGGAACATCGTCCATATTTCCGCCCCCTGCAAAGAGAGCTCTTGCCGCGTCCTGGGCCTTTTGCGCTTCCTCCTCTCCGTGTACCAGCTTGGTCACCTCGTAGGCGAGGATTTCCTTTGCCTTGTTGATCTCGGCGTCCTTCAGTGAGGAAAGCCTTTCCACCTCGTCCATAGGAAGGAAGGTCAGCATGGACAGACAGGTTCTCACATCCGCATCCTCGACGTTTCTCCAGTACTGATAGAACTCGTAGGGAGAGGTCTTTTCTGGATCGAGCCAAAGGGCGCCCTTCTGGGTTTTACCCATCTTCTTGCCTTCGCTTGTGGTGAGAAGGGCAAAGGTCATTCCGTAAACCTGATCTCCCATTTCACGCCGGACAAGATCAACTCCCCCAAGAATGTTGGACCACTGGTCGTCTCCTCCGAACTGCATCATACAGCCGTATCTGCGGTGAAGCTCCAGGAAGTCATAGGACTGCATCAGCATGTAGTTGAATTCCAGGAAGGAAAGTCCTGTTTCCAGACGCTGCTTGAAGCACTCTGCCGTCAGCATTCGGTTCACGGAAAAATGTCTGCCGATGGACCGGATGAAATCCACGTAATTCAATTCCAGCAGCCAGTCCGCGTTGTTGTCAATGATGGCCTTTCCGTCAGAGAAATCGAGGAATTTGCTGAAGGTCTTCTTGAATTTTTCTCCATTGGCGCGGATGACATCCTTCGTCATCATCTGACGCATATCCGTTCTTCCGGAAGGATCTCCGACCATGGTCGTTCCTCCCCCGATCAGTACGATCGGAACATGCCCATACCGCTGCATATGCATCATGACGATAATCTGCATGAAATGTCCCACGTGCAGACTGTCCGCCGTCGGGTCGAATCCGATGTAGAACGTGACCTTTTCCTTTCCAAGCAGCTCCCGAATTTCCTCCTCATGGGTTGTCTGCCTGATTAAACCTCTTTCTTTTAAAACGTCAAATACGTTTCTGTCTTGTGCTGTTTCCATAATTATCTATCCTTCTTCTGTAATAACTGATATCGTAGAATTTTTTTCGCGTCGCTATTTTAAACTATTTTGTTCCGTACAATCTGTCGCCCGCATCTCCCAGACCCGGTACTATGTACTTATGGTCGTTGAGATGGCTGTCCTTGGCAGCAATATAAATATCCACATCCGGATGCTTGTTCTGAAGTACGTCGATTCCTTCCGGCGCTGCGATCAGGCACATGAAAGCAACCTCTTTCGCGCCTCTTGCCTTGATAAAATCAATGGCCGCCGCTGCGGATCCGCCGGTTGCCAGCATGGGGTCTACGACGATCACCTGTCTGTTTTCAATATCCGCAGGCAGCTTGCAGTAGTATTCCACGGGCAAATGGGTTTCCGGATCACGATACAGTCCGATGTGTCCGACCTTGGCATTGGGAACCAGTTCCAGCATTCCGTCCACCATTCCCAGTCCTGCTCTCAGGATCGGTACGATGGCGATATCCTCGCCCTTCAGCACCTTCATTGTAGCCCTGCAAAGCGGAGTTTCAATTTCCACTTCCTGAAGTGGGAGGTTTCTCGTCACTTCATACGCCATGAGCATGGATATTTCTCTGACAAGCTCTCTAAAATCCTTTACGCTGGTATTTTTGTCGCGGATCATTGCTGTCTTGTGCTGAATAAGCGGATGATCAAATACATAAACTTTTCCCATTTTCTTACCTCCAAATACTTTTATAAACCAATCTATTAAATAGCGGAACATCGAACCAGTCCGTATTCCGCTTGGGATCCTATCCTGTGCGGCGGGCTATATGCAGTCCAGCAGATCCACTCTGCGCTGATGCCTTCCGCCTTCAAATTCCGTATAGAGCCACACGTCCACAATCCCCAGAGCGAGGTCCGGTTCCAGAATCCTTCCGCCCAGAGCCAGCACGTTGGCATTATTATGCTTCCTCGACATTTCGGCCATAAACAGGCTTGTGCAGAGAGCGCACCGTATTCCCTTCACCTTGTTGGCTGCGATGGAAATCCCGATCCCTGTTCCGCAGATGACGATGCCCCGTTCGGCGTCTCCTCTCATGACCGCTTCTCCGCAGGCCTTTCCATAGTTGGGATAATCCACGGATTCATCCGAATGGCACCCCAGATCCAGAACTTCGATCCCTTTCTCCTGAAGATGGGCTTTCACCATCTTTTTCAGTTCAAAGCCGCCATGATCTGCAGCCAATGCAATTTTCATACAGCACCTCCTGATAAAATTCCCGTTAATGCACGGTGACGATGTTATATCCGGCGGATTTCAGCATCCGGTTCATGACCGCGAAGCCAACTCCGTCCTTTTCGCTCAGTGCGCCTGCCAGAATCAGGTCAACGCCCTGATCGTCAAGATCTCGCAATTTGGCAAAGAATTCGTGGGCCGCTTCAATAAAGGCCTTCTCTTCAAATAAAATCACGCCGACCTTCAGTCCCAGCCTCTCGTTGAGTCCTTTCAGGCGTTCAATCTCACTTTTCACCTTGTCACGCTGTCCCTCTACGATGGTCATGTCCGCTTTCGGCGCGTAGTGGGTATATTTCATCCCAGGCGCCTTCGGCGCAAAGTCCTCCTCACCGTCTCCTGCAGCCGGCTCCTTCCGGCGGTTCAGCGCCGGATCCATAGCAACCTTTTCGCCGATGGCGGCCTCAATGCTTTCCGCTGTAATGATGCCAGGTCTCAGAATGGTCGGCACATCGCCGGTCATATCCAAAACCGTGGATTCGATTCCCACCCTGCAGTCGTTTCCGATCAGGATGGCGTCAATCTTTCCTTCAAGATCGGCAACCACGTGCTCTCCCTTGGTTGGACTTGGTCTGCCGGAAATATTTGCGCTGGGAGCAGCGATCGGACAGCCCGCCCTGCTGATCAATTCCAGAGCGACAGGGTCATCCGGCATGCGGATGGCGACTGTATCCAGTCCCCCGGTAGTAATGTCCGGAACATCCGGTTTTTTCGGAAGAACGATGGTCAGAGGTCCCGGCCAGAAATTGTCGATCAGACGAATAATCTTCGGCGACAGCATGGGAGTCAACTCCCCGATATTGCTGGCTCGTGCAATATGAACGATCAGCGGGTTGTCACCGGGCCGGCCCTTCGCTTCATAAATCCTGGCAACCGCTTTGGCGTCCATGGCGTTGGCTCCGAGTCCGTAAACCGTCTCGGTAGGGAAGGCCACCAGGCCTCCGCCAGCAAGGATCTCTGCAGCCTGATCGATCTTGCCTAATGCTTCGCTGACCTTGGCGTTGGCCTCATCTTCGTCGTAGACCATGCTCTGCTCCAGATTGTGTTTATTCAAATCCCTTACATCAAAGATTTTTGTTATCATACCAATTACCTATTTATACCTTAAACGAGGCGGTTTTGAGAGAACAGCCAATGCAAGGCGCCCCCGCAATATTAAAAATTCTTCATTTTTTCCGCCTGATCCGACGTAATCAACCCGTCGATGATCTCATCCAGATCGCCGTCCAGAAATTGATCAAGCTTATATAGTGTTAGCCCTATTCGGTGATCTGATACGCGTCCCTGCGGGAAGTTGTAGGTCCGGATCCGTTCGCTCCGGTCTCCAGATCCTACCTGACTCTTTCTTGCCTCGGAGATTTCCTTGTTCTGCTCCTGGAGCTTGACGTCATAAAGTCTTGCGCGCAGCACCTTGAAGGCTTTTTCTTTATTTTTAATCTGCGATTTTTCATCCTGGCAGGTTACCACCAGACCTGTGGGAATATGAGTCAGTCTGACCGCGGAGTCCGTTGTGTTAACGCACTGGCCGCCGTTTCCGGATGCGCGGTATACGTCAACGCGAACGTCGTTAGGGTTAAGATCTACTTCCACATCGTCGATTTCCGGAAGCACCGCGACGGTTGCCGCCGAGGTATGGATTCTGCCGCTGGATTCGGTTTCCGGCACTCTCTGGACTCTGTGAACGCCGCTTTCGTATTTCAATCTCGAATACGCGCCCCGTCCCTTGATGAGAATGACGGCTTCCTTGATGCCGCCGATTCCGGTATCATTGACGTCCATCATTTCCGTCTTCCAGCCTCTGCGTTCCGCATATCTCATATACATTCTCAAAAGGTCGCTGCCGAACAGTCCGGCCTCCTCTCCGCCGGTTCCCGCCCTGACTTCGAGGATTACGTTCTTGTCGTCGTTGGGGTCTTTGGGGAGCAGCAAAATCCGAAGCTCGTTGCTCAGAGCTTCCTGCTTTTCCTCCAGCTCCGCAAGCTCCAGCTTTGCAAGCTCTCTGAGCTCCTCGTCCATACCGCTGTCATTGAGCATTTCCTTTGTGTTTTTCAGCTCATCGGTTGCTTTCTTGTATTCCTTATATTTGTTCACGATGGGCTCCATCTCCGCCATATCCTTCATGGATTTCTGCCAGACCGCCTGATCGCTGATCACGTCCGGATCGGATACCTTCAGAGAGAGCTCCTCGTATTTTTCCTGGATAAAGTCTAGTTTATCGTACATTTATTTTCAACTCCTACTCTCTGCACAATGTGATTGTTCCGAACTGCCCGGAAGCTGCAGTTGGAAATCTAAATCTAAATTTAATCCCAAATAGTATAGCATAAATTTAGCCTAAAAAAAACTGGAAATAAGAATTTCCAGTTAATTTTGCTATTAATCGATATTGAACTTTTTCTTGAACTTTTCGACACGACCGCCGCGATTGATAAACTTTTGCTGCCCCGTAAAGAACGGATGACAAGCAGAGCATACATCCAATCTAAGTTCATCCTTAGTCGATTTCGTAACAAATGTGTTTCCACATGCACAGGTAACTGTACATTCTTTATAATCTGGATGGATTCCTTCCTTCATGCTTTTCACCTCTTTCCGCAAGTATATCTATCAAAAATATAATATTCTAAACGATAGCTATTAAATAGTAGCACAACTCACCTCATATGGCAAGTACTTTTTTGCCCGATTCTTATGAATCCCGTCAGATCCGGCATGGTGAATAATGGCATTCTGAGGCTACGTTCTCTTCCTTCTGCACTTGACCACTCTGTCATGGCCTGGAATATCCCTGACGATGGTGATTTCCTCCAATTTACCGGTGGCTTCCGCAAGGGCGCAAACCGCTTCACCCTGATCATGCCCGATCTCCAGGTACAGCAAGCCTTCCGGTTTCAGATACACGGGGGCTTCCGCCAGAATCCTGCGGTAGAAATCCAGCCCGTCTTCCCCTCCGTCCAGCGCCATCAGCGGTTCGTGTTCCACGATTTCCCGCTGCAGGGCGGGAATGATATCTCTTCGGATGTAGGGCGGGTTGGAAACGATCACATGATATTTCACTCCTCCGATACCCTTTCTCAGGGGGCGGAACAAATCGCCTTCTACAAATTTAACAAGCCTTGCAACACCTGTATTTTTGGCATTTTCCCGCGCAACCTCCAGGGCTTTGCCGCTGATATCGGCGGCGGTCACCTTCACATCCCCCAAAAGCTTGCAGAGACTAATGCCGATGGCGCCGCTCCCGCAGCACAGATCAAGGATCTGCAGTCCGCCTCTGGGCATTTTTTTCGCGTCCTTCCAGGCTTTCACATCTGCGATCACTTCCTCCACCAGGGTTTCCGTATCCTGTCTTGGGATCAAAACGTTCTCGTTGACCTTGAAGGAAATTCCCATGAATTCCTGCTCTCCGGTTATGTATTGAACCGGCGTTCCGCCGGCTCTGATATCGATCAGTTTAAAGTACCCTTCACAGGTCTTTTCGTCAAGAAGGGTGGGCGACTTGATAAACAGCTGCTGTCTGTCCAATTTCAGCAGAAACATCATAATCAATTCCGCATCGATCCTGGGATCCATACAGCCGGCCTTTTCCAGCGCTGATTCACCGATATTGATAAGTTCTTTCATGATCAGGCTCATAAATGCTACTCCTACTGTGTTCTACGCTTCCAGCTTTGTCTTTTTGATGATCTTAATGAAATCAGCGTTGTTTTTCGTGTGGGCCAGCTGGTCGATGATGTTTTCGGTAACCTCCTGGGTTCCGATATTCGCCATAGCGCGTCTCATGGTCCAGACTGCCTCCAGCTCGTCCTGGGTCATGAGCAGATCCTCTCTTCTGGTGCCCGATTTGTTCAGGTTGATGGCAGGGAAAATCCTCTTTTCCGAAAGCTTGCGGTCCAGATGAAGCTCCATGTTGCCCGTGCCCTTGAATTCCTCGAAAATCACGTCATCCATTCTGCTTCCGGTTTCGATGAGGGCAGTGGCCAGTATTGTGATGCTGCCGCCCTCCTCCATCTTCCGAGCTGCGCCGAAGAATTTTTTCGGCTTGTGCAGGGCACCGGGATCAAGACCTCCGGACAGGGTTCTGCCGGTGGGAGGGATGACCAGATTGTACGCACGAGCCAGTCTCGTAATGCTGTCAAGGAGGATTACAACGTCCTTTCCGTGTTCCACAAGGCGCTGGGCCCTCGCCAGAACCATTTCCGCCACCTTCACGTGATTCTGGGGAAGCTCGTCGAAGGTGGAGTAGATCACCTCGCCGCTGATGGAACGCTGCATGTCCGTCACTTCCTCGGGACGCTCGTCTACCAGCAGAACGATCATTTCGATCTCAGGATACATTTTTTCGATGCTGTTGGCAACTTTTTTCAGGAGCACGGTCTTGCCGGCCTTCGGAGGCGCAACGATCAGTCCTCTCTGTCCTTTTCCGATGGGCGCCACAAGATCGATCAAACGCATGGAAAGCTCCGTCGCTCCGCTTTCCAGGGATATTCTCTGATTTGGAAAGATCGGCGTCAGATCGTCAAAGTCGGGTCTTCTGATGGCAACACCCGGCTCATCTCCGTTTACCGTATTGACATACAGCAGGGCTCCGAATTTCTCGCCTTCATTGGGCCTTCTTGTGATTCCTTTTATTTTGTCTCCCGTTTTCAGGTTGAAGCGCCTGATCTGGGATGGGGATACGTACACGTCCTTGTCGCTGGTCAGGAAATTATGGAATCGAAGGAAGCCAAATCCTCCTTCCGCAATTTCCAGAATGCCCTCTACTTCGGGCCTGTCTTCCCGTGGGCCTTCGTGGACTTTCTTTCCTGCCTCCTCTGGGGCTGCAGTCGCGGCTTCCGTTTTCTCCTCGGCTGTTGGAACAGTCTCCTTCTTCACCTCAGCTGCCGGCATGGCTTCTGTCGTCGCCTCCGGCGCGGAGGCTTCGGTTTTCACTTCCGGCTCAGCTTTGGAGTTCCTTTTTTCGGCTGTTGTCCGTCGGGCGCTCTTTGGCTTTGGCTTGGGTTCCTCCCTGTCGGGCTCATCCTGAGCAGGCTTTGAAATAGCCTGAACAAGCTCGGCTTTTTTCATCTTTTCATAGTTTTCGATATGAAAAGTTTTTGCGATTTCACGCAGTTCCGCAAGCTTTTTGCTACTCAGTATTTCGATATCCATATTACCTCCTGATTGGATCCTTCAGAAAAATTATATCCTCATTTTGTTTTATATCATAGGGAAAACAGCGGCGATTATCCGCATCAGAAATAGGAGAAGGGTAGATTAGAATTACTTCAGTTCCAGAATTTTAATACCGTCTGCGATAAAGGTGACTTGCGTCCCCTTCCGCGGGGTATCCTTCGTTCTGCTTGCTTTATCCAAAACGTAGCAGATGGCATCCCCGTCTTCGTTTTCAATTTCCAGCAGGGATGTGCTGTCGTCCAGTTGTTCTATCCCTGTCAGCAGCCCTGATCTAGTCTGTGTTTTCGTCACAATATGCAGCTGGAGAATCTGGCCGTTCGGATCATCCTGCTCATAGAATGCGCCCCAGGCAACGATGGCGGTAGCTCCGGTGGCCACTCCGGCAATACCATTATAATTCACCTTTCCATTAATTACAATCTGTGTTTTGGGATTTATCTGAATCACTCTTCCGGTGCCGTCGGATTGAGTCATCATGATGCTGTTTCGATAGGAATCCACCGAGACGATTGTGCCTCTGAAGGATTGAATTTCTCTCTCCGGCGAATAGGCTCCGGCTTTGGCGGATTCATAGACACGGCTGCTGATCGCGGCAAACTCCACCCGTTTGATGCTGTTTGCAGGCAGGAACATCTTTGTGTCGTCTCCCTGCATGATGCCGTGCCGGTATAAAAGATCTATGTATGGCAGCTTATCCGCAGAAATGCTGTCCTTGTCTTCGTATATCAGGGAATACGCCGGGGAAAGATTTCTTCCCAGCGCTTTCGCCGTCCAAAGTGCCACCTGCTCTCTGGGAGCCGGGATTCCCACGCCGGCCTCGTCGGTGAAGTCCGCAATTTCAGCTTTCGTGATCAGCCCGTACTTCAATCCGTAGGCAACGTACTTTTGCGACCAGTCTGCAATCCTGTGTTCCGCGAACAAATCGGCATACTCCGAGGAATAATCCTCGGCACCCTTCAGCTTGCCGGCTGCGGCAAGAGCGCGGTATAGCATGGTCATGGATTCTTCCCGGGAGACAAAGTTCTCAGGAAGAAAACGGAAGGTGCCGTCAGGAGACGGATAACCGTTAATGATTCCGTTTCCTGCAGAAAAGTCTATGTAGGAAAAGCCCCAGTAGTCTGCATTTACATCGGTGAAGTCGCCCGCCGACATGGCATAGGCGGAGGATCGCTCCTGAAAGGAAACAATCCCTAGGCCGACCAGCAGCGCCAATATTGCCGCTCCTACCCGTTTACTAAAATTCATCGTTTTCCCTCCCGTTATTGGGCCGTATCCTCCTCGGCGGCGGCAGCTTCGATGGAATAGATTTGATTGATCATTTCGGCTGTTCCCTGCGCATCAGGGATCACATAATACGGAGGATCCGGCAGAGGCGTGCCCGGGAGCATGTAGGTTTCGATATCCTCCCCTGAGATGCCGGTGGCCTTTTTTGCAAGGGACAATGCCGTACCGATGGAAATATCCGATTCCACATTTTCAAAGACAGTTTTTGCGATCTTGGGAAGCTGGAAGCTCAGGCACTGTCTGAAGGCCGACTTCATGAATTCCTGCTGCGCTTTCACACGACCGATATCCCCTTCCAGATAGCCTTTCCGGTACCGCAGGAACTGGACCGCATGCTCTCCGTCAAGAACCTGATGCCCCTTGGGAATGTTGATCACAAGCGGCGGATCATCATAGGGATCGGTATATTTCATATTGAATGGGATATCCATGGGCACTCCTCCCATGGCTTCCACAATATTTTTTACTCCATCGTATTCGATGACGGCATAGTAGTTGATCGGCATTCCGAGCAGGATCTCGCTGACGGCCTTGGCCGTATTCACCGGATTGCCCCGATATGCCGCATTGATCTTGTTTTCGGCTTCGCTGTTGTATCCATTCCGGTGATAGTAGGTGTCCCTGGGAATGGAGATCAGATCCACATGCTTCGCTTCCGTGTCAAAGCTGGCCAGCATGATGGTGTCGGTCAGATTGTCGTTGATGCCGAGGAGCAGCACATTTACCCTTTTTTTGTCACGGAAGGCCTCAAAGAACGGGCTGTCCTCGTCGACAAGGGTTTCCAGTTCTTCCTCCAGCACTACGTTCTCCCCTTCCGGGTCAAAGGGATTGTAATCTGCAACCTTCCCGAAGATAGCCAGTCCGGGCGTGCATAAAATAACAAAAACGATAAAGGCGATCAAAAAAGTCCGTAAAAAACTCTGCAGAGGACTCTTTCTCACCTTTGCCTTTCCATTTGCGGTTTTAATCTCAGTACCCATTGCTATAAATAAACCTCTCTTTTCCCCTTTTTCCGGCCGCTTTTGCTGCTTGCCGGGCGTATTGCGACTGCTTTGTGAATTTTGTCATCTCGGGTACATTTCGGATCATCTCAGGAGCAGGCGAGCAATTTATCCAGCAACTGTTCATGATTTGTCCAATATTTAAAATAATATACCCAGTAGTCGTTATATTTTATACCTTTTCAAAAAAAAAATAAATAGGGAAAGCAAATTCCCTATATTATTTTTCTGTTACATTAACTTGATAAAGTTACTTCCGCCCTGGGGTGGGAAGCCTATTCCCCGCTCTCCGCACCTTCGCCTTCTCCCGCTTCCGGTTCCAGATTGTAGATCTCGGTCAGCATTTCTTCCACGCCGTCCTCATCCGGGAACCAGTAGGACAAGCCATCCTTCGTTCCGGCTTCTCCCGGGATCATTACCGTCCGCATGTCTTCCCCGTCAAGGCCGACCGCATTTGTGGCAAGCTTTGTGGCCATTCCCAGAGGGAGATCGGAATCCACATTGTCCAGTGTGGTCTTGACCACCTTGGGCAGGCTGAATCCAAGAGCCTGGCGGAACGCCGACTTCACAAATTCCTGCTGCGCCTTGATTCGGCCGATATCCCCTTCCGGATAACCCGGATAACCGTTGGAACCCTTTCGGAATCTCAGGAACTTCACGGCGGTTTCTCCATCCAGCACCTGATAGCCCTCCGGAATGTCGATCTTCAGAGGCGGCTTGTCATAAGGATCGTTGTAATGCATATGGAAGGTGATGTTCATGGGCACGCCGCCCATGGAATCCACCACCTTTTTCACCACGTCGTAATCGACGACGACATAATAGTTGATCGGCATCCCCATCAGAAGATCGCTTACCGCCGCTGCCGTTCCCACCGCTTTCTTCACGCTGTATATGGAATTGATCTTCCTTTCGGCAGCGCTGCGCGCATCCTCTCTCGGATAATATGTATCACGGGGAATCGAGATTACATCCACGTGCTTGGCGTCCAGATCATAGCTGCCCAGCATGATGGTGTCCGTCATTCCGTCGTTGACGCCCAGCATCAGGATGTTCACGCGGTTTTTATCCTTGAAGGCGTCGAAAAACGGACTGTTCTGGTCGACCAGATAGGGCATGTCGTCCATGAGGCTTTCCGTACCGCTGAAAAGCCTGATATTGCCTACAAGACTTAGTCCCCATTGAATGGGGACTAATAGTATTGTAAATATCAATAATCCTGCTAGAAATGTTTTTAAAAAAATCTTCATATATTGGCTGTTATTTCGAATCCTTTAATTAATATTTGTAGAATCCTTCTCCTGTTTTTCTACCCAATTTGCCTGCTCTTACCATCTTCTTGAGAAGCGGATGCGGTCTGTACTTGTCTTCGCCAAACTCGGAGTGGAGTGTTTCCATGATAGCGAGGCAAACGTCAAGACCCACCAGATCTCCCAGGGCAAGAGGACCCATCGGATGATTTGCCCCAAGCATCATCGCCTGGTCGATATCCTCGGCAGAGGCGACTCCGTCAGCCAGAATGCCGATTCCTTCGTTGATCATCGGGATCAATATTCTGTTTACCACAAATCCGGGAGCTTCATTGACCTCAACAGGGGTTTTCCCCAGGCTCTTTGTAAGCTCTAAAATCGTGTCTCTTGTCTCATCGGATGTTGCAAGTCCTTTAATAATTTCGACCAGCTTCATCATCGGAACCGGATTGAAGAAATGCATTCCGATGACCTTGTCAGGTCTGCTTGTGGCTGCAGCAATTTCTGTGATAGAAAGAGAGGATGTATTTGTCGCAATGATGGTTCCGGGCTTGCAAAGCTGATCCAGCTCGGCAAATAAAGCCTTCTTGGCTTCCATGTCCTCGGTTGCGGCTTCGATGATCAGGTCTGCATCGGCTACGATGCTGATATCCGTCGATCCATGGATCCTGGCCATAACCGCATCCTTGTCGGCAGCCGTGATCTTTTCCTTGGCAACCAGTCTTTCGAGATTTTTGCTTACGGTAGCAATTCCCTTTTCTACGGAACTTTCTCTTCTGGCACGAAGCACCACTTCATAACCGCTCTGCGCAAGCACCTGAATGATTCCCGCACCCATGGTTCCAGTTCCTAAAACTCCAATCTTTTTCATTCCTGTTCCCTCCTTCTGCCACGCCCGATTTGCGGATGCAAATCAATGGCGAACTAATACACCGAAATCACACCGAATACAGGTGATTTCGGAGGTTTCTCCATACACTCGTGTTTCTATCTCATAACACCTATATAGAGTACCTCGTTTTGTTATAATTTTCAACATTTATTTTTCCGGTTATTTCCCGGTTATGTATTGGATTTCAGCACTTTTCTCATTTCCGCCTTATAGCTTTCCACTCCCGGCTGGTCAAAGGGATTTACTCCGTTCAGGTATCCGCTGAGCGCGCAGACGGTTTCGAAAAAGTAAACCATCTGCCCGAAGCAATGAGGCGACAGCTCCGGAATATCCAGCTTGATGATCGGCACCCCTGCGGCTTCATGAGCTGCCATGACCCCCTCTACCGCCGCCTGGTTGATGGCGTTCATGCTCTTGCCTGCCAGCAGCTCTCCCGCGCTCTCCGGCACCATAAGGTCCCCCGGAGGCTCCAGCACATTGAGGACTGTTTCAAAGAAAATCTGCGTCCCCTCCTGAAGAAACTGTCCCATGGAATGAAGGTCCGTAGTGAACTGAAGCGCAGAAGGAAAGATTCCCTTTCCGTCCTTTCCTTCGCTCTCCCCGAAGAGCTGCTTCAGCCATTCACCGAAAAACTGAAGCCGGGGCTCGTAATATTCATAGATTTCTATTGCTTTTCCTTGTTTCAGCAGGGAAATTCTCGTCGCGGCAAGGCGAAATGCATCGGAGTCTGTCTCCCTTGCCAAAGTCGCCGCTGCTTCCGCTCCCTTCAGCATAGCCTCCACATCGATTCCCGCCGCTGCGATGGGCAGCAGACCGACCGCCGTCAAAACGGAATAGCGTCCGCCGATATCATCGGGGACCACAAAGGAAACATAGCCCTCTCTTTCGACTTCCTCTCGAAGAATGCCCTTCTCGGCGTCGGTAATGGCATAGATTCGTCTCGCCGCCTCTTCCTTCCCATATCTTTTCCTGAGCTCGTCCTTCAGAATGGAGAAGGTGACGCTGGGCTCCGTCGTGGTTCCCGACTTTGAGATCACGCAGAGACACAGCTCTTTTCCCTTGATCCTTTCCAGCAGCTCCAGGTGGTAGGTGCCGCTCAGATTCTGGCCCGCAAACAGGATTTCCGGTCCGGATTCTTCAAGGGGTCTCAAGCCGCTGATGGCAGCCTGCGCTCCGAGATAGGAGCCGCCGATTCCGATGACGATCAGGACTTGGCACTGCTTCCTGATTTTTTCCGCAGCTTCCATTATTCTGCGCAATTCGTTCCTGTCGTAGTCAAAAGGCAGGTTGACCCAGCCCGTGAAGGGCTCCTTTCCCGACCATAGTTTTCTTTTTGCATTTTCCAGCCCGGCCTCGTAGGCGGCAATGGCCTCCGGTTCCACCAGCGAACGTGAAAGATCCAATTTCAGCAGCTTGCTCATGGCGCATCTCTCCCTGTCATCGATTTATATTTTTATTGATCTGTCCTGTTGTAGTTGGGGACCAGCTTCTGCAGCCAGTCCTTGACCTCGTCGTCCTTCATGGTCAGAATGCCGTTAATGCTGTCCTCGTTGCAGATCTCGTGCTCCAGAATATCCATAAGTTCGGGAGAAGGAGGCAGCGGATGTCCCACATAAATTTTGTTGTGGGCCGTCTTCTCAATCCCCTCCTCATCCAGCAGAAGCTCCTCGTAAAGCTTTTCTCCGGGCCGCAGACCCGTTATCTTGATGTCGATGTCCACATTGGGGACATACCCCGACATTCGAATCACGTTTTCAGCCAGATCCATGATGCGGATAGGTTCGCCCATATCCAGGATAAAAATCTCCCCTCCCGATGCCATTGCGCCGGCCTGGATCACCAGCTGAACCGCTTCGGGAATGGTCATGAAATAACGGGTAATCTCTTCATGGGTGACTGTGACCGGACCGCCCCGCTCGATCTGTTTGCGGAACAGGGGAATCACGCTGCCGTTGCTTCCCAGCACATTTCCAAACCGGACCGCGGAATAGCTTGTCCGGGAGTGGGTGCTCTTTTCCTGGAGGATCATCTCCGCCACCCGTTTCGTGGCGCCCATGACATTGGTTGGGTTAACCGCTTTGTCGGTGGAGATCATAACGAAATTTTCCACCGCGTATTCATCGGCAAGATCGATCATGTTCTTTGTGCCGACGATGTTGTTGATCACGGCGTCCTTGGGATTGTTCTCCATCAGCGGAACATGCTTGTGAGCCGCCGCGTGAAATACCACATGGGGTTTGTATTTGATAAAGACCTCCCTCATTCTCTGACGGCTTCGCACCGACGCGATGACAACCTCAAATTCGAGATTCGGATAGGCGCTTTTGATTTCATTGGACAATTCAAAAACGGAATTTTCGTAGATATCAAGCGCAATGAGCTTTCTCGGCTTGAACCGGGCGATCTGTCGGCACAGCTCCGAGCCGATGGAACCTCCTCCTCCCGTGATCAGAACAATCCTTCCTTCCAGATAGCCACTGATTTCCCTGAGGTTTACCTGCACCGGATCCCGGCCCAGCAGGTCCTCGATATCCACATCCCGGAGCTTGCTGATGCTGACCTTCTCGTTGATCAGATCGCTGATTCCCGGCAGGATCTTCATCTTGCAGCGGGTTTTGTTGCACTCGTTGACGATTTCCTGAATGGCCTTTTTATTTGCGGACGGAATGGCGATGATGATCTCATCCACTCCGTATTTTCTTGCAAGCTGTTTGATTGACTTATGATTACCCGCAATCTTTACTCCCACAATGGTCTGGTTCAGTTTATTCGGATTGTCGTCTATAGCAACGACCACCTTTTTTCCAAGGTCCGGGTGCTGCTTGATATCCTTGATGATAGTCGCTCCGGCGTCTCCGGCTCCCACCACCATGACCTTGCTGATCGCCGCTCTTTCTTCGCCTTTACTCATCAGGCGGAACAGATTCAGCATGGCTCCCGGCTTTCTCAGGTCGCGAACAATGCGGTAACCGAAGCGGACTCCTCCGACGAGCACAATGTCCAGGACAAAGCTGAATACATAAATGCTTCTCGGCAAAAACTGCTGAGAAAATTCCAGGTAGACGATGCTTGCGGCAGTAGCGGCCATGGAGGCTATGAGGATTTTTACGAGCTCCTCCGTACCGGCGTATCTCCACAGGCTCCGATACAGTCCAAGGGCCCAGAATACAATAATCTTGCCGGCGGTTATGATGAAAATGTTGTCGACGTAGATTGCAAAGAATCCCCAGAATACATCCGAGAACACAAATTCAAAACGGAGCAGAAACGACATGATATATGAAACATTGATGCAGATGATATCTGCAAGCAGGAGCAATGCGATCCGTGAATATTTTACCATATTGAGCGCTAATCCTTTCCAACGTTGTTATGCAGATTACTTCAATAGTTTACTCTATTTCATTGATATTATCAAGTTTTGGAACTGATTTCGTTGAGATCAGATCGACTCCCTCTTCCATAAAGTCTTTCCGGATGATCTGTCCGGCCTCCACCGGTGCTTCCACGCTCATGGAGGCGATCCTCTTCATGGCTTCCATAAGGCTTTCCTTCGGAATGCTGTCAGTAGTCCTCACACTGACCAGAGGCAGCGCCCCTCCCAGCACTCTGACGGACGAGGTTAGGGTTCTTTTCGGATTGAGGATTTCATTTTTTACGTATTCCGGCCCCTTGCCGCACATGCCGCCGCTCAAGTCGTAAGCGATTTCGCAGCTGTTGGGGCACATGATGCAGGTGATGGTTTTTGCACCGCTCTCCTGCTTTTTACGGGCAACCTCCCTCTTCTTGATCAGAAGGTCTGCCCTCTTCTTTCTCGTGGCTTCGATTCCGGGATAGGAGTACCGGGTATCGTCCGGGCGTTCTCCGGCTGCCAGCTTCATAAGATAGGTTTCCACCTGGCCGGCAACCATTTCTCCCTCCAGACTCACATCGTCCACCAGATCATGGACGTACAGGGAATTGCCGCAGAGGAAGACTCCCCGGTGCCGGTCCTCAATCATGTTTTCCTCCGGAATCAATCCCACGGATAAAATCAGCGTATCGCAATCGTAGTGCCGGGTGCTGCCGGGCACCGTTTTTCCGTCTGCGTCAATTTGCGAAATATCCACGCCGGTGACCCGTTCCTTTCCGTACACGTTGGAAACCACCGTATTCGTATAAAGCGGGATTCCATAGTCCTCCAGACACTGCATGATGTTTCGTCTCAACCCGCCGGGCACGTCTTCCTTTTCCACAACGCAAAGAATTTCGCCCCCTTCCAGGGTGATCCGCCTTGCCATGATCAAGCCAATATCTCCGGAACCGACGATCACTGCCCTGCGTCCGGGCATGAAGTTCTGCAGGTTGATCATTGCCTGGGCGGTTCCCGCCGTATAAATCCCTGCGGGTCTAGTCCCCGGAATTCCGACGAGGCCTCTGCCCCGCTCCCTGCAGCCCGTGGCGACGATGACGGCGTCCGCAGCGTATTCCCGGGTCCCTTCTGCCGTCTGTACCGTGATGATCGAGGAATACTCCTGCTCCCGCAGGGCCCTGACCGACAGCACCGTGGCTCCGGTCAGGAACGGGATTTGATTCTCCAGGATTTTCTGTTCATAAATAGCCGAATATTCCGGCCCGGTATAATTTTTTTTATAATAGATAATCCCAAAGCCGTCGTGAATGCACTGAGACAGTACTCCGCCCAGATGGTTTTCCTTTTCCAGGAGGATGATATTCTCAATGCCCCGTCTTTTCAGGGAGACTGCCGCTGCCATTCCCGCCGGTCCTCCGCCGATGACGACTACGTCCTTTTTCTCTCTCATTCCTTCACCCTCCCCGTAAACATTTCACTGCCGAATCCGTTCCACAGAAGCCCGAGAGGATCGACGCCCCGCTTCCTCTTCAGCAGCTCGACAAGATCAATGGTGCAGAAGCTGCCCTGGCAGCTTCCCATGGTCACTCTGGTTCTGTTTTTCAATCCCTTTATCGTCGGAATCGCTCCGATTTCCAAAATGCGGTCAAAGGCTTCCAGGATCGCCGCCGCCGTGATCCCCTCACACCGGCAGATCATCGTCTGATCTCCTGGATCACTGTAAGCATCCCGCTTCAGCTTCCATGCGCTCGTTGGGGGCTGTTCGTTCCGGTTTTCAGCATCCGTCGGCGGGTTCTGCCCGCTTCCGTCTCGCTCCAGGATATCCTTGGCTATCCCCGCCACCATTTTTCCTATGGGAATCGACGCGGTCAGCCCGGGAGACTCGATCCCAACCAAGTGAATAAATCCGGGAACCTTCCCGCTTTCCTCGATGACAAAATCAGCGTATCCGCCTTCCGTCTCCGGTGCAAGCTTTGGCCGGACTCCGGAAAAGCTGCGGATGCAATCCTTGATATTCAACTTGGGGAACAGAACCAGTCCCTCTTCGCTGAGCCCGTCCATGACAGCCCGCGTTGTACTGTAGTCCTCCCGTTCCTGATGCTCCTGCAGGTATTCCGCGCTGGGACCGATCAGGATATTTCCATGGATCGCCGGAGTCAGATGCACTCCGAGACCGCCTTCCTTTTCATTGGGGATGGGGTAGATCGGAAGCTTCAGGAGACCGGCATGCTGCTTGTCGAGAATATGGTATTCCCCCCTGCAGGGGTAGATGGTATAATCGTCAATTCCGGCCATGCGGCATACCTCGTCAGCATATAGTCCGGCGCTGTTGATCAGGATTTCCGCTTTATACGCTTCCTCTTTGCCGTTTGCAAGGTTTTTTGCAGAAACCAGAAAACAGCTCCGCTGCTGTATGCTAAAAGCCTGCCTTCCGAAAAAATACTCCGTTCCCAGGTCCACGGCAGCTTCCGCAAGCGCGACGGTATACTGAAAAGGATCGAAAATCCCGGTCATCCCGGACCAGAGCGCGCCTGCACCCGCATCATAGCCCGCCAGTTCTGTCAGCTCCTCCTTGCCGATGATCCTCAGCTCCCGGACGCCATTTGCCTCCCCCTGCGCCTTCAGATGCTGCAGCCGCGGAAGATCCTCTTCGAACCTGGCAATAATCAGCTTTCCTGTTCTCTTAAATGGAAGCTTCAGCTCTGCGGCTTCCCGTTCAAAGCCTTCCACGCCCTGAACGCATAGCTTCGCCATCAAAGAACCGGGTTTATTGTTAAACCCGGCATGAAGAACTCCGCTGTTTCTGCCGCTGATGCCGAAGGCCGTATCCGGTTCCTTTTCCAGCACTGCAACAGTAACCGCTTGATTCATTTTCTTAATTTCTCTTGCGATGGAATTTCCCACCGCCCCAGCTCCGATAATCAGCACATCAAATTGTCTCATGTCTGTAACCCCGCATTTTTTTCTCTAATCCCCTTATACTCTCTCTTCAACGAGATAATGCTTCTCTCTCAGCTTCTTTTCAATGGAATCCAGAATGGATTCCGAATCGGCCTCCACCGTATGGAGATGAACCCCTCCAGTCAGATCCTTCAGCGGAATCGTCTTGTGGCTTCTGATCTTTTCCAAAAAATCATAAACATCCTGTCTGTTTTTGATGATCAGTCCGGTGGAAATCTCCCCGTAGATGTCGTGCAAGACGATGACGTCCAGCACCTTTCCGCCGTTGTCCACAATGGTGCAAAGCTCGTCTTCGATCTCCTCATCGGAATGCTTCACAAGAAAGCAGCGGTTCACCTTCTGGCTTTCCTGGTAGTAGAGCAAGTAGCCCTTTGTGGTAGAAATAATATTACGGTTAACTGCCCGGAGCAATGCGATATCCTGAACGATGACCTGCCTGCTCACGTTGAGCCGTCTGGCCAGCTCGGCCCCCGAAACCGGCTCGTCGCTGTTTTTCAAGATTTCAATAATCTTATTTCTTCTTTCCTCTCCTGTCATAAGGATCCCCCCTTCCGACTTGTATAATATTATACTTTACCGACGGAAAATAATCAAAATGATTCACCGCATGCTCAAATCGGTGGACATGTGGGTGTTGGACAAAAATTGTACCGATGCGTCGAAGTAAAGTCGGGAGAACGATTCCCCTTTGGTAAATTTTCCGCCCTCATACTTATTGTTGGAATCCCAAGTGGAGTCTACGATAATCCATCTACCGTCAACCAAGGCCTCATTCCAGATGTGGTTCGGAGCTATTGTTTCCAAATCTACGTTTTCCCATCCGCCTTCCGTTGTAATGCCAAGGGCGAAGCCCACCACCTGTTTGCTGGGGATTCCTGAAGCGGCGAGCAGATCCTTCGTCAGGTTGGAATAACCGCTGCAGACGGCATATTGGTTCTCCAGCACATCGATGGAGTCGATATTCGTCTTTTTTGTCTTATTCTCCAGAAAATCCCGATCATAATAGATATTGCTGGCTACCCAGTCATGGATCGCCCGGACTTTATCATAATCGCTGCTGATCCCTTCCGTAATGGCAGCGGCTAGCTCGGATACAGTCTTGACACTCCTGCTGTCGGATCTGGTTCTCAGGGTCATGACAAGATCCTGCTCCTCCGTCGCGTTCCCTTTATATATCCTGAGATTCTGCCCATAGACCGGCGAAGTGGCAAAAAATTTATCGTTTTCCGTCACTTTCAGAACAATGCTGGAATGAACAAAGCTTGTATAGGTATTATACCGCTCATCATTTTCGTAGAGGTCGATATAGTATTCTCCCTTCCCCAGACTGCCAACGGACAAGGTGAGGCTGTATTCTCCGTCCGGAGCCACCGCCTTTACCGTTTCCTCTTTTTTGGCACCGGTCTTTTTATTCTTGACCATAGCCAAAACATACTTTTTGCTGTCGCTGGTAGTTTCCCCGGTGATGTACAGGGAATTGCCGCTGAGCTCAAAGGTGATTACATCATCACCGCCTGCGTTTGTCGTAATGCGGCGCCACGAATCCACCGCAAGGCCATAGTCGTTTGCAAGCTCCTTCGATATAACGCTGTCATCGATCAAGCTTAGGATGAGGGTTTCGTCTCCGTCCTTAAATTCCGCCTCCAGATAGCAGAAGGCCGTCTCCATCAGATCCCGTTTTGTATAGCTGGCTTTTGTTTCATAACGATCAGCCAGATCTCCAGGTAAAATCGCAAGCTCATAAGCCTTATTCACCGCGCGGTCCCAGCGGAAATCACCCAGACTGTCGTCATAGCCGATGGTTCTGAGAAGCAGAGTGTTGAACTGCTGCGCTGTCATCGGATCGTTTGTGCCGAACAGGGTGTCGCTGACCCCCTTGGAAATATTCTCCTCATAAGCGTAATTGGCGTACCCCGTTGCCCATGACGGAACATCCGAAAAACGGCACGGGAGCTGCTGCAGCCGCTGTGCTTCCGCCTCTTTTCCCAGAAGGCGAATCAGGATGATGACGCCTTCCAGCCTTGTGGGGGTATTTCCCAATCCGTAGCTGCTTCCGTCGCCTCTCAGCAGCTTTGATTCGATAAAAAAGCTCTCAATGCTGCGGCTTTCATTTTTGCTGAAGGCGAATGCCGGAGCAGCCGCGGAAAGCAGGATGGAAATCACAATCACAATTGCGGTAATTCTTCTGAAATTTTTCATTACGAATCCTTCCTATGTAACTTATTGGAATGAAAACAGTTAATAAAAATCTGCAATGATTTGTTCTGTTATGCAAAAAGAAGTTGGATGAATTTCCAACTTCCTGATGTGGTGGGCAGTATTGGGCTCGAACCAACGACCTCCTGCTTGTCGAGCAGGCGCTCTAGCCAACTGAGCTAACCGCCCGTATAATCCTATTCCTGCGGCTCATTTTACACCGCGAATTGGATTATAACATATCCGTAAAATGATTTCAATGGAAATTAAACAATCATTCTTATTTAAATCTTTCCACTATTTAACAGGTTTAGACTCCATTTCTCTGATTGCTTTGTATAAGAATTCATTCACCGGCGATGCAATTCCGTATTTTTTCCCCAGAGACAGCACTGTTCCCGAGAACAGCTCCACCTCGGTTGTTTTGCCAGCCTCCATATCCTGCTGCATGGAGGGCTTTCCCTCCGGCCTCAAAGCTCCCAGAACCCTCAGCCAATAGGACAGATCCTCTTCCGTCAGCGGAAAGCCTGCCTTTTCGGATAACGGGATCACCTCGCGCATGGCACTGATCATGGTGTCTCTCGCTTCTCCCTCCTTCTGCAACCCGCCGTAGTCGCACATAAATACGGAAGCAGTCTGATTGACGCCCACATTCAACATGAATTTCCCCCACAACCGCTTCATCATATCTGTCTCTACCTCGTGGGGCAGGTTCGTTTTAAGGAAAAACTCCTGAACACGCCTGGTTTTCTCCGAAATGATACCCGCTTCGCCGTCTCCGAAGCAAAGCATTCCCATATTGCCATAAACAAGGCGGTTGCCGGTTTTGATCCCGTCCATGCCCTGCGCCACGCAATAGAGGACCTTGTCCTTCCCATATACCTCCTGGATCATTTCCTCGCTTACGATCCCGTTTAATGCGGACAGGATGATGGTATCCTCCCCAACCTGATGCCTTATGGATTCAATGGCTTCGGTAAGGTTCTGGTATTTCACCATAACAAGAATCAGGTCCGCAGGACCCGTTTGCTCTTCAGGCGTCACATAATGAAAATCGCACTGCTCATCGTTGCAGTAGACTTTTTCTCTTTCATATCGATCGATTCTGTTTTTATCAGCAATGATCCTGAGATCCTCCTGCGGCATTCTCTTCGAGAGATGGTTGCCGTAGGCGATTCCCAGGTTGCCCAGGCCTATGATGGCCACTGTTTTAATTTCTTTCATTCTTTGCCCTTTTCTATTGTTCCAATGCCTGTATTGCCGTTCTCGCTTCCCCCATCTTTGTCTGCGAATCCATAGCAAAATAGAGGAAGGTTTCCGCAAGCATGGAATAGTCGTTTTCCTGAGCGGCCAGGTATGCGATATTTTCCAGGATCAGAATATAATATTCGGTGCTTTCCGCATATGCCGTAAGCTTATCCAACGCAGCCTTTTCTTGCTCCGTAAAAGCGGAGGCATCCACTTCCTTGACTGTAAGGCTCATAGCCTGCGCTCTCTGGTAATTTTCCGTAATGGATACAGCTAGCAGTTCCTTTTCCTCCCGTGTTACCTTTTCATTGATGACCGTCGCCTTTCCCGTCGCCTCGTAATAGAGAACCTCAACCCGTTCAAAGAGATTTTTCAGCTTTGCTGTCGCAGCGCTGATGGCGGGAGCTGTGGCGGCTGGTACTTTATCTTCTTCCTCTTCCTCTTCCTGTTCCTCTTCCTCTACCACCGCGTAGGTTGGCTCATTTTGTCCGTTTCCAATGGAAATGGTCTGGGTTTTTCCGTCCCATTTGATGGGCTGACCCATCAGTCCGGAAATGGAACGCACAGGAAGGTAGGTGGATCCGTTGTATATAATCGGATAAACGGCAGATCCGTTTACATCCTGGAAGGTTTGAATTTCAAAATCATACATGACAAGAATATCCGGCTTCAGATAGGCGCTTGCCATGGTTGGTTTCGGCAATGTGGTGATTGCAGCCTCGCTGGCCGCAATTGCCGCTTCCGTGGAGATGTTCGCCGTTGATTTATTTGGATTGGAAATGGTCTTTCCTATGAAAACCGTCTTGCTTGCTTTGTCCCACTCAATCGGCTCCTTCATCAGTGCGGAAGAAGCTCTTACCGGCAGGTAGGTGCAGCCGTTGTAGATGATCGGATAAACCGCTTGTCCACTGGCATTCCGAAAGCATAATTTCACTCCATTCAGTTCAACTGAAACATCGGGTTTGATGTAGACCATGATTTTTTTCTGGGACAGGGCAGGGTTTCGGACCTCATCGCCAAACGCAACCGCTCCGTTTCCTGCAATTAACGCTGCTGTGACTAAGAATACAATTAATCTTTTCATAGAATCCCCCTTAGAAAAACTAATCCCTAGTTATCTTTTCCAATACAGTTCTAATATAAACGACTTTCCCCGCAAGGTCAAGTTTGTTAAAGCGATTTATTATGCTTGAAGAACCATTTTTCATAAGATATAATAATGTAGTTGAAAAATTTGGGAAATATAATAAATATATTATTTGAACGATACGCGGAGGATGAACATGTCAAAAGGATCAAAAGACGTTAAAAAGAACGGGGATAGAGAAAATAACATTCGCACCCGGGAGAAAATTAAAAATCCGGATTATCTTTTCAGCATGAGCGCTGCGCCGAGAATCGACGAAAGCACCCATTGGTTCCAGATGCTGCCGGCTGTTATTTTTACTGCAGTGGTAATTTTAATTACCAGAATGCACACCTACATTAGACCCATGGAACAGTTTTACTGGACAAATAATGGAAATAACCTGACAGAATTTTTCAGTTACTATAAGATGGTTGCAATCATGACATGTGCTATTATTGCACTGGTGCTGATACTTTACAGGGTTTTTACCCAGTCATTTTTCATTAAGCGTAATTTTGCTTATATCCCTATGATTATCTATACAGTATTTATCCTGCTTTCATATGCTTTTTCTGATTATAAGATTTTTGCATTATGGGGATGGAACGACAGATTTGAGGGAACTGTTGCGCTTGTTTGCTATATGATCATGCTTTTTTATATTATAAACTCGGTCAATACGGAGCTAAATGTGAAGTGGATTGTTTATTCAGTTGGCGCCTTTAGTGCTTTGCTGGGCTTTCTTGGTCTGTCGCAGGCGCTTGATCATGACTTTTTCAGAACGGTAATTGGTAAAAAGTTAATAACCCCTAGCTGGTTTTGGGATCAACTAGATAAGCTGCACTTTACATTTCAGAATAAGCAAATATATCAAACTGTATATAACATCAACTACGTCTCATTTTACTTAACTCTTTTGATACCATTATTCGGAATGGTTTTCATCCGTTCTGTAATGAAAGGGAAGGAAGAGGCCATTTGGAAAAAGATCCTTTGGGGCGCGCTATTCACCCTGTTGATATTTAACTTGATAGGATCAGTGTCCAGCGGGGGCTATCTGGGTATGCTTGTCATATTAATTCTTGGATTTATTATACTAAATAAACGAATTATAACCTGGCGAAAACCCGTGATAATACTGTTTGCACTGGCTATCCTTATGTGCTTTGCAAACTTTGAACAGCTCCAATCGGAATTCAATGCAGCCAAAGGCTTTCTTGGGAACAAGGCTACAGTCGCAGTGCCCGGTAATCCGCAGGCCTCTGCATCGAATGGTGCCGCAACGCAAAATACAGCAACAGCTGAAAAAGCCCGTATTGATTTTATCGATACCGACGGAAATGATATCAAACTCAGCATCAACGGAAATGAAATGACGATCACCACATTCCCAGAGGATATTTCTTCCGTCTCAGTGAAAGACAGTAGCGGTAAAGATATTCCTCTTCAGCTAATATCAGCTGAAGATGGCTATCTACACGCCTTCTTGGATCCAAGATTTGCCATGTGCACGTTGAGACCAGCAGTTGATGACAATGATAATGAGTTCTATATTATATATATTGATCAAAGCCAATGGCCATTCAAATTAACACCGGAAGGACCACTTTATTTGAATCAATTAGGCTCAGCTGTTGATTTGGATCCGGTGGAACATATAGGGTTTGAAAATAATCCAAACTTTGGTTCAGGACGTGGTCTAATTTGGAGCGCAACTATTCCTATGCTCAAAGATACGGTTCTTATCGGTCATGGCGCCGATACCTTCTGCTTATACTATCCTCAAAAGGATTATGCCGGAAAGTATAATGCAGGGTGGAATGTAAACTTGATAATTGATAAGCCGCACTGCATGTATTTAGGCATAGCTATTAGCACTGGTATTATTTCATTGCTGGCCTTGATCGCTTTATGGGGGATTTATATTGTTCAAAGTACTCGATTATACATTAAAAAGGATTTTGATACTGATTTCATCTCCTTCGTGGGTGCTGGTATATTCTTTGGAGTATGTGGTTTCCTAGTTGCTGCCTTGGTGAATGACAGCTCAGTCTCTGTCATGCCGCTCTTCTATGGATTGCTTGGAACAGGAATCGCGATCAATATGATGCTTAAAAGAAAAGTTAAAACCTTTGAGAACTAAAAGTCTGCAAAATCGAGTAGGAGGGAAATTTGAATAGTGATATTCAATTTCCCGACCTCTCACAGCACCGTGCGTACGGTTCCGTACACGGCGCTTCAACTTTATTTAAATATGAACTGACTGATAGTGGTCTGA
>JAEZLP010000062.1 GCA_023415235.1 Bacillota bacterium
CGTGCGGGTACGTGTACGTCGACGGGTCGTCGGTCGGCGGGATCACCGAGGCCGAGCTCAAGGACCGCCGCATCCTGGGCGACGAGGGCTTCGTGTCGATCTTCGCCGTGGTGTCGTCGGCCGACGGGAAGGTGCTCGCGGGGCCCCAGATCCACGCGCGCGGCGTCGCCGAGGAGGACTCGATCTTCGAGGAGGTGCTGCCCGAGGTGCGGGCCGCGCTCGAGGCCGCCGCGCTGCGTGGCGAGGACACGCACCAGCTGCAGCAGGTGGTGCGGCGGGTCGTCGGACGGTGGGTGTCCAGCCGGCTGCGGCGCAAGCCGATGATCATCCCGGTGGTCGTGGAGGCCTGAGTTTCGGCCGGCCGTGGGGCCGGGTGCGATCGAGTCGGTCCCGGGGCGCCACATTGAGTCACAGGAACGCCGGTCCGCTGCATGGTCGGCGGATGGGCTTGCGGGCTCCGCACGCGGCGGCCCGGTTCGCGCTTCCGCGATCTTCAAGCTGTGAGCGGCGATGTCCACTTCACTCGAGCAGACACCCGGAACGGGTGTTCGATGTTGCGGCTGACCTGCGGCGATGTCAGTGGTCGGTGGTTGGGTGAAGGCATGTCGACGGTGCTGGTGGGCGGCCGGTGGGACCGGGCGGACGTGCCGCTGCCGGTTGCCGGGCCCATCGCAGACCGGCCGGCTGTGGGCTTCGAGTTGGGTGTCGAGGGCCTGTTCGTGGCCGACGAGTCCCGCGATCCGCTCCTCGCCGAGATCGCCGACCGGGTCAGCGAGGCGCGCTTCATGGCCTCGCAGCAGGCCCGCTACGACCAACGCCTCGTCGGCACCTACCTACGCGGGGCGGCCGAGCTGGCGGCCCGCTCCAGTGGCGTCACGGAGCGCGAGCGCCGCGCGTGGGGGGCGCGGGCGATGCTGGCCGAGCTGGCCTGCGCCCTGCACCTGCCCGAAGCCTCCCTGGCCCGGCGATTGACCCGACTGACGATGCTCGCGCACTTCCCATCGCTGCTGGCGGCCGCCGAGGCGGGAGATCTGTCCAGCTGGCACATGGAGGCCGTGCTCGACGTGTTCGCGGGCGTGCTCGATCCGGAAGTGCTGGCGCGTGCCGATGCCGCCCTCGCGGTCCGGGCGCAGGCGATGACGGCGCCGCAGCTGCGGGCCGCGGCGCGTCGGTGGCGGGCCCGGCACGTGCCGCGCACGCCGGAGCAGCGTGCGGCGAACCTGGCCGATCGGCACGTGCACCTCTCGCCGGCGGACGAGGACATGGTGTGGCTGTCCGCGTTGATCCCCGCCGCGGCCGGTGCAGCGATCGACGCCCGCCTGAACACCCTCGCAGACCGGGTCCTCGCGGTCCCGGGCGAGACCCGCACCCGCGCCCAAGCCCGCACCGACGAGCTCGTCGATCTGCTCCTGAGCCCTGGCGCCGGCCTGATCCCCGACGGAGCCGGAACGCCCGACGGGGCCGGTTCGGTGCCGGGGTGGGTACGCGGGGTGAAGGCCGACCTGGTGCTGACCGTGCCGGTGCTGACCCTGCTCGGCCACGGCGACGAGCCGGCCGAGCTCGACGGCGTCGGACCGATCGACCTGGAGACCGCCAAGCTGCTGGCCGGGACCGCGACCTCGTTCATCCGGGTCCTGACCGACCCGCACACCGGCGCCGTCCTGGGCGTGGGGCGCGACCGCTACCGACTGCCCGCCGAGTTACGCCGAGCCGTGCAGGTTCGCGACCGCACCTGTCGCTTCCCCGGCTGCCGCCGCCCCGCCAAAGGCTGCGACATCGACCATTCCACCGACTGGCAACACGGCGGCGGTACCGACCTATGCAACCTGGCTTGCCTGTGCAAGAAGCACCACCGGCTCAAGCACGAGATGAACTGGGCCATCACCCATCGCCCCGACGGCACCCTGATCTGGACATCTGCCCTCGGCCGGCGCCACACCACCCAAGCGGCCGCCTACTGGCCACCACCACCCGAACCCAGATCACCAGCACCACCACGCGAGCCCCGACCACCAGGAGCACCACCGGACGCTCGGGCGCCATCGGGCTACCCCGACGAGCCACCCTTCTGACGGCTCGCCAGTGTCCACACCGGCCTGATCAGCGAGCGAGATCCGCCTCGATCTCGCGAGGTCGGGGTTCGATGTCGCCTGGCTCGATGCTGTCCGTACCGGCCTCCGGATCGGTCGTCACGGCCGGCGCCGCCTTGGTGCGCCGGGCCGCAGCGGCCGAGCCGAGCAGGATCAGTGCGGTCGCGGCGACGAGCGGCCAGCCCACGGGCTCATCGAGCACGAGGGCTCCGGCGGTGACCGCGACCAGGGGATTGAGGTACGCCACGAGCGTCGAGCGGGCGGCGCCGACCTCGGCGATCAGGCGGAAGAACAGGGTGAACGCCAGCGCCGTGCACACCACGCCGAGCACGACGAGCGAGATGGCGCCGTCGGCTTCCAGCTCCGCCGGCCACCCGGTGGCCGCGACGACCGGCAGGTACACCAGCGCCGACAGCGCCAGGACGGTGGTGGTCAGCACCGGGGACGGGACGTCCTGGAGGTACCGGTCGACCACCATCGGAGCGATCGCGTAGCCCAGGGCGGCGAGCAGCACCTGGGTCACGGCCCAGGGATCACCGGCGGCAGCGCCGGGCCCCAGGAGGATCACCACGCCGC